>NZ_CP077076.1:5443053-6147080 GCF_019139895.1 Pseudomonas fakonensis | reverse complement strand
GGATATCCCCTGAGTTGAAAGCCGGATGAGGCAAAAACAAACCGCCATTGTACCGGGCAAGAGGTCAGTTATCCACATATCAGGGCCTGTGCAACACCGACATACCCGCCAAAAACTGACGAATATGGCGCCAACCCATGTGAATAAGCCCTGTGGATAACGCTACATGAGTGCTATGCACAACCCTGGGTTCGACCCTGTGGATAAATCACCTGTGGATAAACAGGCCTTTCCTGCACAGCTTGTGCGCATGTCCAGCACAACAGCCGCACCTGTTACCGACAAGGTTTTGAATCTCTGTACACGGCTTAAATACTGGGCTGTAAGTGGTTATCCACAGAAGGTTATCCACTTAAGCTTTATAAGTTCTTCAGAAAAGCTTTTTATATGCATCTTTATTTTTTTCATGTTGTGCTGCGTCTCGCCTGCCAGGCAAGCGAAACCTTCCCTCCACCGTCGAGCACCTTCATTAAGGAAAGGCTGGTTGGAAATTGACCTATTGGCTTGCTTTCTCTAGAATCGCCGATCTCTTAAAAAGGGGGCCCTTCCGGCCCGTTGTCGACTAACCCAGGTAACACGCCATGAAACGTACTTTCCAACCAAGCACCATCAAGCGCGCCCGCACCCACGGTTTCCGTGCCCGTATGGCTACCAAGAACGGCCGTGCCGTTCTGTCGCGTCGTCGTGCCAAAGGCCGTAAGCGTCTGGCCGTTTGATTTTTCGGCACTGGTGGTGAGTCAGGACTTCAGTCGGGAAAAGCGACTGCTTACACCCCGACACTTCAAAGCGGTCTTCGACTCCCCAACCGGCAAGGTTCCAGGGAAAAACCTGCTTATCCTTGCCCGCGAGAACGGCCTTGATCACCCACGCCTCGGCTTGGTGATCGGCAAGAAGAGCGTCAAGCTCGCCGTTCAACGCAATCGCCTGAAACGCCTGATGCGCGATTCATTCCGCCTGAACCAGCAGTCGTTGGCGGGTCTGGATATCGTGATCGTTGCACGCAAGGGGTTGGGCGAAGTGGAAAACCCAGAATTGCACCAACACTTTGGCAAGCTCTGGAAGCGACTGGTCCGCAGTCGACCCTCTCCAGCGGCGAATGCCGATCCTGCAGGGGTAGACAGTCACGATGCGTAAACTGGCCCTCGTTCCGATCCAGTTCTACCGTTACGCCATCAGTCCTCTGATGGCCAGTCACTGTCGTTTCTATCCCAGCTGTTCCTGTTATGCATACGAAGCCATCGAAAACCATGGCTTGTTGCGTGGTGGGTGGCTGGCCGTTCGTCGCCTGGGGCGTTGTCATCCGTGGAACGACGGCGGTTTCGACCCTGTTCCACCAGCTCCTTCCTCCCGAACTTCTTCGATAGCCGAGTAATCATGGATATTAAACGCACGATCCTGATCGTCGCCCTGGCAATCGTGTCCTACGTCATGGTCCTCAAGTGGAACCAGGACTACGGCCAGGCTGCCCTGCCGACTCAGAATACTGCTGCCAGCACTGCTGCCCCGGCCCTGCCGGACACCGTCCCGGCCGGCAACGCCGGCGCCAGCGCCGATGTGCCGAGCGCCAATGCTGAATCCACCCCGGCGGAACTCGCCCCGGTCGCGGTCAGCAAGGACCTGATCCGGGTCAAGACCGACGTCCTGGAACTGGCTATCGACCCGGTCGGTGGCGACATCGTCCAGCTGACCCTGCCCAAGTACCCGCGTCGCCAGGACCACCCGGAGATTCCGTTCCAGCTGTTCGATAACGGCGGCGAACGTGTCTACCTGGCGCAGTCCGGCCTGACCGGCGCTAACGGTCCGGATGCCCGCAGCAGCGGTCGCCCGCTGTATGCCGCCGAAGCCAAGAGCTTCCAGCTGGCCGACGGCCAGGATCAACTGGTCGTCGACCTGAAGTTCAGCGACAACGGCGTCAACTACATCAAGCGCTTCAGCTTCAAGCGCGGTGAGTACGACCTGACCGTCAGCTACCTGATCGACAACCAGAGCGGCCAGGCCTGGAACGGCAACCTGTTTGCCCAGCTCAAGCGTGACGCCAGCTCCGATCCGTCCTCCAGCACCGCCACCGGTACCGCAACCTACCTGGGCGCTGCCCTGTGGACAGCTTCCGAGCCGTACAAGAAAGTGTCGATGAAAGACATGGACAAGGGCGGTTTGAAAGAAAATGTGTCCGGCGGTTGGGTCGCCTGGCTGCAACACTACTTCGTGACTGCATGGATTCCGGCCAAGTCGGACAACAACGCCGTGCAGACCCGCAAGGACAGCCAGGGCAACTACATCATCGGCTACACCGGCCCGGCCATCAGCGTGCCTGCCGGCGCCAAGGCCGAAACCAGCGCCATGCTGTACGCCGGCCCGAAGATCCAGTCCAAGCTCAAGGAGTTGTCCCCAGGCCTGGAACTGACCGTCGACTACGGCTTCCTGTGGTTCATCGCCCAGCCGATCTTCTGGCTGCTGCAACATATCCACAGCCTGCTGGGTAACTGGGGCTGGTCGATCATCGTGCTGACCATGCTCATCAAGGGCCTGTTCTTCCCGCTGTCGGCTGCCAGCTATCGCTCGATGGCGCGCATGCGTGCCGTGGCGCCGAAGCTCGCCCAGCTCAAGGAACGCTTCGGTGACGATCGCCAGAAGCTGTCCCAGGCGATGATGGAGCTGTACAAGAAAGAGAAGATCAACCCGCTGGGCGGCTGCCTGCCGATCCTGGTGCAGATGCCGGTATTCCTGGCCCTGTACTGGGTACTGCTGGAAAGCGTGGAAATGCGCCAGGCCCCGTGGATGCTGTGGATCACCGACCTGTCGATCAAGGATCCGTTCTTCATCCTGCCGATCATCATGGGCGCCACCATGTTCATCCAGCAGCGCCTGAACCCGACGCCGCCGGACCCGATGCAGGCGAAGGTCATGAAAATGATGCCGATCATCTTCACCTTCTTCTTCCTCTGGTTCCCGGCCGGCCTGGTGCTGTACTGGGTTGTGAACAACTGCCTGTCGATTTCGCAGCAGTGGTTCATTACCCGTCGCATCGAAGCAGCCAGCAAGAACGCTGCTGCTTGACGGGCTGATCGTCTAGCCTGTGAATAAAACGCCCCCTCGTGGGGCGTTTTTGCTATCTGTCGTATTTGTTTAGAGGCTTCGAGCATGAACACTGTGCGTGAAACCATCGCCGCCATTGCCACCGCCCAGGGCCGCGGCGGTGTGGGTATCGTCCGTTTGTCAGGGCCACTGGCCAGCCAGGCCGGCCTTGCCATCACCGGCCGCAACCTGACCCCGCGCCACGCCCACTATGGCCCGTTCCGCGACGCCGAAGGCCTGGTGCTGGACGAAGGCATCGCGCTGTTCTTTCCCGGGCCGAACTCGTTCACCGGCGAAGATGTGCTGGAGCTGCAAGGCCACGGTGGCCCGGTAGTGATGGACATGCTGCTGCAGCGTTGCCTGCAGTTGGGTTGCCGCCTGGCACGCCCCGGGGAGTTCAGCGAACGCGCGTTCCTCAACGACAAGCTCGACCTGGCCCAGGCCGAAGCCATCGCCGACCTGATCGAAGCCAGCTCAACGCAAGCAGCCCGCAACGCCCTGCGTTCGCTGCAGGGGGCGTTCTCCAAGCGTGTGCATGACCTCACCGAGGCGTTGATTGCGCTGCGCATCTACGTCGAGGCGGCCATCGACTTCCCGGAAGAAGAAATTGATTTTCTCGCCGACGGCCATGTGCTGGGCATGCTCGATACGGTGCGCGAGGACTTGTCCACAGTGCAGCGTGAAGCCGGGCAGGGCGCCTTGCTGCGCGATGGCATGACCGTGGTGATTGCCGGCCGTCCGAATGCTGGCAAATCCAGCCTGCTCAACCAGCTGGCCGGCCGTGAAGCGGCGATCGTTACCGATATCGCCGGCACCACCCGGGACATCCTGCGTGAACATATCCACATCGACGGCATGCCGCTGCACGTGGTGGACACCGCCGGCCTACGCGATACCGACGACCATGTGGAAAAAATCGGCGTGGAGCGCGCGCTGAAGGCCATTGGCGAGGCTGACCGGGTGTTGCTGGTGGTGGACTCCACCGCGCCTGAAGCCTGCGACCCGTTCGCCTTGTGGCCGGAATTTCTCGACCAACGGCCAGACCCGGCCAAGGTCACGCTGATCCGCAACAAGGCAGATCTCAGTGGTGAGGTGGTCGGGTTGCAGCAGAGCGAAGATGGCCACGTGACCATCACCCTCAGTGCCCACGACAGCGACCAGGGTCTGGACCTGCTGCGCGATCACCTGAAGGCCTGCATGGGTTATGAACAGACCGCCGAGAGCAGCTTCAGTGCGCGCCGGCGGCACCTGGAGGCGTTGCGCCGGGCCAGTGAGCACCTGGAGCACGGGCGGGCGCAGTTGACCCTGGCGGGGGCTGGTGAGCTGCTAGCCGAGGATTTGCGCCAGGCGCAGCAAGCGTTGGGGGAAATTACCGGCGCATTCAGCTCGGATGACCTGCTGGGGCGGATTTTCTCGAGCTTCTGTATCGGCAAGTGACGGCAAAGCAGTTCTGAACGGAACCGCTCCTGATGGGGCGGTTTTTTTTCGTCTGCAGAAAAGTTTGCCTGTACTGGCCCTATCGCAGGCAAGCCTTCTCCTACAGCTTCATCCACAGGCTGGAGTGCGAGCGCGTAAGCTCTGTGGAAAACTAGCCATCAGCTCCGTTGATAACCCGGCTTTTTTTCTGAGCAAAACCTCGCCTGTGGGTAACAGGTACTTTCATCCACAGGTTAAACGCGGTTATCCATACCCCTCAACCCCCTTACGGCACAGGGTTATGAAATCCTGTAAGCCTTACCAATACTGGGTTATGAGCACTTATCCACATGTGGATAGGTCCCTAAACATAAACATAAAAACAAAGCTTTTATGTATTTTTTCTCTTTGTTTACTTTTACCGGCCATTCATCCACAGACTGGTCAAATTTTGCTCAGAAGGTTTCTTTGAAGGGGGCTAAGTCCCTATACTTGTCCGCTTACCTTCTCTATTCGCGAAAACAGGCACGAGGTGCGTGGTGGATTTCCCTTCCCGTTTTGAAGTGATCGTCATCGGCGGCGGCCATGCCGGTACCGAGGCTGCGCTTGCGTCTGCACGCATGGGTGCGAAAACCCTGCTGCTGACCCATAACGTGGAAACCCTCGGTCACATGAGCTGCAACCCGGCCATCGGTGGCATCGGCAAGAGCCACCTGGTCAAGGAAATCGATGCGCTCGGCGGCGCCATGGCGCTGGCCACCGACAAGAGCGGCATCCAGTTCCGCATCCTGAACAACCGCAAGGGCCCGGCAGTGCGCGCCACCCGCGCACAGGCCGACCGCGCCATCTACAAGGCGGTGGTGCGTGAAATCCTGGAAAACCAGCCGAACCTGTGGATATTCCAGCAATCCTGTGATGACCTGATCGTCGAGCAGGACCAGGTCAAGGGCGTGGTCACGCAAATGGGCCTGCGCTTTCTCGCCGACTCGGTGGTACTGACCAGCGGCACCTTCCTCGGCGGGCTTATCCACATCGGCCTGCAGAATTACTCCGGTGGCCGCGCCGGCGACCCGCCCGCCAATGCCCTGGCCAACCGCATGCGCGAACTGCCGCTGCGCGTCGGCCGGCTGAAAACCGGCACCCCGCCGCGTATCGACGGCCGCTCGGTGGACTTCTCGGTGATGAGCGAGCAACCGGGTGACACGCCGATCCCGGTGATGTCGTTCATGGGCAACGCCCAGATGCACCCGCGCCAGGTGAGCTGCTGGATCACCCACACCAACGCGCGCACCCACGAAATCATTGCCTCGAACCTGGACCGCTCGCCGATGTACTCGGGCGTGATCGAAGGTGTTGGCCCGCGCTACTGCCCGTCGATCGAAGACAAGATCCACCGCTTTGCCGACAAGGAAAGCCACCAGGTGTTCATCGAGCCGGAAGGCCTGACCACCCACGAGCTTTACCCCAACGGCATCTCGACCTCGCTGCCGTTCGACGTGCAGCTTGAGATCGTGCGCTCGATGCGCGGCCTGGAAAACGCCCACATCGTGCGCCCGGGCTACGCCATCGAGTACGACTACTTCGACCCGCGCGACCTCAAGTACAGCCTCGAGACCAAAGTCATCGGCGGCCTGTTCTTCGCCGGCCAGATCAACGGCACCACCGGCTACGAAGAAGCCGGCGCCCAGGGCCTGCTGGCCGGTACCAACGCCGCGCTGCGCGCCCAGGGCCGTGAAAGCTGGTGCCCGCGGCGCGACGAGGCGTACATCGGTGTGCTGGTGGACGACCTGATTACCCTGGGTACCCAGGAGCCGTACCGCATGTTCACTTCGCGCGCCGAATACCGGCTGATCCTGCGCGAGGACAACGCCGACCTGCGCCTGACCGAGAAGGGCCGCGAGCTGGGCCTGATCGACGATGAGCGCTGGGCGGCGTTCTGCACCAAGCGCGAAGGTATCGAGCGCGAAGAACAGCGCCTGAAAAGCACCTGGGTGCGGCCGAATACTGCGCAAGGCCAGGCCATTGTGGATAAGTTCGGCACGCCGCTGGCCCACGAATACAGCCTGCTCAACCTGCTGGCCCGCCCGGAAGTCGACTACGCTGGGCTGATCGAGGCGACCGGCGGCGAGGTGATCGACCCGCAAGTGGCCGAACAGGTCGAGATCAAGACCAAGTACGCCGGCTACATTGACCGCCAGCAGGAAGAAATCGCCCGCCTGCGCGCCAGCGAAGACACCCGCCTGCCTGTGGATATCGATTACACGACGATTTCCGGGCTGTCCAAGGAGATCCAGGGCAAGCTCGAGCAAACCCGCCCCGAGACCCTCGGCCAGGCTTCGCGTATTCCCGGCGTAACGCCAGCGGCGATCTCGCTGCTGCTGATTCACTTGAAAAAACGCGGCGCAGGCCGCGAATTGGAGCAAAGCGCTTGAGTTCCCTGGTCACCCCGCAACACGCCGAAGAGTTGTCCACAGGTGCGCGCCAGCTCGGAGTCGAGCTGAGCGCGCAGCAGCACGAGTTGCTGCTGGGCTACCTGGCCCTGCTGATCAAATGGAACAAGGCCTACAACCTGACCGCCGTGCGCGACCCCGACGAGATGGTCTCGCGCCACCTGCTCGACAGCCTCAGCGTCATGCCGTTTATCCACAGCGACACCCAGCGCTGGCTGGATGTCGGCAGCGGCGGCGGCATGCCGGGCATCCCCCTGGCTATCCTGCACCCGCACAAGCAGGTGACCGTGCTCGACAGCAACGGCAAGAAAACCCGCTTCCTCACCCAGGTGAAGATGGAGCTGAAACTGGATAACCTCACAGTTATCCACAGCCGGGTCGAAGAGGTGCAGCCTGAGCAGCCGTTCTGCGGAATCATCTCCCGCGCCTTCAGCAGCATGGAGAATTTCACCAACTGGACCCGCCACCTGGGTGACGCCCGTACGCAATGGCTTGCAATGAAGGGGCTGCATCCTGCCGACGAACTGGTAGCATTGCCCGCAGACTTCACAGTGGAAAGCGAGCAGGCCCTGACCGTTCCAGGTTGCCAGGGCCAGCGCCACCTGCTGATACTGCGCCGCAAGGCATGACTGGGAACACACGCAACAATGGCTAAGGTATTCGCAATCGCGAACCAGAAAGGTGGTGTGGGCAAGACCACCACCTGTATCAATCTCGCCGCATCGCTGGCCGCGACCAAGCGTCGCGTGCTGCTGATCGACCTCGATCCACAGGGCAACGCCACCATGGGCAGCGGTGTGGATAAACACGAGCTCGAGCACTCGGTGTACGACTTGTTGATCGGGGAATGCGACCTGGCCCAGGCCATGCAGTACTCCGAACACGGTAATTTCCAGCTGCTGCCGGCCAACCGCGACCTGACCGCCGCCGAAGTGGTGCTGCTGGAAATGCAGATGAAGGAGAGCCGCCTGCGCAACGCACTGGCGCCGATCCGCGAGAACTACGACTACATCCTCATCGACTGCCCGCCGTCGCTGTCGATGCTGACGCTCAACGCCCTGGTCGCCTCCGATGGGGTGATCATCCCCATGCAGTGCGAGTACTACGCACTCGAAGGTTTGAGCGACCTTGTGGATAACATCAAGCGCATCGCTGCCCGGCTTAACCCGGAGCTGAAGATCGAAGGCCTGCTGCGCACCATGTACGACCCGCGCCTGAGCCTGAACAACGATGTTTCGGCGCAGCTCAAGGAGCACTTCGGCGAGCAGCTGTACGATACGGTGATCCCGCGCAACATTCGCCTGGCCGAGGCGCCTAGCTTCGGCATGCCGGCCCTGGCCTACGACAAGCAGTCCCGCGGTGCACTGGCCTATCTGGCCCTGGCCGGGGAACTGGTGCGTCGCCAGCGCCGTCCATCACGCACTGCACAAACAACTTAAGGAATCCGCATGGCCATCAAGAAACGCGGTCTCGGACGTGGGTTGGATGCTCTGCTCAGTGGTCCTTCCGTCAGCGCGCTCGAAGAGCAGGCGGTCAAGATCGACCAGAAAGAACTGCAACAGCTGCCGGTGGAGCTGATCCAGCGCGGCAAGTACCAGCCACGCCGCGACATGGACCCGCAGGCGCTCGAAGAACTGGCGCACTCGATCCGCACCCACGGTGTCATGCAACCGATCGTGGTCCGCCCGATCGGCGGCGACCGCTACGAGATCATCGCTGGCGAACGCCGTTGGCGCGCCACGCAACAGGCAGGCCTGGACACCGTCCCGGCCATGGTCCGCGAAGTGCCCGACGAAGCCGCCATCGCCATGGCGCTGATCGAGAACATCCAGCGCGAGGACCTCAACCCGCTGGAAGAGGCCCTGGCCCTGCAGCGCCTGCAGCAGGAGTTCGAACTCACCCAGCAGCAGGTGGCCGATGCCGTCGGCAAGTCGCGGGTGACCGTGGCCAACCTGCTGCGCCTGATCTCGCTGCCCGAGGCGATCAAGACCATGCTCGCCCACGGCGACCTGGAGATGGGCCACGCCCGTGCCTTGCTCGGCCTTGAGGAAGATCGCCAGGAAGAAGGGGCGCGTCATGTTGTCGCACGCGGCCTCACCGTGCGCCAAACCGAGGCACTGGTGCGTCAATGGCTGAGCGGCAAACCTGAGCCGGTCGAAGCGAGCAAACCTGATCCGGACATCGCCCGCCTTGAACAGCGGCTGGCAGAGCGCCTGGGCTCTGCAGTACAGATTCGCCATGGCAACAAGGGCAAGGGCCAGTTGGTGATCCGTTACAACTCCCTCGATGAGCTGCAAGGCGTGCTTGCTCACATCCGCTGAAACAATTCCCGTTGTAGCGCGCAGTCGGAAATCACTACCCAATAGTTGAATAGGGGTTAATCCACCCCTATACTCTGCGCGCATTTTGTCGGCACAAATTATGCCAAGTCATAACTGACTAGGTGGTCGACTTTCGAGGAGCAGTTTTGATGGAAATCCGCACGCCAAACCGCCTGCCTTTCCATCGCTGGGCGGTTTTTCCGGTACTGCTGGCTCAATTTGTTGTTTTGCTGCTGGCAACCTTGGTGTTGTGGCAGTGGAAAGGGGCGGTCAGCGGATATTCAGGCCTCTGCGGAGGGCTGATCGGCTGGCTGCCCAATGTGTATTTCGCCTGGAAGGCTTTTCGCTTCAGCGGGGCCCGGGCGGCGCAGGCCATCGTCAAGTCGTTCTACGCAGGCGAGGCAGGCAAGATGATTTTGACGGCAGTGCTGTTTGCACTGACCTTCGCAGGAGTGAAGCCACTGGCGCCGCTGGCAGTATTCGGCGTCTTCGTGCTGACCCTTTTGGTCAGCTGGTTCGCGCCCCTGCTGATGAATAAAAGACTTTCGAGACCTTAGGGCGTTTGAGGCAACCATGGCAGAAGAAACCGCTTCGGGTTATATCCAGCACCACTTGCAGAACCTGACCTACGGTCAACTACCAGACGGCAGCTGGGGCTTGGCCCATTCGGCTGCAGAAGCCAAGGCAATGGGCTTCTGGGCGTTCCACCTGGACACCCTGGGCTGGTCCGTTGCGCTGGGTCTGATCTTCCTGTTCATCTTCCGCATGGCGGCCAAGAAGGCGACTTCCGGCCAGCCCGGTGCCCTGCAGAACTTCGTCGAAGTGCTGGTGGACTTCGTCCACGGCAGCGTGAAGGACTCCTTCCATGGCCGCAGCCCGGTGATCGCCCCGCTGGCGCTGACCATCTTCGTCTGGGTCTTCCTGATGAACGCCATCGACCTGGTTCCGGTCGACTGGATTCCTCAGCTGGCCATCCTGATCTCCGGTGACCCGCACATTCCGTTCCGCGCGGTATCGACCACCGACCCGAACGCCACCCTGGGCATGGCCCTGAGCGTGTTCGCGCTGATCATCTTCTACAGCATCAAGGTCAAGGGCATCGGCGGCTTCATCGGCGAGCTGACCCTGCACCCGTTCGGCAGCAAGAACATCTTCGTTCAGATCCTGCTGATCCCGGTGAACTTCCTGCTCGAATTCGTCACCCTGATCGCCAAGCCGATCTCGCTGGCACTGCGTCTGTTCGGCAACATGTACGCCGGCGAGCTGGTGTTCATCCTGATCGCCGTGATGTTCGGTACTGGCATCCTCTGGCTCAGCGGCCTGGGTGTGGTGCTGCAGTGGGCGTGGGCTGTGTTCCACATCCTGATCATCACCCTGCAAGCTTTCATCTTCATGATGCTGACCATCGTCTACCTGTCGATGGCCCACGAAGATAACCATTAAGACCGCCTGGCGTGTCTGATAGCCTGCCCCGCCTGCTCGGGGGGAGGGCTTAAAAAGTCCGCAAGGGCATGCTGTACCAAACGATTTGTTTTACCGCTTCAAACTAAAAACCTAACCAATACGACGTAAAAGTCGGGAGGAAAGATGGAAACTGTAGTTGGTCTGACCGCTATCGCTGTTGCTCTGCTGATCGGCCTGGGTGCTCTGGGTACCGCCATTGGTTTCGGCCTGCTGGGCGGCAAGTTCCTGGAAGGCGCTGCTCGCCAGCCAGAAATGGTTCCAATGCTGCAGGTCAAAATGTTCATCGTTGCCGGTCTGCTCGACGCCGTAACCATGATCGGTGTTGGTATCGCTCTGTTCTTCACCTTCGCGAATCCGTTCGTTGGTCAAATCGCCGGCTAATCACTCGTTAACCACGAGTTGATAGCTGTGATGAACCAAAGACCGAGCGAGGTGTTGGCGTGAACATTAATGCAACCCTGATTGGCCAATCCGTTGCCTTCCTGATTTTTGTACTCTTCTGCATGAAGTATGTATGGCCTCCGGTCATCACTGCCCTGCAAGAGCGCCAAAAGAAGATTGCAGACGGCTTGGACGCTGCCAACCGCGCAGCTCGCGACCTGGAGCTGGCCCAAGAGAAAGCGGGTCAGCAACTGCGTGAAGCGAAAGCACAGGCAGCCGAAATCATTGAGCAAAGCAAGAAACGCGCTGCTCAGCTTGTAGACGAGGCCCGTGAACAGGCTCGCGTCGAAGCTGACCGTGTGAAGGCTCAGGCTCAAGCCGAGATCGAACAGGAACTGAACAGCGTCAAAGACGCCCTGCGTGCCCAAGTGGGTGCCCTGGCCGTTGGCGGTGCTGAAAAGATCCTTGGCGCCACAATCGATCAAAACGCGCATGCGGAGCTGGTTAACAAACTGGCCGCTGAAATTTAAGCGAGGGCGATCATGGCAGAACTGACCACGTTGGCCCGACCTTACGCTAAGGCTGCCTTCGAGCACGCCCAGGCCCATCAGCAACTGGCCAATTGGTCAGCCATGCTCGGCCTGGCTGCTGCGGTGTCGCAAGACGACACCATGCAGCGCCTGCTCAAGGCCCCGCAACTGACTAGCGCAAACAAGGCCGCCGCATTCATTGAAGTGTGCGGTGACAAGTTCAATGCTCAGGCACAGAATTTCATTCATGTTGCCGCGGAAAACGACCGTCTCCTGCTGTTGCCGGAGATTGCCGCTCTGTTCGACCTGTACAAGGCCGAGCAAGAGAAATCCGTGGACGTGGAAGTCACCAGTGCTTTTGCGTTGAACCAAGAACAGCAAGACAAACTCGCCAAGGTTCTCAGTGCACGGTTAGGCCAGGAAGTGCGCCTGCACGCGTCGGAGGATGCCAGCCTGATCGGCGGCGTCGTCATCCGCGCCGGCGACCTGGTAATCGATGGCTCGGTTCGCGGCAAGATCGCGAAACTGGCCGAAGCATTGAAATCTTGAGTTTGAAGGGGCAGCAGAGCAATGCAGCAACTCAATCCTTCCGAAATTAGTGAAATCATCAAGGGCCGCATCGACAACCTCGATGTCGGCTCCCAAGCCCGTAACGAAGGTACCGTTGTTTCGGTATCCGACGGTATCGTGCGGATCCACGGTCTGGCCGACGTCATGTACGGCGAAATGATCGAGTTCCCTGGCAGCGTGTTCGGCATGGCACTGAACCTGGAGCAAGACTCCGTAGGTGCAGTGATCCTGGGTGCCTATGACACCCTCGCCGAAGGCATGAGCGCCAAGTGCACCGGCCGTATCCTGGAAGTTCCGGTTGGTAAGGAACTGCTGGGCCGCGTCGTTGACGCACTGGGCAACCCGATCGACGGCAAAGGTCCTCTGGGCAACACCCAGACCGACGCGGTCGAAAAAGTAGCCCCGGGCGTGATCTGGCGTAAGTCGGTAGACCAGCCTGTACAGACTGGCTACAAGTCCGTCGACGCCATGATCCCTGTCGGCCGTGGCCAGCGCGAGCTGATCATCGGTGACCGTCAGATCGGCAAGACCGCCATGGCCATCGACGCCATCATCAACCAGAAAGACTCCGGTATTTTCTGTGTTTATGTTGCTGTCGGCCAGAAGCGTTCCACCGTTGCCAACATCGTTCGCAAGCTGGAAGAAGCCGGCGCCCTGGCCAACACCATCGTGGTCGTTGCCAGTGCCTCGGAATCCGCCGCACTGCAGTTCCTGGCGCCATACGCCGGCTGCACCATGGGCGAGTTCTTCCGTGACCGCGGTGAAGACGCCCTGATCGTTTACGATGACCTGTCCAAGCAGGCCGTTGCCTACCGTCAGATCTCCCTGCTGCTGCGCCGTCCACCAGGACGTGAAGCGTACCCAGGCGACGTGTTCTATCTCCACTCCCGTCTGCTGGAGCGTGCATCGCGCGTTTCGGAAGAGTACGTCGAGAAGTTCACCAACGGCGCAGTCACCGGCAAAACCGGTTCCCTGACCGCTCTGCCGATCATCGAAACCCAGGCTGGCGACGTTTCCGCGTTCGTTCCGACCAACGTGATCTCGATCACCGACGGTCAGATCTTCCTGGAATCGGCCATGTTCAACTCGGGCATCCGCCCTGCAGTGAACGCCGGTGTTTCGGTATCCCGCGTAGGTGGTGCCGCTCAGACCAAGATCATCAAGAAACTGTCCGGTGGTATCCGTACCGCTCTGGCTCAGTACCGTGAACTGGCGGCATTCGCCCAGTTCGCTTCCGATCTGGACGAAGCGACCCGCAAGCAGCTGGAGCATGGTCAGCGCGTTACCGAGCTGATGAAGCAGAAGCAGTACGCGCCAATGTCGATCGCCGACATGGCCCTGTCGCTGTACGCCGCTGAGCGTGGTTTCCTGACTGACGTAGAAGTCTCCAAGGTCGGCAGCTTCGAGCAAGCGCTGATCGCCTTCTTCAACCGTGATCACGCCGAACTGATGGCCAAGATCAACGTGAAGGGTGACTTCAACGACGAAATCGACGCTGGCATGAAAGCCGGTATCGAGAAGTTCAAGGCCACCCAGACCTGGTAAGCCGCAGCGGGGGCTCCGGCCCCCGCTTGCTAACCTGATAGGTGATACATGGCAGGCGCAAAAGAGATTCGCAGTAAGATTGCGAGCATCAAAAGCACGCAAAAAATTACCAGCGCCATGGAGAAAGTGGCGGTCAGCAAGATGCGCAAGGCACAAATGCGCATGGCTGCTAGCCGTCCTTACGCGGAGCGTATCCGCCAGGTGATCGGTCATCTGGCCAACGCCAACCCGGAATACCGCCACCCGTTCATGATCGAGCGCCCTGTAAAGCGCGCCGGTTATATCGTGGTGAGCAGTGACCGTGGTCTGTGCGGTGGCTTGAATACCAACCTGTTCAAGGCCCTGGTCAAGGACATGAGCGTAAACCGCGAACAGGGCGTGGAAATCGACCTGTGCGTGATCGGCAGCAAGGGTGCGACTTTCTTCCGCATCTTTGGCGGCAACGTCGTAGCCGCGATCAGCCACCTGGGCGAAGAGCCATCGATCAACGATCTGATCGGCTCCGTCAAAGTGATGCTGGACGCCTACCTGGACGGCCGTATCGATCGCCTTTCGGTGGTTTCGAACAAGTTCATCAACACCATGACCCAAAAACCGACGGTAGAGCAATTGGTACCGTTGGTGGCAACCCCGGATCAGGATCTCAAGCATCACTGGGATTACCTGTACGAACCCGACGCAAAAGAGCTGCTGGACGGCTTGATGGTGCGTTACGTGGAGTCGCAGGTTTACCAGGCGGTGGTCGAGAACAACGCTGCTGAACAAGCGGCCCGGATGATCGCCATGAAGAACGCCACAGACAACGCCGGTGATTTGATCAAAGAGCTGCAATTGATCTACAACAAGGCGCGTCAGGCTGCGATCACCCAGGAGATCTCGGAAATCGTCGGCGGCGCTGCCGCGGTTTAACGGTTCAAAAATTCAGAGGATCCAGCTATGAGTAGCGGACGTATCGTTCAAATCATCGGCGCCGTCATCGACGTGGAATTCCCACGTGACGTCGTGCCGAGTGTTTACAACGCGCTGAAAGTACAAGGCGCGGAAACCACCCTGGAAGTTCAGCAGCAGCTGGGCGACGGCGTGGTTCGTACCATTGCGATGGGCTCGACCGAAGGCCTGAAGCGCGGTCTGGATGTCGTTGACACCGGCGCTGCCATTTCCGTTCCTGTTGGTAAGGCCACCCTCGGCCGTATCATGGACGTACTGGGCAACCCGATCGACGAAGCCGGCCCGATCGGCGAAGAAGAGCGTCGCGGTATCCACCAGCCAGCGCCTTCGTTCGCTGACCAGGCAGGCGGCAACGACCTGCTGGAAACCGGCATCAAGGTTATCGACCTGGTTTGCCCGTTCGCCAAGGGTGGTAAGGTTGGTCTGTTCGGTGGTGCCGGTGTCGGCAAGACCGTAAACATGATGGAACTGATCCGTAACATCGCCATGGAACACAGCGGTTACTCCGTGTTCGCTGGTGTGGGTGAGCGTACTCGTGAGGGTAACGACTTCTACCACGAGATGAAGGACTCCAACGTTCTCGACAAGGTAGCGCTGGTCTACGGTCAGATGAACGAGCCACCAGGAAACCGTCTGCGCGTAGCGCTGACCGGCCTGACCATGGCTGAGAAGTTCCGTGACGAAGGTAACGACGTTCTGCTGTTCGTCGACAACATCTATCGTTACACCCTGGCCGGTACCGAAGTATCCGCACTGCTGGGCCGTATGCCTTCGGCAGTAGGTTACCAGCCGACCCTGGCCGAAGAGATGGGTGTTCTGCAAGAGCGCATCACTTCGACCAAAGAAGGCTCGATCACCTCCGTCCAGGCCGTATACGTACCTGCGGACGACCTGACCGACCCGTCGCCAGCCACCACCTTCGCCCACCTGGACGCCACCGTCGTTCTGTCCCGTGACATCGCCTCCCTGGGTATCTACCCGGCGGTCGACCCACTGGACTCGACTTCGCGCCAGCTGGACCCGAACGTGATCGGCAACGAGCACTACGACACCGCGCGTGGCGTTCAGTATGTTCTGCAGCGCTACAAAGAGCTGAAAGACATCATCGCGATCCTGGGTATGGACGAACTGTCCGAGACCGACAAGCAACTGGTAGCCCGCGCTCGTAAGATCCAGCGCTTCCTGTCGCAGCCGTTCTTCGTGGCCGAAGTCTTCACCGGTTCGCCAGGCAAGTACGTGTCGCTCAAGGACACCATCGCAGGCTTCAGCGGCATCCTCAAAGGTGACTACGACCACCTGCCAGAACAAGCGTTCTACATGGTCGGCAGCATCGACGAAGCGATCGAGAAAGCCAAGAAACTGTAATCCCGGCGCCCCGCAAGGGGCGCTAATCAGGTTGAGGCAAGCAGATGGCTATGACAGTCCATTGCGACATCGTCAGCGCGGAAGGAGAGATCTTCTCCGGCCTGGTCGAGATGGTAGTTGCGCACGGTAACCTGGGTGATCTTGGTATCGCTCCGGGCCACGCGCCGCTGATCACCAATCTCAAGCCTGGTCCGATCACGCTGACCAAGCAGGGTGGCACTCAAGAGGTGTTCTACATCTCCGGTGGCTTCCTCGAAGTGCAGCCGAACATGGTCAAGGTTCTTGCCGACACCGTGCAACGTGCTGCCGACCTGGACGAAGCACAAGCTCAGGAAGCCCTCAAGGCTGCCGAGAACGCGCTGAACACCAAGGGCTCGGACTTCGACTACAGCGCTGCTGCTGCACGTCTGGCCGAGGCCGCAGCTCAGCTGCGTACTGTCCAGCAAATGCGCAGAGGCAAGTAACTGGCCACGGCCGGTCACCTGCGTTGCGATTGAGTTAAAGGGTAGCCTCGGCTACCCTTTTTCTTTTTCTGAATTTCCCCTCTTCGGTCACCCCTGACCGCCCAGGATCGGTAGCCAGCCAATGTCCCTCGATATCGTCATTCTCGCCGCAGGCCAAGGCACCCGCATGCGTTCTGCGCTGCCCAAGGTGCTGCACCCGGTGGCCGGCAATTCCATGCTCGGCCATGTTATCCACAGCGCCCGCCAGCTGCAGCCCAAGGGTATCCACGTGGTCATCGGCCACGGCGCGGAGCTGGTGCGCGAGCGCCTGGCTGCCGATGACCTGAACTTCGTCCTGCAGGACAAGCAGCTGGGTACCGGCCACGCCGTGGCCCAGGCCCTGCCGGCCATCAGCGCCGACACCGTGCTGGTGCTGTACGGCGATGTACCGCTGATCGAGGTGGACACCCTGCAGCGCCTGCTGGCCAAGGTCAGCGCCAGCCAGCTCGGCCTGCTGACCGTGAACCTCGCCGACCCCACCGGCTACGGTCGTATCGTGCGTGACGCCCAGGGCCAGGTGCAGGCGATCGTCGAGCACAAGGATGCCACCGAGGCGCAGAAGGCAATCCAGGAAGGCAACACCGGTATCCTCGCCATGCCCGCCGCACGCCTGGCCGACTGGATGGGCCGGCTGTCCAACAACAACGCCCAGGGCGAGTACTACCTCACCGACGTGATCGCCATGGCCGTGGCCGATGGCCTGGTGGTGGCCACCGAGCAGCCCCACGACGCCATGGAAGTGCAGGGCGCCAACGACCGCCGCCAGCTGGCGGAGCTTGAACGCCATTACCAGTTGCGCGAAGGCCGCCGCCTGATGGCCCAGGGCGTCACCCTGCGCGACCCGGCACGCTTCGATGTGCGCGGCGAGGTGAGCGTTGGCCGCGACGTGCTGATCGACATCAACGTGATTCTCGAAGGCAAGGTGGTCATCGAGGACGATGTGCAGATCGGCCCCAACTGCGTGATCAAGGACAGCACCCTGCGCAAGGGCGCGATCATCAAGGCCAACACCCACCTGGATGGCGCGGTGATGGGCGAGGGCAGCGATGCCGGCCCGTTCGCCCGCCTGCGCCCGGGCAGCGTGCTGGAGGCCAAGGCCCATGTGGGTAACTTCGTCGAGCTGAAGAACGCCCGCCTGGGCGAAGGCGCCAAGGCCGGCCACCTGACCTACCTGGGCGATGCCGAAATCGGCGCGCGCAGCAACATCGGCGCCGGCACCATCACCTGCAACTACGATGGCGCCAACAAGTTCAAGACCGTCATGGGCGAGGACGTGTTCATCGGCTCCAACAACTCGCTGGTGGCGCCTGTGGAAATCCAGACCGGGGCTACCACAGCCGCAGGTTCGACCATCACCCAGGCGGTGCCGGCCGGGCAGTTGGGCGTAGCCCGCGCCCGTCAGCGCAACATCGAAGGCTGGAAGCGGCCAGAGAAAATCAAAAAGAGCTAAGTTATCCACAGCGCTTTTTGCACAGGCCGGCTTATGTGAATAAGCCGGTCTTTTTATTTGTCCACAGGGGCTTGTCCCGGCACGTACGGCGCAATCTGAAGGCCATGCGCTGTACCTGTAGGAGCCGGCAAGCCGGCTCCTACAGGGTAAGCACTTGACTAAAGGGCGGCCTTAGGTTTTGATTGCACCACTTATCTTTCGAATCGAAACTTAAAGCCGAAATGTCGAAACGAAACACGCCCCAGCGCCGCCACAATATCCTCACCCTGCTCAACGAACAGGGCGAGGTGAGCGTCGACGCCCTGGCCAAGCGTTTCGAAACTTCCGAAGTGACCATCCGCAAGGACCTTGCCGCCCTGGAGGCCAACGGCCTGCTGCTGCGTCGCTACGGTGGGGCGGTGACCATGCCCCAGGAGCTGCTGGCCGAGGCTGTGCAACCGGTGTCGCTGTACAAGCAGGCCATCGCCAAGGCCGCCGTGGAGCGCATTCGCGAGCACGCCCGGATCATCATCGACAGTGGCAGCACCACCGCGGCGATGATCCCGCAACTGGGGCGCCAGCCCGGCCTGGTGGTGATGACCAACTCGCTCAACGTGGCCCGCGCCATCAGCGAGCAGGAACACGAGCCGGTGCTGTTGATGACCGGTGGCACCTGGGACCCGCATTCGGAGTCGTTCCAGGGCCAGGTGGCCGAGCAGGTGCTGCGCTCCTATGATTTCGACCAGCTGTTCATCGGTGCCGACGGCATCGACCTGGAGCGTGGCACCACCACCTTCAACGAGCTGCTGGGCCTGAGCCGGGTCATGGCCGAAGTGGCCCGCGAGGTGATCGTGATGGTCGAGTCCGACAAGGTCGGGCGCAAGATCCCCAACCTCGAGCTGCCCTGGGGCAGCGTCAATACCCTTATTACCGATGATCGCCTGCCCACGGAGGCACGCGACCGCATTCAAGCCCGCGGCATCAACCTGATCTGCGCCGCTATCAGCTAGGAGCAACATCTTATGTGTGGAATCGTGGGTGCCGTTGCCGAACGCAACATCACAGCCATTCTGATCGAAGGCCTCAAGCGCCTGGAATACCGTGGCTACGACAGCGCCGGCCTGGCCGTGCTGACCCAGCAGGGCCTGGAGCGCCGCCGGCGCATTGGCAAGGTCGCCGAGCTGCAGGCCGCAGTCACCGCCGACCCGCTGGCGGGCCAGCTGGGCATCGCCCACACCCGTTGGGCCACCCACGGCGCGCCGACCGAAGGCAACGCCCACCCGCATTTCTCCGGCCATGAAGTGGCGGTGGTGCACAACGGCATCATCGAGAACCACGAAGAGCTGCGTGACGAGCTCAAGGGCCTGGGCTACGTGTTCGCCTCGCAGACCGACACCGAGGTGATCGTGCACCTGCTGCACCACCTGCTCAAGACCACCCCGGACCTGACCGAAGCCCTCAAGGCCGCAGTCAAGCGCCTGCACGGCGCCTACGGTCTGGCGGTGATCAACGCCAACCAGCCCGACCGTCTGGTCGCCGCCCGCAGTGGCAGCCCGCTGGTGATCGGCCTGGGCCTGGGCGAGAACTTCCTGGCCTCCGACCAGCTGGCCCTGCGCCAGGTCACCGACCGTTTCATGTACCTCGAAGAAGGCGATATCGCCGAGATCCGCCGTGACCAGGTGCTGGTCTGGGACCAGGCCGGCAAGCCGGTGCAGCGCGAGACCGTGCAGCACAGCGAAGGCGCCGAAGCCGCCGACAAGGGCCAGTACCGCCACTTCATGCTCAAGGAAATCCACGAGCAGCCCTCGGTGGTGCAGCGCACCCTGGAAGGCCGCCTGGGCAAGGACCATGTGATGGTCCAGGCCTTCGGCCCGCAGGCTGCCGAGCTGTTCGCCAAGGTGCGCAACGTGCAGATTGTCGCCTGCGGTACCAGCTACCACGCCGGCATGGTTGCCCGTTACTGGCTGGAAAGCCTGGCCGGCATCCCGTGCCAGGTCGAAGTGGCCAGCGAGTTCCGCTACCGCAAGGTGGTGGTGCAGCCAGACACCCTGTTCGTGTCCATTTCGCAATCCGGTGAAACCGCCGACACCCTGGCCGCCCTGCGCAACGCCAAGGAACTGGGCTTCCTCGGCAGCCTGGCGATCTGCAACGTCGGCATCAGCTCGCTGGTGCGCGAGTCCGACCTGACCCTGCTGACCTTGGCCGGCCCGGAAATCGGCGTGGCCTCCACCAAGGCCTTCACCACCCAGCTGGTATCGCTGATGCTGCTGACCCTGGCCCTGGGCCAGGTGCGTGGCACCCTGGAACATGGCGTCGAGGCCGAACTGGTAGAAGAGCTGCGCCGCCTGCCGACCCGCCTGGGCGAGGCCTTGGCCATGGACCAGGTGGTGGAGAAAACCGCCGAGCTGTTCGCTGACAAGCACCACACCCTGTTCCTCGGCCGTGGCGCCCAGTACCCGGTGGCGATGGAAGGCGCGCTGAAGCTCAAGGAGATCTCCTACATCCACGCCGAAGCCTACCCGGCCGGCGAGCTCAAGCACGGCCCGCTGGCGCTGGTGGACAGCGATATGCCGGTGGTCACCGTGGCGCCGAACAACGAGCTGCTGGAAAAGCTCAAGTCCAACCTGCAGGAAGTGCGTGCCCGTGGCGGTGAGCTGGTGGTGTTCGCTGATGAGCAGGCCGGCATGAGCAACGGCGAAGGCACCCATGTGATCAAGGTACCGCACATCATCGATGCCCTGGCGCCGATTCTGTACACCATCCCGCTGCAACTGCTGTCGTACTACGTGGCGGTGCTCAAGGGAACTGATGTGGACCAACCGCGTAACCTTGCGAAGTCGGTAACTGTGGAGTAATACGGCCCGGTGTTCGGTACAGCCCCTGGTTCCTCCAGGGGCTTTTTGTATCCAGTACGAGTGATCAAGGATGTTGATGAAACTGGCGCCGAAGAAGCGGCGCAACCCACGCAATTATTATCTGAGTATCGCTGCTGTGTTGTTGATAACCGGCGTTGGCCGTTATTTCGCGCACAAGGCCGAGCAGGAGAAGGTGGCGCAGCAGGCGCTGCTGAGCGAACGCCTTGCGCAGTTGAACGCGACGCTGCCCAGGCAGGTGGATGCCCTGACCACGCTTGAGTTCGTCGGTTTGACCTATGGCGACACGATGTTTTATCGCTACCGGATCAACCTGGCAGCGAGCAGCTTTTCCGATGAACGCAAGGCCAGCATGCAAGCCGGCATTCGTCGTGGCCTGGAGCAGTTGGCGTGTAAAGAACCGCAGCTGATGGCGGCAATGCGCAAGTTCAAGATTCACCAGGAACACTTCTATCTGGCCAGAAACACCTCGCTGTTTTCTGTAGAGCTGTATCCCGAACAATTGAATTGCCTGGGCTGATCTAGGACTTCTGCGACAGGACCAAAGGCCCGCTTCGCGTTCGTCGCAAAATGTGAAAATGAAGTGTATCTTGTGAGAAATCATATGCAGCACTTCAGATTTTTCACTCGGGCGTTCAAATGAGTCAAATTACGACAGTTTTCGCAGCCGCAATCAGCGGCCTGGAGGCTGAACAGGTCTGGAACACCGAGCGTGCCTACGCACACCTCAACCAGTGTGGCCAAGCCGATAGTAAACGCACAGCTGAAAGACGCCTGAATGGTTGCGGCCTGCTGCCTACGGAGTTGAGTGACGTGCTGTTGCGGGACGAAAAAGACCGCCGCCTCAATACGCTCGTGCTGGCCTGGGCGTTGGAGCAGGCGCGCAAACGTCGCGACCGAGTACTGTTCGCCCAACTGAGCCCGCTACCTACCGGCAAGCCATGCTTGCACGCCAACGATGCCCGCGGTGCGCGTTTTTGGGTGCCCTTGGCCACTCTCGACCTGCCGGCGCTGCGTAACGCCTTTGCAGCGTTGCAGCAGAATATCGGCAAGCCCCTGGCGATCTTCCCCCATGGTGCTCTGGTTGGCTTGCTGCATGACGCCGGAGACATGCCTGAGATCCGCTTCTGCCCCCAAGCTTACTTGCCCGTAATGAGTGCCGGGATCGAGCTTCCCAGGTTCGGTACGCCTGCGGTCCGCCCACTTGGCGAACTGTCTGCGCACCTTAAGCGGCTCGAAGCCGAGAGCATCCATATCCTCCGAGAGGCGGTGGCCGAGGCGCGTAACCCGGCCATGCTGTACTCCAGTGGCAAAGACAGCGGGGTCTTGCTCCACCTCGCACGCAAGGCCTTCTACCCCTCGCAACCGCCGTTTCCCTTGCTGCATGTCGATACTGGCTGGGATTTTCAGGAAATGTACCTGTTCAGGGACTTGATGATGCGGGAAAGCGGCATGGAGATGCTGGTGCACAGCAATGCTCAGGCCATCGAGAAGCAGATCAATCCTTTTGACCACGGTGGCGGGCTGTTCACTGATATCACTGCAACCCAAGCACTGTGCCAGGCGCTGGAAAAGCACAAGTTCGATATGGTGCTTGGCGGCGCACGTCGTGATGAGCAAAAGTCGCGCGCCAAGGAGCGTATCTTCTCGTCCCGCAGCGCAACTCATCATTGGGCCCCCAAATCCCAGCGCCCCGAACTCTGGGGCCTTTACAACACTCGTCAGCAACAGAACGCGAGCATGCGCGTATTCCCTTTGTCGAACTGGACCGAGCTGGACATCTGGCACTACATCTACCTAGAAAGGATTCCCGTGGTTCCCTTGTATTTCTCCAAGCCCAGGGCCGTGGTTGTGCGGCCGGAAATGATCAGGGTGGTCAATGACGGTCGCTGCAGGTTGTTGCCTGGCGAGCAGATTCAGATCCGCAACGTGCGTTTTCGCTCGCTGGGGTGTTATCCGCTCAGTGGTGCGATCGACTCTGAAGCCACATCAATCGAGGACGTCCTGATGGAACTTGTCAACACACACCAACCTGAACGGCAGGGACGCCTGGACGATACCGACAGCGCCGGCTCAATGGAAAAGAGAAAGCGCGAGGGCTACTTCTGATGTCGCGTGCTACAAAAATGCGCTCGTCCGAGCAACCTGCGCGGGTGCCCGCCACGCTTGCCGATTGGCTCGGGCAGCGGGCCTCTCAAGACCTTTTGAGGGTTATCGTCTGCGGCAGTGCTGGCGCTGGCAAGAGCACCTTGGTGGAGCGTTTGTTGTGCGAGTCCGGACAGCTTGGCGCAGAGCCCATGAGCGTATTGCAAGCCGACGTCAGAAGTCTGGGGGGGCAAGGCAAGAGCTTTGCGCTAGCCGCGCTGATCGATGGACTTGAGGCAGAACGGGAAGAGGGCATGACCATTGATGTGGGCTACCGTTTTCTCTCCACGCCCCACCGGCGCTTCATCGTTGCCGATACGCCAGGCAGTGAGCTGTATACGCGCAACATGGTCAGTGCAGCGTCCACCGCCACCGCCGCGATACTGCTTGTCGATGCACGCCAGGGCATGACGACGCAAACTCGGCGGCACGCCTACCTGGCGTCGCTGATTGGTATCAGGCATATCATTCTTGCTGTCAACAAGATGGACGAGGTGGCCTATGCCTCCCAAGTGTTTGCCGACCACCAGGCGGCCTTCAACGCAATGGTCGAGCCTCTGGGCTTGCACTGCGTCACAGCCATTGCGCTCTCGGCGCTGAACGGTGACAACATTGCCGCGCGCTCGGCGCAGACGCCCTGGTATCAGGGCCCTACCTTGATTGCCTGCCTGGAAACCCTCCAGGCCCAGTACCCTGCAGAAGCAAAAACGGTATTTCCGGTGCAATGGGTCAATCGCCCGGATGCCACATTCTGTGGTCTCAGCGGCACCTTGGCCTCCGGGCAGTTGGCGGTGGGAAGCGAAATGCGAGTGACCGCTTCGGGCCAGACAGCCAAAATCTCACGCATCGTAACTGCCGACAAAGACCTGGACATCGCCAACCCGGGTGATGCCATTACCTTGCAGTTGGATCGGGATGTGGACGCTGTACGGGGCGACATTCTGGCCGGCAGCGATACCCCGCTGGAGATGACTGATCAGTTCGAAGCCACCTTGGTATGGCTGCATGACGAACCTGGGCTGATCGGCAGGATGTATGAAATCAAGCTGGCCAATCAATGGGCCAGCGCCAGCCTCACCGCCTTGAAATATCGCTTGGATGTCACGACCCACGGTCATGAGCCCTGCAGAAAGCTGCAGTCGAACGATATCGCTGTCGCCAACCTTGCATTGAGCAAGCCCCTGGTCTTCGACAGCTACGCGCAATCGCGTACCTTGGGCGGGTTTGTTCTGGTCGACAAGTACAGCCATGCGACTGTCGCTGTTGGAATGATCAGCCACAACCTGCGCAGGGCACAGAACGTGCACCGCCAGGCGCTGAGCATTGGTCGCCAGGACCGTGAGCGGCTTAACGGCCACGCTGGCAAGGTTATCTGGTTTACCGGCCTTTCCGGCTCGGGCAAATCGACGCTTGCCAACGCACTCGAGAAGGAGCTCCATGCGCAAGGCATGCGCACCTATATCCTCGACGGCGACAATATTCGCCAGGGGCTCAACAAGGATCTTGGCTTCACCGACGCCGATCGGGTGGAAAATATCCGCCGTGTAGCTGAAGTCGCCAGATTGATGATGGACGCCGGAATGGTGGTAATGACGGCTTTCATCAGCCCCTTCAGAGCAGAGCGTCAGATGGCTCGGGAGCTGATAGGCGAGCAGCACTTCATGGAAGTCTTTGTCGATACGCCGTTAGAGGTCTGTGAACAGCGTGATCCCAAGGGACTCTACAAAAAGGCCAGGAATGGGCAACTGCCCAACATGACGGGGATTCACAGCCCCTATGAGCCGCCCGTCACGCCCGAATTCACCATTGCTGCATCGGGCGATGACCCAGCGTGCGCCGTCCGCACGCTGCTGGGGGCTATCTGATCAGCTGAACTTCGCCACCAGATAGCGGCCGAGGCGCACAAAGGGAAAAAGGACGCGGTGAAGCGGTTTGGTGCGCTTGATCGCTTCCTTTACTCGGGAAAACAGCCGAGCGCCATGGAATTGCAGCAGTTCCAGGGAGTCGCCTTTGAAGCTCCGGTATTCGGCTACATCGATGACGGGGATGTGGGTATGCGGAAACTGGCCGAAGCCGAATTTGCGGACCCCTTGCTTGGCATTCAGCGTTGCCTGGAGGAACCCATGGCCATGCAACCGGTCGGGCTCGAGATGGCAGCCTTCAGCCCACTCGTTCCAGGCGTTGATGAAAATCAGATTGTCATCCCTGGATTGCTTGACCAGATCGATGGTGGAAGACAGCCAGCACTCATAGTTTTCCGGGGTGCCGTTTAACATGACCAGTGCCCGGCTGTTGGTGCGCGCGGTGTTATCCCAAGAAGGGAATACCGTTTTGAATACACGCTGGCCGGTGTAATCCCTGCTCAGGTAGCCGCCTGCAACGGTGCCATACTGCATCACGTTGCCGGTGAAGGTTTCGTGGAAGGACAGCTCAGTGTTGACGTTCGCCTGCTTGAGGTTGTGGGGAGGGAATTCGACCCCGCTATCAAACCCGTATTGCTTGTAGTCTTCGTTGCCGTGGGTCAGCGCTGCACAGAGGTGGATTTCACCAATGCCGATCTCGCGGCAGTAGTCACGCCACACCAGCAGGGTTTTCCCGGCATCCGGTAAGTGCTGCGGACGGTAGACAATCAGAAAAGGTTTGCCGTCGACGCGAATGTACCGTGTGTCTTCAAAGATCGGCACCAACGACTTGATAAAGTTTAAATCATCGTCAGGCAGGTATCTCTGCGCGATGAGCACTTCATGCTCAGCCGCATCCCATCGCCTCGTCCAGTTCTCGTTGGCCCAGCACAGACAGAAGGGCATGTCGCTCTCAGGATCGGCCAGCATGTCGTCCAGGGGCTGGCGGAGTATGCGCTGGCCAGAGAACCAGTAGTAGTGATAGCAGAACCCGTCCACGCCATACTGTTTGGCCAGCTTGATCTGCTCGTGGCGTGATTCGCGAAGACGCAAGTCATAAAAGCCCAGGTCAGTCGGCAGATGAGGCTGGTAATGGCCATCAAATAACGATTTCGCCTTGGTGACGTTGGTCCATTCGGTAAACCCCTTCCCCCACCAACTATCATTTTCAGGCGTCGGATGAAATTGGGTCAGGTAGAAAGCGATCAGTCGTGGTACCTGATCGCGCTGCTCGGGGGGAGACTTGATAGTATTCATGAGTAATTATTCAGTACCGGGCAATGCCTAAGTAAAAATGTTTCACATGCGGACTCTGAAGAGCCCGAAAATCTTGCGTATCCGCAACTTGGCCTGTGGGCTCAGCCTTGCCGCAATACGTGATTTCACCGATGAAACGCTTGGCAACAGTTGGTCTACCGGTGCCGGCGGTATCAAGCTCACCGGTTCACCAGGGCCGCTGAGCGGCACCGCCTTGATAACCACCTGATAAACATGAGCGTGCGGGCTGCTCGACAGGGCCGATTTGACCTGGCTGCTCAAGCGTGACCAGGCAGGCGCGAACTCGGTATCCTCGGGAGGTTTGGTGACGAAACGAGCCTCGACGATTTTCAGCTCGGCCTGGGCGAACAGGTCTTCCATGTTCTTCAGGCCAAAGAATCGAATATGGGTGCGGTCCAGCAAGCCCCAGTCGCGGTAGTCGAAGTCGCCGGTCATCAAGCAACCCGCAATCGCGGCATGACCCACGTGCGGCAGCGAGATGACCAGATAGCCCTCCGGCGACATCAGCGGCACCATGCGCTTGAGTGTGGTCCAGGGGTCGTAGAGGTGCTCCAGAACGTCGGCAGCCACGACCACGTCAAAGCGCTCTGTACTGTCGAGCAGTTGTGGCCAGTCGGCGGCGTTCAGGTCGGCCTGCATGACTGCGTCGCAATACGGCTCGACCAGCTTGATCGCATCAGGATCGAGCTCGAGGCCGGTCACCCGACACTGGCCCTGCTGGGCAAGCAGTTTGGTGATGGAGCCCGGACCACAACCGATCTCGAGCACACGCTTGTGCTGCCCAACCATGCGTATCACATTGGCGGGCGCAGTCTGTGAAGCGGTATCTACCACGTAATCATAAGTATGCCGTGTGCTGCTCATGCACCTCTCCACGGTTTTTCAGAAATTTCCATTAGACGCGTTGCTTGCTTTTCTGGCGGAACGAACGCGTCCGTGCAAGGCATGGACCCAACGGCGCACATTGTCATCAGGCCACTTGCCAGTAGACGCCTACTCCGTCGATCTCGATGATCTCGGGGGTAATGTTCCTGCTATCCAGGAAGTCATGCACTGCCTTCTTACAGCCCTCGACGACGTTATAGTCATCCACGATGACATACCCGCCGACCGAGACTTTTTCGTACAGCGCGGTCAAGGCATCCATGGTCGACTCGTACATGTCGCCGTCCAGGCGCAACAGTGCCAGCTTTTGAATCGGCGCAGTGGCGAGGGTGTCCTTGAACCAGCCCTTCAGGAACTTGACCTGCTCATCGAGCAGGCCATACTTTTCAAAGTTGCGCTTGACCTGCTCCATGGAGACACTCAGATCGGCATAGGTATGAAACTTGTCGCCTTTGTCGGCCGGGTATTTCTCTTCGTCAGGCGGCGGAAGGCCTTCGAACGAGTCCGCCAGCCAGACGGTCCGATCCTTGATGCAATAGGCATCCAGCACGGCTCGTATCATGATGCACGCACCGCCGCGCCAGACGCCGGTCTCAATGAAATCACCTTCGACACCCGTGCCAATGACACTTTCGGTCAAGCGTCGCACGTTGGCCAGGCGCTTTCTTCCAATCATGGTATGGGCGACAGAAGGCCAGTCCCAGCCGTACTCCCTCAACTGTAGGTCAAACGTTTCGGACCCCAGGGCCTTCAGGGGTGGGTCTTCATAGATAGAACCTGTCAGGCAGTTCTCGGTGAGGTCCAGATTCTTTTCAATCAGTCGACGGCGTTCGGTCTGATGCCAATCGAGTAGTGCGCTGGTTTTGGACATGCTGAATACCCTAGTGTTTTCAGTGGCTGACCTCACAAGTGGGGCACGTGCCGTCAGGTCAGCGGCATCACGCTTCACTTAACAGGCAGCCAAGGCCGTATATATTTCGCGAAAAATGAATTGTTTTTCGACCAAGCCTTTTCATAGACAGCCCGGTCGAGATGAGTCAACTCATGAAGCAGCGCCAGGGTCGAGGGCGGCAGGTCCTTTGCCATGGGCCGTCCGGGGTTGGCGTTGGTGACAATCTTTTCAGTGGGGGGGGTGATGTTCAACGCCCGCAGAATATTGTCCCGATCTTTCTCGAAGGTCTCGGCAAAGCCGATATAGGAGAACTCGTCGAGGTGCTTGAGGGCGAGGGCGAGGATTTCCTCGGGGGGAATGATATTGATGTTGCGCCCGTTGGAGTTGCCATAACCATTGGCGAGTTGCCAAGCCTGGGTGTTCCAGATGCACGCTTTGACGTCGGCAGATTCCAGCCCGCGCTGCAGGAACTCTTCGAGGGTCAGCTCCTGAACCAGTTTGTAAATGCTGTACTCTTCGGGGTCGCGCGACTTGCAAAAATAGTAGAACGAAAGAATGCGCTCGATCGGGTCTCTCAGGAAGGTGAAAGAATAGCGCTGCTGCATGAAGGGTTTGGCAAAATCATAGCCGAAATGCCCGGAGATAAAAGGCAAGTGTCCGAACTCGACGAGTATCCGCTCATGGCTGAAAAACTTGTCCTTGAGCGGGAAGTCGGTGAAGCCCTCAAGATGATCGCCATGGCTGGAGACGTTCTCATTACCGTAATAAGCTCTGGCTAAATGGACGACCGATGAGCCGGCGGTCTTTTGAATATGCATGAAAATGGCAGGCTTGGGTGCCGACGACGATCTAGAACTCATTTGCTGTTTCCACTTTTGTATTACGCAATTCAATGCTGTCGAATGGCAAGCCAATCAGCCCACCCATTACACTCGAAGTTTGCGACTCCAGTATGAAGGCGTCATACATCCACTGAAGTTGGATGATCTCGCCATGCCGATCATCTGCCACTGCCACATCCACGGCATACGTGCCACGCGGCAGTATCGGAAAGCGGAAGCAGAATACCGCTTGCACTGTTTCGCCTGGTGCTGCAGCGACCGGTGTCAGACAGCTGTCGAGATGAGAGTTTTGCCCGATGACCACCTGCCCCAGCCTGTCCTTGATGTTGAACCCGATGATAAGGCTCCTGCATTCGACCAGGATGGACGCCTCAACTACTACCCTGACCGTTTCGCCGCCCACCACCCAGGACAGACGCTTGCCTTCGAGGTCTTCGAGACCGGCGTAATCAACTTGAGCGCCGCCGTTGCCGAAGCCCTTTTTCTCATGGGAAAACTCCACGATCTGGATATCGTTTCTCAGATTCGTGCTGTTGATGAAAGCCATGCGCATATCGCGGCTTTCAGACAGGCGCTTGGCGCGCGTGTCGCTGTCAACGGTGCTTGGGCTCAATGTGTTGTTGGCTGGCTGCCGCTCGCGGACGGTCGATTGATAACGTCTGGCGAGGTACTGCTCGCACACTTCTTTCGCCGGCCCGATGGCGACGGCTTGGCCTTTCTCCAGCCATATCGCCCTGTCGCAAAGATTGACGACAGCGCCGGCGTGATGGCTGACAAAGAAAACGGTGCCGTGCTTCTTGAAATCTCGCAAGAAACGCATGCATTTCTGCGAAAAGATCGCGTCGCCGACAGCCAGGGCTTCATCGATGATCAAGATATCCGCATCTACATTGGCGATGACGGCAAATGCAAGCCTTACGTACATGCCAGACGAGTAGCGTTTGACCGGTTGATTGATGAAATCTCCGATGTCGGCAAACTTCAGGATTGCGTCATACTTGGCATCGATCTCTGCTTCGCTCAGCCCCAGAATAGAGCCGTTCAGGTAGACGTTTTCCTTGCCTGTGAATTCCGGATTGAAACCTGTCCCGAGTTCAAGCAGGGCTGCGACCCGGCCCCGGGTCTGCACCGAACCGGTGGTGGGCGACAAGGTTCCGCAAATCAGCTTGAGCAGTGTTGACTTACCGGAGCCGTTGAGGCCTACGATACCGATGGTTTCGCCTTTCCTGACCTCGAAATGGATATCGCTCAGTGCCCAGAACTCGCGATAGTACTTCTGCGGCGCGCGGCCAAGCCGGGCCTGCAGGCGAGGGTAGATCATCTGTTTGAGCCGGTCTCGCGGGCTGGCGTACAGCTGGTAGCACTTGCTGAGGTTGTCGACGGCAATGGCGATTTCAGAGGACATCAGCAAACCCCCGGCGGGTGCGCTGGAACCAGGCAAAGCCAGCCCAGGCAAACAGTGCACCCAGCCCCAGTATTGCGGCCAATAACGAAAAGTCCGGTAGTTGCCCCATCACCAGCACTTTCCTTGCCTCCTGGATAATGACGGCAAGGGGATTGAGATGGAGCCAGATGTGGTATCGCTCGGGTAACGCCGAAATAGGGAAAAACACGGCGGACATAAACAGCATGATGGTGGTGAAAATCGCGGTAACTTGCCCCAGGTCGCGCAAGTAGACGCCCAGCGCCGAGAAAAACCAGGTCAACCCCATGATGCCAAGCACCAGGGGCAGCAGCACCAGCGGGAAGAACACGGCTGTCCAGGGTAATACCTGGTTGATTGCGACCTGCGCCAACAGCAGCACGATCAGGCTGACCGCCATGTGGAACAACGCGGCCCCCAGGGAGACCCAGGGCAGGATTTCCAGAGGGAAGATGACCTTTTTGACGTAATTGACGTTGGACACAACCAGCGCAGGGGCGCGGTTTATACATTCCGCGAACAACCCGTGCACGATCAAGCCGACAAAAAGGATGATGGCAAAATCCAGTTTGCTGTCTTCGGCCGAGGCCCAGCGTGAAGAAAAGACGCCCGAGAACACGAACGTGTAGACGCTGAGCATCAGCAGAGGGTTCAGGAATGACCAGGCAAGGCCTATCACCGAACCGCGGTAGCGAGCGAACACCTCGCGCTTTACCAAGGCTCTGACAAGGCTTCGGTTACGCCACAGGCTGGCCAGCATTTCGCACGGCGAGATTGGAAAGTCCTGCATCAGATGAACACCTCGGCTTGCCTCAGGGGCGAGCCCGCGGCATCTTTTGCCGAGCACGAGTGATTGTCCTGCACGAAGGATACAGGCCTGCCGATTGCAGCTTTGAACGTGCGCTGGTTGAAGCTTTCGAAAAAATAACCGCGATCGTCGCCAAATGCCTTGGGTTCGAAAAGAATTAAGACGGGAATCGTCAAAGGTGTCGATTTCATCAGTGGATCGTCTCGTGCAGCAGGCGTTTCGGATATTGAGCGTGGTCGCTTGTGGCGAACAACGCGGCAGGTCTTTCAAGCGCTTGAGGGGTGTGGCACCGGCTGCCGCTCGAGGCTAGCACGGGGCTGGCCGCGGCCACTTTCCCCGTTGGCACCCTGTTGGCGTGGGGATGCAGGTTGGCCTTGCTCGGTATCACACGGTTTTCAATTGAACCGGTGGCGCTGATCGCAAGAGCAGTCAATGTTCAGATTTTCCCGAAAATGGCAGCCGCAATCAGACCGATATTGCCCAGAAGCGTTTGGCGATAGATGCCACTGCGTTTGAGCTGGACGAGGCGGGGAACCAGGCTCATCTGACGGGCTTGAGCAAAGCGTCTGAATGTTTCTCGGTTCTCGGGGGTAAGCCTGTGCTCCAGTGTGCTCAGCGCCGCGACATTGCTATCGTTCCAGCGCTTGAAACGGCCTTCGAACACCATACGGATGCGCTTGAATCGAGCCATCCAGTTGGAATTGGTACCGATGATGTTGTTACCATGCTGGCGGTAGCGCAGCGTGGGTTTACTGTCGTAGAACACCTGGCCACCACAGCCGGTCACGACCATGTAAGCCCACCAGTCATGGGTGATGACCGAACAGTTTTCGCTGACGTCACGCAGTAATTCACGCGCGGCGCTGTTGAATACCATGGTGTTGCCACCGCCGATGTTCTGCATCAAGGCATTGGCAAAACTCGGGGATTTTTCGAACAGTGGAGACATGCCGATTTCATTGTTATCGGCATCGACCAGGCGGGTGCGCGAGCAGTAGAGTGCCGGTACGTCGGCGGGTACTTTTTCCAACCATTGCAAGGCACGCGAGAGCTTGTCCGCCTCCCAGACATCATCCTGATCGGCGTAGGCATAAAAGTCTGCTGCAAGATCGGGTTTGCAGGTGAGGGAAAGAAAATTGGCGGCGAAGCCTTCGGCAGGCCCATGGCAAACAGCCAGTTGTCCCTCGGACCATTTGTTTCGATATGTTTCCAAGATCGAGTAGGTTGAGTCTTTCGAGCCATCGTCGGATGCCCACACTTCCCAATGCTTGTGTGATTGGGCAATGAACGAATCCAATTGCTCTGCCAGGTAATTCTGGCCCTGGTACGTACAGAGCAAAATGGCCACTTTCGAAATCTTCGATGCATTATCGGGCATGGCGGCCACCGAGATAGGGATCTCAAAATTTACACTGCCACTCACGGCTTTACTCAGTTGCTCCATCAACTTCAACCTTCCTAGTGTTGAATCGAACGGTGAAAAACGCTTGTCTTGTATAGAAGGGCGCTAACCCGCGGCTGTCGCCTTGCGGCTCGTAGATCAGGCTAGGCCTAGCCCACAGGTGGGCTATCGCATTCACATTGAGGCGGCGCGATATTATGCCGCGTTTTGTGGCAATGGGATGATTCATTGCCCGCACCGTTGACCGATTTGTCACCTTCCGAATTTTCTTACATCTGCGAAGGAAAAGTCGTTCGCTTCCGCTCACTACAAATGCGAAGTCTTATCAATTGCACTTGGTGTCAGTAGGCTATCAGCACAAATAAAAGCGGCCACTGCTTTATTCTGTTGGCAACACTCTATCACATAAAAAAATATAAGAAGCCTACCAGACAGGTGGGAGGGATCGTTGTGCATTGAGCGCTCAGGGCGGCCTGCAACAACGTCGATGCTTACCCTATGAATGCGCGTGCCTGCCGCTTGCTCCCTGAGGGTTTGCCGGCGACAGGCGACACACGCAGGAGGGGCGTCACCGGGGGAGGTGGTCGTATGACTATCATCGCGGGATCGCTGAAGCCTAAAGGAGGGAAGGAGCGCGAACGAAAAATAAGAAGTTGTACGACGACCTATGACATGGCACTCTCTGGCTTGAAACAATTTGTCTCAAATGGCCCTGCCGGCCCTTGAGCCAGTCACCACACCTCTAAAAACAAAAGCCAGGTGAACCATGAAGATCAAAGGCATCCGTTGGTGGATGGTCAGCCTTGTCACGGCTGGGCTCGTCGTCAACTACCTCGCCCGCAACACGCTGTCGGTGGCTGCGCCCACCTTGATGAGCGACCTCTCCATCAGTACCGAGCAATACGCCAAGATCGTCGCTGCCTGGCAGGTGTGCTACGCGCTGATGCAGCCGATCGCCGGCTGGTTCATCGACTTCATCGGCACCAAGCTGGGCTTTGCCGTGTTCGCCATGGCCTGGTCGGTAGCCTGTGCCGGTGCGGCGCTGGCTACAGGCTGGCAGAGCATGGCGTTCATGCGCGGGCTGTTGGGCATGACCGAGGCGGCGGGGCTGCCGGCCGGGGTCAAGGCCACCACCGAATGGTTCCCGGCCAAGGAACGCTCGGTGGCCATCGGCTGGTTCAACATCGGTTCATCGCTCGGTGCCTTGCTGGCGCCGCCGCTGGTGGTGTGGGCGATCCTGCACAGCGGCTGGCAGCTGGCGTTCGTGCTGGTGGGGGTGTCCGGCATTGTCTGGACCCTGCTGTGGATGCTGCTGTACAAGCACCCGCGGGACCAGAAGCGCCTGAGCCATGAGGAACGCGACTACATCCTTGCCGGCCAGGAGGCGCACTTCAAGCAGGAGGCCCGCGAGAAGGGCGCCTGGAAGCGTATCTTCAAGACCCGCAACTTCTACGCCATCGCCTCGGCGCGGATTCTGTCCGAGCCGGCCTGGCAGACCTTCAATGCCTGGATCCCGCTGTACCTGATGACCGAGCGGCACATGAACATCAAGGAAGTGGCGATGTTCGCCTGGCTGCCGTTCCTGGCCGCCGACATTGGTTGCGTGCTGGGCGGTTACCTGAGCCCGCTGTTCCACCGCTACTTCAAGGTATCGCTGTTCACCTCGCGCAAGATGGTGCTGGTGTTCGGCGCCAGCTGCATGGTCGGGCCGGCCTGCATCGGCCTGGTGGAAAGCCCCTATACCGCGATCCTGCTGCTGTGCATCGGCGGCTTTGCCCACCAGACGCTGTCGGGGGCGCTGTACTCGATCACCTCGGACTCGTTCAGCAAGGACCAGGTGGCCACGGCCACCGGTATGGGCGGGATGTGCGGTTACCTGGGGGCGGCGGTGTTCACCTTGGTGTTCGGCGTGCTGGTGACGCAGATCGGCTACAGCCCGCTGTTCGTGGTGCTGGCGGTGTTCGACGTGGTAGCCGCGGTGCTGGTGTGGAAGGTGGCGCGGGAGGTGTTGGCTGAGCCTGCCAAGCAGCCTGTGTCGGTGAGTTCCGAGGCGCTGGCATAGGGCATAGCGTTAAGAGCAACTGCCTTGTGCGGCCTGTGCTGGCCCCATCGCCGGCAAGCCGGCTCCTACAGGTACAGCACAGGCCAGACGGTCATGCGATCCCTGTAGGAGCGGGCTTGCCCCGCGAAGGGCTGCAAAGCAGCCCCGGCTACAGCGGCTGATACTGAACCTTGAACCCCAAACTCATCCCTTCCCCCGGCTGCAACAAGCGCAACCCCGGTCTGCCTGGCAGGTGATGGGCATTGACCGGGTGGCTGACCGGCTCGAAGCAGAAGAAGTCCTTGCCCTCTGGGCAGAACAGCAAAAAATGCTCGGCGCCGCTGGCGCTGCAGGCCAGCCGATAGCCAGGCTGCTCGATGAGGCAACTGCCCGGCCAGCCACCAAACCCATGATCGACCTGCCGCTCGGGCAACGGCCCCATGTATGCGAACTGCCAATCTTTGGGCAATGGCGCCTGGCGCGACGGTAGTTGGTCTTCATCCGCCAACCACACATGCTGCGCCAGCGCCTGCAACCGGGTCTCGGCATGGCGCGGAAAGTACGGGTGCAGCCCCAAGCCGAACCAGTTCGCCACCTCGCCCTGGTTGCTCACCTGCAGCTCCAGGCTCAGGCAGCCCTCATGCAGCTCCACATCCAGCATCGCCCGGTAGGCGAACGGCACGTCACTGTCGAGGGTCAGCCGTGCGCGCCGGTCGGTGTGGTGTTCCACCTGCCAGGCCTGTTGCCAGGCGCTGCCGTGGATGGGGTAGGGGTCATGTTCGGTGTTCGGCATCAGCGCCTGCCAGCCCTCGGGGCGGGCAAAGCCGCCCTCGGCGATGCGGTTGGACCACGGCACCAGCGGGTAGCAGCCCAGCCGGCGCGGCGTGCCGGCGGCCAGCGCTGACGCATCGCTGTGGCGCAGCAGCGCCTGGCCGGTGGCCTTCACCGTCCAGTTGACCAGGCTGGCGCCCACATCGGGGGCCAGGCTCAGGCGGGTCAAGTGGTCTTGCAGGTGCAGCAGGGTCACTGCCATCGAGGGCTCCTTGTCAAAAGCGGGTCAGCTGGCGCGGCGGTAGGTCAGCAGCACGATGCCGCACACCACCACGGCGCCGCCGAGCAATTGCAGGCCACCCAGTTGCTGGTCGAGCAGGGCCCAGCCCAGCAGCAGGGTGGCAATGGGTTCGACGTTCATCACCGGCGCGTTCTGCGCCATGTTCAGCCGCGGTACGCAGACGAACAACAAAGTGAAGGCCACGCCGTACAGCACCACCAGGCTGGCCAGGGCGGCCCAGCCGCCGGGGCTCGAAGGTGGCGACAGCCCGGCCGGCATCACTCCGCTGGCGCCGGCCACCAGCATGCTGCTGAACACCACCAGCAAGGTCAGCAGGCTGCGCACCGGGCCGCGTACCTCGGCCAGCTTGTGGTCGGTTATCCACAGGCCGCAGGCAAAGGCGCAGGCGGCGCCGAAGGCCAGGCTGACGCCCAGTGCCCAGTGCGGGTTGGCCTCGCCGCCGTCGGCCAGGCGCGCCGGCACATCCAGCGCCAGCACCAGGCCGCACAGGATCAACCCCATGAAAAGCACGGTGCGGCCGGTGGGGCGTGCGCCGCCTAGGGCCCAGGTGAGCAGCGCCAGCAGCATCGGGAAGGTGTTGCCCACCAACAGCGCCAGGGCCACCGGAATGCGCGCCACCGCCGAGTACAGGCACAGGCTCTGGGTGGCGATCAGCAGCCCCAGCAGCAGTTGCCAGCGCCGTGTGCCGCTGGGCAGGCCCAGGGCCTGGCGTTGCCACAGCAGCAGGCAGGCGAGTACCAGGAAGGTGATGCCTGAGCGACAGAGAATCGCCAGCAGCACGCCGGTGCCGTCATCGAAGGCGATGCGGGCGGCGACGTGGTTGGCGGCGAACGAGCAGGCCAGCAGCGCCAGCAGGGCGATGGCCAGCTTGCGCGGGAAGAGGGGTGGGGCAGTGGTGGTTACAGCCATGTGCAGGGTCCATTTGCAGAAGCACACCCCCGTGTAGGAGCGGCCTTGTGTCGCGAAAGGGCCGCGAAGCGGCCCCTCGGTCTCTGCATCAACGCTGAAATCCGGGGGCTGCTGCGCAGCCCTTTCGCGACACAAGGCCGCTCCTACACAGGGGATGGTTCGGGTTTACAGTACGACGCTAGGCAACCACAGCGAGATGGCCGGAATGTAGGTCACCGCCATCAGCACCAGGAACAGCGCCAGGTAGAACGGCAGCAGCGCCTTCACCGTCGACTCGATACTCACCTTGCCGATGGCCGACCCCACGAACAACACCGCGCCCACCGGCGGGGTGATCAGCCCGATCCCCAGGTTCACCAGCATGATCATGCCAAAATGCACCGGGTCCACACCGATGCCGGTGATCACCGGCAGCAGGATCGGCGTGAGGATCAGGATCAGCGGCGCCATGTCCATCACCGTGCCCAGCAGCAGCAACATGAAGTTGATGCACATCAGGATCACGTAGCGGTTGTCCGACAGGGTCAGGAACGCCGTGGTGATCTTCGACGGGATCTGCATCAGTGTCATCACGTAGCCGAAACTTGCGGCAAAGCCGATCAGGATCATCACGATGCTGATGGTGCGTACCGTGCGGTGCATCAGCTTGGGCAGGTCGCGCCACTTGTAGTCGCGGTAGATGAACATGGTCACGAAGAACGACCACACCACCGCCACGGCCGCCGATTCGGTGGCGGTGAACACCCCCGAGAGAATGCCGCCGAGGATGATCACCATGGCCATCAGGCCCCACAGCGCCTCGCCGGCGATCTTCAGCGCCTGGCGCAGCGGGATCACCTCGCCCTTGGGGTAGTTGCGCTTCTTCGCGAACACCAGGCACAAGCCCATCATCACCGCGCTCAGCAGCAGCCCGGGCATCACCCCGGCCATGAACAGCGAGGCGATCGACACCGTGCCGCCGGCGGCCAGCGAGTACAGCACCGAGTTGTGGCTGGGCGGGGTCAGCAGTGCCTGTACCGAACCACTGACGGTCACCGCAGTGGAGAACTCGCGCGGGTAGCCCTTGCGCTCCATTTCCGGGATCAGCACCGAGCCCACCGAAGCGGTGTCGGCCACCGACGAGCCGGAGATGGCACCGAAGAAGGTCGAGGCCATGATGTTGACCAGCGACAGCCCGCCGCGCACGAAGCCCACCAGCACCCCGGCGAAGGCCACCAGCCGGCGTGACATGCCGCCTTCGGCCATGATCGCGCCGGCCAGCACGAAGAACGGAATGGCCAGCAGCGAGAACTTGTTAACCCCGCCGGCCACCTGAATCATCATCGCCTGCAGCGGGATGTCGATGTACCAGGCGCCGATCAGCGCCGACAGGCCCAGGGCGTAGGCCACCGGCATGCCCAGCAGAATCAGCACGATGAAGCTGCCCAACAGAATGAGTGCATCCATTTATGCGGCTCCTTCGTTTTCTTCGAGCTGGTCGAAGCGCACCACCTTGCGGTGGCTCTGGTCGCCCAGCAGGAGTTTTTCCACCACAAACACCAGCGTCAGCACACCGCCGATGGGGATCGGCGCGTAGGTCATGCCCACCCGCACCCCTGGCAGCGAGGCCAGCGACTGGTTCCAGGTGGTGATGCATAGTTTGGCGCCGTACCAGGTCATGAACACGCACACCAGCACCATCAGCAGTTGCACCAGCACCGATACCAGCCGGCGCTGCAGCGGTGGCAGGCGGTCGGTGATCATCGCCACCGCCATGTGCGCGCCGGCGCGGTAGCTGGCGGCGGCGCCGACGAAGGTGAACACCACCATCAGCAGGATGGCCACCGGCTCCGGCCAGCTGGAGCCGGTGCCCAGCACGTAGCGGGCGAAGATACCCCAGGGGATGATCAGCGACATGGTCAGGATCGACAGGCCGGCAATCCAGATGCAGCTGCGGTACAGCGTGTCGTTCACGCTGAGAAATAGCGATTTCATAGGCGTCACCAAAGCGGCAGTGCGGCGGGCGCCGCACTGCCGGGGTCGTCTGGGAAGGGGCCGGGGTTACTGGACCGCGTCGATACGCTTCATCAGGTCGGCGTACTGTGCGCCGTACTTCTCGCGTACCGGGGCGGTGGCGTCATAGAACGGCTTGGTATCGACTGTGATGAACTCGACGCCGGCGGCCTTGAGCTTCTCTTCGCTGGCGGCAGACTTGGCGTCCCACAGCGCGCGCTCTTCCATCTGCGCCTCGCGGGCGACCTTCTTCACCAGCGCCTGTTGGTCGGGGGTGAGCTTGTTCCAGGTGGTCTTGGACATCACCACCGGCTCCGGCAGGATCAGGTGGTTGGTCAGGGTGAAGTACTTGGCGCTCTGGTAGTGGTTGTGCTCGAGCAGGGTTGGCGGGTTGTTCTCGGCGCCGTCGATCACCCCGGTCTGCAGGGCGCTGAAGATCTCGCCGGTGTCCATGGCGATGCCGTTGCCGCCCATGGCGTTCATCATGTCGATGAACAGCGGGTTGCCTTGCACGCGGATCTTCATGCCCTTGAGGTCTGCCAGGCTGCGCACCGGTTTTTTCGTGTAGAGGCTGCGCGAGCCGCCATCCATCCAGGCCAGGGCTACCAGGTTGAATTCGGAGTTGGTGATCTTGTCGAGGATCTCCTGGCCGATGTCACCGTCGATGACTTTGCGCATGTGGGCGTGGTCGCGGAACACGAACGGCATGTTGAACACGTTCACATCCGGCACCACCGGGCCAACGATGCCCAGGCTCACCCGGGTCATCTGCACGGCGCCGATCTGGGTCTGCTCGATCACTTCCTTCTCCGAGCCCAGCACGCCGCCGGCGAACATCTTGAAGGTGATATCGCCATTGCTGGCCTGTTCGAGCTTCTTGCCCATGTTCTGCTCGGCGACCACGGTCGGGTAGCCGGCCGGGTGAATTTCGGCGAACTTGATGTCCAGCGCCGAGGCCGGCATGGCCAGGCTGAAGGTGAGGGGGAGTACGGCAAGAAGCAGCTTGCGTTTGAAGGTCATGGTGAAACTCCGTGTTTTTTATTATCCGGTTTCGTTTGTGCAAGTGTTTGGGGTGCCGGGGTGGTTCAGCCGTGCCAGGCAGGCTCCTCCAGGCCCTTGGTGCCAGGGTTGAGGGCAAATACCCCGCCGGCCAGCGGCTGGTCGCCGAGGTCGGTGTCGGCAGGGCGGATCGAGGTGACGTACAGGGTGTCCAGGCTGGCGCCGCCGAAGGCGCACATGGCCGGTTTTTTCACCGGTACTTCGAGGGAGCGGTCGAGGCGCCCGTCGGGGGTGAAGCGGTGGATGAGGCCTGCGTCATTGCCGCAGATCCAGTAGCAGCCGTCCTGGTCTACCGCGGCGCCATCGGGGCGGCCGGGGTGCTCGCGCATGTCGACGAACAATCGCTGGTTGTGCGGCGTGGCGCTGTCGATGTCGTAGTCGAAGGCCCAGATCTTCTGCACCTCGGGGTGCGAGTCGGACAGGTACATGCGCCTGCCGTCAGGGCTGAAGGCCAGGCCGTTGGGCACGATCATGCCGGCCTGTTGCAGGTGCAGGCGGCCTTCGCCCTCAAAGCGGTACAGCGCGCCGACGCTGGCGCCTTGCTGCATATCCATCAGCATGGTGCCGGCCCAGAAGCGGCCCTGGCGGTCGCAGCGGCCATCGTTGAAACGCATGCCGCCCAGGGCGTGCTCGACGCCGCTCAGCAGGCGGCTGGTGAGGCTGCCGTCGGCCTCGGGTTGCAGCTGGAAAATGCCACTTTGCATTCCCGCCACCCAGCCCTGCGGGGCTCGGGCAATACAGGCGAGCATCTCGTCGCCTTGCCACACCTGATGCGCGCCGTCGGCCGGGCGCCAGCGGTGCAGCTGGCGGGCGGGGATGTCGACCCAGTACAGGGCTTGTTCGCCGGGGTGCCACACCGGGCTCTCGCCGGTGCCGTTGCGGGCGTCGATGATCAGTTCGCAATTCATGGGCAGGCCCTCTGACGCAGGATCAGTTGAAGGGGCCGGCCACGGCGAAGGCGCCGCCCTGGTAGACCATGCTCGGGTCGTCGGCAGCGGGTGCCGGCTGGGCCTCGACCGCTGCGCGGAACGGCTCGGAGCTGTCCTTGGGCGCGTAGCCCAGGTGCTCGGCGTAGCGGTTGTCCCACCACACGGTGCGGTTGTCCGAGGCGCCGTAGACGATGGTGTGGCCGACGTCCGGGGTGAACAGGCCGCGCTCGATCAGCTGCACCAGGTCGTCATAGCTCAGCCAGGTGCAGAGCATGCGTGGGTTCTGCGGCTGCGGGAACGACGAGCCGATGCGGATGCTCACGGTCTCGATGCCGTAGCGGTCGAAGTAGAAGCTGGCCATGTCCTCGCCGTAGCACTTGGACAGCCCGTAGTAGCTGTCGGGGCGGCGCGGGGAGTGGGCGTCGATGCGCTCGTCCTGGCGGTAGAAGCCGATGGTGTGGTTGGAGCTGGCGAAGATGATGCGCTTGACCCCGTGCTTGCGCGCTGCCTCGTACACGTGGAACACGCCGCAGATGTTGGGGCCGAGGATGGCTTCGAAGGAGTGCTCGGTGGACACGCCGCCGAAGTGGATGATGGCGTCCACGCCTTCGACCAGGGCGTGCACGGCTGCCTTGTCGGCGAGGTCGCAGGTCACCACTTCTTCGTGGGGGCCGCGTGTGGGTTCCATGGGGCTGATGTCGGAAAGGCGCAGGACCTCGGCGTAGCCTTGCAGGCGTTCGCGAAGGACCTTGCCCAGGCCGCCTGCTGCTCCGGTGAGCAGCAGGCGCTTGAGGGGGGTAGTGGTCATGGCCGGCTCTTGTTGTTAATTGTTGTAAGTTGTCGTATGACTGCGAAGATTATCGGCAGGGGTTTTGGCTGTTGTCAATGCTGCTTTGGTGGTTATGCGCTCAGCTGCAGGATCGCGCAAAACAGGGACAGCGCTTGATTCTGGCCTCGCGCAATCTTGTGGGAAGCGGCCTTGTGTCGCGATGGGGCGCGAAGCGGCCCCAAAGATTGCCAACACCTGCAAAATCGTCGGGGCTGCTACGCAGCCCATCTCGACCGGACGGCGCCCCGGCGAGGCCGCTTCCCACAGGTACCGCGCTGGGTCCAGGCCTCGCGCTACCCTATGGGAGTGGCCCTTACAACAACGACAACGGGTAGTTGAAGATCAACCGGTTCTCGTCGAATTCGTTGTTGCTGTAGTCCCGGCGAATCGACGAGTTGCGCCACTTCACGCTCAAGTCCTTGAACGGGCCGCTCTGGATCACGTAGGCCAGCTCGGTCTCGCGCACCCATTCCTTGCCGTCGGTCACCGCCCCGGTGTGTACGTTGTCGCCGCTGATGTAGCGGTTCATCAGGGTCAGCCCCGGCACCCCGACGGTGACGAAGTTGAAGTCATGGCGCACCTGCCACGAGCGCTCTTCTGCGTTGTCGAAGCTTGAGTTGTAGCTGTCGTTGGCCAGGGTACCGCCGCTGGTGCCGTTGACCCGCATCCAGGTGTCGCCGTCGACCCGCTGCAGGCCCACCCAGAAGGTATGTCCCGCATACTTGGCCGAGAACATCCCCGACCAGGTCTTGTTGTCCAGTTGCCCGGCCCGCGCGGCGCCGTCGTCATCGCCGTGGAAGTAACCCAGGTTGGCGCCCAGGGTCCAGTCGCCCAGCGGCTGGCTGTGGGTCAGCTGCACGTACTGCTGCTGGTAAACGTCCTTGAGCTCGGCATTCCACAGGCCGAGCATGGTGCGCTTCTGATTGAAGGTGTATTCGCCACCGACGAAGTTGAAGCGGTCGGACACCCCGCCGCCGTAGCTCATGTCTTCCATGCTCGCGTCGTTGCGCGGGCTGTTGCCACGGAACTGCCCGCCGTACAGGGTCAGCCCGGCCAGCTCGCTTGAGGTGATCTGCCCGCCGCGGAAGGTCTGCGGCAGCGAACGGCCGTCGTCCGAGCGCAATATCGGCAGCACCGGCATCCATTCGCCGATCTTGAGCTCAGTCTTGGAGATCCGCGCCTTGCCCGCGACCGCCAGGCGCCCGTAGTCGTCAGCCGGGCGGCCATCGTCATGGCGTGGCAGCAGCGCCGTGCCGTAGGTGCCGCCACCGCCATCGAGCTTCACCGACCACAGGCCGAGCACGTCGACGCCGAAGCCGACTGGCCCTTCGGTGAACCCGGAACGGGCGTCGAGGATGAAGCTTTGGGTCCACTCTTCAGCCTTGCTCTGTGGGTTGGCGGGGTTGGTGAAGTTGCGGTTGATGTAGAAGTTGCGCAGCCCAAGCGTGGCTTTGGCGTCCTCGACGAAGCCCTCTGCCAGGCTGGTGGCTGGCAGGCCACCTAAGACGCTGACGCCAAGCAGGGCGAAGGGAAGGGTCTGGCCGATTTTCATTATTGTTGTGCTCCCTGAGGGTGTAGCAGCCCGTCCCCCGTGCGCGCGTTGGCGCCGGGGGTTGAGGCGGTGGGTGTCCGGCCCGGGGTGGGCCAGCCGATGAATGCGTGGGGGTGCCGGCGTCAGCTGCCCAGGGGTGGGCGCAACGAGCCGAAGGGGCTTGCCGGGGACAGCAGCGGGTGCAGGAGGCGGACGTGTCGCGTGGCGGATGTCGACATGGTGTGGGTCACTCGTTGTTATTTTTGTTATCGGTTGTCGTACAACATGCCGGATTATTATCAAGCACTGCCGGGGCTGTCAACGCTTGATCTGCTTCTGCGCCAGTGGAAATTTCGCGCGTGCCATCACGGCACAGGTCAATGGACCGCCGCTGCATTTGGCGTACTTTGCCAAGCCTCTGTATCACCAAGGATGAGAAAGTCATGCAGAAAATGGAGCGGTTCCACGACATCCAGCCCCTCGAACACCCGGACGTCACCCTGCTGCTCAACGGCCAGTCAGTGGTTGCTGCAGCAGGCGAAACGGTACTCAGCGTGCTCAACGCGGTGGGCCTGCGCCAACTGGCGCGCAACGACCACGGCCAGGCCAGCGGCGCCTTTTGCGGCATGGGCGTGTGCCACTGCTGCCTGGTGCAGATCGACGGCCGGCCCAAGCGCCGCGCCTGCCAGACCCTGGTGCGGCCGGGCATGCAGGTGGTGACCCAGGTAAACCCGGTACACGGGGAGGGCCGCCCATGAACTTGCGCCCTGTAATCGTCGGTGGCGGCTCGGCCGGTATGGGGGCTGCCATCGAGCTGGCCGAACATGGCGTCGACTGCCTGCTGTTCGACGAAGCCTCGCGCCCCGGTGGCGTGGTGTACCGTGGCCCGCTGCGCGCAGGTGTCGACCTTGGCTACCTGGGTCCGCGCTATGCCAAGGCGTTGAACGCACTGCACGAGGATTTTGCCGCCAGCGTCGAGCACATCGACCTGCGCCTGAACCATCGCGTGGTGGGCGGCGACGAGCAATGCCTGATGGTGCTGGACGCCGACGAACAGCTGCACGAAGTCGACTACAGCCATCTGCTGTTGGCCGCCGGTTGCCATGAGCGCAACGTGCCGTTCCCCGGTTGGACCCTGCCGGGGGTGATGCTGTTGGGTGGCCTGCAACTGCAGATCAAGAGCGGGGTGGTCAAACCCCTGGGTAGCACGCTGATCGCCGGCACCGGCCCGTTGCTGGCGCTGGTGGCCTGCCAGTTGCACGCTGCTGGCGCCAAGGTAGCTGGGGTGTTCGAGGCCTGCGCGTTCAACCGCATTGCCCGGGAGAGCCTGGCGCTGATGAACAAGCCGCAGTTGTTCCTCGACGGCCTGAGCATGCTGGCGTACATGAAGCTCAACGGCATCCCCATGCATTACGGCTGGGGTGTGGTTGGCGCCAGCGGCGACGGTGAACTGCGCGAAGTCAGCGTGGCGCCCTACACCAAGGACTGGCAGCCGGACATGACCCGGGTGCAGCGCGAAACCGCGCAAACCCTTGCGGTGGGCTATGGCTTTATCCCGCGCACCCAGCTTAGCCAGCAACTGGGCCTGGCCCACGGCTTCAGCGAGGACGGCTACCTGCGCGCCGAATGCAATGTGTGGCAGCAAAGCAACCGGCCCAACGTGCACCTGGCCGGCGATATGGCCGGCATTCGTGGCGGCGAGGCGGCCATGCTGACCGGGCGCATCGCGGCGGTGTCGATACTGCTGCAGATGGGCAAGGTGGATGCCGAACAGGCCATTGAGCGCCGCGAGCGCTATTTGGGCAAGCTGGCCGCGATCAAGCGCTTCCGCTCCGGGGTGGAGCGCTACACCGCCCGGGGCGCTGCGCAGATTGGCCTGCCCCAGCCCGACACGGTGATCTGCCGCTGCGAGCACGTGACCCGCGAGCAGATCGACCTGGCCCTGGAGCAGGGCGTGGAAGACATGGCCAGCCTGAAGATGCGCACCCGGGTGAGCATGGGCGACTGCCAGGGGCGCATGTGCGTTGGCTATTGCAGTGACCGCCTGCGCAGTGCCACCGGGCGCCAGGACGTGGGCTGGCTGCGGCCGCGCTTCCCGGTGGACCCGATCCCGTTTTCTGCATTCGCCCAGCTGGCCACGGAGGCCTGAACATGACCAAGCACTACGACATCGTCATCGCCGGTGGCGGCGTGATCGGCGCCTCCTGCGCCTACCAGCTGTCCAAACGCAAGAACCTGCGCATTGCCCTGATCGACAACAAGCGCCCGGGCAACGCCACCCGCGCCTCGGCCGGCGGCCTGTGGGCCATCGGCGAGTCGGTGGGGCTGGGCTGCGGGGTGATCTTCTTTCGCATGATGTCCTCACGCAGCAAGCGCGAGGCCAACGGCGCGGCGGTGGTGGTGGATTCCAGCACGCCGCACATCCTGCCGCAGTGTTTCTTCGACTTCGCGTTGCAGTCCAACGCACTTTATCCACAGCTGCACCAGGAGCTGATCGAGCGCCACGGCATGGACTTCAAGTTCGAGCGCACCGGGCTCAAGTACGTCATCCAGGACGAAGAAGACCAGCTGTACGCCGAGCATATCGTGCGGCACATCCCGCACCTGGCCGACCAGGTACGTTGGCTCGATCGCGCCGCGCTGCGTGCCGCGGAGCCGGCGGTGACGCCGCAGGCGACCGGCGCGCTGGAATTCCTCTGCGATCACCAGGTCAGCCCGTTCCGCCTGGGCGATGCGTTCATGGAGGCGGCGCGGCAGAACGGCGTTCACCTTTACCCCAACGTCGACGTCACCGGCGTGCTGCACCAGGGTTCGCGCATCAAAGGCGTACGCACCGCGCAGGCTGGCGAATTCCATTGCGCCACGCTGATCAACGCCGCGGGGGCCTGGGCTGCCGAGCTGAGCGAGTGGGCCACCGGGCAGAGCATCCCGGTGAAGCCGGTGAAGGGCCAGATCGTGCTGACCGAGCGCCTGCCCAAGCTGCTGGACGGCTGCATCACCACCAGTGACTGCTACATGGCGCAAAAGGACAACGGCGAGATCCTGATCGGCAGCACCACCGAGGAGAAGGGTTTTGATGTGAGCAACACCTTCCCGGAGATCAGCGGGTTGGTGCAGGGGGCGATACGCTGCGTGCCGCAGCTGGCGCAGGTGAACCTCAAGCGCACCTGGGCCGGGTTGCGCCCGGGGTCGCCGGACGAGCTGCCGATTCTCGGGCCTGTGGATAACGTCGAAGGGTACTTCAATGCCTGCGGGCACTTCCGCACCGGCATTCTCACCTCGGCGATCACCGGGGTGTTGCTAGATAAAGTTGTCCACAACGAGGCGTTACCGCTGGATATCACACCGTTCCTGGCGTCGCGCTTTGCGGCTGTGGATAAAAAGCTGGCGAGCGGGTAGGGCCGGGACCTCCATTTACATTGCCCTGCCCATTCCCTGTAGGAGCCGGCTTGCCGGCGATAGGGCCATCAGCCGTGGCACAGATCTTCGCTGGCAGGCCCGGCCGCATCGCCGGCAAGCCGGCTCCTACAGGGGCGCGTCAAATCCTCAGGCGGCGGTGTTTCAGATCTGCATCGCCATGCCATCCACATTCATCGCCGCCTGGCGCAGGGCCTCGGAGCGGGTCGGGTGCGGGTGGCAGGTGAGGGCGATATCCTCGGCCGAGGCCGAGAACTCCATGGCCACGCAGAACTCGCCGATCATCTCGCTGACGCTCGGGCCCACCAGGTGCACGCCCAGCACCTCGTCGGTGTTGGCATCGGCGAGTATCTTGGCGAAGCCTTCGGTCTCGTGGTTGATCTTGGCGCGGCTGTTGGCAGTGAAGGGGAACTTGCCGACCTTGTAGGCGCGGCCTTCGGCCTTGAGCTGCTCTTCGGTCTTGCCCACGCTGGCCAGTTCCGGGCGGGTGTAGATGACGCCCGGGATCAGGTTGTAGTTCACCTCATGGGGCTTGCCGTGGATGCGCTCGATGCAGGCTACCGCTTCGTCCTCGGCCTTGTGCGCCAGCATCGGGCCACTGGTGACGTCGCCGATCACCCAGATACCCGGCACCGGGCTGCGGTGGTGGTCGTTGACCAGCATGCCGCGCTTGTCGGTTTCCAGGCCGACGCTCTCCAGGTTCAAGCCCTTGGTGTACGGGCGGCGGCCGATGGCCACCAGCACATAGTCGGCCTGCAGGGTTTCGGCGGCGCCGCCGGCGGCCGGCTCGACGGTCAGGCTGACGCTGTCGGGCGTAGCTGTAGCCTGGGTCACCTTGCTGCCCAGCTTGAAGGCCATGCCTTGCTTGGCCAGAGCTTTTTGCAGGGTCTTGGCGGTTTCTTCGTCGGTGCCCGGGCAGATGCGGTCGAGGTACTCGATGACCGTCACCTGGGCACCCAGGCGGCGCCATACCGAACCCAGCTCCAGGCCGATCACCCCGGCGCCGATGACGATCAGGTGCTTGGGTACCTGAGGCAACGCCAGGGCGCCGGTGGAATCGATGATGCGCTGGTTGTCGATGGTCACTCCCGGCAACGGGGTGGGTTCGGAGCCGGTGGCGATGACGATGTCCTTGGCCTGCAAGGTGGTCTCGCTGCCGTCTTCGGCCTTGACGATCACCTTGCCGACGCCGTCCAGGCGGCCCCAGCCCTTGACCCAGTCGACCTTGTTCTTCTTGAACAGGTACTCGATACCCTTGGTCAGGCCGGTCACGCTTTGGTCCTTCTGTTTCATCATCTGCGCAAGGTTCAGGGTCGGCTTGACCTCGATGCCCAGGTGCGCAAACTCCTCACCGCTGGCCGCCTCATACAGCTCGGAGGCGTGCAGCAGCGCCTTGGAGGGCATGCAACCGACGTTCAGGCAGGTGCCGCCGAGGGTCGAGCGGCCTTCGACACAGGCCACGCTCAAGCCCAGCTGACCGGCGCGGATAGCGGCGTTGTAACCGCCGGGGCCGGCGCCGATGATCACCACGTCATAGGATTTCATGGGGGTTGTCACTCCAGGGATGTGAGAAAGCGAAGAGGGCATAAGGTTAATCCCGGCGCAGCAGATTGTATACAATCTGCTGCGCTGTCTGTGGCAAGGCCCCCTAGACCAAGGTCGTGATTACCGGAAACTTCGTACTAATGAACTACCCTCATTCGGTGGCGTCGCACATGTAAGGCCAGACGCCCCGTCTGATTGAATGGGAGGGTCATGAATGCTTGCGCAACTTCCACCCGCGTTGCAGAGCTTGCACTTGCCGTTACGCGTCAAGCTGTGGGACGGCAACCAGTTCGACCTCGGGCCCAGCCCGCAGGTGACGATTCTGGTCAAGGAGCCCCAGCTGATCACCCAGCTCACACACCCCAACCTGGATGAACTCGGCTCGGCCTTTGTCGAAGGCAAGCTGGAGCTGGAGGGCGATATCGGCGAGGTCATCCGCGTCTGCGACGAGCTGAGCGAGGCGTTGCTCAAGGATGAAGACGAGGTGCTGCCGGCCCGCATGGCCCACGACAAGCGCACCGACGCCGAGGCGATTTCCTACCACTACGACCTGTCCAACGATTTTTACCAGCTGTGGCTGGACCCGGACATGGCCTACTCCTGCGCCTACTTCAAGGAGCCGGACAACACCCTGGCCCAGGCCCAGCAGGACAAGTTCGACCACCTGTGCCGCAAGCTGCGCCTGCAGGCCGGCGACTACCTGCTGGATGTGGGTTGTGGCTGGGGCGGGCTGTCCCGCTTTGCTGCCCGCGAGTATGGCGCCAAGGTATTCGGCATCACCCTGAGCAAGGAGCAGTTGAAGCTCGGCCGCCAGCGGGTGAAGGAGGAGGGCCTGGCCGACAAGGTCGACCTGCAGATTCTCGACTACCGCGACCTGCCTCAGGATGGCCGCTTCGACAAGGTGGTCAGCGTCGGCATGTTCGAGCATGTCGGCCACGCCAACCTGGCGCTGTACTGCCAGCGCCTGTTCGGCGCGGTACGCGAGGGTGGCCTGGTGATGAACCATGGCATCACCGCCAAGCATGTCGATGGCCGCCCGGTGGGCCGCGGGGCGGGCGAGTTTATCGACCGCTACGTGTTCCCCCATGGCGAGTTGCCACACCTGTCGATGATCACCGCCAGCATCTGCGAAACCGGGCTGGAGGTGGTGGACGTGGAGAGCCTGCGCCTGCATTACGCCAAGACTCTCAACCACTGGAGCGAGAACCTGGAAAACCAACTGCACCGTGCGGCCGCGCTGGTACCGGAGAAGACCCTGCGCATCTGGCGGCTATACCTGGCCGGCTGCGCCTATGCCTTCACCAAGGGCTGGATCAACCTGCACCAGATCCTCGCTGTGAAACCTCACGCCGACGGCCACCACGAGCTGCCATGGACCCGTGAGGACCTGTACCGCTGAAACCTGCCCGCCGGTGTGCCCTGTAGATGCACCGGCGGGTTGCCTACAGGATCGGTGAAATCAGCCGCGCGATACGCATGCCCAGTTGCTGCAGGCGGTGGGTGTCGCGGCTGTCTTCGGCGGTGATCTCCCGGGCCTGCTCGAAGTCCTGCAACAGCATCTGCTCGACCTGGTCGGCGAAGGCGCGATCGACGGTCAGCAGGGTGATTTCGAAGTTCAGGCGGAACGAGCGGTTGTCCAGGTTGGCGCTGCCGATGGCGCTGACCTCGTCGTCCACCAGCACCACCTTCTGGTGCAGAAAACCCGGTTGATACCTGAACATGCGCACCCCCGCGCGTACCGCCTCGAAGGCGAACAGGCTGGAGGCGGCATAGACGATGCGGTGGTCGGGGCGCGACGGGATGAGAATACGCACGTCCACACCCCTCAATACCGCCAGGCGCAGGGCCGCGAACACCGCTTCGTCGGGGATGAAATATGGGCTGGTGATCCACACCCGATGGCTGGCCGAGTAGATGGCTTCTACGAAGAACAGCGAGCAGGTTTCCTGCGGGTCGGCGGGGCCGGTGGCCAAGGCCTGGCACAGCACGCCGTCTTCGGGGTAGGTGTCGGGCAGTATCAGCGGCGGTAGCTCGCGGGTGGCCCAGTACCAGTCCTCGGCGAACGACTCCTGCAGGCAGGCCAGCACCGGGCCGCTGACCTGCACATGGGTGTCGCGCCAGGGCGAGAGCTGCGGGTGGCCGCCGACATACTCGTCGCCCACATTGTGCCCGCCGAGGAAACCGGTCAGGCCATCGACCACCACGATCTTGCGGTGGTTGCGGAAGTTCACCTGGAAGCGGTTGAACAGGCCGCGGCGGGTGGCGAAGGCTTGAATCTGCACGCCGCCGTCGCGCAGCACTTGGCTGTATCGGGCCGGCAGGGCGTGGCTGCCGACCCGGTCGTACAGCACGAACACCCGCACCCCCTCGGCAGCCTTGCGCAGCAGCCGTTGCTGCAACTGCTGGCCCAGGGCGTCGTCGTGGATGATGAAGAACTGCACCAGCACCGTGTCACGGGCCTGCTCGATGGCGGCGAAGATCGCCTCGAAGGTGGCCTGGCCGTTGATCAGCAGCTTCACCTCGTTGTTGGCCAGGCACGGCATGCGCCCGAGCTTGGGCATGGCGCGCAGGGCAGCGTAGCTGTCCGACTCACGGGCGGTCAGCGCCTCCTCGACCCAAGGCCGCCAGTTGAGGTTGGCCATGGCCACGTGCATTTCCTGGTTGGCCTGGCGCCGCGCCTGGATGTAGGCGTAGAACGAGCGGGCGCCAAACACCAGGTAGGGGATCAGCGCCAGGTAGGGGATAAAGAACAATGGCATGGCCCAGGCAATGGCGCCTTGGGCGGTACGCACGGTGAACACCGCATGCAGCGCGGCGATGATGCCCAGTAGGTGAATCAGGCCGAGCACGTAACCGAAAAAGTAGGGGCTGTGGAAATCCATACGCATCCTGCTTGCCGAGAGTACTGGCACTTAACAGACCACGTTCGTGGGGGCCTCTGCAACCCGGCGGCTAAAATGACGTCTAACGGCACAGTCCGGCTTGAGCCGGTATTTCCAGGAGCGTTGATCCATGAAGAATCGTCTGCCACTGCTTGTCCTGACCTTGGCCTTGGGCAGCCCGCTGGTCCATGCGCAGATGTTGCAACCCGGCTTGTGGGAGCTGACCACCAGCAACATGCAGGTCGATGGCAAGCCGTTGCCGGACATGGAGTTCATGCTCGGTCAGCTTAAGAACCTCGCGCCCGAGCAGCGGGCGATGATGGAAGCCGCACTGGCCAAGCAAGGCATCACCGTCGGCGGCAAGGGCGTGCGCTCGTGCCTGACCCCGGAGCAGGTCAAGACCGATGACATCCCGTTGCAAGACCCGCAGTCCGGCTGCACCCAGAAGATCACCGAGCGTAACGGCAATGTCTGGAAATTCCAGTTCAGTTGCCCGAAAGCCCAAGGCCAGGGTCAGGCCACCTTCCTCAGCGACCGCGAGTTCCTGACCAAGGTCAACGGCACGTTCAACGCCTCGGGCGTTCAGCAGCAGGGCAGCATGGACACCCGTGCGGTGTGGCTGGGCAGTGACTGTGGCACGGTGAAGCCACGCAGCTGATCACCACTGCCAGCGGCTGGCAGCTACCGCATCGTGGGCATGCAGGCTTTCTGCATGTTCCACGCGCACCTTGAAGCCCGTCACCCCCTGCGCCTGGCGCAAAGCCTGGTGCAGACGGCGGGCAGCATCCTCGCAGAACATCAGGTTCTGGCCGTTGGCCAGGGCGAAGGCCTGCTCGTCGGCGCGCTTCACCGCGGTCTGCACCGCAGTGCCCAAGGCGCTTTCAGCGCAGTCGATCAGCTCGGTCAGGTGCAGTTCGCCGTCTGCCAGGCGCACCTGCAGCCTGGCGTTGCTGCGCTGGCTGTGGGGCGTGGCGACGATGCCGCTGCTGCTGCCCAGCCATTGGCGCACGCTGTCGCGATCCAGCGATGGCCCGGAAAAGTCCCGGTCGAACTGCTCCTGAATCAACTGCCGCGCCAGGGCTGCTGAGCATGGGCAGGTAGAGGAGTAGGGAATATCCACCGATAGTTCCACGTGGAACATTTCATTTTCCAGGCGTGCATCGATGCTGACCGGGTAGTGCTTCCAGCCAGCCAGCGGGCTGACCAGGGCGGGGCGTTTGAGCAAATGATCAAACGCCAGGCGCAGGTAGGCGCGGCGCGACAGGCCTTGGTGGCTTTCGAGAAAGTGCTCCAGCACCTGGCGAATCAGCGCGGTGCTCAGGGGTTGTTGCTCCAGTATTTCCAGCGCCAGGTACAGGCGCGACATATGGATGCCGCGGGCTGCGCCATCGTCCAGGCTGACGCCGGCATCGGCCCGGGCGCTCAGGCTGCGCCCGTCAAGCAGCAGCGGAAGGGCGATGCCGCACATGCCCACCCAGTCCAGCGGCAGGAATTGCTCGCTGCTTTGCGCGGCGATGTCGGGGAGGGTGAGGCTGGTCATGGCAAGGGTCCTGAAATAGAAGGCTTAGCGGCAACCGCCGACGAGGCTGCAGTGAAGGGCAAAGCGCTGGCCGCTGGAACTGGAGACGCGGTTGAGAGTGGTCCAGCCAATGCGCCGGCTGTAGCCGACCCAGGCTTCGCCGTCGCTGGCCAAACCTGTGAAGAAGGTCAGCGCGCCGTAGCGGCTGTTGGTTTGCGCCCACAGCCGCTTGCCGGCGCTTTCGTAGCCGCGCAGGTAAAAGGTGCTGCCTTCGGTGCGCACGCTGTAGTAGTTGCCCTTGCTGTCCTGGCAGGCCAGCAGGGTGGCGCTGCGGGTGCACAGCGCCAGGTCGGTGCGCGGCATGGCCAGCGCCGGCAGGGGCAAGGTGATCGACAGCAGCGCCAATGCGCAGAACAGTTTCATGAGTGACGCTCTCCGGACGACCGTTCGCTCAACACGGCTTGGCGAAATTGTATTGTTATAATATAACATTGTGCAATGCATCGCTTCGAATGCGCCTGCCCGATGAGGTCCGTCATGCCCAACCGTCTTCCTGTCACCGTGCTGTCCGGCTTTCTCGGCGCCGGCAAGAGCACGCTGCTCAACCATGTGCTGCGCAACCGTGACGACCTGCGCGTCGCGGTGATCGTCAACGACATGAGCGAAATCAACATCGATGCCAGTGAGGTGCAGCGCAACGTCAGCCTGAACCGCGCCGAAGAAAAACTGGTGGAGATGAGCAACGGTTGCATCTGCTGCACCCTGCGCGAAGACCTGCTCGAAGAAGTGGCGCGGCTGGCACGCGAAGGCCGCTTTGACTACCTGCTGATCGAGTCCACCGGCATTTCCGAGCCGCTGCCGGTGGCCGAGACCTTCACCTTCCGCGACGAGCAGGGCCGTAGCCTTTCGGACATGGCGCGCCTGGACACCATGGTGACTGTAGTCGACGGCCTGAACTTTCTGCGCGACTACCAGGCCGCCGACAGCCTGGCCAGCCGCGGCGAAACCCTGGGCGAAGAGGACGAGCGCTCCATCAGCGACCTGTTGATCGAACAGGTGGAGTTCGCCGACGTGCTGCTGTTGAGCAAGATCGACCTGATCAGCCAGCACGAACGCGAAGAGCTGACCGCCATCCTGCGCAGCCTCAACGCCCGGGCGCAGATCGTGCCGATGGTGATGGGCGAGGTGGCGCTGTCGCGCATTCTCGACACCGGCCTGTTCGACTTCGACCAGGCTGCCCAGGCTCCGGGCTGGCTGCAGGAGCTGCGCGGCGAGCACGTGCCGGAAACCGAGGAATACGGCATTGCCGCCACCACCTGGCAGGCGCGCCGGCCGTTCCATCCACAGCGCTTCTTCGACTTTATCAACAGGCCGTGGAGCAATGGCCGCTTGCTGCGCTCGAAGGGTTTCTTCTGGCTGGCCAGCAAATACCAGGAGGCCGGCAGCTGGTCCCAGGCCGGCGGCATGATGCGCCATGGCCTGGCCGGGCGCTGGTGGCGCTTCGTACCCCGTGAGCAGTGGCCCCAGGATGAAGAAAACACCGCAGCGATACTTAAACAATGGTCGGTAGAAACCGGTGACTGCCGCCAGGAGCTGGTGTTTATCGGGCAGAACATCGACTTTGCGCAGTTATCCACAGAGCTGGATGCCTGCTTGCTCAGCGATGCGGAAATGGAGTTGGAGCCAATGGCCTGGCTGCGCCTGCCCGACCCGTTCGGCCCCTGGGTCGAGGAGGCGGCGGCATGATACTGGCGCGCCAGGTTGTGGATATCTGCCAGGTGCACGGCCCGTCGCCGCAGGTGATGACCGATATCCTGCGCGACGGCGTGAACCTTGCGGTGTGGCAACGGCAGTTGCCGCCGCAGGTGGAGGACTTCGCCACCCTGGTGCTAAGCCTGGGCCAGTCGTTTGCCGACGAGCGGGTGGTCGATGTCGATGAGCGGCAACCGGTGCAATTGCCACAGCTTCTGCGCGAGGCGGCCGACCTGCATGGCTACGAAGGTTTCGTGGCGGATGTGGCGTGGCTGGTGGACGCCTATACCTGCCTGCTTGGGGCGCGGCGCATCGGTTTGCGCCTGCGGGTGCTTGAGGGTGCCATGTGCCCGCGTTTTCACGTGGACCATGTACCGCTGCGGCTGTTGAGTACCTATGGCGGGTTGGGCAGTGAATGGTTGGGGGAAGGGGTGATCGACCGGCAGCGGTTGCAGTACGATCAACCACCTGTGGATAAAGTCCAACACTTGGCAGTCGGTGACGTTGCGTTGCTCAAGGGTGAGAAGTGGCAGGGTAACGAGGGCTATGGGCTTATCCACAGGTCGCCGTTGACCCCTGTGGGCAAGCGGCGGTTGCTGCTGAGCCTGGACTGGCTGGCGTAAGTCGCGTCAGCCAGCCTGAGCCTCGAGGGTGCGCTGTCTTGTACTGCCTGAACCGGCCTCATCGCCGGCAAGCCGGCTCCTATAGGTACGGAACTGGCCTGAAGCTTACGCTCCCACGCTGTAGACTGGGCCTGACCCCCTTAGACGATCTGTGAAAATGCTCCACAACATCCCCACCCACCTTGTTGCCGGCCCCCTGGGCGCCGGCAAGACCAGCCTGATCCGCCAGCTGCTGGCACAGCGCCCGGCCAACGAGCGCTGGGCGGTGCTGGTCAACGAGTTCGGCCAGATCGGCCTGGATGCCGCGCTGCTGGCGCGTGACGAAGATGGCATTGCCATCGGTGAGGTCGCCGGCGGCTGCCTGTGTTGCGTCAACGGCATGCCGTTCCAGGTGGGGCTTGGCCGCCTGTTGCGCAAGGCGAAGCCGGACCGGGTGTTCATCGAGCCGTCCGGGCTTGGCCACCCTCGCCAGTTGCTGGAGCAATTGCAGCAGGCGCCTTGGACTGGCGTACTGGCGGTACAGCCCTTGCTGATGGTGCTGGATGCCCAGGTCCTGGCGCGGGGCGAGCCGCTGCCCGAGGCGCAGCAGGCGGCCTTGCCCGCCTGTGAGTTGCTGGTTATCAACAAGTCGGCGGCTGTGGACAGTGCATCCCGTCTGTTGATAACCGCAAGGCTTCCAGCTGTTTCGGTGTTTTGGACGGACCAAGGTGCTTTGCCGCTGCCTCAGCTGCCGGGTTTTTCCACAGCCGGTGACGCCGAGGCGGCCATTTCCAGGCTGCCTGTGGACAAAAAACCTGCCGCCATGACGGCCTTGTGGACAGATGCCACACAGCCGATCTGTCAGGCTCAGCAAGGCGAAGGCGGCTGGAGCGTGGGCTGGCGCTGGCACCCCAGCCAGTGCTTTGATCGCGAACGGTTGGTCGAGTTTCTGCGGGCCTGGCCTTGGCGCCGGGCCAAAGGCGTTATCCACAGCGCGCAAGGCTGGCAGTCGTTCAATGGCCTTGAAGGTGACCTACAGTGGCAGCCAAGCGAATGGCGCAAGGACTCACGCCTGGAACTGATCTTCGACACTGCGCAACCCTTGGCAGCGCTGCAGGCAGCCCTTGCCGCCTGCCGCCTGCAAGGCTGATCAGTTGCCCCAGCGGTTGTGCTCCTGACGCCACTGCTGCATCTCGATCACGTTGTCGGCGCGTGGTGGGGTCTTGATCTCGAACGGGTAGGGCGCCAGTTCAATTTGCATGGTGTGGGCGCCGAACTGGGTGACGGTGCCGGGGTGGCGCTGCTCGCCGGTTACGGTGAACTCGAAGTTGTAGATGCGTGCCAGGCGTTTCTTGCCGTTGGCATCGCGCACGAAGCCGATACGCTTGAGCGCCACGGCATCGTCGAGCAGTTCCAGGTCGAGCTTGGCGCAATGCTGCTTGACCCGCGCCAGGGCTTTTTCACGCAGCCCATGGTTGTGCCACAGCCAGGCGCCTGCGGTCGCCACCAGCATCAGGACGAAGAGGTTTTCCAGGGTCAACATTTGGCTTAGCTCCAGACAGGTCGATCCAGCTTAACTGCGTCTCTGGCCTGTCGTACAGATGGCATTCGGGTTCATACTGCGCGCCGCACATTCGTTCAATGGTTTCGGAATCTTCCTGCATGAAACGCACGCCGCACCTGCTCGCCATCCAGTCCCACGTCGTCTTCGGGCACGCCGGCAACAGTGCCGCGGTGTTTCCCATGCAACGGGTGGGGGTGAACGTCTGGCCGCTCAATACCGTGCAGTTCTCCAACCACACTCAGTATGGACAGTGGGCAGGCGAAGTGCTTGCTCCGGCGCAAATTCCTGCGTTGGTGGAAGGCATTTCCACTATCGGTGAACTGGGCCACTGCGACGCGGTGCTTTCGGGCTACCTGGGCAGCGCCGAGCAGGGCCGGGCGATCCTCGCCGGTGTGGCGCGCATCAAGGCCGCCAACCCGCGGGCGCTGTACCTGTGCGACCCGGTGATGGGGCATGCCGAGAAGGGCTGCATCGTGCCAGCCGAGGTGGGCGAGTTCCTGCTTGACGAAGCGGCGGCGCGGGCCGACATCCTCTGCCCCAACCAACTGGAGCTGGACAGCTTCTGCGGGCGTCGCGCGCAGTCGCTTGAAGACTGTGTGGCCATGGCCCGTAGCCTACTGGAGCGCGGGCCGAAGGTGGTGCTGGTCAAGCACCTGAACTACCCCGGTCGCGGCGACGACACCTTCGAGATGCTGCTGGCGACTGCCGAGGGCAGCTGGCACCTGCGCCGGCCACTACTGGCCTTCCCGCGCCAGCCGGTGGGGGTGGGCGACCTGACCTCGGGGCTGTTCCTGGCCCGTGTGCTGTTGGGGGACAGCTGGGTGCAGGCGTTCGAGTTCACGGCAGCTGCGGTGCATGAGGTGCTGCTGGAAACCCAGGCCAGCGCCAGCTACGAGCTGCAGCTGGTGCGGGCCCAGGACCGCATCGCCCACCCGCGGGTGCGTTTCGAGGCGCAGCGTTTGTAACCCCTGTAGGATCAGAAGCCGGCTTCAGATCGAATCGGTCTTGAGGTTCTGGTAGCGCTCTTCCAGCTCCTGGCGGATCTGCCGGCGCTGTTGGCCTTGCAGGAAGCGGCGCTTCTCCTCGCTGCTGTGCGGCTGGCGCGGCGGTACCGGCACCGGGCGGCGGTTGTCGTCCACGGCCACCATGGTGAAGAAGCAACTGTTGGAATGGCGTACCGAGCGCTCACGGATGTTTTCGGTCACCACCTTGATGCCCACCTCCATCGACGTGTTGCCGGTGTAGTTGACCGAGGCCAGGAAGGTCACCAGCTCACCCACGTGCACCGGCTCGCGGAAGATCACCTGGTCTACCGACAGGGTCACGCAGTAGCTGCCGGCATAGCGGCTGGCGCAGGCATAGGCGACTTCGTCGAGGTATTTGAGCAGCGTGCCGCCGTGTACGTTGCCAGAGAAGTTGGCCATGTCCGGTGTCATCAGGACGGTCATCGACAACTGGGCGTTTCCAGGTTCCATAGTGAGCTCACGGTTTGGTTGCGCTGAAACGGGGCGGGTATCTGCTGACACTTCTGTTCCCCTCTTTGAGGTTTCCCATCCTGGTACGGGACGTCGCCTGACGCTCCATCGTCACGCCGATTCTGCCATCGGCGGCGCTGGCGTTGCCGATCTGTTTCCATATATTGCACGGACGATGTGCGGCAAGGCGCGATGTTAACCTGACAGCGCCCATGCAACGTGGGCTTTTCCACCTATCACTACAGTATGTGCCTGCTTCGGTTGTCAGCGTTTTCTGGCAGAGGAGCGGTTCGCCCCGTGCATCGAGACAAGGAGTAATCACGCCATGCATGCCATCAGCTTCATCCAGGATCTGGCCGTGATCATGCTGGTTGCCGGTGTGGTGACCATCCTCTTTCATCGTCTCAAGCAGCCCGTGGTGCTGGGCTACATCGTCGCCGGCTTCATCATCGGCCCGCACACCCCGCCGTTCGGCCTGATCCACGATGAAGACACCATCAAGACCCTGGCTGAGCTTGGGGTGATCTTCCTGATGTTCTGCCTGGGCCTGGAGTTCAGCCTGCGCAAGCTGTTCAAGGTGGGGGCCACGGCGTTCATTGCGGCATTCCTGGAAATCGTCCTGATGATCTGGATCGGTTTCGAGATAGGCCGCTGGTTCGGCTGGAACACCATGGACTCGCTGTTCCTCGGCGCCATCCTGGCCATCAGCTCGACCACCATCATCGTCAAGGCGCTCAACGACCTGAAGATGAAGAACGAGCGCTTCGCGCAACTGATTTTCGGTGTGCTGATCGTCGAGGACATTCTTGGCATCGGCATCATCGCCCTGCTGTCAGGCATTGCGGTCAGCGGTACGGTGAGTTCGGGCGAGGTGTTCTCCACCGTGGGCAAGCTGTCGCTGTTCATGATCGTCGCGCTGGTCGTCGGCATCTTGCTGGTGCCGCGGCTGTTGGCCTACGTGGCCAAGTTCGAAAGCAACGAGATGCTGCTGATCACCGTGCTGGGGCTGTGCTTCGGCTTCTGCCTGCTGGTGGTCAAGCTTGAGTACAGCATGGTGCTGGGGGCCTTCCTGATCGGCGCGATCATGGCCGAATCGCGCCAGTTGCTGAAGATCGAGCGCCTGATCGAGCCGGTTCGCGACCTGTTCAGCGCGATCTTCTTCGTCGCCATCGGCTTGATGATCGACCCCAGCATCCTGGTCGAATACGCCTGGCCGATCGTGGTCATCACCTTGGCCGTGGTGCTGGGCAAGATGCTCTCCTGCGGCCTGGGCGCGTTCATTGCCGGCAACGACGGGCGCACCTCGCTGCGGGTGGGCATGGGGCTTTCGCAGATCGGCGAGTTCTCGTTCATCATCGCCGCGCTGGGCATGACCCTGCAGGTGACCAGCGATTTCCTCTACCCGGTGGCCGTGGCGGTATCGGCCATCACCACGCTGCTGACGCCCTACCTGATCCGCGCCGCCGACCCGCTGTCGATCAAGCTCGGCAAGGTAGTGCCCAGCCGCCTGTCGCGGGTGCTGTCGCTGTATGGCGAATGGCTGCGCAACATCCAGCCCCAGGGTGAGGGGGCGATGCTGGCGGCGATGATCCGGCGCATCCTGTTGCAGGTGGGAGTAAACCTGGCGTTAGTGATCGCGATCTTCTTCAGCGGTGGTTATTTTGCCGGGCGCATCGGTGAATGGCTCAGTGAGTGGGTGGCCGATGCTGGCCAGCAGAAGGCGTTGATCTGGGGCGCGGCATTGCTGCTGTCGCTACCTTTCCTGATTGCCGCATACCGCAAGCTCAAGGCGCTGTCGATGCTGCTGGCCGAGATGGGGGTCAAACCGGAGATGGCTGGGCGGCATACCCAGCGTGTACGGCGGGTGATCGCCGAGGTGATCCCGCTGCTGTCGCTGCTGGTGATCTTCCTGCTGCTGTCGGCGTTGTCGGCCAGCATCCTGCCCACCAGCGAACTGCTGCTGGTGATCGTGGTAGTGGCGGCAGTGGTGGTGGCGTTGCTTTGGCGCTGGCTGATCCGCGTGCATACCCGCATGCAGGTGGCGCTGTTGGAGACGCTGGAAAACAGCCGCGATCATTCGCACTGAAGGGGACGCCTTCTGCGCAAGATTTCACCGTCGTCCGAGGGGATGGAGCGGTAGCGATGTCGCCAGGCGCAGAAAGCTTGGCGATTTTAAGCACTTTAATGGCATAGGGCCATGGTTTTTTCCTGCGCCCGATTCCCTGTGTAGGAGCCGGCTTGCCGGCGATCTGGCCGGGCCTGTTGATAGAGCGCATGGCCCTATCGCCGGCAAGCCGGCTCCTACAGGGGGGACGTGGCCTGTATCAGCTTTCCAGCCAAACGTCCCGCACCCAGTGCCACACCGATTCCCAGCTTTCTTCGGTGACGATCTCTTCCTCGCCGGACCACAGCACCACGGTGCCGTCTTCTTCGACGCAGTAGTAGTCGTCGCCGTCCTGGCAGAGCGGGATCAGGTCGCGTGGCACGCCGGCATCCCAGGCGTTGGCCGCCACGTCCGGCAGGTAGGTGTGCAGTTGCGGGTCGGTGACGGTCACCGGCTCCAGCGAGCCGTAGGTCACGTCGCTGACGGTGAGCAGGTACTCCTTGAACACAAATGGAATGTTGATGAACAGCTGTTCCTCGATCTCCACCAACTGATCTTCATCGGGAAGCTCCAGCGGTACCGGTACCGGCTCGTTTGCTTCACGGAGTTGCTCGATCACTTCTTCCACGGTTCACATCCTCTAGCCTTGATGACAACGCTGCGCGTTATACCCTAGTAGCCGACTGTGGCAAAAGCAAAAACCCCGGGCCAGGGCCCGGGGTTTTGTCTGCAGCGTGGGGTTATCAGTCGTTTTGACGGATACCGGCCACCAGCCAAGGCTGGTTCTCGCCCTGGGCGCGAACCATGTGCCAGCTTTCGCTGAAGGCTTCGCCCTGGTCGAAGCGCGAGGTCTTCGACACGCCACGGAAGGTCAGGGTGGCGTCGGTGTGGTTGGCGCGATCTTCCACGCCGTCCAGCTGTACGTCGAGGTTGTCGATGTAGGTGGACTGGAAGCCATCGCCCAGCTCGGCGCGTTCGCGCTTGAGGAACTCGAGCATTTGCGGGGTGACGAACTCGGAGATCTTGTCCATCTCGTTGGCGTCCCAGTGCTGCTGCAAGGTCTGGAAGTGCGAACGGGCGGCTGCCAGGAAGCTGGCTTCGTTGAACCAGGCCGGTGCATTGACCGTTGGCGAAGGTGCAGCAGCGGCGGAGCCACCGAAGATCGACTGTGGGGCAGCCTGCGGCTGGGCTTCACGCTGGTACGGGGCGTGGCCGGCGGCAGCGTGCTGCGGCTGCTGTTGGCGACGGCGCGCGGCGATGAAGCGGAACACCAGGAAGGCGATCAGGCCCATGATCAGGAAGTCGAGGATCTGCATGCCCTGGAAGCCGTCGCCCATGAACATGGAGGCCAGCAGGCCACCGGCGGCGATGCCGGCCAGCGGGCCCAGCCAGCGCGAAGCACCGCCAGCGGCGGCCGGGGCGCGGCCTGGTGCGGTCGGGGCAGCAGCAGGGGTAGTCGGGGATGCCTGGCGAGTCTGGTGCATAGGCGCGGCGCCCGAGCTCTTGCCGCCACCGAAGCGCTTGGCGTTGGCGTCGAGGCTCAGCGTCAGGCCGACGCAGAGCGCCAGAGCGATGCTAAGAAAACGTTGCATAAGTTGGGGGTTCCCATTTTGTGGATTGCACGCGCGTCATGGTGCACATGAAGCAGCAGACATGACCAGCGACAAGATGTTTCGAGCTTTTGCCTGATTAATTAAGGAAAAGCCACTTGTACGCCTGTAGGAGCGGCCTCGTGTCGCGAAAGGGCTGCGTAGCAACCCCGGCGATTTTGCAGGATGCTGATAGTTTGGGGCCGCTACGCGCCCCTTCGCGACACGAGGCCGCTCCTACAAGGCCTCAAGCTTGGCGTAGCCAAGCATCAGCCACTTGCTGCCTTCGTCGAAGTTAACCTGCACTCGGGCCTGGGCGCCGGAGCCTTCGAAGTTGAGGATCACACCCTCGCCGAACACCGCATGCTGCACGCGCTGGCCAAGGTTGAAGGCGGTCTGCGGAATGTTGGCGTTGGCGAACAGGCTGCTGGCCGGCGCCTTGGCGCCGCCGAACGGGCGGCTGACGGTGTTCGACAGGCGCACTTCCTGTACCAGCCCGGCCGGGATCTCCCGTACGAAGCGCGACACCTTGTTGTAGGTTTCACTGCCGTACAGCCGGCGGGTCTCGGCGTAGGTCATGATCAGCTGGCGCATGGCACGGGTGATGCCGACGTAGGCCAGGCGGCGTTCCTCTTCAAGGCGGCCGGGTTCTTCCAGGCTCATCTTGTGCGGGAACAGCCCTTCCTCCATGCCCACCAGGAACACGTAGGGGAACTCCAGGCCCTTGGCGCTGTGCAGGGTCATCAGCTGGATGCTGTCTTCGTGCTCGTCGGCCTGGGTGTCGCCGGCCTCGAGCGAGGCGTGGCCGAGGAACGCCGACAGCGGAGACAGGTCGGCGTCTTCTTCGCTGGTTTCGAAGTTGCGCGCGGCGCTGACCAGTTCCTCAAGGTTTTCTACCCGGGCCTGGCCTTTTTCGCCCTTTTCTTCCTGGTGGTAGATGATCAGCCCGGACTGCTCGATGACCGTCTGGGTCATCAGGTGCAGCGGCATGTCGGCGACCTTGCTGGCGAGGTTCTCGATCAGCTCGATGAACGCACCCAGGGCGCTGGCGGCGCGGCCCTTGAGGGCCTTGGCAGCCAGTAGCTGGCACATGGCCTGCCACATCGACAGCTGCGCGTGGCGGGCGTGGTCGCGGATGGCTTCGACGGTTTTTTCGCCGATGCCGCGTGGCGGCACGTTGATCACCCGCTCCAGTGCAGCGTCGTTGCCACGGCCTTCGAGCAGGCGCAGGTAAGCCATGGCGTTCTTGATTTCGGCGCGCTCGAAGAAGCGCTGGCCGCCATAGATGCGGTACGGGATGCGTTCGCGCAGCAGCGCTTCTTCAAGCACCCGCGACTGGGCGTTGGAGCGGTACAGGATGGCGATTTCGTTGCGCGCATTGCCCTGCTTGACCAGGCTTTCGATGGTCTCGACCACGTAGCGCGCTTCGTCGTGCTCGTTGTAGGCGGCATACAGCGTCAGCGGCTCGCCTTCGCCCATGTCGGTCCACAGCTCCTTGCCCAGGCGCCCGCTGTTGTTGGCGATCAAGGCGTTGGCGGCCTTGAGGATGCCGCCGGTGGAGCGGTAGTTCTGCTCCAGGCGAATCATCTCGGCGTCGGGGAAGTCTGCCGTGTACTGGTGGATGTTCTCGATCTTGGCGCCGCGCCAGCCGTAGATCGACTGGTCGTCGTCGCCCACCGCCATCAGGCTGCGCCCGCCGGCACCGAGCAGGCGCAACCAGGCGTACTGCACGGCGTTGGTGTCCTGGAACTCGTCCACCAGAATGTGCTGGAAGCGGCGCTGGTAGTGCTCCAGCAAACCGGGCTGGTCGCGCCACAGGTCGAGGGCACGCAGCAGCAGTTCGGAGAAGTCGATGACCCCGGCGCGCTCGCAGGCTTGCTCGTAGTTGGCGTAGATGTCGCGCATGGTGCCCAGGAACAGGTCGCCGCCGGCCTGGATATGGCGCGGGCGCAGGCCTTCGTCCTTCTGCCCGTTGATGAACCACTGGGCCTGGCGGGCCGGCCATTTTTGCTCATCTAGGCCCATTTCGCGCATGACCCGCTTGATCAGGCGCTGCTGGTCGTCGCTGTCGAGGATCTGGAAGTTCTGCACCAGCCCGGCTTCCTGCCAGTGCGCGCGCAGCAGGCGGTGGGCCAGGCCGTGGAAGGTGCCCACCCACATGCCGGCCGGGTTGATACCCAGCAGTTGCTCGATACGCTGGCGCATTTCGGCGGCGGCTTTGTTGGTAAAGGTCACCGACAGGATCGAGTGCGGCGAGGCCCCTTCAACCTGGATCAGCCAGGCGATGCGGTGCACCAGCACGCGGGTCTTGCCGGAGCCGGCGCCGGCCAGCACCAGTTGGCGCCCCAGCGTGGCCGCTACGGCCTGGCGTTGGGCGTCGTTGAGGGAGTTCAGCAGGAGGGAGAGGTCATCGGTATGCATCCGCGCATTCTAGGGCCGCGCGGGGGGCAGGGGCAAACGCCTGCCGTGCAAATCACCAGCGGGCATCTTGACCGTTCATCGGCAAGCACGGCGTTGCCGCGTGGTTGAGCGGTCGCAGTACGACGCACAAGACATTTTCGAAATCATGACGCAGAGCAGTTTGGTCCGGGGCGACGCTTGTGTATTCTCCCAGCACATTTGCGGTCAGCCATAACAAGAACACAACAAGAAACCAGCCATATGACCCAGGAATGCAGGGCGATCGGAGCATCGCCGCAGGCGTTACGCAACGTTCGCAGGCAATTTGCCACGGAGCTGTCGATCGAGCGCACCCGCCTGCTTTATCAGGGCTCGCTGCTGCCCACATTGTTCATGCTGCTCAACGGCTTGCTCTGCGCCTGGCTGTTGTGGAGCCCTGCGCGCTATTTGCTGGTGAGTGTGTGGATGGTCTGGCTGCTGGCGCTGGTGGCGTTGCGGGTGATCCAGGTGGCGGCGTTCGAGGCCGCTACCCCGGTGCGCCAGGCCATGCCCAGCTGGCGGCGCATGTTCCTGTTCGGGTCGGGGTTCAGCGGGCTGACCTTGGCCAGCGCGGCAATTGCCCTGGTGCCTGTGGATAACTTCGTGCAGCAGGCCTGGGTGTTCGGCTTGCTGGGGGCGGCGGCGCTGTCGGCCAGTGTCGCCTATGCGGTCAGCCTGCCGGCCTTCCTGAGCTTCGCCTTGCCCTGCCTGCTGCCGCCGACCCTGTTTCTGTTCGTCTACGACGCCGGCCAGCAGCGTGGCTGGGGCTGGCTTGGGCTGATCCTGCTGGGGGCGCTGATGGTGGTGGCCTGGCAGGTCAACCGCCTGATCGAGCGCGGCCTGCTGCGGCGCTTCCAGAACCAGGCACTGATCGAGCACCTGCAAACTGCCCAGCGCCACGGCGAAGACCTCAACCACCAGCTCAGTGGCGAAGTGCGCCAGCGCCGCCAGGCCGAAGAAGAGCTGCGCAAGGCCCATGCCGGGCTCGAACAGCGCGTGGCCCAGCGCAGCCACGAGCTGGACCTGGCCAACCAGGCCCTGAGCAAGAGCGAACAGCGCCTGGCCCTGGCCCTGGAAGCCAGTGAGCTGGGGCTGTGGGACTGGAACCTGGCCAGCGACGAAGTCCACCACACCCAACTTCACGCGCTGTTCGGCCTGGATGCCGAGCAGGTCCGCTCGGTGCGTGGCGACCTCAAGCCACGCCTGCACCCCGACGACCTGCCGTTGCTGCGCCGCACCCTGGTCGAGCACCTCAAGGGCCGTACCGAGGACTACCGGGTGGAATACCGGGTGCGCCATGCCCAGGGCCACTGGTGCTGGATCGAGGACCGCGGCCGGGCCGTGGAGCGCGACGCCGGGGGCAAGGTGCTGCGCATGCTCGGCACCCGCCGCGACATCACCGCGCGCAAGCTGCAGGAAGAGCAGCAGCGACTGGCCGCCACGGTGTTCGAGGCCGCAAGCGAAGGCATTGCCATTCTGGATGCCGACTATGAGCTGCTGGCGGTCAACCAGACTTTCTGCGATGTCACCGGCTACGGCCGCGCCGAACTGATCGGGCGCAATGCCCTGGAGCTTTCGTGCAGCCGCGACGCCCGCCGCCACAGCCAGTCCATCGACCAGGCCCTGGAGCAGCAGGGCCGCTGGCAGGGCGAGCTGGTCGAGGCGCGCAAGAACGGTGAGCTGTACCCGCAGTGGCTGCAGTTGAACAGCGTGCGTGACGCCCGTGGCCGCATCGCCAGCATTGTCGGCTTCTATACCGACCTGTCGGCACGCCGCGAGTCGGAAGAGCGCTTGCGCTACCTGGCCCATTACGACGACCTCACCGGGCTGGCCAACCGCGCGCTGTTCCGCCTGCGCCTGCATGAAGGCGCCCAGCGCATGCGCCTGAACGGGCGCAGCCTGGCGCTGCTGCATGTCGACCTGGACCGCTTCAAGCTGCTCAACGAAAGCCTTGGCCACGAACTGGCCGACCAGTTGCTGAAAAAAATGGCCCAGCGCATCGCCAACGCCGTGCCCGAGGCCGACACTGTGGCACGGCTGTCGGGGGATGAGTTCGCCATCCTGTTCGACGGCTACACCAACCTGTCCAGCCTGGTGCGGGTCACCACGCGCCTGCTCGACAAGCTGCGGGTGCCGCAGCGTCTTGGTCGCCACGAAGTGGTGATCAGCGCCTCGGTGGGTATCAGCCTGCTGGCCGACGGCAACTTCGACCTGAACGCGCTGGTCAGCCAGGCCGACATGGCCAAGCAGCACGCCAAGCACCTGGGCGGCGACAACTTCCAGTTCTACACCGAGAGCCTGCGCGCCAGCACCCTGGAGCGGTTGCAGCTGGAGAACCAACTGCGCAAGGCCATCGACGAGGGGCAGTTGCTGGTCTACTACCAGCCCAAGCTGTGCCTGCGCACCGGCCAACTGCATGCCGCCGAGGCGCTGGTGCGCTGGCAACACCCGGAGCTTGGCATGGTGCCGCCGGGGGAGTTCATTGGGCTGGCGGAAGAGACCGGGCTGATCGCGCCCATGGGCGAGTTCGTGTTGCGTCAGGCGTGCTGGCAGGCTTGCCAGTGGCGGCGCCAGGGGCTGGAGATTCGCGTGTCGGTCAATCTGTCGGTGTACCAGTTGCGCCAAGGCAAGCTGGTCAGCTTGGTGCGCCAGGTGTTGGGGGAGTCCGGCCTGCCGGCGCACCTGCTGGAGCTGGAGCTGACCGAGAGCCAGTTGCTCGACAGCGTCGAGCACATCATCGCCACCTTCGAGCAGTTGCATGCGTTGGGGGTGAAGCTGGCCATCGACGATTTCGGTACCGGTTATTCGTCGCTCAGCTACCTCAAGCGCTTCCCGGTGGACTACGTGAAGATCGACCAGGCGTTCATCCGTGGCCTGCTCGAGGGTAGCCAGGACGCGGCGATCACCCGGGCGATCATCGCCATGGCCAAGAGCCTGCGCCTGCAGGTGGTGGCCGAAGGTGTGGAAACCCCGGAGCAGCTGGCGTTTCTGCGTGAGCACGGCTGCGACGAGGTGCAGGGCTACCTGATCAGCCGGCCGGTAGCCCCTACCGCATTTGAGGCCTTGTTGCAGCGGCCACCGAACTACCTGAACGGCTGAGCAACCGCCGCTGCAGGCCGGTCAGTGGGTGTCGATTATGTCGGTGATGCTGGTGATCAGCTCACGGTCGTGGATGATCTCCACTTTCGGGATATTGCTGTGATCGCCCGGCATCTGGAACGCCACCACTTTTTCGGTTAGCACCTGCGGGTAGATGCCGTCCTGCTCTTGCAGCTTGAGTTCCAGCCTGAGGTTGAAAGACCGGTCCTGCAGGCCGGGCATGCTCAGTACCGGTTCGATGCCCGGGTGGGCAACGCACACCGTGCCGTATACGCGAAAACAGGCGTTGCCCGGCATCTTGTCGTTCTGGGCGACCCAGCCTTTGGTTTCGATGGTCATGTTGAAAGTCTCCTGAGTGCGACGCTAAATGCGCCGCTACAGGGGCCAGCTTCAGGTTTTGTCGCAACCCAAGGCAGCATGAAACCTTTCAGCCATGCCACTTTCTACCCTGGTGGGCGAGCAGGCTGTTGGCCTGTTCGGGCCCGTTGCTGCCGGCGGGGTACGGGCGCGGCGCCTGGAAGTGCTCCTCCCAGCCCTGCACGATCGGGTCGATCCAGGCCCAGGCCGCCTCGACCTCGTCGCGGCGCATGAACAGGGTCGAGTCACCCTCCAGCACATCCAGCAACAGACGTTCGTAGGCCTCCCAGCGGCGGGTCTGGGCGAATGCCTGGGCCAGGTTCAGGTCAAGCTCCACGGGGGCCAGGCGCATGCCCTTGCCGGGGCTCTTGGTCATCATGCGCAGGCTGATGTGCTCGTCCGGCTGCAGCTGGATCAGCAGTTGGTTGACCTGGCCGCCGTTGAACAGCTCATGGGGCACCGGCCTGAACTGGATGACGATCTGCGAGGTGCGCCGCGCCATGCGCTTGCCGGTGCGCAGGTAGAACGGCACGCCGGCCCAGCGCCAGTTGTCGATGTGCGCCTGCACGGCGACGAAGGTCTCGGTGTCGCTGTCGTTGTCGACGTCTTTTTCGAAGTAGTAGGCCGGCACTTCCTGACCGCCGATCTTGCCTGCGTGGTACTGGCCGCGCACGGTCTTGTCCTGCACGTCCTGGCCGGTGATCGGCTTGAGCGCCCGCAATATCTTGACCTTTTCATCACGCACCGCCTCGGCCTCGAACTGCGCCGGCGGCTCCATGGCCACCAGGCACAGCAGCTGCAGCAGGTGGTTCTGCAGCATGTCGCGGGTGGCGCCGGCGCGGTCGTAGTAGCCGCCGCGGTTCTCCACGCCCAGGGTTTCACAGACACTGATCTGTACGTGGTCGACCTGGCTGTTGCGCCATACCGGTTCGAGCAAAGCGTTGGCAAAGCGCAAGGCCATGAGGTTCTGCACGGTTTCCTTGCCCAGGTAATGGTCGATGCGAAACACCTGGGGCTCATCGAACACCGCGCCGATCGCCTCGTTGATGGCGGTGGCCGACTCCAGCGAATGGCCGATGGGCTTTTCAAGCACGATACGCGCCTCGCTATCGACCAGCCCGGCGATGCGCAGGTGGTTGGCGATGGGCACGAAAAGAGTGGGCGCGGTGGCCAGGTAGTAGATACGCGTCAGCCCTCCAGGCTCGCCCAGATAGCGCGCCAGGCGGCCGAAATCGCCACTTTGCGAGGCGTCCATGGGGAAGTAGTCGAGCCGCGCCGAAAAGCGTTGCCACACTTCTTCGTCGAAGTCCTGGCGGGCGATCTGCGCCCGGCAGTGGCGTTCGGCAAGCTTGACGTAGTCGTTGCGCGGCAACGGCCGGCGGGCCAGGGAAATGATCCGCACGGCGTTGTGCAGGCGGTCCTCGCGATACAGGTGGTACAGCGCCGGCAGCAGCTTGTGCAGGGCCAGGTCGCCCGTGCCGCCGAAGACCAGAATGTCGCAAGGAATAGTCAAACCACCACTCTCCACGTTCGTTTAACTGGGCGGGTTGGCAAGCATGTAGTATAACTACAAGAAAGCTACATCCCGGCCAGCCGATCATAACCGAGTCCAGCCTGTGAATCTGTTGCAACATATCGCCCAATCGCGCCACCTGCTGCGCAAATCGGAATTGAAAGTAGCCGACCATGTGCTGCTGGACCCGGCTGCGGTCATGCACAGTTCCATGGCGGACCTTGCGCATAACGTCGGTATCAGCGAGCCGACCATCGTGCGTTTTTGCCGGGCGATCGGCTGTTCTGGCTTTCAGGACCTCAAGCTCAAGCTGGCGCAGAGCCTGGCCGCAGGCGCCAGCTTTGGCCAGTTCGCCATCCATGAAGACGACTCGGTAGCCGACTACAGCCTGAAGATCTTCGACACCACCCTGCACACCCTGATGGAGGTGCGCGAGCACCTCGACCCGTTGGCCTTGCAGCAGGCGGTGAGCGCCATGTCCCAGGCGCAGCGCGTGGAGTTCTACGGCTTTGGTGCCTCGGGTGCGGTAGCGGCTGATGCCCAGCACAAGTTCTTCCGCCTGCTGCTCAGCGCGGCGGCGTACTCCGACCCGCACATGCAGGCCATGTCGGCGGTCACCTTGAAGCCTGGCGATGTGGCGGTGTGCATTTCGCAGTCGGGGCGCTCCAAAGACCTGCTGATCACCGCCAACCTGGTGCGTGAGAGCGGCGCCAACCTGATCACCCTGTGCCCCAGCCAAACCCCGCTGGCGGAGCTGTCGACGGTGAACCTGGCCATCGACGTGCACGAAGACACCGAAATCTACACCCCGCTGACCTCGCGTATCGCCCACCTGGTGGTGATCGACGTGCTGGCCATGGGCGTGGCCATGGCTCGCGGGCCGAGCCTGGTCAACCACTTGAAGAGCGTGAAGCGCAGCTTGCGCAGCCTGCGTTTGTCGCCCAAGTCGATCAAGGCTACCGACGACTGATCTGCAGCGCCTGTTCGGGCCCTATCGCCGGCAAGCCGGCTCCTACAAAGATCACCTGTAGGAGCCGGCTTGCCGGCGATAGGGCCCGAACAGGCGGCGAAATTTCACCAATCTGTCACCATTCCACCGCCAAATCGTAAACCGCCGCAGCCAACCTGAAACTCCCCGCATCCTATCTGGGAGACAGGCAATGGCTCACGATCACGACGGTTCGTACCAACCCAACGCCAAGGCTCGCAAGCAGCAGGAAAAGGACCAGCGCCGCATGGAGTTCCGCCGCGCCATCGAAAGCTACTGCGACCAGCGCCAGCTGCTGCGTGAAATCGCCGACTACCCCGACCTGCAAGCGGTCACGGTGTGGCAGGTGTCGGCGGCAATTTCCCCGAGAAACGCTCCCCAAGCCCGCTGATCTGCGCACGTTCGCCGCGGATGAACGCCTGGAAGGCCAAGGCCACCGGTGACTGGCGCTTGCTCCTGGACTGCACCAGGCACCAGCTGCGGTACAGCGGCAGCTCCTCCACCGGCAGCTCTTTGAGCACACCGGTGGCCAGCTCCAGGTTGACCGCGTGGCGGGTCAGCAGGGCGATGCCAAGGCCCGCCACCACGCACTCGCGCTGCGAGTCGGTGGAGGCCACCTCCAGCGTCTGGGTGAAGTGCACGCGCTTCTCCTTGAAGAACTCCTCGCAGGCCTTGCGCGTGCCCGAACCCTGCTCGCGTACCAGCAGCGTATGAGGTTCCAGGTCTTGCAGGCGCAACTTATCGAGCTTGCACAGCGGGTGGTTGGGCGGCGCCACGGCGACGATCGGGTTGTTCAGAAACGGCAAGAACTCCAGGCCCATGTCCTGGGGCACCATCGACATCACCGTGAGGTCGTCGCGGTTGTCGGAAAGGCGCCGGATCGCCTGGGCGCGGTTGACCACGGTGAGGGTGAGGTTGACCTCCGGGTGACGCTGCTTGAAGGCGGCGAACAGGTGTGGCACGAAGTACTTGGCGCTGGACTCGATCGCCAGTTTCAGCTGCCCCTGCAGTGAGCCCTGCATGTCTGAAAGCTGCATGTCGAGGTTCTCCAGGCGCCCGAAGATATCCCGGCTGGCGCGCTGCAGCGCTTCGGCGGCTTCGGTCAGGTAGAGCTTCTTGCCGACGTACTCGAACAGCGGCTGCCCCACCAGCTCCTCGAGCTGGCGGATCTGTAGACTTACGGCGGGTTGCGTTAGCGCCATTTCTTCGGCCGCCCGGCTGTAAGAGCGCAAATCGCACACCTCGTTGAACACCTGCAATTGACGCAAAGTCATACGCATCAATGACTTACGCATTTTTATCCCGCCGTCGGCAATACCTTGTTACTCAACTATAAGCTTTTGCTTATGCAGCCTCTAACAAATATTGATTTTTGTTTATCGACCTTCAGCGCTAGGGTGATTGTGCGACTGGCCAGCAACGTCTGGTCACGCGCCGACCGGTAGAACCGGATCGTCTGTTCCTACGGCTTTGGGAAGAATCCAGTGATAAAAAAAATCCTGATCGCCAACCGGGGTGAAATCGCAGTCCGCATCGTGCGGGCCTGCGCCGAGATGGGCATTCGCTCTGTTGCGATCTATTCCGACGCCGACCGGCACGCCTTGCACGTCAAGCGCGCCGACGAGGCCTACAGCATCGGTGCCGAGCCCCTGGCCGGCTACCTGAACCCGCGCAAGCTGGTGAACCTTGCTGTGGAAACCGGCTGTGACGCCCTGCACCCGGGTTACGGTTTCCTGTCGGAAAACGCTGAACTGGCAGATATCTGCGCCGAGCGCGGGATCAAGTTCATCGGCCCGGCCGCCGACGTGATTCGCCGCATGGGCGACAAGACCGAGGCCCGCCGCACCATGATCGCGGCCGGTGTACCGGTTACCCCCGGCACCGAAGGCAACGTTGCCGATATTCACGAAGCCCTGAGCGAGGGCGAGCGCATCGGTTACCCGGTGATGCTCAAGGCCACCTCCGGTGGTGGCGGGCGTGGCATTCGCCGCTGCAACAGCCGTGAAGAACTGGAACAGAACTTCCCCCGGGTCATCTCCGAAGCCACCAAGGCCTTTGGTTCGGCCGAAGTGTTCCTGGAAAAGTGCATCGTCAACCCCAAGCATATCGAGGCGCAGATCCTCGGTGACAGCTTCGGCAACGTGGTGCACCTGTTCGAGCGCGACTGCTCGATCCAGCGCCGTAACCAGAAGCTCATCGAGATTGCCCCAAGCCCGCAGCTGACCCCCGAGCAGCGCGCCTACATCGGCGACCTGGCCGTGCGCGCAGCCAAGGCCGTGGACTACGAGAACGCCGGTACCGTGGAGTTTCTGCTCGCCGATGGCGAGGTGTACTTCATGGAGATGAACACCCGGGTGCAGGTGGAACACACCATCACCGAAGAGATCACCGGCATCGATATCGTTCGCGAGCAGATCCGCATCGCTTCGGGGCTGCCGCTGTCGATCAAGCAGGAAGACATCCAGCACCGCGGCTTCGCCTTGCAGTTCCGGATCAACGCCGAAGACCCGAAAAACAACTTCCTGCCCAGTTTCGGCAAGATCACCCGTTACTACGCCCCGGGCGGCCCGGGCGTGCGCACCGACACGGCGATCTACACCGGCTACACCATTCCACCGTTCTACGACTCCATGTGCCTGAAACTGGTGGTCTGGGCGCTGACCTGGGAAGAAGCCATGGACCGCGGCCTGCGGGCCCTGGACGACATGCGCGTGCAGGGGGTGAAGACCACCGCCGCGTACTACCAGGAAATCCTGCGCAATCCGGAATTCCGTAGCGGCCAGTTCAACACCAGCTTCGTCGAAAGCCACCCCGAACTGACCAACTACTCGATCAAGCGCAAACCCGAAGAGCTGGCCCTGGCCATCGCCGCCGCCATCGCCGCCCACGCAGGCCTGTGAGGAACCGAATAATGTCCAAGAAAATCTTTGTTACCGACACGATCCTGCGCGACGCCCACCAGTCCCTGCTGGCTACCCGCATGCGCACCGAAGACATGCTGCCGATCTGCGACAAGCTCGACCAGGTTGGTTACTGGTCGCTGGAAGTCTGGGGCGGCGCCACCTTCGACGCCTGCGTGCGCTTCTTGAAGGAAGACCCGTGGGAGCGCCTGCGCAAGCTGCGCAACGCCCTGCCCAACACCCGCCTGCAGATGCTCCTGCGCGGCCAGAACCTGCTGGGCTACCGCCACTACAGCGACGACGTGGTCAAGGCCTTCGTCGCCAAGGCTGCGGTCAACGGTATCGATGTGTTCCGCATCTTCGATGCCATGAACGACGTGCGTAACCTGCGCGTGGCCATCGAAGCGGTGAAAGCCGCCGGCAAGCATGCCCAGGGCACCATCGCCTACACCGTGAGCCCCGTGCACACCATCGACGCCTTCGTCGCCCAGGCCAAGCAGATGGAAGCCATGGGCTGCGACTCCATCGCGATCAAGGACATGGCCGGCCTGCTGACCCCGTTCGCCACCGGCGAGCTGGTGCGGGCGCTGAAGGCCGAGCAGTCGCTGCCGGTGTTCATCCACTCCCACGACACCGCCGGCCTGGCTGCCATGTGCCAGCTCAAGGCCGTTGAGAACGGTGCCGACCATATCGACACCGCCATCTCCAGCTTTGCCTGGGGCACCAGCCACCCGGGCACCGAGTCGATGGTCGCCGCGCTCAAGGGCAGCGAGTTCGACACCGGCCTGGACCTGCAACTGCTGCAGGAGATCGGCCTGTACTTCTACGCCGTGCGCAAGAAGTACCATCAGTTCGAGAGCGAGTTCACCGCCGTGGATACCCGCGTGCAGGTCAACCAGGTACCGGGCGGGATGATTTCCAACCTGGCCAACCAGCTCAAGGAGCAGGGCGCGCTCAGCCGCATGAACGAAGTGCTGGCGGAGATCCCGCGGGTGCGTGAGGACCTCGGCTTCCCGCCGCTGGTGACCCCGACCTCGCAGATCGTCGGCACCCAGGCGTTCTTCAACGTGCTGGCCGGCGAGCGCTACAAGACCATCACCAACGAGGTGAAGCTGTACCTGCAAGGCGGCTACGGCAAGGCCCCGGGCGTGGTCAACGAGCAACTGCGCCGCCAGGCCATCGGCAGCGAAGAGGTGATCGACGTGCGCCCGGCCGACCTGCTCAAGCCGGAAATGGCCAAGCTGCGTGCCGACATCGGCGCCCTGGCGCGCAGTGAGGAAGACGTGCTGACCTTCGCCATGTTCCCGGACATCGGGCGCAAGTTCCTCGAAGAGCGTGAAGCCGGCACCCTGGCCCCCGAAACCCTGTTGCCGATCCCGGAAGCCGGCGCCGTGGCCTCGGCCGGCGGCGAAGGCGTACCGACCGAATTCGTCATCGACGTGCACGGCGAAACCTACCGCGTCGACATCACCGGCGTAGGCGTCAAGGCCGAGGGCAAGCGCCACTTCTACCTGTCCATCGACGGCATGCCGGAAGAAGTGGTGTTCGAGCCGCTCAACGAGTTCGTCGGCGGCGGCAGCAGCAAGCGCAAGCAAGCCAGCGCGCCGGGCCACGTCAGCACCACCATGCCGGGCAACATCGTCGATGTGCTGGTCAAGGAAGGCGATGTGGTCAAGGCCGGCCAGGCGGTGCTGATCACCGAAGCCATGAAGATGGAGACCGAGGTTCAGGCGGCCATCGCCGGCAAGGTCGTGGCCATCCACGTGGCCAAGGGCGACCGGGTCACTCCGGGCGAGATCCTGATCGAGATCGAGGGCTGATCAACAAGCCCTCATCTGCAAGCGGTTAACCTCTGGGGAGCGAATGCTCCCCTTTTTTTGCTCGGTGAATATGCACTATTTTGCAGAAATGAAGCTTCTAGCTGGCGTTATCTGCATTTAAATACATAATCCTGTTGGGTTTATAGGAAAATCTGCACTATGCTGCAGAATTAAAAGCGTTGCCGACCCATAACGTGCAGTAAATTGCAGATTGACTATGTACCGACTCACACTTCAGATCCACAACGAGGGAAGGTGACGCATGGCCGAGTGGGGGTTCGCATGACGGAGTCCATCGCTGCCCGCGGCTTGTTGATCGACAGCGTGCGTGAAGGCATTGCCGATGGCAGCCTGGAGTTGGGTGCTGCGGTCAGGCGGCTGCGTACGGAGGTTGCGAAGATGCAGCAGACCCAGTTCGCGCAGATGTGCAAGATTTCGGTGCGTACCCTGATCCAGATCGAACAGGGTGAGGGCAACCCTACACTGAAGTCGCTGAACGCCGTGTTCAAGCCGTTCGGTTTGCAGATGGGCCTGGTAAATCGCCCGCGCAAAATTCGATGAGGCCCCTGTAGGAGCCGGCTTGCCGGCGATCACCCGCGTAGCGGGTGGCATGCGTCGGGTTTGAGGGCCTCATCGCCGGCAAGCCGGCTCCTACAGAGGTTTGCGACAGGCTTCCAGGGTTTGTAGCTGGCCTTGGGGCTGTTGGTTCTCATCACTCAGCCAGCGCTCGAACCCCGCCGCCACCGCCGGCCACTCGCCATCGGTGATCGAATACCAGGCGGTATCCCGGTTACGGTCCTTCACCACCATGTGCTGACGGAACACCCCTTCGAAGGCGAAACCGAAGCGTTCGGCGGCGCGCTTGGAGCGGGCGTTGGCGTCGTTGCACTTCCACTCGAGGCGGCGGTTGCCCAGCTCGAAGCCCAGCTTGCCCAGCAGGTACACCGCCTCGGTGCCTTTCGGGGTGCGCTGCATGGTCGCGCCAAAGGCGATGTGGCCGATTTCGAAGCGGCCCTGCTCGGGCACGATCGACATGTAGCTGAGAATGCCCTGCACCTGGCCGCTGGCGCGGTCGATGACGCTGTAGAACAGCGGGTCGCGCCCGGCCGCGTTGCCTTCGAGCCAGCGCTCGAAGCTTGCGCGCTCGCTGAACGGGCCATAGGGCAGGTAGTCCCACAGCAGCGGGTCGCAGCCCCGGCCTTGCAACACCTCCCAGAGGTCGTCGCCGTGGCGCGCCGGGTCGAGTTTTTCCAGGCGGATGAAACGCCCGTCGAGGGGCTCGGCATTGGGCGTGCCGGCCGGCTTCCAGTTCAATGCGTCAGTCATGTGGCCTACAACCCTTTGCGAAATTGAATGAAGCCCGGGCGCTCGGCAACCTGCTCGTACAGGCTGATGGCGGTGGCGTTGGTCTCGTGGGTCAGCCAGTGCACCTTGATGCAGCCGTCAGTCTTGGCGGTGGCGTACACGTGCTCGATCAACTGGCGGCCGATGCCGTGGCCGCGTACCTCGCTGTCCACATAAAGGTCCTGCAGGTAGCAGGAACTCTCGATGCTCCAGTTGGAACGATGGTAGATGAAGTTGACCATGCCCACCGCCTTGCCATCGACCCAGGCCAGAGTCGAGTGGGTGGGCTCGTTCGGGTCGAGCAGGCGTTGCCAGGTGCTGAGGCTGACGGCCTCGGCCAGTTCGGTCTGGTAGAAGCGCAGGTAGGCCTGCCACAGGGCCAGCCAGGCGGCGTGGTCTTGGGCGTTGACGGGGCGCAGGGTGATGGTGGGCATGGGCTTGTTCCTTCAGAGGTGGCGCATTTGCGCCGCCAGTTGGTTGTCCAGGTAATCAGGGCTGCTGGCCAGGCCTTCACGCACGCCGGCGATATCCTGCGCCGAGCGGTTCTGGCTGAGCTTGCGCGCGCCTTGCAGGCGGGCGATGGGCAGGCGAATACCAACGATGGCGCGCAGCATGCCTTCGAGGTAATCCGCGGGCGCGTCGGCGACTTGCCAGGGTTGGTCGCGGCCCTGTTCGTGGCGTTCGGTCAGGCGGCTGACGATGTTCAGCAGCGGCGCCGCTTCGTGGATGACTTCGACCGGCCCGTAGGCGTGCACGGCGGTGTAGTTCCAGGTGGGCACCACCTTGGGGTTGTCGGCCTTGCTCGGGTAGAAGCCTGGGCTGACGTAGGCGTCGGCGCCGGGGAATACCAGCAGCGCCTCGGTGCCGAGCTGCAGGTCCTGCCACTGGCGGTTGGCCCGGGCCAGGTGGGCGTAAACGGTGCCGAACTCGCCTTCGTCGGTGGCTACCAGCACCGGCAGGTGAGTGGCCAGCAGGCCTTGCTCGCCATGGCTGACCAACATGGCCAGGCGCGTGTCGAGCATGTGCCGGTGCAGCGCTTCAAGGTTGTGTTCCTGGTGGGGTTTGCTGTTGTACATGCCGGTGTTCCTTGTGCTGTGGCTCCATCCTAGGCAGGCTATTGGCTCTGCGTAAGAGCCATTCATGACTGTTTTCATAGGGCCAATGCCATGAGCGAGCACACCCACGCGCTGCCTTTCGACCCGGCCGGAATCACCCTCGACCGCCGCCGTGGCCTCAGCCAGCAGCTGTACCAGGCGTTGCGCGCGCGGGTGCTGGATGGCCGCCTGGGCAGCGGCACACGGCTGCCGGCCACCCGTGACCTGGCAGTGATACTGGGTTTGTCGCGCAACAGCGTGGTGCGTGCGTATGACCAGCTGTACGCCGAAGGCTTCATCGAAAGCCGGGTAGGCGATGGCACTTATGTAAGCCAGCTACCAAAACTATCCACACAACTATCCACAGGGTTATCCCGTGGGTTATCAACAGAGTTATCCACATTTCACGCTTCTGATACTGAGGATTCATCCAGTTCAGAGGCTTTTTGTGAGCCGTTGCAGCGCCTGAAAAACCATCACCTACCGCTACCTCGCACCGGTGCGCCACGGGCATTTCGAGTGGGCGTACCGGCCTTCGATCTGTTCCCGTTCGACGTGTGGGCCAAGCTGCAAGCGGGTTTCTGGCGAAACCCCGATGCTGCTCTGCTCGGCTACGGTGACCCGGCAGGGGAGTTGCCACTGCGTGAACTGATCGCCACCTACCTGCGCCGCTCCCGAGGCCTGACTTGCAGCGCTGAACAAATTGTGATCACCAGTGGCGCACAGCAGGCCATCAGCCTTTGTGCACAGCTGCAGTTACAGCCCGGTGACGGGGTTGCTGTGGAAAACCCTGGCTACCGCGCGGCCGGTAATGCTTTTGCCGTGGCCGGTGCCCGCGTGTGTGGCGTGCCGGTGGACGAGGAGGGCCTGGACTGCGCCCAGCTTGCCGGCTTGTCTGGCTGCCGGGTGGCCTATGTGACCCCAGCCCACCAGTACCCCACCGGGGTGACCATGAGCCTGGCCCGGCGCCTGGCGCTGCTGGCCTGGGCCGAGCGCCAGGAGGGCTGGGTGATCGAAGACGACTACGACGGCGAGTACCGCTACAGTGGCGCGCCATTGGCACCGCTGGCGGCGCTGGATCGCCAGGGCCGGGTGCTGTACGTCGGCACCTTCGGCAAGGTGGCCTTCCCTGCGTTGCGCCTGGGCTATCTGGTGTTGCCGCGGCGCCTGGTGCAGGCCTTCAGCCAGGGCCGTGCGCTGTCGGTACGGCATTCGGAGGTGAGCACCCAGTGCGTGATGGCCGAGTTCATGGCTCAGGGGCACTTCCAGCGGCATATCCGGCGCATGCGCAAGGCCGCGCTGAGCCGGCGTAACGTGCTCAAGGCCGGGTGGCCTGCAGAGGTTGCCGGGTTGGGGGCAATGCCGGAGGTGGCGGCGGGGCTGCATGTGAAGGTGGCTGTGGATAACTTTGCCCGGGAGCAGGAGTTGGTGGCGCGGGCCGAGGCGGTGGGGGTGGAGGTCAACCCGTTGAGCGGGTACTGGTTGCCGGACAGCGAGGTGCCTGTGGATGAAAGGGCAGGGCTGGTACTGGGGTTTGCGGCGGTGCCGGAGGGGCAGATTGCCGAGGCGTTGATGCGCTTGCGCAAGGCCTGGAGATAGCTATCGCGGGGCAAGCCCGCTCCCACGCGTGTCATGCACAGGTATGCGTGGGAGCGGGCTTGCCCCGCGATGCTTTCAGGTCCCGGACTTGATCTTGGTCCAGGCCCGGGTGCGCGCCCGCTCGGCATCACGCGGCAGTGGCTTGAGGGTGTACAGCTTGGCCATCGCCTCGGCAGTCGGGTATAGGTTGGGGTTGTTGCGGATCGCCGGGCTGACCTTGTCGGTGGCGTCCTTGTTCGGGTTCGGGTAGCCGACGAAGTCGCTGATCGGCGCGATCACTTCAGGGCGCAGCAGGTAGTCGATGAAGGTATGGGCATCCTCGGGGTTGGCGGCGTTTTTCGGGATTGCCAGCATGTCGAACCAGATCGGCGCACCTTCCTTGGGCAGACGCATGTCCACCACCACGCCGTTGTTCGCCTCCTTGGCCCGGTTGGCGGCCTGGGAGAAGCTGCCCGAGTAGCCCACTGCTACGCAGATATCGCCGTTGGCGATGTCGGCCATGTACTTGGAGGAGTGGAAGTAGGTGACGTGCGGGCGAATCTTCAGCAGCAGGTCCTGGGCTTTCTGATAGTCCGCCGGTTTGCCGCTGTTGGGGTCCAGGCCCAGGTAGGCCAGCGCCAGCGGCAAAATCTCCGACGGCGAGTCGAGCAGGGCCACGCCGCACTGCTTGAGCTTGGCGATGTTCTCTTCCTTGAAGATCAAGTCCCAGCTGTCCACCGGCGCGTTGTCGCCCAGCGCGGCCTTGACCTTGGCCGGGTTGAAGCCGATCAGCACGGTGCCGTACATGTACGGCACGGCAAACTTGTTGCCCGGGTCGTTGGCTTCGATCAGCTTCATCAGCGCCGGGTCCAGGTGCTGCCAGTTGGGCAGCTTGCTGCGGTCCAGCGGCTGGAACACCCCGGCCTCGATCTGCTTGGCGAGGAACACGTTGGACGGCACCACCACGTCATAGCCGGAGTTGCCGGTGAGCAGCTTGGCCTCCAGCGCCTCGTTGGTGTCGAAGATGTCGTACACCAGCTTGACCCCGCTGTCCTTCTGGAAGTCGGTGAGGGTTTTCGGGGTGATGTAGTCGAACCAGTTGTACACCCGCAGGGTGCGCTGTTCGGCATGGGCGGTAAGGGCGCCGGCCAGTAGGCTGGCAGCGACGAGCGGGGCGAGCAGACGCTTGATCCGGACCATGTTCAGGCTCCTGGCAGGGCGCGCTGGAAGCCTTCCAGCACATTGACCGCGTTGATGCCGATTTCTTCCACAGCGTAGCCGCCTTCCATCACGAACAGGGTCGGCTTGCCGAGCTGGGCGATGCGCTTGCCCATTTCCAGGTAGTCGGGGCTGTCGAGCTTGAACTGCGAGATGGGGTCGTCCTTGAAGGTGTCCACGCCCAGGGATACCACCAGTACTTCGGCGTCATAGGCGTCGATGCGCTGGCAGGCCGCTTCCAGTGCGCTGCTCCAGGCCGCCCAGTCGCTGCCGGCAGGCAGCGGGTAATTGATGTTGCAGCCAGCGCCTGCGCCCTCGCCGAGCTCATCGGCGTAACCGAGGAAGAACGGGAACTCGTCCTGCGGGTCGCCGTGGATCGAGGCGAAGAACACATCGTTGCGGGTATAGAAGATGTCCTGGGTGCCGTTGCCGTGGTGGTAGTCGACGTCGAGGATGGCCACCTTGCGCTTGCCCTGGTCGAGGAAGGCCTGGGCGGCGATGGCGGCGTTGTTCAGGTAGCAGTAGCCGCCCATCACCTCGGCGGCGGCATGGTGCCCAGGCGGGCGGCACAGGGCGAAGGCCGAATGGGCGCCTTGCTGGATGGCGGCCTGGGCGGTCAGCGCCACTTGCGCCGCGCTGTAGGCGGCCTGCCAGGTGCCGGCGGTGATCGGTGCACCGGCGTCGAAGCTGTAGTAGCCCAGCTCGCCATGCAGGCCGGTGGGTTTGACCTGGCGCAGGGTGCGCGCCGGCCAGGTGAACGGCAGCAGGTCGCCGTCGTGGCCCAGTGCGGCCCAGCGCGCCCAGGCGCCTTCGAAGAAGTCCAGGTAGTCGGCGCTGTGGATGCGCTGCAGCGGGGCGCGGCCAAAGTCGGCGGGGCCCTGGACTTCGCCGAGGTTGCGCTTTTTCACCTGCTCAAGCACATGGTCGGCGCGTGAGGGCATTTCGAAGCACGGCATCAGTTGGCCGTCGATCAGCTCGCAGCGGCCGTGGTGCAGGCGGTGGTCATCGGAATAGATCGTCAGCATTTGTTGTTCTCCGGTAGGGCTGGCGTGCAGACCATTCTGCTGGGCGGGCAGCGAACCGGGAGTGATGCAAACGGCCAAAAGGGGATCGATGTGGCCAAGGCTGCTGGCCCTATCGCCGGCAAGCCGGCTCCTACAGGAAGTCGCCTGCTGCTGTAGGCGCCGGCCGCAGCAGCTCAGCCGCGAAAATGGCTCGGCGCCACGCCGCTCCAACGCTGGAAGGCATGCCTGAAACTTGCGGTCTCACTGAACCCCAGGGTTTCGGCAATCCGGTAGATCGGCATCTGGTCCTCGGTCAAAAGCTGCTTGGCCCGCTCGAACCTCAGCTCGTCCAGCAGCTGTTGATAACTGCTGCCCAGGGCCTGCAAATGCCGGCGCAAGGTGCGTGACGAGCAGTTCATCTGCCGCGCCAGCCCCTCGAGCCCGGGCGCGGCATCCAGCTGCTGCAGCAGCAACTGGCGAATGCGCCCAAGCCACGCCTGGCGCCCGGTGAACTCCAGGTTCAGCTTGCGGCAGCGTTCGGCCATGGCCTTGTGGGTGACCGGGTCGGCCAGGGGCAGCGGCATGTCCAGCCAACGGCGCTCGAAGGCGAAGGCGTTGTCACCGGCATTGAACCCCAGCGGGCACTGGAATGCACCGGTGTAGAGCGCGTGGTAGCCCGGGCGGGCATGTTCGAAGCGCGCCGCCAGCAGCGGCAGCGGGCAGCCGAGCAGGTCGTCGCAGATGACTTTCAGCGACACCAGGCAGAACTCGGCATTGAAGGCCGCCAGCGCCGGCGCGTCGTAATGCTCGCTGGCGCTCAGCCAGACCCGCTGGCCGTCGTCCACCAGGCGCAGCTGGAAGACTGTTCCCAGCAGTGCCGGAAACTGCAGCGCCAGGCGCAGGGCGTCACCCAAAGTGGCACTGGAGAGCAGCGCGTAACCGAGCATGCCGTAGCACGACACATGCATGCGCCGGCCCAGTTCCAGGCCGATGTCCTCGCGCCGGGCCACGGCATTGGCGCACACCTGCAGCTCTTGCTGGGTGGTGATGCGTGCATCGCTGTGGCCCAGGTCGGCCGGGCCTATGCCACTGCCGGCGAGCATCTGCTGCGCGGCCACGCCGTCCTCCTGGAACACCTTGAGGATCAGCGATACCGCGTTGAGGGTGGTGAGGTGGCTGTGCAGCATGCTCGGTGTCCCGTTGGGCTGAGGGGCATTATGGAGCAAGTTGTGTGCCGGGGAGGGGCTAAGGCTGTGTGCTGGCTGTGCCGGCCCTATCGCCGGCAAGCCGGCTCCTACAGGTAGGGCCGGGGCAGGCATAAAAAAAGGGCCCGGAGCGTTCGCTCGGGCCCTTGAAAGGCTGAGAGGTGTCTAGTCCCTCGACCTGGTGAGACGGTTTGCAGCGGCCGGGTTACGCCTTCAGCGGAACCAGACGTGGAGCGATCATGTTTTCCGGACGCAGGATGTCGTTGAGCATCGCTTCGTCCAGCAGCTGTTCCTCGCGCACCAGTTCCAGCACGCCGCGGCCGGTTTCCAGGGCGACGCGAGCGATACGGGTGGCGTTTTCGTAGCCGATGTACGGGTTCAGGGCGGTGACCAGGCCGATCGAGTGCTCGACCAGCTCACGGCAACGCTGTTCGTTGGCCGTGATGTCGACGATGCAGTGCTCGCGCAGCATGTCCATGGCGCGTTGCAGCAGGCGGATCGAGTCGAAGATCTTGTAGGCGATCAGCGGCTCCATCACGTTCAGCTGCAGCTGGCCACCTTCGGCGGCGACGGTCAGGGCCAGGTCGTTGCCCATGATGGCGAACGCCACCTGGTTGACGGCTTCCGGGATAACCGGGTTGACCTTGCCTGGCATGATCGAGCTGCCTGGCTGACGCGCTGGCAGGTTGATCTCGTTGATGCCGGTGCGCGGGCCGCTGGACAGCAGGCGCAGGTCGTTGCAGATCTTCGACAGCTTGACCGCGGTACGCTTGAGCATGCCGGAGAACAGCACGAAGGCGCCCATGTCGGAGGTGGCTTCGATCAGGTCGGCAGCCGGGACCAGCGGCTGGCCGCTGATGGTGGCCAGCCGCTGCACGGCCAGGGCCTGGTAGCCCGGGTCGGCGTTGATGCCGGTACCGATGGCGGTGCCGCCCAGGTTGATTTCGGTCAAAAGCTCCGGCGCCAGGGTCCGCAGACGGTTGAGGTCTTCGGTCATGGTGGTGGCGAAGGCGCGGAATTCCTGGCCCAGGGTCATCGGCACGGCGTCCTGCAGCTGGGTGCGGCCCATCTTCAGTACGTGGTCGAACTCTTTGCCTTTGGCCGCGAAGGCCTGGATCAGGCTGTCGAGGCTGGCCAGCAGGGCGTCGTGGCCCAGCAGCAGGCCCAGGCGGATGGCGGTCGGGTAGGCGTCGTTGGTCGACTGCGCCATGTTCACATCGTTGTTCGGGTGCAGGTACTGGTACTCACCCTTCTGGTGGCCCATGGCCTCCAGCGCGATGTTGGCGATGACTTCGTTGGCGTTCATGTTGGTGGAAGTACCAGCACCGCCTTGAATCATGTCCACCACGAACTGCTCGTGGTAGTCGCCCTTGATCAGGCGCCCGCAGGCTGCGCTGATGGCAGCATGCTTGGCATCGCTCAGGTGCCCCAGCTCACGGTTGGCGTCAGCAGCAGCCTGCTTGACCATCGCCAGGCCCACTACCAGTTTCGGGTAGTGCGACAGCGGAACGCCGGAGAGGTGGAAGTTGTTGGCAGCGCGCAGGGTCTGGATGCCGTAGTAGGCATCGGCAGGGACTTCAAGGGTGCCAAGCAGATCTTTTTCGACGCGGAACGATGCAGCGGAGGACATGATGGATATCATCTCGATTTTGACCCGGCACATGCCGGAATGGCGCCAATCCTAGGCCTGAAGCCGATTTTGCGGCCAATGCTGTTGCACGCTAACCTATGCACAAACGGCATACGGTTTGGTGTGACGCCGATTGACAATCGAGCGTGTTCCATTTTGGTGCACGCGTTGCGGAGTAGTCGATGAACCTCGAGAGCAAATGGCTGGAGGACTTCAGTGCCCTGGCTTCCACGCGCAGTTTTTCGCAGGCAGCGGAGCGTCGTTTCGTCACCCAGCCGGCCTTCAGCCGGCGTATTCGCAGCCTTGAGGCGGCGTTGGGGCTGACCCTGGTCAACCGCTCGCGCACACCGATCGAGCTAACCGAGGCCGGGCAGCTGTTTCTCGTCACCGCGCGCACTGTTGTCGACCAGTTGAGCGAAGTTCTCCGCCATTTACATCATCTTGAAGGTGGCCAGGGCGAGGTCATCCAGGTAGCTGCCGCCCACTCCCTGGCCTCGGGCTTTTTCCCGCGCTGGGTGGCCCAGTTGCGCAACGATGGTTTGAACATCGCTACGCGCCTGGTTGCGACTAACGTAGGGGATGCCGTGCACGCCCTGCGCGAGGGTGGCTGCGACCTGATGCTGGCGTTCTATGACCCGGACGCGGCGCTGCAGATGGACGCCGAAATCTTCCCGTCGCTGCACATGGGCACCACCGAGATGCTGCCGGTGTGCGCGGTAGGTGCCGACGGCAAACCGATGTTCGACCTGGAAGGCGAGGGCAGCGTGCCGCTGCTGGCTTACAGCGCCGGGGCCTTCCTCGGGCGCTCGGTCAACCTGCTGCTGCGCCAGCGCAACCTGCGCTATACCACTGTCTATGAAACCGCCATGGCCGACAGTCTCAAGAGCATGGCGCTCGAAGGCATGGGGATTGCCTGGGTGCCGCGGTTGTCGATGCGCGGCGAGCTGGAGCGCGGCGAGCTGGTGATCTGCGGCGGTAGCCAGTGGCATGTGCCGCTGGAAATCCGCCTGTACCGCTGCGCCCTGGTGCGCAAGGCCAATGTGCGGCTGCTGTGGCGCAAGCTCGAAGGCGGGCCGGCGGCAGTTGACTCAAAAGTCAGCCAAACCCCCGAAAAATAAGGCCGACAGTTGGTCGCCGGGGGTGCCGTGACGGCGTCGCGTTACGCTATACTGCGCGGCCTTTCGACCGGACAGCTCCGGTCCGGATCAGCAAACAAGCCACGCCGGTCGTCCCGCGTGGCTTGTTGTTTTTTGACGCGCCTGCGGGCGCACAAGCGAAGAGGCTCGACGATGAGTGCACTGGTTGGCGTGATCATGGGCTCCAAGTCCGATTGGTCCACCCTTAGCCACACCGCCGATATGCTGGAAAAACTCGGCATTCCCTACGAAGTGAAGGTGGTTTCCGCCCACCGCACCCCGGACCTGCTGTTCCAGTACGCCGAAGAGGCCGAAGGCCGCGGCATCGAGGTGATCATCGCCGGTGCCGGTGGCGCCGCCCACCTGCCAGGCATGTGCGCCGCCAAGACCCACCTGCCGGTGCTGGGTGTGCCGGTGCAGTCGTCGATGCTGTCGGGCGTCGACTCGCTGCTGTCGATCGTGCAGATGCCGGCCGGCGTGCCGGTCGCCACCCTGGCCATCGGCCGGGCCGGTGCGATCAACGCCGCACTGCTGTCGGCGAGCATCCTCGGTGCCAAGTACCCGCAGTATCACGCGGCGCTCAAGCAGTTCCGCACTGAGCAGACCGACACCGTGCTGGACAATCCAGACCCGCGCCAGGCTTGAGGCTGACTTTATGAAGATCGGTGTAATCGGTGGTGGCCAGCTGGGCCGCATGCTGGCCCTGGCGGGTACCCCGCTGGGCATGAACTTCGCCTTCCTCGACCCGGCGCCGGACGCCTGCGCAGCGCCTCTGGGTGAGCACCTGCGCGCCGACTACGGCGACCAGGACCACCTGCGCCAGCTGGCCGACGAAGTCGACCTGGTAACCTTCGAGTTCGAAAGCGTGCCGGCCGAGACCGTCGCCTTCCTCTCGCAGTTCGTGCCGGTGTACCCCAGCGCCGAAGCTCTGCGTATCGCCCGCGACCGCCTGTTCGAAAAGAGCATGTTCCGCGACCTGGGCATCCCCACCCCGGCCTTTGCCGACATTCTCTCGCAAGCCGACCTGGACGCCGCGGTGGCCAGCATCGGCCTGCCGGCCGTGCTGAAAACCCGCACCCTGGGTTACGACGGCAAAGGCCAGAAGGTGCTACGCAAGCCTGAAGACGTGGTCGACACCTTCGCCGAGCTGGGCAGCGTGCCGTGCCTGCTGGAGGGCTTCGTGCCGTTCACTGGCGAAGTGTCGCTGGTGGCCGTGCGTGCCCGCGATGGCGAAACCCGTTTCTACCCGCTGGTGCACAACACCCACGAGAGCGGCATTCTCAAGCTGTCGGTGGCCAGCGCGGCGCACCCGCTGCAGGCGCTGGCTGAAGATTACGTCGGCCGTGTGCTGCACAAGCTCGACTACGTTGGCGTGATGGCCTTCGAGTTCTTCGAGGTCGACGGTGGCCTGAAGGCCAACGAGATCGCCCCGCGGGTGCACAACTCCGGGCACTGGACCATCGAAGGCGCCGAGTGCAGCCAGTTCGAGAACCACCTGCGCGCCGTTGCCGGCCTGCCGCTGGGCTCGACCGCCAAGGTCGGCGAGAGCGCCATGCTCAACTTCATTGGCGAAGTACCGGCGGTGGACAAGGTCGTGGCCATCGACGACTGCCATCTGCACCACTACGGCAAGGCTTTCAAGCTTGGGCGCAAGGTTGGCCACGCCACCCTGCGCTGCAGCGACATGGCCACCCTCAAGGCCAAGATCGCCGAAGTAGAGGCGTTGATCGCCGGCTGATCGAACTTCTGTCGGTCTGTAGCCCTCTGAAATGGCAACTCGCCAAAGCGCTGTCTAGGCTTTGGCGTGTTCCATCTTCAATTATCGAGGGATTGCCATGGGCATCATTGGAACCATCTTCATCGGCCTGATCGTCGGCCTGCTGGCGCGTTTCCTGAAACCGGGCGACGACAGCATGGGCTGGATCATGACCATCCTGCTCGGTATCGCAGGCTCTTTGGTCGCCACCTATGGCGGGCAGGCGCTGGGCATTTACCAGGCGGGGCAGGCTGCGGGCTTCTTCGGGGCCCTGGTGGGCGCCATCGTCCTGTTGGTGATCTACGGCTTCATCAAGAAGAACTGAACACAGGCTAGAATGCCCGGCAATTCAATCCTGAGTTGCCGAGCATTTCCATGCGAGCGTTATTTCTCATTCCCCTGCTGCTGGCCAGCACCCTGGCCCATGCCGAACTGCCCGAAACCGACTGGCTGGAGCTGATGCCCAAGTCGGACCAGAAGGCCCTCGAGCAGATGCCCGAGATCGACCACAACTCCCCGGAAGCCATGGGTACGTTCACCGACAAGGGTGGCCTGAAGCAGAGCAAGGGCCTGCCAGCGGTGATGTACTCGACCAAGACCGTGGCCGCCATGAACGGCAAGCAGATCCGCCTGGGCGGCTACCCGGTGCCGCTGGAAAGCGACGCCAAGGGCAACAGCACGCTGTTCTTCCTGGTGCCCTACCCGGGCGCGTGCATCCACGTGCCGCCGCCGCCGCCGAACCAGCTGGTGCTGGTGCGCTACCCCAAGGGGCTGAAGATCGACGATATCTACACGCCGTTGTGGGTTACCGGGCAGTTGAAGGTGGAGAAGGTCAGCAATGACCTGGCCGACGCGGCCTATGCGCTGGATGCCGGGAAGGTGAGGGTGGTGGAAGACGCCGACCTGTAAGGGCCCTATCGCCGGCAAGCCGGCTCCTACAGGTATGAGGCTGGTGCGACCCCTGTAGGAGCCGGCTTGCCGGCGATGAGGCCATTGGCTCAGAGCGCCTGGCTGCCGATCACCAGCCCCAGCGTATGACTCGCCCCGGGCTTGAGCGTCACCACGTCATCCCACACATTCGCCGTCTCGATGCACAGCATGCGCTGCCAGCCGTCGTCGGCCATGTCGGCCAGCTCCCTGGCCCGTTCGGTCCAAGGGTTCCAGATCACCGCCGAGCGCGAACCGCTGCTGGTCAGGGTGATGCGCCGCTGCCAGTGCGGGTCATCGATGCTCAAGGTTTGCGGGGTATCGAGGTAGATCCGGTCGGTCTCGCCGGCAAAGCCCAGCGCGCCTTGCTGCTGGCGCTGCTGCCATTCGGCCAGGGTCTCGATGTAGCTGAGCCCCTCGACCCCTTCCACCTGCACCTGGCGCACGTCGCTGACGGCAAAGTAGCTGTGCAGGGCCTGGCTGATGGTCACCGGGCTGTCGCCCTGGTTGCGGCTGGTGAGGGTCAGCTTCAGCTCGCTTGCCAGCTCTACCTGCAGGGTCAGGGCCACGTTGTGGGCCCAGCCCGGCAGCTGGCCCTGCGCCTGGGGCAGGGTGAAGGTGACGCTCAGGCCCTCGCCTTGCTGGTCGGCAGCCAACAGTTGCCAGTCGCGGGTACGGGCCAGGCCATGCGCCGGCGCTTCGCTGCCGGTGTACATGGCTTGCACAGGCTCGGGGTTGCGTTGCAGGTTGCCGAACCAGGGCCAGCATACCGGTACCCCGGCACGTACCGACTTGCCCTGGCCAAAGATGGCGTCTTCGCTCAGCCACAGCAGCGGCGGCTCGCCCACGCGCTGGTAGCTGAGAATCTGCGCGCCCTGTTGGGCGATCAGCAGCTCGGCGTGGGCGGTGGTCAGGCGCCAGCAGTTCAGCTCGCCGTGTTGTTCGGTTTCGATACGTGGGATAACCATGCGCTCGTCTCAAAGGTTGCAGTGAGGCGTTGGACCCCATGCCAGGCAACGAGTTTACCGCGCGGCTTGGTCAGCGACGAGGCACCGAACGGGTACGGCCACTGCCGTCGATGGCGACGAACACGAACACCGCCTCGGTGACCTTGCGCCATTCGCTGGACAGCGGGTCGTCGCTCCACACCTCGACCATCATCTGGATCGAGCTGCGGCCGATTTCCAGGGTCTGGGTATAGAACGACAGCTGTGCGCCCACCGCCACCGGTACCAAAAAGGCCATGCGGTCGATGGCTACGGTGGCCACCCGGCCACCGGCGACGCGGCTGGCCATGGCGGTGCCGGCCAGGTCCATCTGGGCGACCAGCCAGCCGCCGAAGATATCGCCGAAGCCGTTGGTTTCGCGCGGTAGCGCGGTGATCTGCAGGGCCAGGTCGCCCTGCGGGATAGGATCTTCTTGTTCGAGCTCAATCATGCCGTGGGGCCTCTGACCCGTGACGCTTCGTTGGTGGCGCAGTGGAGGACGCCGTGAAAACGCTTCAGCCGGACACTGACGTCGCTTCGGGGGCGGCCAAAGGGAGACTCTGCGAAACAGTCTGACAGTACTGACTTACGTTTTCGCACAACATCCCGTGATAAACGCAACCTTTTTCTACGAACGGCCAGTATATAGACCATCACAGCCAGCGACGACCGTGCATTCGTGAATATCTGTACGGACTTTGTATGCTATCGGCCGCACTTTGCAATTTGTTATCTTCACCGGCTGAACATTCCAGAAGCCGCACCCCAAGCGGCCTGCACTCCAACAAGAGAACGTCGATGACCTCCGTGCCCAGCAGTATCGAGCAGCCGTCCCGGCCGCTGACCCGCAGTGACTACAAGACCCTTTCGCTGTCTGCCCTGGGCGGTGCGCTGGAGTTCTACGACTTCATCATCTTCGTGTTCTTCGCAACGGTAGTGGGCAAGCTGTTCTTCCCCGCCGACATGCCCGAGTGGCTGCGCCTGATGCAGACCTTCGGCATCTTCGCCGCCGGCTACCTGGCGCGGCCGCTGGGCGGCATCGTCATGGCCCACTTCGGTGACCTGCTCGGGCGCAAGAAGATGTTCACCCTGAGCATCTTCATGATGGCCCTGCCGACTTTGGTGATGGGCCTGCTGCCGACTTATGCACAGATCGGCCTGTGGGCGCCGATTCTGCTGCTGCTGATGCGCGTGATCCAGGGCGCGGCCATTGGCGGTGAGGTGCCGGGCGCCTGGGTGTTCGTCTCCGAGCACGTGCCGGCGCGCAACACCGGTTACGCCTGCGGCACCCTGACCGCCGGCCTGACCTCGGGCATTTTGCTGGGCTCGATGGTGGCCACGCTGATCAACACGGTCTACACCCCCGAAGAAGTGGCCGACTACGCCTGGCGTATCCCGTTCCTGATGGGCGGGGTGTTCGGCCTGTTCTCGGTGTACCTGCGCCGCTGGCTGCACGAAACCCCGGTGTTCGCCGAAATGCAGCAGCGCAAGGCCCTGGCCGAAGAGCTGCCGCTGCGTGCGGTGCTGCGTGACCACCGCGGCGCGGTGATCCTGTCGATGCTGCTGACCTGGCTGCTGTCGGCCGGCATCGTGGTGGTGATCCTGATGACCCCGGCGCTGCTGCAGAGCCTCTACCACATCAGCCCCACCGACTCGCTCAAGGCCAACAGCCTGGCCATCGTGCTGCTGAGCGTGGGCTGCATCACCGCCGGCAGCCTGGCCGACCGCTTTGGCGCAGGCCGGGTGTTCGTGATTGGCAGCCTGCTGCTGCTGGCAAGCTCGTGGAGCTTCTACCACAGCCTGCCGACCCGCCCGGACCTGCTGTTCCCGCTGTACGCCGTGACCGGCCTGTGCGTGGGCGTGATCGGCGCGGTGCCCTACGTGATGGTCAAGGCCTTCCCGGCGGTGGTGCGCTTCAGCGGCCTGTCGTTCTCCTACAACCTGGCCTACGCCATCTTTGGCGGCCTGACCCCGATGGTGGTTACCGGGCTGCTCAAGGTCAGCCCGATGGCGCCGGCGTACTACGTGGCGTGCCTGTGTGCGCTGGGGTTGTTGGTGGGGATCTATTTGCTGGCGAAGAAACGCTAAGGCAGAGCAAATCACGGGCACTGCTTTACTCGGACCTGTGGGGGCAACTGTCTTGAGCGCCTCATCGCCGGCAAGTCGGCTCCTACAGGTACAGCATGGGCCTAAAGGTTATGCGATCCCTGTAGGAGCGGCCTTGTGTCGCGAAAGGGCTGCGCAGCAGCCCCAGGATCTCAGCTTCGCCGCATGAATTGCCGGGGCTGCTACGCAGCCCGTTCGCGACACAAGGCCGCTCCTACACGACGGGGCCAGGCTGGTCTTCCCCTCCCCCCTGAAACATCCTGCAAAGGCCATCCCCGACTACCGGTGATGGCCTTTCATCCAATTGTCACATTCGAGTCATATCGTGTTCATGCGGCCTGCTGATACTTGGGCCCGTTCCATCACAACCCCTACGATATTCCTGCTAGGAGCAAGGCATGAAACTGAAGCGTTTGATGGCGGCCCTGACCTTTGCCGCCGCTGGCGTTGCCACCGCCAATGCGGTCGCCGCTGTCGACCCAGCAATCCCGACCTACACCAAGACCACCGGTGTATCGGGTAACCTCTCCAGCGTCGGTTCCGATACCCTCGCGAACCTGATGACCCTGTGGGCCGAGGCCTACAAGAAGGAATATCCGAACGTAAACATCCAGATCCAGGCTGCTGGCTCGTCCACCGCGCCGCCCGCCCTGACCGAAGGCACCGCCAACCTGGGCCCGATGAGCCGCAAGATGAAGGACGTCGAGCTGCAGGCCTTCGAGCAGAAGTACGGCTACAAGCCTACTGCCATCCCGGTTGCCGTCGACGCCCTGGCTGTCTTCGTGCACAAGGATAACCCGATCAAGGGCCTGACCATGGCTCAGGTCGACGCGATCTTCTCCTCCACCCGCCTGTGCGGTGGCAAGGCTGAAATCAAGACCTGGGGCGACGTTGGCGTGAAGGGCGACCTGGCCAACAAGCCAATCCAGCTGTTCGGCCGCAACTCGGTATCGGGCACCTACGGCTACTTCAAGGAAGAAGCCCTGTGCAAAGGCGACTTCAAGCCTAACGTCAACGAACAGCCTGGCTCGGCTTCGGTCGTGCAGTCGATCAGCTCCTCGCTGAACGGCATCGGCTACTCGGGCATCGGCTACAAGACCGCTTCGGTCAAGACCGTCGCCCTGGCCAAGAAAGAAGGCGGCGAGTTCATCGAAGACAACGAAGCCAACGCCCTGAACGGCACCTACCCGCTGTCGCGCTTCCTGTACGTCTACGTGAACAAGGCGCCGAACAAGCCTCTGGCCCCGCTGGAAGCCGAGTTCGTCAAGCTGGTGCTTTCGCAAGCCGGCCAGCAAGTTGTCGTGAAAGACGGCTACATCCCGCTGCCTGCCAAAGTGGTCGACAAGACCCTGGCTGACCTGGGCCTGTCCCACGCTGGCAACGTTGCAAAGAAGTAATTAGGCAGTAACCGGAAGGGGCTGGCCGCGAATGCGCCGGCCCCTCTCCACGAATTCGTCAGTCCGAGGCCAGGGTACCTGCGCGTCGGGCTTTGTTGCGTCACTGCACTGTCATGTTTTTGTCATACGGGACCGCTAGGGTGTGCGCATGAATGATCTGGCCAACTCCACCATGACCCAAAATTCTCCTCCGGTGCGCATTGATTTCAATACGCCCGAGTTGCAACGCAAGCGCCGCATGCGCGCCCTCAAGGATCGCCTGACCCGCTGGTATGTACTGGTGGGCGGGCTTGCCGTGCTGGCAGCGATCACGCTGATCTTCTTCTACCTGGCTTATGTAGTGCTGCCGCTGTTCCAGGGCGCCACACTGACCAGCAAGAAGGCCCTGGAGCCAACCTGGCTGCAGCAGGATGCCGGCAAGCCGCTGATGATCGCCCTCGAGGAGCAGAACCTCGTGGGCATGCGTGTTTCCGACAAGGGCCAGGCCCTGTTCTTCGACACCAAGACCGGTAACGAACTCAAGCGCGTCGACCTGCCGCTGCCCGCCGGCACCCAGGTCAGCTCGATCGGCAGCGACCAGCCGGGCAGCCCGCTGGTGGTGCTGGGCCTGTCCAACGGCCAGGCGATCGTGTTCCACCACACCTACAAGATCACCTACCCGGACAACAAGAAGACCATCGAAGCGGGTATCGACTACCCCTATGGTCAGGCGCCGTTCACCCTGAGTGACGAAGGCCGCGCGCTGGAGCACGTCAGCGTCAACGTCAACGGCGAAACCCTGCTGCTGGCCGGCTCCACCGGCGCGCAACTGCAGGTGGTCGAGCTGTCGCGCACCGAGAACATGATGACCGGTGAGGTGACTACCGAGCAGAACCGCATCGTCCTGCCGCAAATGACCGAGACGGTGAAGAACATCTTCATCGACCCGCGCCAGCAGTGGCTGTACGTGCTCAACGGCCGCGCCACCGCCGATGTGTTCAGCCTGCGCGAAAAAAGCCTCAACGGCCGCTACAAGCTGCTCGAGGACGGCAACGCCGAAATCACCGCCAGCGGTCAGCTGGTGGGCGGTATCTCGCTGATCTTCGGTGACTCCAAGGGTGGCCTGAGCCAGTGGTTCATGGCCCGTGACCCGGATGGCGAGCAACGCCTCAAGTTGATCCGCAGCTTCCAGCTGGGCAAGGCCCCGGTGGTGCAGATCGACGCCGAAGAGCGCCGCAAGGGCTTCATCGCCCTGGACAGCGAAGGCAAGCTGGGTGTGTTCCACAGCACCGCGCACCGCACCCTGCTGGTAGAACCGGTCGCCGAAGGCGCAGGCATTCTGGCCCTGTCGCCGCGCGCCAACCGCATCATCGTCGAAGAGGGCGGCAAGCTGCTGCCCCTGAGCCTGCGCAACCCGCACCCGGAAATCTCCTTCAGCGCGCTGTGGGGCAAGGTCTGGTACGAGAACTACGACGAGCCTAAGTATGTTTGGCAGTCGACCGCCTCGAACACCGACTTCGAACCCAAGCTGAGCCTGTCGCCGCTGACCTTCGGTACGCTCAAGGCCGCGTTCTACGCGATGATCCTGGCCGCCCCGCTGGCGATTGCCGCCGCCATCTACACCGCCTACTTCATGGCCCCGGGCATGCGCCGCAAGGTCAAGCCGGTGATCGAGCTGATGGAAGCGATGCCGACGGTGATCCTCGGGTTCTTCGCCGGCCTGTTCCTGGCGCCGTATCTTGAGGGCCACCTGCCGGGCGTGTTCAGCCTGCTGCTGATCCTGCCGGTAGGCATCCTGGTGGCGGGCTTCGCCTGGAGCCGCCTGCCGGAGTCGATCCGCCTGCGTATCCCGGACGGCTGGGAAGCAGCGATCCTGATCCCGGTGATCCTGGCCATCGGCTGGTTCGCCCTGTCCATGAGCCCATTCCTCGAAAGCTGGTTCTTCGGCGGCGACATGCGCCTGTGGATCACCAACGACCTGGGCATCACCTACGACCAGCGTAACGCCCTGGTAGTGGGCATCGCCATGGGCTTTGCGGTCATCCCGAACATCTACTCCATCGCCGAAGACGCCGTGTTCAGCGTGCCGCGCAGCCTGACCCTGGGCTCGCTGGCACTCGGTGCCACGCCGTGGCAGACCCTGACCCGTGTGGTCATCCTCACCGCCAGCCCGGGTATCTTCTCGGCGCTGATGATCGGTATGGGCCGTGCGGTGGGCGAGACCATGATCGTGCTGATGGCCACCGGCAACACCCCGGTGATGGAACTGAACCTGTTCGAGGGCATGCGCACCCTGGCCGCCAACGTGGCCGTGGAAATGCCTGAATCGGAAGTCGGTGGCAGCCACTATCGTGTGCTGTTCCTCGCCGCCCTCGTGCTGCTGATGTTCACGTTCATCATGAACACCTTGGCCGAGCTGATTCGCCAGCGCCTGCGCAAGAAATACTCGTCGCTTTGATAGAAAGGTAGAGATCCGTGAAAAAGGATTCCCTCAAAGGCTGGTTCAAGAGCGGCGCCCCCGGCGTCTGGATCAGCGGTGGCGCGGTGGCCATGGCGGTCATCATGACCATTGGTCTGCTGTCCGTGATCGCCGTACGCGGTTTGGGCCACTTCTGGCCGGCCGACCTGATCCAGGCCACCTACAAGGTGCCTGGCCAGGCCGACCATGTGATCATCGGTGAAGTGGTACAGAAGGAAGAAGTACCGCGCGAACGCCTGAAGAGCGCCGGCTTGCCGGTGCCTGACCAGGGCCCGGAGTTCATGACCCGCGAGCTGGTCAAGATCGGTAACCGCGACCTCAACGGCAGCGACTTCACCTGGCTGGTCGGTGACTGGCTGGTGGACGAGCAAAAGCCCGCCGAGCTGATCGCCCTGGAGCGCCGCGAGTGGGGCAACTTCTACGGCTTCCTGGTCAGCGTCAAGGAAGAGGGCCGTGTGGTCGCCCAGGGCCCTGAGGCCTGGAACGAGCTGCAAACCCGCCTCAAGCGTGCCAGCGACCTCAACGACCAGTTGGTCAAGCTCGAGAAAAAGGACATCGGTGCCATCAACCATGGCCTGGAGCGCCTGCGCCTGCACAGCCGCAAGCTGGAGCTGGACGGCAAGCTGGACGCCGCCGCCCAGGCCGACATGGACGCCGAGCGCGCCGAGCTGAACAACCGCTACAAGGCCATCGAGGAGCGCCTCACCGGCCTGCACCAGGCCTTTGCCCGCGACAGCCTGGTCGCCCGCGACGGCAACGGCCGCGAAGTGGAGATCAACCTCAGCAAGGTGGTCCACGCGATCCAGCCGAACGCCATGTCCGGCATGACCAAGATGGGCACCTACTTCGCCAAGGTGTGGGAATTCCTCAGCGACGACCCGCGTGAAGCCAACACCGAGGGCGGTATCTTCCCGGCCATCTTCGGTACCGTGATGATGACCCTGATCATGGCCGTTATCGTCACACCGTTCGGCGTGCTGGCGGCGGTGTACCTGCGCGAGTACGCACGGCAAGGCCCGGTGACCCGCCTGATCCGCATCGCGGTGAACAACCTGGCGGGCGTTCCGGCGATCGTCTACGGCGTGTTCGGCCTGGGCTTCTTCGTCTACGTGCTGGGCGGCTCCATCGACCGGTTGTTCTTCCCCGAGTCGCTGCCGGCGCCAACGCTGGGTACCCCAGGCCTGCTGTGGGCATCCTTGACCCTGGCGCTGCTGGCGGTGCCGGTGGTGATCGTGGCCACCGAGGAAGGCCTGGCGCGTATCCCGCGGACCGTGCGTGAAGGCTCCCTGGCCCTGGGCGCGACCAAGGCCGAGACCCTGTGGAAGATCGTCTTGCCGATGGCCAGCCCGGCCATGATGACCGGCATGATCCTCGCCGTGGCCCGCGCCGCCGGCGAAGTGGCCCCGCTGATGCTGGTGGGCGTGGTGAAGCTGGCGCCGTCGCTGCCGCTGGACGGCAACTACCCGTACCTGCACCTGGACCAGAAGATCATGCACCTGGGCTTCCATATCTACGACGTCGGCTTCCAGAGCCCCAACGTCGAGGCCGCGCGGCCGCTGGTGTACGCCACCGCGCTGCTGTTGGTGATGGTGATTGCCACCCTGAACCTGTCGGCGGTGTGGATTCGTAACCACCTGCGCGAGAAGTACAAGGCCCTCGACAGCTGATTTCAAAGCCTTAAGCCACAAGCGGCAAGCTCTCAGAAGATTGCCGCTTTGCTCAAACTTGCAGCTTGCAGCTGATAGCCTGCAGCTACAAAAGGAGTAAGAACATGCAACACGAAGCTCATACCCACGGCATCGACATGTCGGCCCTGGGCCGCGACAAGCAGAGCCTGCGCCTGGCCGAAGAGACCGTGGCCATCGAAGTGCCTGGACTGTCGCTGTTCTACGGCGAAAAGCAAGCGCTGTTCGACGTGCAGATGAATATCCCCAAGCAGCGCGTGACCGCCTTCATCGGCCCGTCCGGCTGCGGCAAGTCCACGCTGCTGCGTACCTTCAACCGCATGAACGACCTGGTTGACGGCTGCCGCGTCGAGGGCGCCATCAACCTGTACGGTAATAACATCTACCGCAAGGGCGAGGACGTGGCCGAGCTGCGCCGCCGGGTGGGCATGGTGTTCCAGAAGCCCAACCCGTTCCCCAAGACCATCTACGAGAACGTGGTCTACGGCCTGCGCATCCAGGGCATCAACAAGAAGCGCACTCTCGACGAAGCCGTCGAGTGGGCACTGAAGGGCGCCGCTTTGTGGGATGAGGTCAAGGACCGCCTGCACGATTCGGCACTGGGCCTGTCCGGTGGCCAGCAGCAGCGTCTGGTGATCGCCCGTACCATCGCCGTGGAGCCTGAAGTACTGCTGCTCGACGAACCCTGCTCGGCACTGGACCCGATCTCCACGCTGAAGGTCGAAGAGCTGATCTACGAACTGAAATCCAAGTACACCATCGTCATCGTGACCCATAACATGCAGCAGGCAGCCCGTGTTTCGGACTACACCGCGTTCATGTACATGGGCAAACTGGTGGAATTCGGTGATACCGACACCCTGTTCACCAACCCGGCGAAGAAGCAGACCGAAGACTACATCACCGGTCGTTACGGCTAGCAGCTGGCTACAGGATGCCTGTGTAGGAGCGGCCTTGTGCCGCGAAAGGGCTGCAAAGCAGCCCCGGCGATGGTTGCCTCAGGGCTGAAACCTTGGGGCCGCTTCGCGGCCCTTTCGCGGCACAAGGCCGCTCCTACAGGCCAGGGAACGATACGAACTACTTGAAGCTTGCAGCTTCTTCGCGGAGCGAAACGATGATCAACAAAGAAAGCCTTACCCATCACATCTCCCAGCAGTTCAACGCCGAGCTCGAAGAGGTGCGCAGCCACCTTCTGGCGATGGGCGGCCTGGTCGAGAAGCAGGTCAACGACGCGGTCACCGCGCTGATCGAGGCCGACTCGGGCCTGGCCCAGCAGGTGCGCGAGGTCGACGAGCAGATCAACCAGATGGAGCGCAACATCGACGAGGAGTGCGTGCGCATCCTCGCCCGTCGCCAGCCGGCGGCCTCCGACCTGCGCCTGATCATCAGCATTTCCAAGTCGGTGATCGACCTGGAGCGCATCGGTGACGAGTCGACCAAGATCGCCCGCCGCGCCATCCAGCTGTGCGAGGAAGGCGAGTCGCCACGCGGTTATGTGGAGGTGCGCCACATCGGCGACCAGGTCCGCAACATGGTGCGTGACGCACTGGATGCCTTCGCCCGCTTCGACGCAGACCTTGCGCTGTCGGTGGCCCAGTACGACAAGACCATCGACCGCGAGTACAAGACCGCGCTGCGCGAACTGGTCACCTACATGATGGAAGACCCGCGCTCGATCTCCCGCGTGCTCAGCGTGATCTGGGCGCTGCGTTCGCTGGAGCGTATCGGCGACCACGCGCGCAACATCTCGGAGCTGGTGATCTACCTGGTGCGCGGCACCGACGTGCGCCACATGGGCCTCAAGCGCATGAAGGCCGAAGTTGAAGGCACTGCCTCCAACGAGGGCGAAAGCGCTAATGTTCCGGCTGAACCGGACGATAAATAAGATTGCTCCCGAGCATCACGCCCGGCTTGTGCCGGGCGTTTTCGTTTGTGGTCGAGCACCAGCAGGCACCCGCGAACGATCAGAGAAGTCCCGGCGTGACCAGTGGTTTGGCAAATTGCCATCAGTCGGCGGTATGCTAGTCGGGATTCAAGAGGAGTATCGATGAGTAAAGTCAATGTGCTGGTCGTGGACGATGCCCCGTTCATCCGCGATCTGGTAAGGAAGTGCCTGCGTAATGCCTTCCCGGGCATGGTGATCGAAGACGCGGTCAACGGCCGCAAGGCCATGGCCATGCTCGCCAAGGAGCGTTTCGACCTGGTCCTGTGCGACTGGGAGATGCCGGAAATGTCCGGCCTCGAGCTGCTGACCTGGTGCCGCCAGCAGGAAGAAATGAAAGCCATGCAGTTCATCATGGTGACCAGCCGTGGTGACAAGGAGAACGTGATCCAGGCCATCCAGGCCGGCGTCTCCGACTTTGTCGGCAAGCCGTTCACCAACGAGCAGCTGCTGACCAAGGTGAAAAAGTCCCTGACCAAGATCGGCAAGCTCGACAGCTTGATGGCCGGCGCCCAGGCGCGTGCCAACTCGGCCTTTGCCAACGACTCGCTCAGCGCCCTGACTGGCGGGCGCCCGGAGGCCGCCAAGGTGGCTGCGCCTGCTGCTGCCCCGGTTGCCGCAGCCCCCAAGCCGTTGATCAACGCGCCGACGCCCAGAAGCCCTGCCGCCGCCCCGGCTGGCCGTGGCCAGGGCCAACTGCGCCTGGCCAGTGGCCCGCAGGCTTGCGTCATCAAGGCCCTGAGCCTGAAAGAGGCCCTGCTGGTGGTGCGCCGCAGCGCCAACCTGCCGCAGGTGCTCGAAGGCGCGGTACTGGACCTGGAGCAGGGCGATAACGCCGAGGTGGCGCGCCTGAACGGCTACCTGCATGCCATCGCCGCGCTGGAGCCAAAGCCTGAGAGCGACTGGCTGCAATTGACCTTCAAGTTCGTTGACCAGGATGCGCAGAAGCTCGACTACCTGTCGCGGCTGATCGCCCGCGGCACGACCCAGAAGCACTTCACGCCCGGGGCCTGAGCCTGGCCGGCTCCTACAGACGACGCGATCCCTGTAGGAGCCGGCTTGCCGGCGATAGGGCCGGTACAGGCCAACCTCCCGACCAACTGTCATACCCCTCTCAAAACCGGCTGCTAGGCTTCGACAGACGTTATCTGTCAAATGGCCACCATCATGCCCGCCGCCCGCCTGCTGCTGCTCTGCACGTTGTTCACGGCCTCGGCGTCGAGCCTGGGAATGACCATCTACAAGACCACCGACAACTACGGCGTGGTGTCCTACTCCGACCGCCCCAGCCCCGGCGCCAAACCTTTCGTGTTCCGCGAGCAGATGCTCGAGCGGGTGGATGGCAAGGTGCGCCTGCAGACCGAGCCGTTCCCCGGCGGGGTGCGCTTTCTGGCGCGCAACGAGTTGTATGTGCCGATGGAGGTAGAACTGCGCCTGGACGGGCTGGCCAACGCCTTCGGCGGTAACGCACCGCGCATCGTGCGGCGGGTGGTGGCGCCGCGCTCGACCCTGCTGCTCAGCGCCGTGCTGGCCGCCCCGGGCGGGCCGCTGAAGTACAAGAGCAACTTCCAGTACGCCATGGGCGACCCGGTGCTGCGCTCGCAGGCCTACCGCTACCCGTTCCCGTGGAAGGGCGGGCCGTTTCGCATCAGCCAGGGGCCCAACGGGCGCTTCAGCCACTTCGGGCCCAAGGGCCGCTATGCCATCGACATCGCCATGCCCGAAGGCACGCCAATCATCGCCGCCCGCGGCGGGGTGGTGGTGAAGATCGAGAACCTGCAGACCGGCCGCGGCACCAACCCGGCGGGCAATTTCGTGCGCATCCTGCACCCGGACGGCACCATGGGCGTGTACCTGCACCTGATGCGCGGGTCGGTGGTGGTGAAGGAGGGGCAGCAGGTGGTGGTGGGCCAGGCGCTGGCCAAGTCGGGCAACACCGGCAACAGCAGCGGGCCGCACCTGCATTTTGTGGTGCAGCGCAACGTGGGGCTGGCGCTGGAGTCGATCCCCTACCAGTTCGACCGGCCGATTGGCGGGATGCCGGACTTTACGGCGGGGAATCCTTGAAGGCATCGCGGGGCAAGCCCGCTCCCACGAGAGAACGTGGGAGCAACTGTCTTGCTCAATTTTTAGAAGCCGACTCGATTCTTGTGGGAAGCGGCCTTGTGCCGCGATTGGGCTGCGCAGCAGCCCCGGCGATTATGCAGGATGCCGATATTCTGGGGCCGCTTTGCGGCCCATCGCGACACAAGGCCGCTTCCCACAGGATTGCACAGAGCCTGAATCTGGTGCTGTACCTGTGGGGCTTGTCCTGCGATGACCCCTGGATGTCGATCAATCCAGCTTGAGCACCTTGGCCAGCACGATCTTCGGCCCTTTCATCTTCTTGATGATGATGCGCAGGCCTTCGACCTCCATCACTTCCTCTTCCTCGGGCACGCGCTTGAGGCTTTCGTACACCAGCCCGGCGAGGGTTTCGGCTTCGATGTGGTCCAGGTCGATGCCCAGCAGGCGCTCCACCTTGAACAGCGGCGTGTCACCGCGTACCAGCAGCTTGCCCGGCTGGTAGGCGAGGATGCCGCGCTCGGTCTTGCGGTGCTCGTCCTGGATGTCACCTACCAGCACTTCCAGCACGTCTTCCATGGTCAGGTAGCCGATCACCTTGCCGTCGGCCTCTTCAACCAGCACGAAGTGCGCACCACCCTTGCGGAACTGCTCCAGCAGCTGCGACAGCGGCATGTGCCGCGACACACGCTCCAGTGGGCGGGCGAGGTCTTCCAGGTCGATGGTTTCGGGCATCTGGTCCAGCTCGGCCAGCTCCAGCAGCAGGTCCTTGATGTGCAGCAGGCCGGTGAATTCCTCGCGCTCGGCGTCGTACACCGGGTAGCGGCTGAACTTGTGGCGGCGGAACAAGGCCAGGATCTGCTTGAGCGGCGCGTTGGCGTCGATGCTGACCATGTCCTCGCGGGAGTTGGCCCAGTCGACCACTTCCAGCTCGCCCATCTCCACCGCTGAGGCCAGCACGCGCATGCCCTGGTCGCTTGGGTCCTGGCCACGGCTGGAGTGCAGGATCAGCTTGAGCTCCTCGCGGCTGTAGTGGTGCTCGTGGTGCGGGCCGGGCTCGCCTTGCCCGGCGATGCGCAAGATGGTGTTGGCGCTGGCGTTGAGCAGGTAGATGGCTGGGTACATCGCCCAGTAGAACAGGTACAGCGGCACCGCTGTCCACAGCGAAAGCAGCTCGGGCTTGCGGATCGCCCAGGACTTGGGCGCCAGCTCGCCAACCACGATGTGCAGGTAGGAGATGACGAAGAACGCGACGAAGAACGAGATGCCCTTGATCAGCTCGGGCGAGTCTACGCCGAAGTAGGCCAGCAAAGGTTCGAGCAGGTGGGCGAAGGCCGGCTCGCCGACCCAGCCCAGGCCCAGCGAGGCCAGGGTGATGCCCAGCTGGCACGCCGACAAGTAGGCGTCGAGCTGGTTGTGCACCTTGCGCAGGATGCTGCCGCGCCAGCCATGCAGCTCGGCGATGGACTCGACGCGGGTGGCGCGCAGCTTGACCATGGCGAACTCGGCGGCAACGAAGAAGCCGTTGAGCAGCACTAGGAACAAGGCGAAGAGAATCATGCCGAAATCGGCGAACAACGAGGTGAGGCTGATACCAGGGGAAGGGTCCATGATGGGGTTTTTACAGGGTCCGTCGGTGAAATTAGGGGAAAAAAAGTGCCAGCGATTGCTGGCACAGGGGATCCAATGTAGCGGCTGGGGCGGCAAAAGCAAAGGGGCGCACTACCATCGCCGGGCAAGCCCGTAGGCTCATCCCTTGTTCGAGACCAATTGTGCCGGGGCAAAATGACAGGTGAAGGTACTGCCGTGCCCCGGCACGCTGCTGATCTCCAGCTTGCCGCGGTGGCGCATCAGCACATGCTTGACGATCGCCAGCCCCAGCCCGGTGCCGCCGGTGTTGGAAGCGCGGCTGGAGTCGACCCGGTAGAAGCGCTCGGTCAGCCGCGGCAGGTGCTTGGCCTCGATGCCCACCCCTGAATCCTGCACGCTCAAATGCGCGCCCTGTTCGTCGGCCCACCAGCGAATACGGATATTGCCTTCGTCCTGGGTGTACTTGACGGCGTTGAACACCAGGTTGGAAAACGCGCTGCGCAGCTCCGACTCGCTGCCCTTGAGGCGAATGCCGGGTGCCGCTTCCAGGCTGATGCGCTGGTTGCGCGGGCCGGACAGCGCCTGGGCGTCGTTCTTGATGGCAGTCAGCAGGCTGTCGACCAGCACTGGCTGGTTGTCCGAGGGGTAATCGGTGGCTTCGAGCTTGGCCAGCAGCAGCAGGTCGTTGAGCAGGGTCTGCATGCGCGAACCCTGGGCGCTCATTTGCTGCAGGGCGCGGCCCCAGCGCGGGTTCACGCCTTCGACGTTGTCCAGCAGGGTTTCCAGGTAGCCGGTGATCACCGTCAGCGGCGTGCGCAGCTCGTGGGAGACGTTGGCGACGAAGTCCTTGCGCATCTGTTCGAGCTGGTGAATGCGGGTGACATCGCGCACCAGCATCAGGTGCTCGTTGTTGCCGTAGCGGGTGAGTTGCAACTGCACGCGCAGGCGGTCATTGATCGGCGAGGGAATCTCGAGCGGCTCGGCATAGTTCTCCGCTTCGAAGTATTCCTTGAAGCGCGGGTGGCGCACCAGGTTGGTCACCGGCTGGCCGCCGTCCTGCGGGGTCTTGAAGCCCAGCAGGGTTTCGGCGGCGCGGTTCCACCACTCAAGGTTGCCTTCGCTGTCGAGCATGATCACCGCATCGCGCAGGGCGGCGGTGGACTCCTGCACCCGGTCGATCACCGCCTGCAGGCGCCCGCGCACGCGCTGGTCGCGCCGTTGCAGGTGGTAGATGCTGTCGAACACCTCGCCCCACAGGCCGTAGCCGTCGGGCGGGGCTTCGTCGGGCTGGTGGTTGCGCAGCCAGTCGTGCAGGCGCAGCAGCTGCTTGAGCGTCCAGCCCAGGTAGAACGCCAGGCCGATGGCCAGGCACCAGCCGTAGTAACCGCTGGCCAGGCCGCCGATCAGGCAGACGGTGATCAGCAGCAGCATGTGGCGAATCAGGGTCGCGTGCCAGTTCTGGTTCAATTGACAGTCCTTGTACAACGGGCGCTTAAGGGCTTCGATCAGCTCTTGGTCGAGAAGCGATAGCCAGTGCCGCGGACGGTTTGTACCAGATTTTCGTAAGCTTCACCCAGTGCCTTGCGCAGGCGGCGGATATGCACGTCTACCGTGCGCTCCTCCACATACACGTTGCCGCCCCATACCTGGTCGAGCAACTGGCCACGGGTGTAGGCGCGCTCCTGGTGGGTCATGAAGAACTGCAGCAGGCGGTATTCGGTGGGGCCCATCTCGGCCGGCTTGCCGTCGATGGTGACGCGGTGGCTGATCGGGTCGAGCAGCAGGCCGCCCACTTCGATCGGCGCTTCGCTGTCGCTCGGGCCGGTGCGGCGCAGCACGGCCTTCAGGCGCGCCACCAGCTCGCGCGGCGAGAACGGCTTGGTGATGTAGTCGTCGGCGCCCACTTCGAGCCCCTGGATCTTGTTGTCCTCTTCGCCCTTGGCGGTGAGCATGATGATCGGGATGTCCCCGGTCAGCTCATCGCGCTTCAGGCGCCGGGCCAGTTCGATGCCCGAGGTGCCCGGCAGCATCCAGTCGAGCAGGATCAGGTCCGGCTTGCGGTCGACGATGATGGCGTGGGCCTGTTGCGAGTTTTCGGCCTCCAGGCAGTCATAGCCGGCCATTTCCAATGCAACGGCGATCATCTCGCGGATAGGCGCTTCGTCGTCGACGATCAGAATGTTTCTGCCAACCATGCTCTATTACCTCTCCCGGGAACGGTGTCTTGGCCCGCATTAGATAACGGAATTATTGCAGCTGTGTGACAGCTCATTGGCTGTTCTGGCGACATTCCATGACTGGGCTAGGCTTCAAGGGGCCGCCGTGACGGCAACCAGAACCCTTTCCACCCCGAAACAATGGTGAATCCAATGACACGACATACGCTGAGCTGGATGGCCCTTTTCGCTGCACTGGCATTGCCGGGGGTGGCGTCGGCCCATCACGCCATGGAGAAGGACGGCATGTGGGTCGACCATCAAGGCATGACCCTGTACACCTTCGACAAGGACGCCGGCGGCAAGTCCATGTGCAATGGCGAGTGCGCGACCAACTGGCCGCCGCTGATGGTCAGCGACGGCGAAAAGGCCGAAGGCAAGTGGACGCAGATCAAGCGCGACGACGGCAAGATGCAGTGGGCCTATGACGGCAAGCCGCTGTACACCTTCGTCAAGGACAAGAAAGCCGGTGACATGACCGGCGACGGCATGAAGGACGTCTGGCACGTGGCCAAGCCCTGATATACGGTTGGTCTGTTGAGCGCTGATTTTTCAAGTGTGCATGACCCCTGTGGTAGCGGCACAAGGCCGCTCCCACAGTGTCCGCGTTCAATCAATGAGTTGTGGCTTGCTGTACAGAAGTTATAGAGGCCATCAGCCTCAACGCAGTGCGTAATCCAGCACCACCCCCACGAACACCAGCATCCCCGCCCAATGGTTGTGCAGGAACGCCTTGAAGCACGACTCGCGGTCCAGCTTGCGGGTCGACCAGAACTCCCAGGCAAAGCACGCCGCCGCCCCCAGAAGCCCCAAGTGGAACCAGCCACCCAGCTCGAAGCGGCTGCCGGCCAGCAGCAGGCAGCCCAGCGACAGCAGTTGCAGGCTGAGGATGATCACCCGGTCGGCCTCGCCGAACAGGATGGCGGTGGATTTCACCCCGATCTTCAGGTCGTCGTCTCGGTCGACCATGGCGTAGTAGGTGTCGTAGCCCACGGTCCACAGCAGGTTGGCGATGTATAGCAGCCAGGCGCTGGCCGGCAGCTCGCCGCCAGCGGCGGTAAAGGCCATGGGGATGCCCCAGGAGTACGCCGCGCCCAGTACCACCTGCGGGTAGTAGGTGTAGCGCTTCATGAACGGGTAGCAGGCGGCCAGGGCCACGGCGCCGAACGACAGCCACACCGTGGTGGCATTCGTGCACAGCACCAGCAGGAAACTCACCGCCACCAGCACCGCGAACAGTGCCAGCGCCTCGCGCGGCTTGACCCGGCCGCTGGCCAGCGGCCGGTCGGCGGTGCGCTTGACGTGACCGTCGACCTTGCGGTCGGCAAAGTCGTTGATGCAGCAGCCGGCGGCGCGCATCAGCACCACGCCCAGGCCGAAGATCAGCACGTTGGCCAGGGTCGGCGAGCCGTTGCCGGCGATCCACACCGCCGTCAGCGTCGGCCACAGCAGCAGGTAGATGCCGATCGGGCGGTCCATGCGGCTCAGTTGGACGAAGTCCCAGGCCCGCGGGTGCAGGCGGTTGAGCGACTTGAGCAGTTGCAGGTACATCAGCGGTTAGCCTCCTTGTCCGCCTGCCACAGTGCCGGCAGAAACACCTCGGCCACCAGCAGGTCGAGCCCGGCGCGCTCGAAGCGCGAGCGGCGCCCCCACAGCCCGGCATGGGCTGCATCGGCGGGTAGCCAGGGTTGTGGATAACTGCACACCTCGATGGGGTGGCGGATGAACGCCTGGTCGCAGAACAGCAACTCGCCCAGTGAGCGGCTGCCGAGGGTCTCGAGGTCCAGGCCGCCACGCTGCAGCACGCTGCGCCCGGCCACGCTGCGGGCGAACACCCAGGGTTGGCCGTGGCCGCGCAGGTACACCTCGCGCACCCAGCCCTCGGCACCGGGCGCCAGGCCCAGGGCCGCGCATTCGTCGTCGCGCAGGGTTTGCCAGCCTTCGAACAGGGGCGTGACGCTGAAGTTGTCGCCGGAAAGACGGGTCAGGCGACGGGTGAGGGAGCCTTCGTCGAACAGCCAGTCGAGGGTGCGCTGGTCGCGAGTGTTCGCCAGCTGTGGATACGCCAGCCACGCGACAGCGGCTGCTTGCGGGGTTTCGTACGACACGTCGGTATGCTTGTGACAGCCAGAGAGGCGGCGAGCTTAGCACGATTGCCCCGGCGGCCAGCATGCCGTACAAAGCCTGGACGAGATTGCGCGGTGCGCCATCTCCTGTAGGAGCCGGCTTGCCGGCGATAGGGCCGGAACCTGCAACCTCGTTGCCTGATCTGACGCAATCGCCGGCAAGCCGGCTCCTACTGGACGGTGACCACCAGTTGCGACAAGACACCTGACCGAGGACCCCCTGATGAAAAAATGGCAATGCATTGTCTGCGGCCTGATCTATGACGAAGCCGAAGGCTGGCCGGACGACGGCATCGCCCCCGGCACCCGCTGGGAAGATGTACCTGAAGACTGGCTGTGCCCGGACTGCGGCGTGGGCAAGAGCGACTTCGAAATGATCGCCATCGGCTGATCGCAACCTGTACTGACTTGAAGGAAGCACGACATGACGGCCCCTGTGGTGATCATCGGCACCGGCCTTGCCGGCTACAACCTGGCCCGCGAGTTTCGCAAGCTCGACAGCGAAACGCCGCTGCTGCTGATTACCGCCGACGACGGCCGCTCGTACTCCAAGCCCATGCTGTCGACCGGCTTTGCCAAGCACAAGGACGCCGACGGCCTGTGTATGGCCGAGCCCGGCGCCATGGCCGAGCAGCTGAATGCCGAAATCCGCACCCACACCCGCATCAGCGGTATCGACCCGGGCCACAAACGCCTGTGGATCGGCGAGGAGGCGGTCGAGTACCGCGACCTGGTGCTGGCCTGGGGCGCGCAGACCGTGCAGGTGCCCATCGAGGGCGATGCCGGCGACCTGGTGTTCCCGATCAACGACCTTGAGGACTACGCGCGCTTTCGCGCTGCAGCCGAGGGCAAGCAGCGGGTGCTGATCCTCGGCGCCGGCCTGATCGGCTGCGAGTTCGCCAACGACATGACCCTGGGCGGCTTCCAATGCGATGTGGTGGCGCCCTGCGAGCAGGTGATGCCGACCCTGCTGCACCCGGCGGCGGCCGCCGCCGTGCAGGCTGGCCTGGAAGGGCTGGGTGTACGCTTTCACCTGGGGCCGGTGTTGACCCGCCTGCAACGGGCGGGCGACGCACTGCAGGCGCACCTGTCCGATGGCCGCGTGATCGCCTGCGACCTGGTGGTTTCGGCCATCGGCCTGCGCCCGCGCACTGACCTGGCGGCCGCTGCCGGGCTGCAGATCAACCGTGGGGTGGTGGTCGACCGCCAGTTGCGCACCTCCCACGCCAATATCTTTGCCTTGGGCGACTGCGCCGAGGTGCAGGGTATCAACCTGCTGTACGTGATGCCGCTGATGACCTGCGCCCGCGCCCTGGCGCAGACCTTGGCCGGCACCCCGACCGCGGTCAGCTACGGGCCGATGCCGGTGACGGTGAAAACCCCGGCCTGCCCACTGGTGGTGTCGCCACCGCCGCAAGGGCTTGAAGGCACCTGGCAGGTGGAGGGCGCTGGCGCCGACCTGAAAGTGCTGTGCCATGGGGCTGAAGGCCAGTTGCTGGGCTACGCGCTGACCGGCGCGGCAGTGATGGAGAAACTGGCGCTGAATCGCCAGTTGCCGCCGCTGATGGCGTAAATAGACGGTGTTCTGTCGGATTTATCCTGTTCTTGCCGCGACAATGGCCGCCCAGGTACTGGCGCGGCCCCCTACGGCGTGCCATTCTCACTTGCGTCTACCGCAGCCTAGAGCCTGCGGTGCCTTGAACGCTGCCCCCGGCAGCACGGCATAACAACAAAAAATCCCGTCAAAGAGGCTTCACTATGCGTAAACCAGAACTCGCCGCAGTCATTGCCGAAAAGGCCGATCTGACCAAGGAAAAGGCCAACCAGGTCCTCAACGCGATTCTCGACAGCATCACCGGCGCGCTCGACAAGGACACCGTCACCCTGGTCGGTTTCGGCACCTTCGAAAAACGCCACCGCGGCGCGCGCACCGGCAAGAACCCGCAAACCGGTCAGCCAGTGAAGATCAAGGCCAGCAATACCGTTGCCTTCAAGCCCGGCAAGAACCTGCGTGACAGCGTCAATACCCCGGCCAAGCCAGCCAAGAAGAAGTAACGCGGCAACCTTAGCGGTTGATCAAACGGGCGCCTGAAGGCGCCCGTTGCGTTTGTGGCGGGAAAATGTGGCTAACTTGCGTAAATAAACCAATAAGCGGATAAACTGCGCGCCTCAGTCATTTTTAAATCGAGGGGCGTTGATGAAGTTTCGCTTTCTTCTCTGGGCCATGGGCCTGCTGATGGCCAAGGCCAGCCGCAAGAACCCGGCGTTCCAGCAGCAGCTGCAGGGCAAGGACCTGGTGTTCCAGATGCAGACCCTCGACGGCAAGGTTGCCCGGCATTTCACGGTGAAGGATCAGCGCATCAGCAGCAAAGGCGGCTTGCACCCGCAGCCGGCTTTCGCCATCGCGTTCAAGGATGCCGCCTACGGCTTTGCCACCCTGCAGGCGGGCAACAAGCAGCTGGCGTTCATGCAGGGTATTCAGGACAAGAGCATCCAGATCAAGGGCAACCCGGCGCTGGTGATCTGGTTCCAGGGCTTGATGAAGTACCTGAAGCCGAAGAAGAAAGCCTGAGATCAGCTGGCTGAGCAGACCCCTGTAGGAGCTGGCTTGCCAGCGATGAGGCCAGTTGCCTTTGAGGGCGCCATCGCCGGCAAGCCGGCTCCTAGAGGGATGCTGCGGCCTTCAATGCGGCGCCTGGAACTGCGAAGCCAGCTCGCGCAGCAGCGCTTCGGCTTCCAGCACCTTGTTCACCACTTCTTCGGCCTTGTCCCGGGTCAGCCCCAGGCGCTCGAGCAGCTCGTCCGGGATTTCATCCTGCGGGCCGGAGCCGATGCCCCGCGAGCGCAGCAGGCGCACGGCCAGGCACACCAGATTGGGGAACTGCGAGAACTCGCCGTCGTAATGCGGGTCGTGCTGGAAGCGCAGCGCAGCGGACAGCTCGTCCGGCATGTCCCACAGCTTCATCAGCCAGGCGCCGATCTGCTCGCGGCTGATGCCCAGCAGGTGTTGCTCCACGTAGCTGTGGCACAGGTGCGGGTTGACTTCCAGGTGGCGGCAGATCAGCGAGAAGTGCGGCGGGAACACGTGGGCCAGCAGCAGGTAGCCGAAGTTGTGCAGCAGGCCTGCGAGGTAGGTCAGGCCGGCTTCAGGACGCTCGGCACGCGGCATGGCGCGGGTCAGGCCCTCGATCACCGCAGCGGTGTAGATCGACTGCTGCCAGTACGGCGTGGCCTGTTGCGGGTGGTCCTTGGGCAGGCTCAGGGTCTTGCCCAAGGCCAGGCCCAAGGCCAGGTTGATTACCAGGTCAAAGCCCAGCACGCGTACGATGGCGTCTTCCACCGAGCGGATCTTGCCCGGTGAGGCGTAGTAGGGCGAGGCGGCCCAGCTGACCACTTGCGCGGCCAGGGCTGGGTCGGTTTCGACCACGCCGGTGATGTCATCGATGCTGGCATTGGGGTCGACGCGCAGCTTGATGATCTTTTGCGCGGTGTCGGCCAGCGGCGGAATTTCGATGGTTTCTTCAAGGCGCTTCTGGATGCGCCGGGCGGTGAAGGCTTCCACCGCCAGGGTGATTTCGCGGGAGTCGTCGCCAGGTCGGTCAAGGTTGGGGCGGATGTCGCGTACCGGCTGGCCGAACGCGCCGGCGCTGGCCTTGGCGAGCATGCGCTTGAAGTCGTCACGCTGGATCTTCAGCAGCAGCCCGGCTTCACCGGACTGGATCAGCAGGTACTCGGCCTCGAGCAGCTTGCCTTCGTACAGGCACGGCGAGCTGGTCAGTGCGGGGATCGCCGGCAGGGCCTTGAGCTGGTGCTTGTCGAGCATCTGCTTGAGGCGCGGCAAGGGCACGGCCTTGAGCTTGCGCCCGGTCAGCTCTTCGAGGCGGTTCAGGTCCAGCAGCTTGCTGTAGGGGAACAGCACCATCAGGGCGCCGATCTCGTCATCGAGCAGGATCGCCTGCACCCGCGAGGCGGCTGGCAGCTCAGGGTGTTCCGGCACCTCGACGAACGCCACGCCGAGTTTTTCGAGCAACAGCCGGATGACAGACGGTGCGTGTGGGGTTGCAGTGTCGAGGGCAACTTCAGTCATGGTCTGTATCCACTAATTCTTTTGAACGCGAAGTATAACCAGCCTGACCGGCAAGCTGGATCCATAATGGGACGGGCGTCACACCTGGCCATATTGCTGGCCGTGGCGCAGCCAGCGGTCGAGCAGCGGGCTGACGTGGTCCGGCCAGCGTGCCAGCAGGGCCTGGGCTGCGTCACGCACGGCCGGCAACAGGTCGGCGTCGCGCATCAGGTCGGCGACCTTGAACTGCAGCAGGCCGGTCTGGCGGGTCCCGAGCATCTCGCCGGGGCCGCGCAGTTCCAGGTCCTTTTCGGCGATGACGAAACCGTCGTTGGTTTCCCGCATGATGCCCAGCCGCTCGCGGCCGATCTGCGACAGCGGCGGGTGGTACAGCAATACGCAGTGGCTTGCCGCGCTGCCCCGGCCAACCCGGCCGCGCAGCTGGTGCAGCTGGGCCAGGCCCAGGCGCTCGGGGTTTTCGATGATCATCAGGCTGGCATTGGGTACGTCCACGCCCACCTCGATCACCGTAGTGGCCACCAGCAACTGCAGGTTGCCGGCCTTGAACTCGGCCATCACCGCGGCTTTTTCAACAGGCTTCATGCGCCCGTGGATCAGCCCCACGCGCAGTTCGCCCAGGGCGCTGCCAAGCTCTTCGAAGGTGCTTTCGGCGGCCTGACAGGTGAGTTCTTCGGACTCCTCGATCAGCGTGCACACCCAGTAGGCCTGGCGCCCCTCGGCGCAGGCGGCGCGTACCCGCTCGACCACCTCGAAGCGGCGGCTGTCGGCCACCAGCACGGTGTTCACCGGGGTGCGCCCGGGGGGCAGTTCGTCGAGGATCGAGGTGTCCAGGTCGGCGTAGGCGCTCATGGCCAGTGTGCGCGGGATGGGCGTGGCGGTCATGATCAGCTGGTGCGGGCACAGTTGGCCCATCACGCCTTTCTTGCGCAGCGCCAGGCGCTGCTGCACGCCGAAGCGGTGCTGCTCGTCGATGATCGCCAGGGCCAGGTGCTTGAACTGCACCTCGTCCTGGAACAGCGCATGGGTGCCGACCACCATCGGCGTACCGCCGGCGATCTGTTCCAGTGCGCTGGCGCGGGCCTTGCCCTTGAGCTTGCCGGCCAGCCACGCCACCTCGATGCCCAGCGGCTCCAGCCAGCGCTTGAAGGTGATGTAGTGCTGTTCGGCGAGAATCTCGGTGGGCGCCATCAGTGCCACCTGGTAGCCGGCCTCCAGCGCCTGCAGCGCGGCCAGGGCGGCGACCACGGTCTTGCCGGCACCCACGTCACCCTGCACCAGGCGCATCATCGGCTCGTGCTGGGCAAGGTCGTAGGCGATCTCGTTGCCGACGCGCTGCTGGGCGCCGGTGGGGCTGAAGCCGAGGTTGGCCAGGTACTGCGCCGGCAGGCGGCTGGCCTTGGGCAGCACCGGCGCACGCAGGGCGCGCTGGCTTTCGCGCAGGCGCTGCTGTGAAAGCTGGTGGGTCAGCAGCTCTTCGAAGGCCAGGCGGTGCTGGGCCCAGTGGTGGCCTTCGGCAAGTTCGTCCACATCGGCGTCGGCCGGCGGGTTGTGCAGGTAGCGAATGGCGTCGTCCAGCGGCGCCAATTGATAATCGCGGGCCAGTTCGTCGGGCAGCCAGTCGGGCAGGCTGCGCGGGCCAAGCATGCCCAGGCTCTGCTGGCACAACAGGCGCAGGCGCTGTTGCGTCAGGCCTTCGGTGCTCGGGTAGATGGGCGTGAGGGTTTGTTCCACTGGCGGCGCCGGCTCATCGCCGTTGAGTGCGCGGTATTCGGGGTGGTAAATCTCAAGCCCCGAGGCGCCAGGGCGGGCCTCGCCGTAGCAGCGCAGGTGGGTGCCGCGCTTGAGGCCTTCTTTTTGCGCATTGCTGAAATGGTAGAAGCGCAGGCTCAGCACGCCGGTACCGTCACCCAGGCGCACCACCAGACTGCGGCGCTTGCCCATGGTGACGTCGGCGCCGCTGACCACGCCCTCGATCACCGCATCCTGCCCCGGGCGCAACTGGCCGATGGGCACCACACGGGTGCGGTCCTGGTAACGCAGGGGCAGGTGGAACAGCACATCCTGCAGATTCTCCAGGCCGACCTTGGCGAGCTTCTCTGCCATGGCTTCGCCAACGCCCTTGAGCGCGGTGACCGAGACGTTCGACAGCTCAGTCATGACTCAGGCCGGTTCTTCCGTGGGTGCCTTGGCCACCGAGCACAGGCGGATCGAGTCGGCGAGGATTTCGATCGCCTTGGGCCGCGGGAAGCTGGCGCGCCAGGCGATGGCCACGGTGCGGAACGGCGCTGGCGCAGTGAGCGGGCGCACTTCGATCACGCCCGGGGCGTAGTGGTGGCTGTGCACCGCCGACAGCGGCAGGATCGACACGCCCAGGCCCGAGGCGACCATGTGGCGGATGGTTTCCAGCGAGCTGGACTCCACCGTGGTGTGCTTGGCACCTTCGCCGCCCTTGTTTAGCGTCGGGCAGGCCTCGAGCACCTGGTCGCGGAAGCAGTGGCCTTCACCGAGCAGCAGCAGGCTCTTGTCGTTGAGCAGGGCGGTGTCGATGGTCTTTTTCGCGGTCCATGGGTGATCGGCCGGCATCAGTGCGCAGAACGGTTCGTCATACAGCGGCAGGGTGAGCACATCGGCTTCGTTGAACGGCAGGGCGATGATCACCGCGTCCAGTTCACCATTGCGCAGTTTTTCGCGCAGCACGTGGGTGAAGTTTTCTTCGATGTACAGCGGCATCTGCGGTGCAACGCGGTGCAGTTGCGGAATGAGGTGCGGGAACAGGTACGGGCCGACGGTATAGATGGCGCCGACCTTGAGCGGGGCGGTAAGTTGGTTCTTGCCGGCCTGGGCCAGTTCGCGGATGCCCTGGGCCTGCTCGAGCACCTTCTGTGCCTGGGCGACGATGCTTTCACCCACCGGCGTCAGACGAACGGCGCTCTTGCTGCGTTCGAAGATCAGCACGCCAAGCTCGTCCTCGAGCTTCTTCACGCCGACCGACAGCGTGGGCTGGCTGACGTGGCAGCGTTCGGCGGCGTGGCCGAAGTGCTGCTCCTGGGCGAGGGTGACGATGTAGCGAAGTTCGGTGAGGGTCATAACGTGCGTCCATGAAGTTGCGGCCCCAGCATAGCGGCTGCAATCGATAGACGCACGTTATCAGACTTGCCGTTTTGTGACAGAAACAAAAAACGTCAACGTCGGTCCAGCGAGTACACGAACGGTGCCACCACTTCGATGGTGCCGTTGTTCAGCAACTCGGCCGGTGGCTTGGGCACCGTGCCTGCGCGGCGGATCATCTCCAGCGTGGCGCGGTCCAGCGCAGCGCTGCCTGAACCACCGGCCAGCGAGTACGAGACCACCTTGCCTTCGGCGTCGACCACGAAGCGCAGGCGGTTAATGCCCTGCAGCCCGCGACGGCGAGCGTCCTCGGGGTACTTCTTGTACTTCGCCAGGTGGCGCAGCAGGTCGCTCTGCCAGCTGGGCAGGGCATTGCTGTTGGAGGCGATGCTCGGCGCCGGTGCCGCGGACTTCTGTGGCGGCGTGTTGCTTGGCGGCGTGTCGGCCACATCCTGGTCTACCGGCGGTTCATCCTTCGGCGGCTCAGGCTTTTTCTCAGGCTTGGGCGGCTGCGGCTTGGCCTTGGGCTTGGGTGGCTTGGGGATGGCGATCTTCGGCTTTGGCGCCTCTACCAGCTTGGGCAGCGGCGGTTCCTCGATCGGCGTCGGCGGTTTGGGTGCGACTTTCGGCGGTGGTGGCGGCGCGGGCTCCGGCAGCGGTGCCAGCTCGACCATCATCGCTGCCGGCGGCAGCTCGATGGCCTGGGGCACCGACCAGTTGAGCGTCAGCACCACGGCGACTACGTGCACGCCCAGCACGATGGCCAGGGCGGTGCCGTAGCGCGCCATGTTAGAGCGCGTTTTCGTCATTTCTTGGCTGCCGTCTCGAGCCCGACCAGGCCGACCTTGAGGTAACCGGCGGCGCGCATGGTGTTCATCACTTCCATCAGGTCGCCGTAGTCGACGCCCTTGTCAGCCTGGAAGAAGATGGTGGTTTCCTTGTCACCCTTGGTCTTGGCGTCGAGCAGGGCGCCGAGCTGGTCGGGTTGGGCCACTTCATCGTCGCCGACGTACAGCTTCTTGTCGGCCTTGACGCTGACGAACACTGGTTTTTCCGGCCTAGGCGCAGGTTTTGCGGTGGAGGCGGGCAGGTCGACCTTGATGTCGACCGTGGCCAGCGGGGCTGCGACCATGAAGATGATCAGCAGCACCAGCATCACGTCGATGAAGGGCGTGACGTTGATTTCGTGGTTTTCGGCGAGGTCGTCGCCACCTTCGTTGAGATGCAGGCCCATGGCTTACCCCACTTTCACCATGTGCGGGGCAGCGCGCTCGCCACCTTGATGGTCCAGGTCACGGCTGACCAGCAGCAGTACCTGGGCGGAAGCGTCGGAGACCTGCGCCTTGTAGCCGGCGATGGAGCGGGCGAAGACGTTGTAGATGACCACGGCAGGGATGGCCGCGACCAGGCCCAGGGCGGTGGCCAGCAGGGCTTCGGCGATGCCTGGGGCGACCACGGCCAGGTTGGTGGTCTGGGTCTTGGCGATGCCGATGAAGCTGTTCATGATGCCCCACACGGTACCGAACAAACCGACGAAAGGCGCGGTGGAACCGATGGTGGCGAGTACGCCGGTGCCGCTGCTCATGTTGCGGCCGCTGGCGTGGACCAGGCGCTCCAGGCGGAAGCTCACACGCTCCTTGATGCCTTCCTTCTCGCGGGCGTTGGCCGACAGGCGCATTTCTTCGAGGGCGTCGTGCACCAGGGTGTGGGCCAGGGTGCCTTCCTTGTTGGAGACTTCGCTGGCTTCCTTGAGGGTGACCGACTTCTTCAGGGCGGCGATTTCACCACGCAGGCGACGCTTGGCGCCCATCAGCTCGAAGCCTTTGGCGATCCAGATGGTCCAGGTGATGATCGAGGCGATGGCCAGGCCGATCATCACGGCCTTCACCACGATGTCGGCGTTCTTGTACATGCCCCATGGGGACAGGTCGTGGGCCATGCCCAGCGAGGTGTCTTCGACCAGCGCCTGCACGTCTTCGCCAGCCGGGGCCTGGGCGTCTGCGGCGGCTTCGGCCGGTGCGGTAGCCGGGGTCTGGCCTTCAGCAGCCGGTGCTGCCGGAGCGCTGGCGGCGGCCGGGGTGGCTGCGGCGTTGGCGGCGGCCGGGGTGGCTGCGGCGTTGGCGGCCGGCTCATCGGCCATGGCCAGGGGGGCCAGCACCAGGCTGAACATCAGCGCGGCAATGGCGCGCCAGGCGCGCGACGGGGTTGGCGAAGCGGAAGGTTGAATGCGTGTCATGCTGGCCGGACCTGATGAAGAAGAATGGGTTGAGTTCTCCAGGGCCTCGAAACAGGCCGAGAACAGACAAGGCCGCCATTATTGCAAGTAATTCTTGTTAACAAAAGTAATGTGATTGCTTTTTTTGACCTTGGTATAGCCGTTGATCGCCTGGAACCTATAGCCTGCCCCTACAGAATGAGGAGAATTTGCATGTCAGGCGTTTCTGCTTTGATCGTGGGTTGTGGGGATGTGGGCGGGCGTCTGGCCCGCCAGTTGCTGGGCCTGGGCTGGCACGTGAGCGGCTTGCGGCGCGCGGTGCAGCACCTGCCCGAGGGCGTGCAGCCAGTTGCCGCCGACCTTGCCGACCGGCGCATCCCGGCCGACTGGCCCGAGCGGGCGCCCGACTACCTGGTGTACTGCGTTGCTGCCAGCCAGCACGATGAGGCCGGTTACCAGGCCGCCTACGTCAACGGCCTGCGGCATGTGCTGGGGTGGCTTGAGCGCAGCGGACAGAGTCCGCGCAGGCTTTTGTTCGTCTCCAGCAGCAGCGTGTTCGCGCAGAAGAATGGCGAGTGGATCGACGAAACCGCCGCCACCACGCCTGAAGGCTACTCCGGCAAGGTGATGCTCGAAGCCGAGCAGCTGGCGCTGCACAGCGGCATCCCGGCCAGCATCGTGCGCCTGACGGGTATCTACGGCCCGGGGCGCGAGTGGCTGTTGAGCCAGGTGCGCCAGGGCTACCGGGTGGCCGAGCAGCCGCCGCTGTACGGCAACCGCATCCACGCCGAAGATGCCGCCAGCCTGCTGGCGTATCTGCTGCAGGCCGATGCCCGGGGTGTGGCGCTGGATGACTGCTACATCGGTGTCGATGACGACCCGGCGCCGCTGGCCGACGTGGTGGCCTGGCTGCGCGAGTACCTTGGGGTTACCGAGTGGTCGGACGAGCAGCGGGTGCGGCGCACCGGCAGCAAGCGCTGCAGCAACGCCCGGGCGCGGGCGTTGGGTTGGGCGCCGGTGTATCCGAGTTACAAAGAGGGGTATGCGGCGATATTGCAGGGCCGCGGATAACCGTGCGGCCCTATCGCGGGGCAAGCCCGCTCCCACGCCAGATCGTGGGAGCGGGCTTGCCCCGCGATGAGCTTCAGTCCTTCTCCAGCACCCACTGTTGGGCGCCGGCCGCCAGTTGCGGGATTTCATCCGGCTGCGCGGTATTCACCGCTTTGAAGATGGTCAGCTTGTCGCCATCACGTTTGAAGATGAACGGCGCACCGCGCTGGTCGCGCTCCAGCCACAGGCTGTCGTTGCCGCCGCCCATGCTGGCGCAGTCGCCTGCCAGGCACAGGGCGAAGCGGTCCGGGCCAGGCAGGCCGGTGACGCTGCCGGTGTCGCTAAAGTGCACCGTGGCACCTTTGCCCTGGCCTTCGGCGATCTTCCAGTCGCCGCCCAGGTAGGCCTGGTACAACGCCTTCTCGAAGCTGCTGCCCAGCGGCGCGGCGCCGGCGGCCTTGGCACGGGCGAAGGTCTGCTGGTGGCCGGACGGGTCGCTGGCCTGCAGCTCGTCGCCGTCGAGCGTGAGTTGCTCGCTCTGGCCGCCTTCGAAGTCCACCTGCCAGTTGTTCTGGTTGGCGCTCAGGCGCCCGTCGGCGGCTTCAAAGCCGTTGCTGAAGCTGGCTTGCTGGTTCTTGACGTCGACTTTCCACTCGAACACCGGGCCGTGATCGGCCAGGGCCTGGCGCAGGCTGGTGCCTTTGGCGGCAGCGTCGATGGCCTCCTGGTTGATCCAGGTACCGTTGAAATCTTCGGGTTTGTGGCTGGCGCAGCCGCCCAAAAGCAGGGCTGCCAGCGCGAGGGGCAATGCGTGGCGCATGGGGAAAACCTTGGGGCAGGGAGGGGGTGGTGACGGGCGCAGGGCCCGTCACCGGGGCATCACTCGAGGACCAGGATGGCGTCCATCTCGACCTGGGCGCCCTTGGGCAGTGCGGCTACGCCAATGGCGGCGCGGGCCGGGTATGGCTGCTCGAAGTAGCGGCCCATCACTTCGTTGACCTTGGCGAAGTGGCTCAGGTCGGTGAGGAAGATGTTCAGCTTGACGATGTCCTTGAACGAACCACCGGCGGCTTCGGCCACCGATTTGAGGTTCTCGAAAACCTGCACGGTCTGGGCTTCGAAGCCTTCGACCAGTTCCATGGTTTTCGGGTCCAGCGGGATCTGGCCCGACATGTACACGGTGTTGCCGGCCTTGATCGCTTGCGAGTAGGTGCCGATAGCGGCAGGGGCCTTGTCGCTGGTGATGACGGTCTTGCTCATGAGTGACTCCTTGCGGTGGGCGGACTACGCACGCATGCGGGTGATGCGGACCACGCCGGTCAAGGTGCGCAGCTTCTTGATCACGCGGGCCAGGTGCACGCGGTCGTGCACGCTGACCACCAGTTGGACCACGCTGATACGGCCGTCGCGTTCGTCCATGCTGATTTTTTCGATGTTGCCGTCGGCGGCGTTGACGCTGCTGGCCAGCAGGGCAATCAGGCCGCGCTGGTGCTCAAGCTCTACGCGCAGTTCGACGTTGAACTCGCCGGTGACATCCTTGGCCCAGGAAAGCTGCAGGCACTTTTCAGGGTTGTGGCGAATTTCACTGATGTTGCGGCAGTCTTCCAGGTGCACGACCATGCCCTTGCCCGCCGACAGGTGGCCGACGATCGGATCGCCCGGGATCGGTGTGCAGCACTTGGCGTAGCTCATGACCAGGCCTTCGGTGCCGCGGATCGCCAGCGGGCCTTCCGGCGCCGGCAACTGCTCGCCTTCGGCGGACAGCAGGCGGCGGGCGACCACATAGGCCATGCGATTGCCCAGGCCGATGTCCTCGAGCAGGTCTTCGATCAGCTCCAGGCGGTACTCGGCAAGAATCGGCTGAATGCGCTCCTGGGGGATCTTCTCCAGGCTGCTGTCAAAGCCGGTGAGCACCTTGTTCAGCAGGCGTTCGCCCAGGCTGATGGACTCGGAGCGGCGCTGCTGCTTGAGGGCGTGGCGGATGTGCGTGCGCGCCTTGCCGGTGACCACGAAGTTGAGCCAGGCCGGGTTGGGGCGGGCGCCCGGGGCGCTGACGATTTCGACCGTGGAGCCGCTTTGCAGCGGCTCGGACAGCGGCGCCAGGCGGCGGTTGATGCGGCAGGCGATGCAACTGTTGCCCACATCGGTGTGCACCGCGTAGGCGAAGTCGACCGCGGTGGAGCCTTTGGGCAGCTCCATGATCCGGCCTTTGGGGGTGAAGACGTAGACCTCGTCGGGGAACAGGTCGATCTTCACGCTCTCGATGAATTCCAGCGAGTTGCCGGCACGCTGCTGCAGCTCGAGGATGCCCTTGACCCATTGGCGGGCGCGGGCGTGGCTGCCCTTGGGCTGCTCTTCTTCGTTGGATTTGTACAGCCAGTGCGCGGCGATGCCGTTGTTGGCCAGCTCTTCCATCTCGCGGGTGCGGATCTGGATTTCGATCGGCACGCCGTGCATGCCGAACAGCGTGGTGTGCAACGACTGGTAGCCGTTGGCCTTGGGGATCGCGATGTAGTCCTTGAAACGGCCCGGCAGCGGCTTGTACAGGTTGTGCACGGCGCCCAGCACGCGGTAGCAGGTGTCGACCTTGTCGACCACGATGCGGAAGGCGTACACGTCCATGATCTCGGTGAAGGCGCGGCGCTTGCCGCGCATCTTCTTGTAGATGCCGTAGAGGTGCTTTTGCCGGCCGCTGACTTCGCCTTCGATGCCGTCGGCGGCCAGGCAGTTGGCCAGCGAGGTCTCGATCTTGGCCACCAGCTCCTTGCGGTTGCCGCGGGCGGCCTTGACTGCCCGGTGGATCAGCGACGAGCGCATCGGGTGCATGGCCTTGAAGCCCAGGTCCTCGAATTCCACGCGCACGTTGTGCATGCCCAGCCGGTTGGCGATGGGGGCGTAGATTTCGAGGGTTTCCTTGGCGATGCGCCGGCGTTTCTCGCCGGACAGCACTTCCAGGGTGCGCATGTTGTGCAGGCGGTCGGCCAGCTTGACCAGGATCACGCGGATATCGCGGGCCATGGCCATGGCCATTTTCTGGAAGTTTTCCGCTTGCGCCTCGGCCTTGGTCTCGAAGTTCATCTGGGTCAGCTTGCTGACCCCGTCCACCAGCTCGGCGACGGTTTCGCCGAACTGCTGGCTCAAGGCTTCCTTGGCGATGCCGGTGTCTTCGATCACGTCGTGCAGCATGGCCGCCATCAGGCTCTGATGGTCCATGTGCATGTCGGCAAGGATGCTGGCGACCGCCAGCGGGTGCGTCACGTAGGGTTCGCCGCTGCGCCGGCGTTGGCCGTCGTGGGCTTGTTCTGCGTAGAAGTAGGCGCGACGGACCAGGTTGACCTGTTCCGGGCCCAGATAGGTCGACAGCCGTTCGGCGAGGGCTTCTATACCAGCCATGGGTTCACCTCTTGCAGAAGAAGAGGGCCTTGCGCCGCGCGACGTCGACCGGGCATGAATCAGACCGCCTCGTTGTTCTCGTCCTCGAATGCGGCGAACACCGGATCTTCGGTGACGATCTCTTCGGCGGCGATGAATTCAGGGGTGACGATACCTTCGGCGATTTCGCGCAGGGCAACGACGGTTGGCTTGTCGTTTTCCCATGCAACGCGCGGCTCTTTGCCGCCGGTCGCCAGCTGGCGAGCGCGCTTGGTCGAGAGCATGACCAGCTCGAAGCGGTTATCCACGTGTTCCAGGCAGTCTTCAACAGTTACGCGGGCCATGGTCTTCCTCAGTAGCAAATGCGGTGGGCGTGCAGCCCTATATGGGCAGGCGGACTCGATAGTTTAAAAAATCACCAGCCAATAGGGAAGGACTGTTTTGTCAGCACCCCACCCGGCGTTCACCGTGGGAGCGGGCTTGCCCCGCGAAAGTGCCGTAGCAGACAGCCTGGTACCTGGGCCTGACGATAACGCCTCCTGCCCCGCGAACACAACCACCTCACAGCATCGCATCACGCAACCGCGGCGTCAGTTCCTCGAACAAGGTCTGCACCGAGCGCAACGCCCGGCAATCGGGCCGGGTCAGCAGCCACAGCTGGGTATCGCAGCCCGGCAGCGGCCCGCTCAACGCCTCGACGCCCGGCAAGGCATGCACCATGTAGTCCGGCAGCGCCGCCACGCCCAGGCCGGTGGTCACCAGTTGGGCGATGGTCGACATGCCGCTGCACTGGTAGCGCGGGGTCAGCCCGGGGTGCTGCTGGTTGCGCCAGACCACCGTGGCGTGGTCCTGCATGGAGTCGTCGGGGGCGATCCACGGCACGCTGGTGGCTGCGGCGTCCAGCCGTTCGCGCAGCTCCGGGCGGCCGCAGATCACGTAGCTGGTGGAGCCCAGGCAGCGGCCCACCAGGTGTTCCGGCGGGGTGTTGGTCAGGCGCAGGGCAATGTCGGCGTCACGCCGGCTGAGGTTGGCGAAGGTGTTGGAGGTGCCCATTTCCAGCGACAGCGCCGGGTAGTTGGGCATGAACTCGGCCAGTGCCGGCAGTAGCAGACTGTGCAGCACGGCTTCGGTGCAGGTCAGGCGCACGGTGCCGCTGACCACCTGCTCGCCGCAGGTCAGGGCGATGCGCGCAGCGTCCAGCGCCTGCTCGGCGCGCTCGGCCTGCTCGGCCAGGGCCTGGGCGGTGTCGGTGGGCAGGTAGCCCTTGCGGCTTTTGACGAACAGCGCGGTGCCCAGCGCCGATTCCAGCCGGCGGATCGAGCGAAACACCGTGGAAACGTCCACCTTGAGCAGTTCGGCAGCCTTTGCCAGTGAGCGGCCGCGTTCCAGGGCCAGGACCAGAGACAGGTCCGCATGGGTGATCTGATATTGCATTGGTGCACGCTCTGCTTGCCGAATTGCCAATGTCTGTTGCGTTTGGGCCATTTTATAGTGAAACGGCCCGGGGGAATCAATGCACTCCGTCGCAAGCCTTGCCCCCCACGATGGGCCAGTGAAAAGAACAACAGCAGCACCATCGTCGCCTTCCGAGGCGTCATCCGCAGCTCCACATCGCCGCTCCGAATCAAAGGATGTACAGCCATGACGTCGGTCTCCCCGTGCGCCCGTTCTTCCCGCGAAATGAACGAATTCCTCGAAGCCCACCCGGACACCCAGTACGTTGACCTGCTGATCTCCGACATGAACGGGGTGGTACGTGGCAAGCGCATCGAGCGCGCCAGCCTGCACAAGGTGTACGAGAAGGGCATCAACCTGCCGGCCTCGCTGTTCGCCCTGGACATCAACGGCTCCACCGTCGAAAGCACAGGCCTGGGCCTGGACATCGGCGACGCCGACCGCATCTGCTATCCGATCCCCGGCAGCCTGGCCGACGAGCCGTGGCAGAAACGCCCCACCGCGCAGTTGCTGATGACCATGCACGAGCTTGAAGGCGAGCCGTTCTTCGCCGACCCGCGCGAGGTGCTGCGCCAGGTGGTGAGCAAGTTCGACGCCCTGGGCCTGGATATCTGCGCCGCGTTCGAGCTTGAGTTCTACCTGATCGACCAGGACAACCTCAACGGCCGCCCGCAGCCGCCGCGCTCGCCGATTTCGGGCAAGCGTCCGCAGTCGACCCAGGTGTACCTGATCGACGACCTCGACGAGTACGCCGACTGCCTGCAGGACATGCTCGAAGCGGCCAAGGAGCAAGGCCTGCCGGCCGACGCCATCGTCAAGGAAAGCGCCCCGGCGCAGTTCGAGGTCAACCTGCACCACGTCGCCGACCCGCTCAAGGCCTGCGACTACGCGATCCTGCTCAAGCGGCTGATCAAGAACGTCGCCTACGACCATGAAATGGACACCACCTTCATGGCCAAGCCCTACCCGGGCCAGGCCGGCAACGGCCTGCACGTGCACATCTCCTTGCTGGACAAGAAGACCGGCAAGAACATCTTCGCAAGCGACGACCCACTTGAAAGCGACACGCTGCGCCACGCCATCGGTGGCGTGCTGCAGACCATGCCGGCGTCGATGGCCTTCCTGTGCCCGAACATCAACTCGTACCGGCGCTTCGGTGCGCAGTTCTACGTGCCCAACGCGCCAAGCTGGGGCCTGGACAACCGCACCGTGGCCCTGCGTGTGCCCACCGACAGCAGCGACAACGTGCGCATCGAGCACCGCGTGGCCGGCGCCGACGCCAACCCCTACCTGATGCTTGCGGCAATCCTCGCCGGCATCCACCACGGCCTGACCCACCAGGTCGAGCCGGGTGCGCCGATCGAAGGCAACTCCTACGAGCAGCTGGAACAGAGCCTGCCGAACAACCTGCGCGACGCACTGCGCGCGCTGGATGACAGCGAAGTGCTCAACCAATACATCAGCCCGGACTACATCGATATCTTCGTGGCCTGCAAGGAAAGCGAGCTGGCCGAGTTCGAAGTGTCGATCTCCGACCTCGAGTACAACTGGTACCTGCACACGGTGTAAGCCCATGAGCGCAATTGCGGTCCCCTTGATCGGTGTCAGCGCCTGCCGCCAGCAGGTGGGGAAGAGCTCGTCGCACACGGTGGGCGACAAGTATGTCGAGGCCGCAGGCTTTGCCGGGCTGCCGCTGATTCTGCCGGCCCGTGACGGCGGCAGCGACACCCAGGCGTTGCTGGCGCAACTCGATGGCATCCTGTTCACCGGCTCGCCTTCCAATGTCGAGCCGCATCATTACAATGGCGCCCCCAGTGCCGAAGGCACCCGCCACGACCTGGCCCGCGACCGCCTGACCTTGCCGTTGCTGCAGGCGGCGATTGCGGCCGGGGTGCCGGTGTTGTGCATTTGCCGTGGCTTCCAGGAGCTCAACGTGGCCCTGGGCGGTAGCCTGCACCAGCGGGTGCACGAGCTGCCCGGCTACCTCGACCACCGCGAACCGCAGGATGCACCGCTTGAGGTGCAATACAGCCCGCGCCACCCGGTCAGCGTCGCGCCGGGCGGGCTGTTCGAGCAGTTGGGCCTGGCTGCGCAGTTCGAGGTCAACTCGCTGCACAGCCAGGGCATCGACCGCCTGGCCCCGGGCCTGCGGGTCGAGGCGCGGGCTCCGGATGGCCTGATCGAAGCCGTATCGATGCCGGATGCGCCGGGCCTGGTGCTTGGCGTGCAATGGCACCCGGAATGGCGTTTCGCCGAAAACCCGGTCTCGCTGCGCCTGTTCGAGGCGTTTCGCGAGGCCTGCATTGCCCATGCTGCACGGGAAGGTGAGCGTCGCCAGAAACCGACGTAAGCCGAAGGTCCGGGATGACCGTGCCCCACCGCGAGCTTTCAATGAGTGAAAGCGGGCCCTCTACGGCGGGCCTGTGAGAACAATTCCAATAGTTACGGCACAAACTCATGAACGATTACACAGACGCTGGCCGCCCACCCGATGCGGCCGACTCGGGCACCACTTCGCGCAGCAAGGGCTTGGCCAAGGGCCGCCTGGGCCTGCTGGCCAGCGTGGTGCTGGGCATTTCCACCATCGCCCCGGTCTACACCCTGACCGGCGCCCTCGGCCCGACCGTGCGCGAGGTCGGCGCCCACCTGCCGGCAGTGTTCATCGTCGGCTTTCTGCCGATGCTGCTGGTGGCCCTGGGTTACCGCGAGCTGAACTCGGCGGAGCCTGACAGCGGCACCTCGTTCACCTGGTCGGCGCGGGCATTCGGGCCGATGATCGGCTGGATCGGCGGCTGGGGGCTGGTGGTCGCCACCACCATCGTGCTGTCCAACCTGGCCGGTGTGGCGGTGGATTTCTTCTACCTGTTCCTCGCCCAGATCACTGGTGAGCAGCAGTTGGCGGCCCTGGCCGACAACCTGCTGGTGAACATCAGCACCTGTTGCGTGTTCATTGCCCTGGCGGTGTGGATCTGCTGTCGCGGCATGGCCACCACCATGACGGTGCAGTACGGGCTGGTGGCATTGCAGCTGCTGGTGCTGATCGGCTTTGCGTTTGCCGCTTTCAGCGAAACCACCGCACCGCCGCCGCTGGCCTTTGACCTGGCCTGGTTCAACCCGTTCGGCGTCGAGTCGTTCTCGGCGTTTGCCGCTGGCCTGTCGCTGTCGATCTTCATCTTCTGGGGCTGGGATGTGTGCCTGACCGTCAGCGAAGAGTCGGTCGGCAGTGAAGAGGTGCCGGGCAAGGCAGCCACCTGGACCGTGCTGCTGATTCTCGGCCTGTACCTGGTCACCGCCATCGCCACGTTGCAGTTCGCCGGTATCAGCGACGAGGGCCTGGGCCTGAACAATCCGCGCATCCAGGAGAACGTCTTCGCCCACCTGGCCGGCCCGGTGATGGGGCCGCTGGCGATCCTGATGTCCATCGCGGTGCTGGCCAGCACCGCGGCGTCGTTGCAGTCGACCTTCGTCTCGCCGGCGCGCACGCTGCTTGCCATGGGCTACTACGGCGCGGTGCCGCAGCGCTTTGCCGAGGTCTGCCCGCGCTCGCAAACCCCGCGTTACGCGACCATCTGCGCAGGCGTTGCTGCCGCGCTGTTCTACGTGACCATGCGCACCCTGAGCGAGAACGTGCTGGCCGACACCATCACCGCCCTGGGCATGATGATCTGCTTCTACTATTCGCTGACCGCGTTCGCCTGCGTGTGGTACTTCCGCCACAGCCTGTTCACCAGCCTGCGCCACTTGTTCATGCGCGGCCTGTGCCCGTTGGTGGGTGGGGTGATCTTGTCGGTGATCTTCGTGCGCACCGCCATCGACAGCGCCTCGCCGGACTTCGGCAGTGGCTCGCATGTAGGGGGGCTGGGGTTGGTGTTCGTGATCGCGGCAATCATCTCGGCGCTGGGCATCGTGCTGATGATGCTCTCGCGGCTGCGCCTGCCGGCGTACTTCCTGGGGGCGACGCTGCGTCAGCAGGCGACCATTCAGTTGCAGGAATAACGCAATCGCCGGCAAGCCGGCTCCTACAGGGAGTGCGTCACTTTCAGGGCTGACGCGATCCCTGTAGGAGCCGGCTTGCCGGCGATGCTCGTTTCAGCCAATCAGCTGTTTCAGCAGCTCACCATGGCGCTGCTGCTGCTTGTTCAGCAGCAACCGGTTCGAGGCGAACACGGCCTTCATCTCTTCCAGCGCCACGGCGAAGTCGTCATTGATGATGACGTACTCGTACTCGTCGTAATGCACCATCTCGCTGACCGCTTCCTTCATGCGCCCGGCGATGATCTCTGCGCTGTCCTGGCCACGGCCGTCCAGGCGCTGGCGCAGGGCCTGCTGGCTCGGTGGCAGGATGAAGATCGAACGCGCCTCGGGCATCAGCTTGCGCACCTGCTGTGCGCCTTGCCAGTCGATTTCGAGGATCAGGTCGTTGCCCTGGTCCAGCACTTGCTGCAGCGCGCTGCGCGAGGTGCCGTAGAAGTTGCCGAACACCTCGGCGTGCTCGAGGAAGTCGTCCTGGGCGATCAGCGCCTTGAAGTCGTCATGGCTGACGAAGTGGTAGTTCACCCCGTGTTCTTCGCCCGGGCGCATGTTGCGTGTGGTGTGCGATACCGAGACGCTGACCTTCGGGTCGTCCTTGATCAGGGCGGTGACCAGGCTGGTCTTGCCGGCGCCGGAGGGGGCCGAAACGATGTAGAGGGTGCCGCTGCTGTGGTTCATGGTGTGGGTGGCCTTACTCGATGTTCTGTACTTGTTCACGCATCTGCTCGATCAGCACCTTCAGGTTGACCGCCGCTTGCGTGCTGCGTGGGTCGAAGGCCTTGGAGCCCAGGGTGTTGGCTTCGCGGTTGAGCTCCTGCATCAAGAAATCCAGGCGCCGGCCCGCAGCACCGCCAGACTTGAGCACCCGGCGCACCTCGTTGACGTGGGTGCTGAGGCGGTCGAGCTCTTCGGCAACGTCGCTTTTCTGGGCCAGCAGCACCATCTCCTGCTCCAGGCGCTGTGGGTCCAGCTCGGCCTTCATGTCGGCGAAGCGATCGAGGATCTTCTGCCGCTGCACCGCCAGCATCTGCGGCACCAGTGCGCGCAGGGTGGTGACCTCGCTGGCCATGCTGTCCAGGCGCTCGTTGATCAACCGCGCCAGTTCCACGCCCTCGCGCTGCCGGCCAGCCTTGAGCTCGGCCAGGGCTTCGTCGAACAGGGCGATGGCTTCGGCGTTGAGCGCTTGCGGGTCGCTGGCGTCGGCCACCAGCACGCCGGGCCAGGCCAGCACTTCAAGGGGGTTGAGCGGCGCCGGCTGCTTGATCAGGCTGGCCACGGTCTCGGCGGCGGCCACCAGCTGCGCGGCGCGCTCGCGGTCGACCTGCAACGGCTTGCCGGTGCTGTCCTCGGACAGGCGCAGGGTGCATTCCACCTTGCCTCGCGACAGGCCCTGGCGCAGGCCCTCGCGCACTGCGCCTTCGAGGTCGCGCAGGGCCTCGGGCAGGCGCAGGTGGGGTTCGAGGTAGCGATGGTTGACCGAGCGCAGCTCCCAGACCAGGGTGCCTTGGCTGCCGGCGCGCTCGGCGCGGGCGAAGGCGGTCATGCTGTGCACCATGGGGAGTACCTCGCGTAATCGGTTGGACAGGGAGCCTTTCGGCTGCAAGGCGCAGGATTGTAGCGCAGTGCGGCCCGGGCGCCCAATCCGCCCATGCTACAGGCGCCGATGTGGCGCTTGGGAAAAGTCGACAGGCTGCGCCGGGCGCGACGATAGGCATGTCCTCGCCGGGCCACGGGCTCTATAATGCTCGGCAGATTCAAAATCCCGGTACAGGTATCCCAGATGAAACGTCCAAGTGGTCGCGCCGCCGATCAGCTCCGCTCGATCCGCATTACCCGCAACTACACCAAGCACGCCGAGGGGTCGGTACTGGTCGAGTTCGGTGACACCAAGGTCATCTGCACGGTCAGCGTCGAAAATGGTGTTCCCCGCTTCCTCAAAGGCCAGGGCCAAGGCTGGCTGACTGCCGAATACGGCATGCTGCCGCGTTCCACCGGCGAGCGTAACCAGCGCGAAGCCAGCCGTGGCAAGCAAGGTGGCCGCACCCTGGAAATCCAGCGCCTGATCGGCCGCTCGCTGCGCGCCGCGCTGGACATGAGCAAGCTCGGCGACATCACCCTGTACGTCGACTGCGACGTGATCCAGGCCGATGGCGGCACCCGCACCGCTTCGATCACCGGTGCCATGGTTGCCCTGTGCGACGCCCTGGCGGTGATCAAGAAACGCGGCGGCCTGAAGGGCGGCAACCCGCTCAAGCACATGATCGCCGCAGTCTCGGTGGGCATGTACCAGGGCGAAGCGGTACTGGACCTCGACTACCTCGAGGACTCCGCTGCCGAAACCGACCTGAACGTGGTCATGACCAGTGCCGGTGGTTTCATCGAGGTGCAGGGCACCGCCGAAGGCGCGCCGTTCCAGCCTGAAGACTTCAACGCCATGCTGGCGCTGGCGCAAAAGGGCATGAGCGAGATCTTCGAACTGCAGCAGGCCGCACTGGCCGACTGATCCGCTTCGCCAGGGAGGTGCAGGGCATGAACGAGCTCGACCCGGTCAACCTGCCCAGCGCCGATGTACGGCAATGGGCGATGTTCTGCCACCTCAGCGCGTTGCTCGGGCTGTTGATCCCGCTGGGCCACCTGCTCGGGCCGCTGGTGCTGTGGCACCTCAAGCGCGAGCAGGACGCCTTCATCGACGCCCAGGGCAAGGAGGCGCTGAACTTTCAGATCAGCGTCACCCTGGCGAGCTTCGCCTGCTTCGTGCTGATGTTCGTGTTCATCGGCATCGTGCTGTTCGCCATGCTGATGGTGGCGGTGCTGATCCTGATCATCCTGGCGGCGGTCAGGGCCAACGAGGGCAAGGCGTATCGCTACCCGCTGATCTGGCGGCCGATCAAGTAAGCAATTGGGGCCCCATCGCTGGCAAGCCAGCTCCTACAGGGAACGCATAATCCTGTAGGAGCCGGCTTGCCGGCGATGGGGCCCCAACTGTTTTCAGATGGTCAGCGTCCAGTCGTAGTCGACGATCAGCGGCGCGTGGCGCGAGAAGCGCGGCTGGCGCGGCAGACGGGCGTTGCGTACGAAGCGGCGCAGGCCTGGGGTGAGGATCTGGTAGTCGAACCGGAAGCCCAGGTTGAGCATCTCGGCCTGTTCGTTGTCTGGCCACCAGCTGTACTGGTCGCCTTCGCGGCTGACTTCACGCAGCGCATCGACATAGCCCATTTCGCCGGTGATGGCGTCCATCCAGGCGCGCTCCGGCGGCAGGAAGCCCACCGACTGCTGGCTGTCGCGCCAGTTCTTGATGTCGAGCTTCTGCTGCGCCACGTAGAACGAGCCGCAGTAGATGTATTCGCGACGCTTGCGACGCTGCTTGTCCAGGTACTTGGCGAAGTCGTCCATCAACTTGAATTTCTGGTTCAAGTCTTCGTCGCCGTTCATGCCCGAGGGCAGCAGCAGGGTAGCAATACTGACTTTGTCGAAATCTGCCTGCAGGTAGCGCCCGTAGCGGTCGGCCGTCTCGAAGCCCAGGCCGGTGATGACTGCCTTGGGCTGCATGCGCGAGTAAAGTGCCACGCCACCTTGGGTGGGCACCTCCGCGTCGCAGGCGTAAAGGAAATAGCCATCGAGCTGGAAAGCTGGGTCGTCGAGTTCAAAGGCCGAGGCGCGGGTATCCTGAAGGCAGATGACGTCGGCATTCTGGGCTTGTAGCCAGCTGAGCAAACCACGCTCGGCCGCAGCCTGAATGCCATTAACGTTCACACTGATGATCCGCATAAATGGCCCCAAAAATCTCGTGCGTGTATGATACCCGAGCTCAACACATTTAGCTAAATCCGTGGTGTCCGGGACCTTTCATGCAGCCGTATCAGCGCGACTTCATCCGTTTTGCCATCGATCGCGGCGTTCTGCGCTTCGGTGAGTTCACCCTGAAATCGGGGCGTACCAGCCCGTACTTCTTCAATGCCGGCCTGTTCAACACAGGTTCCGCCCTGGCCGAGCTTGGCCGTTGCTACGCGGCGGCCATCGTCGACAGCAAGATCCCGTTCGACGTGCTGTTTGGCCCGGCCTACAAGGGTATTCCTTTGGCGGCGACCACTGCCGTGGCCCTGGCCGACCAGCACCAGCTCGACGTGCCATGGTGCTTCAACCGCAAGGAAGCCAAGGACCACGGCGAAGGCGGCAGCCTGGTGGGTGCACCGCTGGCCGGTGACGTGCTGATCATCGACGACGTGATCACCGCCGGTACCGCCATCCGCGAAGTGATGCAGATCATCAATGCCCAGCAGGCCAAGGCCGCCGGTGTGTTGATTGCGCTGAACCGCGAAGAGCGTGGCAATGGCGAGCTGTCGGCCATCCAGGAAGTCGAGCGCGACTTCAACATTCCGGTGGTCAGCATCGTCTCGCTCACGCAAGTGCTGGAGTTCCTGGCGGACGATCCGCAGCTCAAGCAGCACCTGCCGGCGGTTGAAGCTTATCGGGCGCAGTACGGCATCTGACCCTGGCTCGGTAAGAAAAAAGGCGACCTCCGTGAGAGGGTCGCCTTTTTCATGCCCGCAGTTCAGCGGCCGTTGGGGTACGGGTCCTGTGGGGCATCGCCGGCACCGGTGAGGATATTCCAGGCGCGCTTGGGGTGGGTTGCGGGGTTGAAGCCGGGGCAGGGCGGCAGAGAGGTCTTGCTCTGGTTGGAATACCGGTGGCCGCAGTCCGCGCATTCGTAGCTGCCGGCGGAGACATCACTGCCGTAGGGGACTTCGTGTTTTTTCATCGCTGGATCTCCATGGGTGTGTGAGGCCTCCATGCTAATCAGCTGATGCTTACAGTTGTTGTGGGACCGATCCGCCATTGCTGTAGGAGGCTTCCTGCAGGCGCCCCCGCAGGGAGCCTGCAATGGGCTGCGCAGCAGCCCCACTGCAGTCTTGACCCGGTTCGCCCGGAGCGGCTCAATCCGTACCGTACTTCGGCGAACGCGGCCCATACAGAATGCCGCCGTTGGGGTAAGGCGAGAGCAACCGCGCGCTGGTCATGCCGGCAATCGGGTAGCCGGCGTCGTCCTGCACGCTGCTGATTATCTGGTTGATCGCAGCCGACACCAGCATGCCGATCAGCCCGCCCTGGTTCTGCCGGCCTTCTTCGCTGGAGGCGGTGGCGCTGCCGGTCCACAGGGTGGTGCCGGTTTTCAGGTCGACCAGCTTGGCGTTGGCGGTGACGATGGTGGCGCTGCTCAGGATCATGTAGCGGGTGCCGTAGTCGCTGACGGTCACGTACAGCCCGGCATCGGCGCCGAAGATTTCCTGCAGCTTGGCCGGCGGCAGCTGATGGATGTCGGCCGGGGTGGTCATGCCGTTCTGGCGGAAGGTCTCGTCCACCAGCGCCACCGGCATCACGTAGTAGCCGGCTTCGGCCAGCGGGTAAGTGACCTGCGACAGCATGCTGTAGGTGGCCTTCACATCCGGCGACTCGTTCAACGGCGGCAAGATCAGGATCGACTTCGGCCGGCTTTGCTTGTAGGCCGAGTAGTCGATGGTCTTGCGCTCGGCACAGCCGGCGAACAGGGCCAGCACGCAGGCGCCGACCAGCAGTTGGGTGATGCGCTTGATCATTGCTTGGCCCCCTTGCTGGCGTTGCTCATCAGAAAGTCCATGTACGCCGCCGACTCGGGGAACAGGGCTTTTTCGGTACGAAACTGCTGGATCATCTGGTCATCCTTGCCCAGGCCCGAGTACAACAACCCCAACTGGGCGTGATAGCCCGGCGGTACGGCGCCGTTCTTGGCCTTGATTTTCTCCAGGTCGCGCTCAAGGGCTGCGGCCTGTTCTTCCTTCGAATCGCCCTTGAGGTAGCCGTATACCTGGGGCTGGTAGCTTTCCCACTGGTACAGGGTCTTGGGGCCGGAGCAGCCGGCCAACAGTGCGCTGGCCAGCAGCAGGCCGGCGCCGGTGCGCCAGGCCGAAATGCGGGTGTTCATGGTGCGAGCATCCTTGTCGTATGGGGCGGGTTACTGCGCCTGTGGTTTCCACTGGCCGCTCTCGACGGCGCCTACCAGCTTGTTCACCGCTTCGCGCATGGCCAGGTCGAGGACCTTGCCGTTGAGTGTCGAGTCATAGCTGGCGGTGCCGCCGAAGCCGATGATTTCGCGGTTGGACAAGGCGTACTCACCCGCGCCCTGGCTGGAATAAACCACTTCCGAGGTGCTGATGTTGACGATGTTCAGCGCCACCTTGGCGTAGGCGATCTGGGTCTTGCCGCGGCCGAGAATGCCGAACAGCTGGTGGTCGCCCACCTCTTTGCGGCCGAACTCGGTGACATCGCCGGTCACCACGAAATCGGCGCCTTTCAGGCGTTGGGCCTGGCCCTTGATCGCCGCTTCCTGCTGGATCTCGCCCATGTTGTCGCGGTCCAGCACGTTGAAGCGGTTGGTCTGCTGCAGGTGGGTGATGAGGATGGTCTTGGCCTGGCCGCCAAGGCGGTCGACGCCATCGGAGAAAATCCCGCGCATGTAGCTGGAGCGGTTGTCGAACTTGCCTACGGCAATAGGGGTGCGCAGGCCGCTGTAGGGGCGGTTGACGCTTTCGACTTGCTGTACGGCGACAGCGGTGGAGGTTTCTGTGGCACAGCCGGCAAGGGACCCGACAGCCAGGGCGGCTGCCAGCACGAGTCCATGTGATGCGTATTTCACGCGCGTTCTCCAGGTAACTGAAACTTTTCAGTGCCGGAGAATACTGGGTGAAGGGGGTGTGAAGCTAGTGAAAGCATCGCGGGGCAAGCCCGCTCCCACAGTCAAACGTGGGAGCGGGCTTGCCCCGCGATAAGCTCAAAAACTGATCAGGAACGCTTGCGGTTGGTGATCAGGGTGCCCACGCCGCTGTCGGTGAAGATCTCCAGCAGCACGGCGTTCGGCACGCGGCCGTCGATGATGTGCGAGCTGTTCACGCCGCCCTGCACCGCATCCAGCGCGCACTTGATCTTCGGCAGCATGCCGCCGTAGATGGTGCCGTCGGCGATCAGTGCGTTGACCTGCTCGGTGGTCAGGCCGGTCAGCACCTGGCCCTGCTTGTCCATCAGGCCGGCGATGTTGGTCAGCAGCATCAGCTTTTCGGCTTTCAGCGCCTCGGCCACCTTGCCGGCTACCAGGTCGGCGTTGATGTTGTACGACTCACCGTTGGCGCCCACGCCGATCGGCGCAATCACCGGGATGAAATCGCCCTTCACCAGCATGTTGAGCAGGTCGGTGTTGACGCTGACCACCTCGCCGACGTGGCCGATGTCGATGATTTCCGGCTGGGTCATCTCCGGGGTCTGGCGGCTGACGGTGAGCTTTTTCGCGCGGATCAGCTCGGCGTCCTTGCCGGTCAGGCCGATGGCGCTGCCACCGTGGCGGTTGATCAGGTTGACGATATCCTTGTTCACCTGGCCGCCCAGGACCATTTCCACCACATCCATGGTCGCCGAGTCGGTGACGCGCATGCCGTCGATGAAGTGGCTTTCGATAGACAGGCGCTTGAGCAGGTCGCCGATCTGCGGGCCGCCGCCGTGCACCACCACCGGGTTGATGCCCACGGCCTTCATCAGCACGATGTCACGGGCGAAGCCGGTCTTGAGCTCTTCGCTCTCCATCGCGTTGCCGCCGTACTTGATCACCAGGGTCTTGCCGACGAAACGGCGGATGTAGGGCAGTGCTTCGGACAAAACCTCGGCTACATGGGAAGCGGCATCGCGATCGAGGGTCATGCAGGGCTCCAGGTAAGGAACGGATAGTCGTCAGAACGGCAGTTGCAGGCCGGGTTGGACCCGCAGCAGCTGCGCGCGGAATACAGCCTTGATACGGTCGAGTTCGGCAGCGCTGTCGGCTTCGAAGCGCAGCACCAGCACCGGCGTGGTGTTGGAGGCGCGGACCAGGCCCCAGCCGTGCGGGTAGTCCACCCGCACACCATCGATGGTGGTGAGGTTGGCTTGGCCCCAGTCGGCGTCGCGTTGCAGAGCATCAATGATGCTGAATTTACCCTCGTCGGTCACATCAATGTTGATTTCCGGCGTGGAAATATCATTGGGGAAGGCGGCGAACAGGCTTTCGGCATCCTGGTCGGCCTTGCTGAGGATCTCCAGCAGGCGTGCGGCGCTGTAGATACCGTCATCGAAACCGTACCAGCGCTCCTTGATGAAGATGTGACCGCTCATCTCGCCGGCCAGCAGGGAGCCGGTCTGTTTCATCTTCTTCTTGATCAACGAGTGCCCAGTCTTCCACATTAGCGCGCGGCCGCCGTGCTGTTCGATCAGCGGGGTGAGGCGGCGGGTGCACTTGACGTCGAAGATGATCTCGGCGCCCGGGTTGCGCTGCAGCACGTCCTGGGCAAACAGCATCAGCAGGCGGTCGGGGTAGACGATGTTGCCGGTGTTGGTCACAACACCCACGCGGTCGCCGTCGCCGTCGAAGGCCAGGCCGATGTCGGCCCCGATCTCCTTCACCTTGGCGATCAGGTCTTCAAGGTTTTCAGGCTTGCCCGGGTCCGGGTGGTGGTTGGGGAAGTTGCCGTCGACCTCGCAGAACAGCGGGGTCACCTCGCAGCCCAAGGCTTCGATCAGTTGCGGGGCGATCACGCCGGCGGCGCCATTGCCGCAGTCCACCACCACTTTCAGCGGCTTGGCCAGCTTCACGTCGGCGGTGATCTGCTGGAAGTAGCGCTCGAGGATCTCGACTTTTTGCACGCGGCCTTCGCCGCGGGTCAGGTCGTTGGTCTTCAGGCGGGTCAGCAGGGCCTGGATCTGTTCGTTGGCCAGGGTGTCGCCGGCGATGACGATCTTGAAACCGTTGTAGTCCGACGGGTTGTGGCTGCCGGTGAGCATCACCCCCGACTTGCCGGCCAGCACGTTGGCGGCGTAGTACAGCGCAGGCGTGGGTACCAAGCCGACGTCGGTGACCTGGCAACCGGCCTCGACCAGGCCCTTGATCAGTTGCTCGACCAGCATCGGGCCGGACAGGCGGCCATCACGGCCCACCGAGATCTGCGGCTCGCCCTGGGCGAGGGTCTGTGCGCCGATGGCGCGGCCGATCCAGTAGGCGGTTTCGCCGTGCAGGGTCTTGCCCACCACGCCGCGGATGTCATAGGCGCGGAAGATGCTGTCGGGCAGTGCGGGGACCAGCTGGGCCATGTCGTTCATCTCTGGGACTCCAAGTATTCAAAGGCTTCTGGGCAGGCACAAACTGAACGCTTGGACGGTGGAATGCCCCGAGAGTTCGCCATCCATGGCCCGAACGGTCAGTGTTCGGCTCAGCGGGTGCCGGAGTGGCCGAAGCCGCCAGCGCCGCGCTGGGTCTCGTCGAACTGCTCGACCAGCTCGAAATGCGCCTGCACCACCGGCACCAGAATCAGCTGCGCAATGCGCTCGCCAACGGTGATGGTGAACGGCGTGTTGCCGCGGTTCCAGCAGCTGACCATCAGCTCGCCCTGGTAGTCCGAGTCGATCAGGCCGACCAGGTTGCCCAGCACGATGCCGTGTTTGTGGCCCAGGCCCGAGCGCGGCAGGATCATCGCCGCCAGCCCCGGGTCGCCGATGTACACCGAAAGGCCGGTAGGGATCAGCAGGGTCTGGCCCGGCTCGAGGACGGTGTCCTCTTTGAGCAGGGCGCGCAGGTCGAGACCGGCGGAGCCTGGGGTGGCGTATTGCGGCAGCGGGAATTCGCTACCCAGGCGAGGGTCGAGGATCTTGGCTTGAAGAGCGTGCATGTAACTTATTGAACCTGGTTGAGCCGTTCGGCGATGAAGGCAACCAGCTGGCGGGCGATCTTGCCCTTGCTGGTCTGCGCAAAGAGGGTCTGGTGCTGTTGGCGGTCGATCACGGTCAGGGCGTTTTCCTCGCTGTTGAAGCCGATGCTGGGGTTGGCCACATCATTGGCGACGATCAGGTCGAGGTTCTTGTCCTTGAGCTTGCGCGTGGCGTAGTCGAGCAGGTGCTCGGTCTCGGCGGCGAAGCCTACGCTGAACGGGCGGTCGGGTCGGCCGGCAATGGTCGCTAGGATATCGGGATTGCGCACCATCTGCAGCAGCATGCCGTCGCCGGTGGTGGGATCTTTCTTCAATTTTTGCGGGGCGACGACTTCCGGGCGGTAGTCCGCGACCGCAGCCGAGGCAATGAACAGGTCGCAGCCCATGGCCGCTTCGCAGGCTGCGAGCATGTCCCGCGCGCTGACCACGTCGATGCGGCTGACACGGTCGGGGGTGGGTAGGTGCACGGGGCCAGTGACCAGGGTCACCCGGGCCCCGGCTTCGGCGGCGGCTTCCGCCAGGGCGAAGCCCATCTTCCCTGAACTATGGTTGGTGATGTAGCGCACCGGGTCGATGTTTTCTTGCGTGGGGCCGGCGGTGATCAGCACGTGCTTGCCGGTAAGGGCCTCGCGCTTGAAGCTTTCGGCGGCGCACCAGGCAAGGTCGGTGGCCTCGAGCATGCGGCCCAGGCCCACGTCGCCACAGGCCTGGCTGCCCGAGGCCGGGCCGAACACCTGGATGCCACGGCGCTTGAGCAGGTCGAGGTTGTCCTGGGTGGCCGGGTCGCGCCACATGGCCTGGTTCATTGCCGGGGCCACCGCCACGGTGGCGTCGGTGGCCAGTACCAGGGTGGTCAGCAGGTCATCGGCCATGCCCTGGGCCAGGCGCGCCATCAGGTCGGCGGTGGCCGGGGCGATCAGTACCAGGTCGGCCCATTTGGCCAGTTCGATGTGGCCCATGGCCGCTTCGGCGGCGGGGTCGAGCAAGTCCATGTGCACGGGGTGGCCGGACAGCGCCTGCAGGGTGAGCGGGGTGATGAATTCGGCACCGCCGCGGGTCATGACCACGCGCACCTGCGCGCCGTGTTCCAGGAGTCGGCGAATCAGCTCGGCGCTCTTGTAGGCGGCAATGCCGCCACCCACGCCGAGAACGATGCGCTTGCGATACAGCCGCTGCATAGGCTTGCCTTTATCCAGTGAAAGCGGGCGGCGACGTTCACAACTGCCTGCGGCAGAACGTCGCATTTTCGAAGCGAACTAGATTAACACAGCGGTCAAATTCGCCGCAGTACCACGCAAGGAGGGGGTGGATGAACATCAGGGAGTGGCCGCTCGAGGAGCGGCCGAGGGAGAAACTGTTGCTGCGTGGGGCGGGCAGCTTGTCCGATGCCGAGCTGCTGGCGGTGTTTCTTGGTTCGGGGGTAAAGGGCCGTAGCGTGCTGGACCTGGCGCGCGGGCTGCTGGTGAGGTTCGGCGGCTTGCGCCAGGTGCTCGAGGCCGACCGGCAGGCCTTTGTCGGCGAGCTGGGGCTGGGGCCGGTACGTTACAGCCAGCTGCAAGCCTTGCTGGAGATCGGCCGCCGGCACCTGGCCACGTCCATCGAGCGCGAGTCGGCCATGGACAGCCCGCAGGCCGTGCGCCGTTACCTGAAAGCCATGTTGCGGCACGAGGCCAGTGAGGTGTTTGGTTGCCTGTTCCTCGACACCAAGCACCGGCCGCTGGCGTTCGAGATCCTGTTCCGCGGCACCATCGACCGGGCCAGCATCTACCCGCGTGAAGTAGTGCGCCGGGCGTTGCTGCACAACGCGGCGGCGCTGATCCTGTGCCACAACCACCCGTCAGGCAATTGCGAGCCGAGCCAGGATGACGTGCACCTGACCCAGGTGCTCAAGCGTTCGCTGGCGCTGATCGATGTGCGGGTGATGGACCATGTGATCGTCGGCGACGGCGAGCCGCTGTCGATGGTCGAGCGGGGGTGGTTGGCAGGGTAGAGCTGTACGGCGGGTACAGCGCAGGATTTGATACTAGCGCCATCCCTGTAGGAGCCGGCTTGCCGGCGATGAGGCCACTACAGGCAGTTGAATCTCCCACAGGATTGCACAGAGCCTGAATCTGGCGCTGCACCTGTGGGAGCGGGTTTATCGGAATGCCGAACCACCGCGATAAGGCCGCTGCAGGTTGCCGATAATCAGCGCCCCACCGACACCTTGCTGAAATCCAACCGCCCGAACGGGCTGGCCTGGTACCCCTGCACATCCTGGCGCAACAGCGTCGCGGCGGTCGGGTGCGCCAGCGGTACCCACAGCGCCTGCTGCTGGATCAACGTCTGCGCCTGCTGGTACAGCCGGCTGCGCACGCTCTGGTCGTTGGTGGTACGCCCAGCGTTGATCAGCTGGTCCAGGCGGTTGTCGCAGAAGCGCGCGAAGTTGGTCCCGGACTGCACCGCCGCGCAAGAAAACTGCGGGCTGAGGAAGTTGTCCGGGTCGCCGTTGTCGCCGGCCCAGCCCATGAACAGCAAATCATGTTCGCCCGCTTTTGCCCGGCGGATCAGTTCACCCCATTCGATGGTGCGGATCTCGGCCTTGATGCCGATCTTGGCAAGGTCCGCCTGCAGCATCTGCGCGCCCAGCGCCGGGTTGGGGTTGAGCAGGCTGCCCGACGGGCGGGTCCAGATGGTCGTTTCGAAGCCTTTGGCAAGGCCAGCCTTGTTCAGCAGCGCCTTGGCCTTCTTCTGGTCCATGGCGTAGCCCGGCAGGTCCTTGGCGTAGCTCCAGGTGTTCGGCGGGTAGGGGCCATTGGCGGCGGTGGCGGTGTCTTCGAACACGGCCTTGATGTAGGCCTGCTTGTCGAAGGCCAGGTTGATCGCCTGGCGTACCTCGGGTTTGTCCAGCGGCGGGTGCTGGCTGTTGATGGCGACGAACGCGGTCATGAACGCAGGCGTTGTTGCCACCTTGAGGTTGCCGTCCTTGCCGGCCTCGGCCACATCCAGCGGCTTGGGCGACAGCGCCACCTGGCATTCGCCGCGCTTGAGCTTTTGCAGGCGCACGTTGGCGTCGGTGGTGATGGCGAAGATCAGCGGGTCGACCGCGGGCTTACCGGCGAAGTAGTCAGGGTTGGCGCGGTAGCGCACCACAGCGTCCTTCTGGAAGCGCTGGAACACGAACGGGCCGGTACCGATCGGCTGGCTGTTGAGCTTCTCCGGGGTGCCGGCCTTGAGCAGCTTGTCGGCGTATTCGGCCGAGTAGATCGAAGCGAAGCCCATGCTCAGGGTGGCCAGGAAGGTGGCGTCCGGGTGGGTCAGAGTGAAGCGCACGGTGTGCGGCTCGGGGGCGTCGATCGACTTGATCAGGCTGCCCAGTTGCAGCGACTGGGCGTGCGGGTAGCCGCCAGGGGCGGTCTTGTGCCAGGCGTGGGCGGGGTAGAGCATGCGCTGGAAGCTGAACAGCACGTCATCGGCATCCAGCTCGCGGCTGGGCTTGAAGTACGCCGTGCTGTGGAACTTCACGTCTTTACGCAGCTGGAAGTCGTAGATCAGCCCGTCCGGCGATACGCTCCAGCGCTCGGCCAGGCTCGGTACCACCTTGCCCTGCTGGGCGTCGAACTCGACCAGGCGGTTCATCAGCACGTCGGCCGAGGCGTTGGTGGTGGTCAGCGAGTTGTACTGCACCACGTCGAAGCCTTCGGGGCTGGCTTCGGTGCACACCGACAGCGGCGCAGCCTGGGCCAGGCCGGTGGCGCACAGCGCGGTGAATAACAAGGAAAGGGCGGCGACACGCATGGTGGCTCCTTGGCTGGTCAGATGGCCCATCTGCCGGTGCAGTCTGGAAATGGCCCTACCCTAGTGTGCGTAACAGCAAATGACCACCTTCTTTTTCAGGTGCTTGGCGACGAGCGGTCGACAGCGCGGCGAGCGAGTCGCTATGCTGCTCGGCCGCGATTGGCAGTACGTGGATGCTCACTTTCTGTTGTTGCGGCGTAGTCTTTCTGGTATAAAGCAGCGCTCTTTTCTAGGGGCTCGGCCTGTCGCATCAGCGGATCCGGTCGATAAGACCTCCAGAATCACGGCGCCTGGCGCCAAAGACTGAGAGATTAAGCGGCCAACCCATGCCGGGTTGGGCATGTGGTTTTAGAGGGCTGAGTCATGTCGAGAGTCTGTCAAGTTACTGGTAAGGGTCCAGTAACCGGGAACAACATTTCCCACGCAAACAACAAAACCCGTCGTCGTTTCCTGCCGAACCTGCAGCACCACCGTTTCTGGGTTGAATCCGAGAACCGTTTCGTGCGTCTGCGTGTATCCGCCAAAGGCATGCGCATCATCGACAAGCGCGGCATCGACGCCGTTCTGGTTGACATCCGCAAAGCTGGCGCCAAGGTTTAAGGGAGAACATCATGCGTGAATTGATCCGTCTGGTTTCGAGTGCCGGTACCGGCCACTTCTACACCACCGACAAGAACAAGCGCACCACCCCGGACAAAATCGAGATCAAGAAATACGATCCGGTTGTTCGCAAGCACGTGGTGTACAAGGAAGCCAAGATCAAGTAATTGATCGGCAACCTGAAAAAAACCCGCAACCGAAAGGTCGCGGGTTTTTTTATGCCTGAAGTCGACGGTCGGCTTCAGCTGAAGTGCAGGCCAAGGATGCGCTGCTCATCGACGATGATGTGGATACGCTGCGCGTTGAAGTCGTGGGTGTGCATATCCCCTGGGCCCAGCACCAGCGCACGGCCGCTCATTTCCTGGATGTAGGCCCGCACGCTTGGAACGTAGCGAGTGCCGTTGAGGTGTTTCAGTTCATCGATGATCTGGTCGTTGGTCATGGTGTTCACCTTTTCAGGAATGGCCCGATATTGGGCCGCGCCATCCTTGCGCGCAGCTCCATGACCCATGCGTTACATAGCTACTTCTGCTCGAACAGCACATAGATCTTGCGGCACGGCTCCAGCACCTCCCAGGTGCCCTTGAAGCCCGCCGGGATGACGAAGCGGTCGCCAACGCGCAAGGTCTTGGCATTGCCGTCCTGGTCACGCAGCACCGAAACACCCTGCACGATCTCGCAGTACTCATGCTCGGTGTAGTTCACCGTCCACTGCCCCACCTCACCTTCCCACACGCCCGCGGCAAACTGCCCGCAAGGGCTGGAGTAATGGTTGTAGACAGCCTGGTCCGGCTCGCCCTTGAGGATTTTCTCGGCGGCCGGGCGGTAGCGTTCGGCCTCGGTAAGCACCTGGGCGAAGTCGACGATGCTGGCAATGCTCATGCTGGATACCCTGTGATTGTTTAATAAAATGAACATCAGTAGGCGTTTAGGCCTCGAGTGTCAAATATATTGATAGTTTGGCTGGCCTGGTTTAGGGTGTCGGATGCCGGTGTGCGTGCGTCGCCCGGCCAGAATTTCTGACAGCGCCCGTGAATCCTCAGTGCGGTGCTGCACTTTGACAAGAGAGGAGTTTCCTATGACCACCCTGACTCGTGCGGACTGGGAACAGCGTGCCCAGCAACTGAAGATCGAAGGCCGCGCCTTCATCAACGGCGAATACACCGATGCCGCATCCGGTGAAACCTTCGACTGCCTGAGCCCGGTGGACGGACGCTTCCTGGCCAAGGTTGCCAGCTGTGACCTGGCCGACGCCAACCACGCTGTCGACAATGCCCGAGCGGTGTTCGAATCCGGCGTCTGGTCGCGCCTGGCCCCGGCCAAGCGCAAGGCTACCCTGATCCGCTTCGCAGACTTGCTGCGCAAGAACGTCGAAGAGCTGGCCCTGCTGGAAACCCTCGACATGGGCAAGCCGATCGGCGACTCGTCGAGCATCGACATCCCGGGTGCAGCCAACGCTATTCACTGGACCGCCGAAGCCATCGACAAGGTCTACGACGAAGTTGCCCCCACCCCGCACGACCAGCTCGGCCTGGTTACCCGCGAGCCGGTGGGCGTGGTCGGTGCCATCGTACCCTGGAACTTCCCGCTGCTGATGGCCTGCTGGAAGCTGGGCCCGGCCCTGGCCACCGGTAACTCCATCGTCCTCAAACCGTCGGAAAAGTCCCCGCTGACCGCCATCCGCATCGCCCAACTGGCCATCGAGGCCGGCATCCCGAAAGGCGTGCTGAACGTGCTGCCAGGCTACGGCCACACCGTGGGCAAGGCCCTGGCCCTGCACATGGACGTCGACACCCTGGTGTTCACCGGCTCCACCAAGATCGCCAAGCAGCTGATGGTGTACGCGGGCGAGTCGAACATGAAGCGCGTGTGGCTGGAAGCCGGCGGCAAGAGCCCGAACATCGTCTTCGCCGACGCTCCGGACCTGCAAGCGGCCGCCGAAGCTGCTGCCAGCGCCATCGCCTTCAACCAGGGCGAGGTCTGCACTGCCGGTTCCCGCCTGCTGGTGGAGCGCTCGATCAAGGACAAGTTCCTGCCCATGGTGGTCGAGGCCTTGAAGGGCTGGAAGCCAGGCAACCCGCTGGACCCGCAAACCACCGTCGGCGCGCTGGTCGACACCCAGCAGATGAATACCGTGCTGTCGTACATCGACGCCGGCCACCAGGACGGCGCCAAGCTGCTGGCCGGTGGCAAGCGCACCCTCGAAGAGACCGGCGGCACCTATGTCGAGCCGACCATCTTCGACGGCGTGACCAACGCCATGCGCATCGCCAAGGAAGAGATCTTCGGCCCGGTGCTGTCGGTAATCACCTTCGACACCGCCGAAGAAGCCGTGGCCATTGCCAACGACACCCCGTACGGCCTGGCGGCCGGCATCTGGACCTCGGACATCTCCAAGGCCCACAAGACCGCCCGCGCCGTGCGTGCCGGCAGCGTCTGGGTCAACCAGTACGATGGCGGCGACATGACCGCCCCGTTCGGTGGCTTCAAGCAGTCGGGCAACGGCCGCGACAAGTCGCTGCACGCCCTGGAGAAGTACACCGAGCTGAAGGCGACCTGGATCAAGCTGTAATCCGGTAACGCCTTTTCGCGGGGCAAGCCCGCTCCCACACGCCCGTGGGAGCGGGCTTGCCCCGCGATGCTTTCTGCCTGACTTTTTTGCCCGGAGGCTTTCATGCGTTGGGGAACCTACTTTGCCGTACTGGCGTCGGTGCTCAGTGTCGGGCTCGCGCTCGGCGTGAGCATGCCGCTGGTGTCCCTGCGCCTGGAGGGCTGGGGCTTTGGCGGGTTCGCCATCGGCGTCATGGCCGCGATGCCGGCGGTCGGCGTGCTGATCGGTGCCAGCCTGGCCAGCCGCCTGGCCGGCTGGGTCGGGGTACCCATGGCCATGCGCCTGTGCCTGTGGGGCGGGGCATTGTCGATCGGGTTGGTGGCGCTGTTGCCCAGCTACCCGCTGTGGCTGGCGCTGCGCCTGCTGATCGGCATGTCGTTGACGGTGGTGTTCATCCTTGGCGAAAGCTGGATCAACCAGTTGGTGGTCGAGCACTGGCGCGGCCGCCTGGTGGCCTTGTACGGCAGCAGCTACGCGCTCAGCCAGCTGGCCGGGCCACTGGTGCTGGGTTTTCTCGGGTCGGACGACGACTTCGGCTTCTGGGCCGCCACCGGCATTCTGCTGCTGGCACCCCTGATACTGCTGGGCCGCGGCGGCGCGCCGACCACCGAGGCCTGCAGCGTCACCCTGGGCGACCTGGTGGGCTTTTGCCGGCGCCTGCCGGTGATCGCCTGGGCCATTGCCCTGTTCGCTGCCTTCGAGGCGATGATTCTCACCCTGCTGCCGGTGTACTGCCTGCAGCAGGGCTTCACCACCGAACTTGCGCTGTTCATGGTCAGCACCGTGGTGGTGGGCGATGCGGTGCTGCAGTTGCCCATCGGCGCGCTGGCCGACCGCATGTCGCGGCGCGCGCTGTTCAGCGGCTGTGCCTTGACCTTGATGGTGTCCAGCCTGGCCATTCCGTTGTTGCTGCACACACCGGTGATCTGGCCGTTGTGGGTGCTGTTCGGCGCCAGTGCCGGCGGGCTGTTCACCCTGTCGCTGGTGCTGATCGGCGAGCGTTATCGGGATGATGCGCTGGTACGGGCCAATGCCCATGTGGCGCAATTGTGGGGCATCGGCTGCCTGATCGGGCCTTTGCTGGCCGGGGCTGGCAGCCAGTGGATCAGCGGGCATGCCTTGCCGTTGCTGATGGCCGCGGGGGCGGCGGGGCTGGTGCTGCTGACCCGGCGCAAGGATGCTTTCGAGCCGGAACCAGCCAGCCCCCTGTAGGAGCCGGCTTGCCGGCGATCACCTGCGCAGCAGGTGCCATGCAAACCTGTGAGGCCCAATCGCCGGCAAGCCGGCTACAGGGCTAGGCGCTACAACATTTTCTCCAGCCCCACCGCCTTGCTCACCCAGGCATTGAATCGCCGCCACCAGCCACCCGGCTCGGTCAGCAGCACATGCCGCTGGCCGTTGTCCTCGGTCACCCACACCATCTTCCCGTCCACCAGCTGCGGCTGGTAGCTCAGCGCCGGGGCCATGCCCTGCAGCGCCAGTTCGCGGGTGTACTCAGCCAGCTCCGGGCTGTCCACCAGTACCCCCACCTCGGTGTTCCACAGCACCGAGCGCGGGTCGAAGTTGAACGAGCCGATGAAGGTCTTGTGCCGGTCGAACACCATCGCCTTGCTGTGCAGGCTGGAGTCGGAGCTGCCGTGGAAGGTCAGCCCGCGCCGGGTAATCGCATCGCCCGGCTGGCGGCGCAGCTCGTACAGCTGCACGCCATGCTCCAGCAAGGCGCGCCGGTAGGGCGCGTAGCCGCCATGCACCGCTGGCACGTCAGTGGCTTCCAGCGAGTTGGTCAAGAGCTTCACTGAAGTGCCGGCGTCGGCGCGGCTGGTCAGGTACAGCAAGCCCGGCTGGCCCGGCACGAAGTAGGCCGACACCAAAATCAGCTCGCGGTGCACGCCGTTCAGCTCCGGTGCCAACTGGTGGCTCATCAGCAACTGCGGGTCGGGCTCGTCGTCGGCCAGCACCTTGCTTGGTGCATCCCACAGCGCCTGGCTGTGGGCCCAGATCAGCTCGTTGCGCCACACGTCCAGGCGCGGCTGGGTCTGGTAGGCCATCAGCCGCTCATAGGCCGCCTTGCGCTCGGTGCGCGCCCGGGCCAGCCAGGTTTCCAGGCGCTGGCGGCTGGCGTGCAGGTCGGCAGCGTCAGGCTGCCACCACAGGTAGTCGCTGATTGGCCGGCTCAGGGCGCTGTTCCAGTACTGGTCGAAGCTGTGCCCCAGCTGCTCGGCCACCGGCCCCACCCCCAGCAGGTCGATGTCGGTGAAGTTCAGGTTGGGCTCGGCATCGAAGTACTCGTCGCCCAGGTTGCGCCCGCCGACGATGGCCATGCTGTTGTCCACCAAAAACAGCTTGTTGTGCATGCGCCGGTGCTGGCGCGACAGGTTGAACAGCCGCCCGGCCGCGCGGGTGAAGCCGGTGCTGCGGCCCAGGTGCAGCGGGTTGAACACGCGGATCTGGATGTTCGGGTGGGCGGCGAGGGTGCCGATCAGGCTGTCCAGGCCGTCGCTGGCGGTGTCGTCCAGCAGCACCCGCACGCGCACCCCGCGGTCGGCGGCGCGCAGCAGTTCATGCACCAGGGCGCGGGTGCTCAGGCCGTCGTGGACGATGTAGTACTGCACATCGATGCTGGCCTGGGCGTTGCGGATCAGCTCGGCGCGGGCGCGGAACGCCTCGTTGCTGTTGGGCAGCAGGCGAAAGCCCGAGCGGCCCTCGTAGGGCGCGGCCTGGCGCTGCACCGAGCGGCCAAACGCCGAGTCGCTTGCGGGCAAGGCCTGGCTCACGTCACGGGGCGTGCTGACGCTGGCGCAGCCCGAAAGGCCAAGCGACAGCGCCAGCAGCAGGGGCAGAGTGCGCTGGAGTCTCAAGGGTGGAGCGTCCTGTGCAGCAAGGGCTTATGGGGTTGGACCGTGGCAGGCGGGGCAAAGTTACCCGGCAGATTGTTCCTGTTCCAGTAGACGAACGGCGGTTTGCCCCACCTTGCGCACGGCCTCCTCGATTTGCGGCGTCGGCCGCGCGGCGAAGTTCATGCGCAAGCAGTTGCGGTACTTGCCCGAGGCCGAAAAGATGCTGCCCACGGCAATCTGCACGCCCTGCTCCAGTAAAGCCCGGTTCAGGCGCAGCGTATCGAAACTTTCCGGCAGCTCCACCCACAGCATGAAGCCGCCCTGGGGCCGGCTGGCGCGGGTGCCCGGCGGAAAGTACCGGGCCACCCAGTCGCACATCTGGTCGCGGCCGCGCTGGTACTGGCTGCGCATACGTCGCAGGTGCGGCTGGTAGTGGCCGTCGGCGATGAAGTCGGCAATCGCCAGTTGCGGCTGGCAGGCGGTGCTGCCGGTGCTGATGTACTTCATGTGCAGCACCCGCTCCAGGTAGCGCCCCGGCGCCACCCAGCCGACCCGCAGGCCAGGGGCCAGGGTCTTGGAGAACGAGCTGCACAGCAGCACGCGGCCATCGTCATCGAACGACTTCACCGTGCTTGGGCGCGGGTAGGTGTAGGCCAGGTCGCCGTACACATCGTCTTCCAGAATCGCCACGTCGTAGCGCTGGGCCAGGGTCAGCAGGGCCTTCTTGCGTGCCTCGGGCATGATGTAGCCGAGCGGGTTGTTGCAGTTGGGTGTGATCTGGATGAGCTTGATCGGCCACTGTTCCAGGGCCAGCTCGAGGGCTTCGAGGCTGATGCCGGTGATCGGGTCGGTGGGGATCTCCAGGGCCTTCATCCCTAAGCCCTTGAGGGTCTGCATGGCGCCGTGGAAGCTCGGCGAGTCCACCGCGACGATATCGCCGGGCTGGCACACTGCACGGATGCTGCACGACAGCGCCTCGTGGCAGCCGGTGGTCACCACCAGGTCGGCCGGGCCCAGGCGGCAGCCGGAGTCGAGCATCAGCCGGGCGATCTGCTCGCGCATCTGTAGGTTGCCGTGAATGTTGTCGTAATACAGCCCGGGCATGTCCATGCGCCGGCTGATCTGCGCCAGGCTGCGCAATAGCGGCTTGAGGGTCGGGCTGTCGACGTCAGGCATGCCGCGCCCGAGCTGGATCACATCGCGCTGCGGGGTGCTGCGCACCAGCTCCAGCACCTGCTCCCACTGGGAGATATCCACAGGCCGCTGGGCCGGCCGGCTGATGTCCGGCAGTGCCGGCAGTTGGCGGTCTTCGGCGACGAAATAGCCGGATTTGGGCCTGGGCGACACCAGGCCGTTGTCCTCCAGCATGCGGTAGGCCTGCTGCACGGTGCTCAGGCTGACGCCGTGCTCGACGCTCAGCGCCCGCACCGACGGCAGACGCTGCCCGGGGCGGTACAGGCCCTGCTCGATGCGCGATCCGAGCAGTTCTGCCAGGTTGAGGTAGAGAGTCACGGCATACTCCGGGGGTTTTGTAGGAAGTGACCAATACAGATCGTAGGAAAATACTCCATTCAGCCCACTTTTCGCCAATTCTGTATGGAGATAATAAACAGCGGTTGAATCTGTATTGCAAAAGGCTTCAAAGCGCAAGCTGTCCCCACAGTATCAACCAAGTGGGAGTACGCAGAGATGGGCAGCTTGAGCGATGTGCGTGTGCAACTGTTGGCCAAGGAACTGGAGGCCGGGCAACGAACCAGAATCTACGACCCGCTGGCCAACCTCAGCCGCTGGGGCCTCATGCTGCATCGCTGGCGCACCCGCAAGGCGCTGCTTGAGCTGGATGCACGCCAGCTGCGCGATATCGGCCTGAGCTGGGAGCAGGCGCGGGAGGAGGGCTGCAAGCCGTTCTGGCGCGAGTGACGGGGTCTCATGGAACAAACTACAACTCATTGATTTAACACGGTCCCCGTGGGAAGCGGCCTCGCCGGGGCGCCGTCCGGTCGAGATGGGGCGCGAAGCGGCCCCAAGGCCTCGGCCTCATGCAAAATCGCCGGGGCTGCTGCGCAGCCCATCTCGACCGGACGGCGCCCCGGCAAGGCCGCTTCCCACAGGGGCCGCAGTGCATGTGTGAGATTAGTTCTCTGTGCGACAGCGCAGCCCGAAAGAACTGGGTAATCTCCTACAGGGGCCTCACATCAATTCCTTGAGCCGATACCACAACATCCCCAATGCCAGCACCGGCGAGCGCAGCAGCTTGCCACCCGGGAAGGTCGGGTGCGGCACCTTGGCGAACAGGTCGAAGCGCCCGCCGTGCTGCCCGCAAATCGCCTCGCCCAGCAGCCGCCCGGCCAGGTGGGTGGCGTTCAGCCCGTGGCCGGAATAGGCCTGGGCGTAATACACGTTGGGCTGGCTGGCCAGCCGGCCGATCTGCGGCAGGCGGTTGGCGCCGATGCCGATCATGCCGCCCCACTGGTAGTCGATGCGCACATCTGCAAGCTGGGGGAACACCTTGAGCATCTTCGGGCGCATGTACGCGGCGATATCCCTGGGGTCGCGCCCGGAGTAATGGCAAGCACCGCCGAACAGCAGGCGCCCGTCGGCCGACAGCCGGTAGTAATCCAGCGCCACGCGCTGGTCGCACACCGCCATGTTCTGCGGCAACAACTGGCGTGCGCGTTCCTCGCCCAGCGGCTCGGTGGCGATGATGTAGCTGCCGGCGGGCAGCACCTTGCCGCCCAGCTCGCGGTTGAGGTCGTTATGGTAGGCGTTGCAGCACAGCACCAGGGTGTTGGCGCGCACTTGGCCCTGGGCGGTGTGCACCTTCACCTGCGCGCCGTAGTCGATGCGGGTGACCTCGGACTGCTCGAACAGGCGCACCCCCAAACGAGCAGCGGCAGCGGCCTCACCGAGGGCCAGGTTGAGCGGGTGCAGGTGGCCCGAGCCCATGTCGACCAGGCCACCGACGTACTGGTCAGAGCCGACCACGCTGTGCATATCGTCCTTGGTCACCAAGCGCAATTCGTGGCGGTAGCCCAGGCTGCGCAGGGCGTCGGCCTCTTCGGCGAAGCCTCTGAGTTCGTCGGGCTTGTTGGCCAGGTCGCAGTAGCCCCAGGTCAGGTCGCAGGCGATGGCGTGGCGTTCGATGCGTTCGCGGACGATCTCCACCGCCTCCAGGCCCATGAGTTTCATGGCCCGCACGCCGTCCTCGCCGATCACCGGCAGAAACTGCTCAAGGCCATGGCCGACGCCGCGAATCAGTTGCCCGCCGTTGCGCCCGCTGGCGCCCCAGCCAAGCTTGCGCGCCTCCAGCAAAATCACCGACAGGCCGCGCTCGGCCAGCTCGATGGAGGTGTTCAGCCCTGAATAGCCGCCGCCGACGATGCACACATCGGCGCTGTGCTCGCCCTGCAGGAAGGCGTGGTCTGGGTGTGGCGCGCTGCTGGCGGCGTAGTAGGAGGCGGCGTGCTGCGCGCTGTGAACCATGGGGCGATTCCTGGGTGTGGGGCGGGGAAGGGGAGGATAGGCAACTGGCCTCATCGCCGGCAAGCCGGCTCCTACAGTGATCGCGCAACCTGTAGGAGCCGGCTTGCCGGCGATTGGCCCTATAATCCAGCTACTATCTTTGTTTTGTACTCAGCCATGCCCTGCAACCGCCACAAGATCCACTTCCTGCGTGAACTCATCCCCTCGTTCGAGTGCGAGCCCGGCTGCCACGACTGCTGCGGCCCGGTCACCACCTCGTCCGAAGAGATGGCCCGCCTGCCGCGCAAGAGCCAGGCCGAACAGGACGCGGCCCTGGAACACCTGAACTGCGTACACCTGGGCCCCAACGGCTGCACCGTCTACGAAGAACGCCCGATGATCTGCCGGTTGTTCGGCACCACCCCGCGCCTGGCCTGCCCCCGTGGCCGCGGCCCGGCGCAGCCGATCGACCCGGGGGCCGAACAGCTGGTGCATCAGTTCATCGCTACTACCCGCCAAGTGCTGGTCTGAACCCGCCGTACCCATTCGCAATTGCCGGGGCCGCTTCGCGCCCCATTCGCGGCACAAGGCCGCTCCTACAGGAAACCGCGGTCGCCTGTAGGAGCGGCCTTGCGCCGCGAAAGCGCCCTCAATCCGGAATCGGCAGGCAAAGGCTCTCTTTCACCTCTTCCATCACGATGTAGCTCTTCGACTCGCGCACGTGCGGCAGCTTCAGCAGGATGTCGCCGAGCAGCTTGCGGTACGACGCCATCTCCGAAATACGCGCCTTCACCAGGTAGTCGAAGTCACCCGACACCAGGTGGCACTCCAGCACGTGGGGCAGCTTGAGCACCGCGCGGCGGAACTCCTCGAAGGTGTCGCCCGACTTGTAGTCCAGGCTGATCTCGACAAACACCAGCAGGCTGCCCTTGAGGTGCTGCGGGTTCAGCCGGGCGTTGTAGCCCATGATGATCCCCTCGCGTTCCAGGCGGCGCACGCGTTCGGTACACGGGGTGGTCGACAGCCCGACTTTCTCGCCCAGTTCGGTGAACGAGATACGGCCGTCATTCTGCAGGATCCGCAGGATGTTGCGGTCGATCTTGTCCAGTTCACGCTTGCTCTGGTGCTGGGTTCTCATAGGGGATGCCGCTCCGTCAAAGGCGTTTTTGCCGAGAATTCTCGCCAAATATAGGCCTTTATATAGTGAATTGCACTGGGCTCGGATTCATATACTGCGCGCATCCATGCCATTTCAACAAAAGACTGCGGTGCGCCGCGTGCGAGGGATAAACAATGCGAGTTCTGGTACTTGGTAGCGGTGTGATCGGAACCGCCAGTGCCTATTACCTGGCCCGGCAAGGTTTCGAAGTGACGGTGGTCGACCGCCAGCCGGCGGTGGCCATGGAAACCAGTTTTGCCAACGCCGGCCAGATCTCGCCGGGCTATGCCTCGCCCTGGGCCGCCCCGGGCGTGCCGCTCAAAGCCATCAAGTGGCTGCTGGAGCGCCACGCGCCTTTGGCCATCAAGCTGACTGGCGACGTCGACCAGTACCTGTGGATGGCGCAGATGCTGCGCAACTGCACCGCCAGCCGCTATGCGGTGAACAAGGAGCGCATGGTGCGCCTGTCCGAGTACAGCCGCGACTGCCTCGACGAGCTGCGCGCCGAAACCGGCATCGCTTACGAAGCCCGCACCCTGGGCACCACCCAGCTGTTCCGCACCCAGGCCCAGGTGGACGCCGCGGCCAAGGACATCGCCGTGCTGGAGCAGTCCGGTGTGCCTTACGAGCTGCTCGACCGCGACGCCATTGCCCGCGTGGAGCCGGCCCTGGCGGGTGTCAAAGGCATCCTTGCCGGCGCCCTGCGCCTGCCCAACGACCAGACCGGCGACTGCCAGCTGTTCACCACCAAGCTGGCGGAGCTGGCGATCAAGGCAGGCGTCGAGTTTCGCTTTGGCCAGGACATCCAGCGCCTGGACTTTGCCGGCGACCGCATCAACGGTGTGTGGGTCGACGGCAAGCTGGAAACCGCCGACCGCTACGTGCTGGCCCTGGGCAGCTACTCGCCGCAGATGCTCAAGCCGCTGGGCATCAAGGCGCCGGTGTACCCGCTCAAGGGCTACTCGCTGACCGTACCGATCACCGATGCCGCCATGGCGCCGACCTCGACCATTCTCGACGAAACCTACAAGGTCGCCATCACCCGTTTCGACAACCGCATCCGCGTCGGCGGCATGGCCGAAATCGCAGGTTTCGACCTGTCGCTGAACCCGCGCCGGCGTGAAACGCTGGAGATGATCGTCAACGACCTTTATCCTCGCGGCGGCGACCTGAGCCAGGCCGACTTCTGGACCGGCTTGCGCCCGGCCACCCCCGACGGCACCCCGATCGTCGGCGCCACCCGGTACCGCAACCTGTTCCTCAACACCGGCCACGGCACCCTGGGCTGGACCATGGCCTGCGGCTCCGGCCGCCTGCTGGCGGACCTGATCGCACGCAAGAAGCCGCAGATCAGCGCCGCAGGCCTGGATATTTCCCGCTACGGCAACGAACCGGAAGTCGCCAAGCAGGGTCATACGGCGCCTGCCCACCAGTAAGCAGGCACCTGTACCGGCCCTTTCGCGGCTAAAGCCGCTCCCACAGCAAGCGCGACCCCTGTGGGAGCGGCTTTAGCCGCGAAGAAGCAAACAGCGTTTTCAACCTGAACCACCATAAGGCAAAGCCGCCATGCGCCCCGCCCGCGCCCTGATCGACCTCCAGGCCCTGCGCCACAACTACCGCCTTGCCCGTGAACTGACCGGCGCCAAGGCCCTTGCCGTGGTCAAGGCCGACGCATACGGCCATGGCGCGGTGCGCTGCGCCCTGGCTCTGGAACCCGAAGCCGACGGCTTTGCCGTGGCCTGCATCGAGGAAGCGCTGGAACTGCGCGCAGCCGGCATCAAGGCCCCGGTGCTGCTGCTCGAAGGCTTTTTCGAGGCCAGCGAGCTGGCGCTGATCGCCGAGCACGACCTGTGGTGCGTGGTGCACTCGCCGTGGCAGCTCGAGGCGATCGAAAAGACCCCAGTGCGCAAGCCGCTGACCCTGTGGCTGAAGATGGACACCGGCATGCACCGCGTCGGCATCCACCCCAAGGACTACCACGACGCCTACCAGCGCCTGCTGGCCAGCGGCAAGGTCGCGCGCATCGTGCTGATGAGCCACTTTGCCCGCGCCGACGAGCTGGACGCCGCCGCCACCGAGCAGCAGGTAGCCGTGTTCGAGGCCGCCCGTGAGGGCCTGAAGGCCGAATGCAGCCTGCGCAACTCGCCGGCGGTGCTGGGCTGGCCGAGTATTCAGAGTGATTGGGTGCGCCCGGGCATCATGCTCTATGGCGCCAGCCCGTTCGAGGCCGAACAGGCCCAGGCCAGCCGCCTGCAACCGGTGATGACCCTGCAATCGCGGGTCATCAGCGTGCGCGAACTGCCTGCCGGCGAGCCGGTGGGTTATGGTGCCAAGTTCATCAGCCCGCGCCCCACCCGGGTGGGCGTGGTCGCCATGGGCTACGCCGACGGCTACCCGCGCCAGGCGCCTACCGGCACCCCGGTGGTGGTGGCCGGCAAGCGTGCCCAACTGATCGGCCGGGTGTCGATGGACATGCTCTGCATCGACCTCACCGAGGTGCCCGAAGCCACCGTCGGCAGCCCGGTGGAGCTGTGGGGCAAGCAGGTGCTGGCCAGCGACGTGGCGCAGCAGGCCGGGACCATTCCGTACCAGATCTTCTGCAACCTGAAGCGCGTGCCGCGGGACTATATCGGCGAATAACGCCGCGAAGCGGACAGGCTGTGGGGCGGTGTGTTGTAAATACTGAACGGCATTGCCATCATATCGTTCACACTTTCCCCCACCTCGACCGTTTCTGGAGGCGCACGCTTTGGACGTCGGTGAACGACTGCAAGCCATCCGCAAGCTCAAGGGCCTGTCCCAGCGCGAACTCGCCAAACGCGCCGGGGTGACCAACAGCACCATCTCGATGATCGAGAAGAACAGCGTGAGCCCGTCCATCAGCTCCCTGCGCAAGGTGCTCAGCGGTATCCCCATGTCCATGGTCGAGTTCTTCTCGGTGGAACTGGCGCCCGAAAGCCCCACGCAGATCGTCTACAAGGCCCACGAGCTGATTGACATCTCCGACGGCGCCGTGACCATGAAGCTGGTCGGCAAGTCGCACCCCAACCGCGCCATCGCCTTTCTCAACGAGGTCTACCCGCCCGGCGCCGACACCGGTGAAGAAATGCTCACCCACGATGGCGAAGAAACCGGCATTTTGCTCGAAGGCCGCCTGGAACTGGTGGTCGGCACCGAGACCTTCCTGCTCGAAGCTGGCGACAGCTACTACTTCGAAAGCACCCGCCCGCACCGTTTTCGCAACCCGTTTGACGAGCCGGCACGCCTGATTAGCGCGGCTACCCCATCGAACTTTTGATCCAGCGCAGTGCATTGATTCGCCAATACCCTTTCGCCAAGTAGGGTCGTTTCACGCCTTCCGGGTTCCCGCTATACTTTTCAACGCTCGCAATTCCGTGGCCGCGGGCGTGATTAGCCACCATGAGGGTGTTCGCGTGAACCAAATCAAGAAGATGCTGGCCGTACCAGCAGCCGTATTCGCCCTATGGGCAATCAGCGCAACCGCTGCGACCAACGACGACCTCGCCAAGCGCCTCGAGCCGGTCGGCCAGGTGTGCGTGCAGGGCCAGGAGTGCAAGGGCATGGAAGTGGCAGCCTCGGCCGGCGGCGGCGGTGCCAAGACCCCTGACGAGATCATCGCCAAGCACTGCAACGCCTGCCATGGCAGCGGCCTTCTGGGCGCGCCGAAGATCGGCGACACCGCGGCCTGGAAAGAACGCGCCGACCACCAGGGCGGCCTGGACGGCATCCTGGCCAAGGCCATTACCGGCCTCAACGCCATGCCGCCGAAGGGCACCTGCGCGGATTGCTCGGATGATGACCTGAAGGGTGCGATCAAGAAGATGTCCGGGCTGTGAGATACAACTGAGTTGCATGAGGCCCGCCATTATTGGCGGGCTTTGTCTTTGTGAGGCCAGCACTGTCAAGTCAGGCCCGACATGCCCTTCGTGTAGCCGCCAGCTTGCCGACGGTCAGGCATGAAGAACTAGCATTTCTACTAGTTTATTTTTCAGGACCTCTATCGAACAATGAATGTCCTGATGACGAAGGGCAATTACCGATGACCTCGCGAATAGTGGATAACGACAGCTCCAAGCAGCGTTTGGGCAGTCAATCTGTACCGAGGCGCGGCCCCCCTCGGTTTCTAGGTTACTCGCCCTATGGCTATTGTCCGCGCCTCCAGAGCATCCTCGGTTTCAATGGTGAACACCCGGACCCTGTTACAGGGTACTACCCATTGGGTAATGGCTACCGAGCGTTCAGCCCATCATTGATGCGTTTCATTTGCCCTGACAGGATGAGCCCCTTCGCAGCAGGCGGGTTGAATGCGTACGCCTACTGTCAAGGCGATCCCGTTAACTTCCAAGATCCCACCGGCGAGATGCGATTTGCCGGGCCGAGCCAATGGCGGCCTCCTGCCGGGCCGATGCGATGGCGGCCTCCTGCCGGGCCGATGCGGTGGCGGCCTCCTGCCGGGCCGATGCGATGGCGGCCCCCTGCTATGTCGAGCCAACGGAGGGTTTTCAAGCCGCTCCCCGGCCATTTGAATGGCCACAAATTGATAGGATTTCATGGTAGTAGCAGTAAGCATATGGATACGTTGAAGCAAGGGCCGCAAGCGAGCTTTCAACAGCGCAGTATGTATGGGGGTGAGTTTTATGCTACGCCTATATCAAAATTGGCTCGTGATTATGCAAAAGAATTCAACGTAGATGGCTCGAGGTATTTAGGGCCTTACACGGTTGGTGGTGTATCTAAACCCTCATATGGGAAGGTGTATGGGGTGTATGCAAAAAATACTGAATCTTGGGTGGAGAATGTGGATTATTCCTATCAGAGAGAGGGTGGAGTTATAGTCTTTAAGGAGTCGATTTTTGGAGATATCAAGATACATAATCAAATAAATGGTACGGTATATGACATTCGTACAGGTGAAGCTTATGTGTTTCGCCCGTATGTCCGTTAGACGCAGCCAGATCATCGGCGTCCATCGTGCTTGAATGAGCCCATAGTCGCGGTAGGCGTTATTCGAGGTCGAGACGACGGGCGCCAACCTGTTCAGATTCCTTGAATCTGGTTTGGAGCAACCAACCCGTTAGAGGCCAGTCTAAACCCTGAACCCAAGGACGACTCAGGAGGCCCCCATGCATCTGTGCTCCATCGACCTGGCCGTCGAACAGGCCCTGTCGCGCCTGCCCGCCCATATCCACATGGGCCTGCCCCTGGGCCTGGGCAAACCCAATGCCTTCGTCAACGCGCTGTACGCGCGCATTCGCGAGCTGCCCGAGCGCAGGCTGACGATCTACACCGCCCTGTCCCTCGGCCGCCCGCCGCTGGGCGACGGCCTGCAACGGCGCTTTCTGGCACCCTTCATCGAGCGTGTGTTCGCCGACTACGAAGAACTCACCTACCTCGCCGACCTGCGCGCCAACAGGCTGCCGGCCAACATTCGCGTCGAGCAGTTCTTCATGCAGCCCGGCAACCTGCTGCACAGCGAGGCCGCGCAGCAGGGCTACGTCAGCAGCAACTACAGCCACGCCGCCCGCGACATCAACGCCAAGGGCCTGAACCTGGTGGCGCAGTTGGTTGCGGCCAGCCCCGAGCGCCCCGGCCACCTGAGCCTGGCCTGCAATCCCGACATCACCCTCGATTTGCTGCCGATGATCGAAAAGCGCCGCGCAGCCGGCGAAACCATCCTGCTGCTCGGCCAGGTGCACAGCGAGCTGCCGTACATGCCGGGTGATTCAGAGCTGGCCATCGACGACTTCGACCTGCTGATCGACAGCCCCGAGCAGCGCCGCCTGTTCAGCACCCCGAACATGCCGGTGTCCACCCAGGACCATTGCATCGGCCTGCACGCCAGCACCCTGGTGCGTGACGGCGGCACCTTGCAGATCGGCATCGGTGCCATGGGCGACGCCGTGGCAGCCGCGTTGCTGGCGCGCCAGGGCGACAACGAGGGTTACCGGGCGCTGCTCGCCGAGCTGGATTGCGCCCCGTGGCAGGCGCTGATCGAGCGCGAAGGCGGCCTGGATGCCTTCGCCCAAGGTCTGTACGGCTGCAGCGAAATGTTCGTCAATGGCCTGCTGGCCCTGGCCGAGGCCGGCGTGGTGCGGCGCCCGGCAGACGAGCAGGGCGTGCTGGTGCATGGCGGCTTCTTTCTGGGCCCGCAGGCGTTCTACCAGCGCCTGCGCGACATGCCGCTGACGCAGCGCGCACAGTTCGCCATGACCCGCATCAGCTTCATCAACGAGCTGTATGGCCAGGAGGGGCTGAAGCGCCGCCAGCGCCGCGACGCGCGCTTCGTCAACACGGTGTTCGGCATGACCCTGCTTGGCGCCGGGGTTGCCGACCAGCTGGAAGACGGCCGTGTGCTCAGCGGCGTGGGCGGACAGTACAACTTCGTCGCCCAGGGCCATGCCCTGGACGGTGCAAGGTCGATCCTGTTGCTGCGCAGCTGGCGCGAGGCGGGTGGGGAGGTCAGCTCCAACCTGTACTGGGCCTACGGCCACTGCACCATCCCGCGGCATTTGCGCGACATCGTCATCACCGAATACGGCATTGCCGACCTGCGCGGGCAGACCGACAGCGAATGCATCGCGCGGCTGCTGGCGATCAGTGATTCACGTTTTCAGGGCGAGCTGATGGCGCAAGCCAAGGCAGCCGGCAAGCTGGCGAAGGGTTTCGAGCTGGATGAGCGCTACCGCGACAATACCGCCGAGCGCCTGGAGGCGGTCCGCACGCGGCATGCGCGGCTGTTCCCGGAGTACCCGCTGGGCAGCGATTTCACCGTTGAGGAGCGCGACCTGTTGCGGGCCCTGAACTGGCTCAAGAGCAAGTTCAAGCTGAGCGAGGTGCTGGAGCTGGGCAAGGCGGCACTGGAGGCGCCTGGGCCTGAAGGGTATGAGGCGCACCTGGTGCGCATGCAACTGGACCGGCCGAAGGGGCTGAAGGAGGAGCTGTACCAGCGGTTGTTGCTGGCGGGGTTGCAGGCTACCCAGTGAATACGCGGCCGCGTTGCGGCCACATCGCCGGCAAGCCGGCTCCTACACTGATCTCTGTAGGAGCCGGCTTGCCGGCGATGACGCCGGTACAGGCAGCATCACTCGATGAAGGTCACCACACCACCTTCCAGCGACTTGACCCGGGCCAGCGATTCAACGCGGTAACCCTGGCTGTCCAGCTCGGCACGGCCGCCCTGGAACGACTTCTCGATGACGATACCCAGGCCCGCCACGGTGGCGCCGGCCTGCTTGATGATCGAGATCAGCGCCTGGGACGCCTTGCCGTTGGCCAGGAAGTCGTCGATCACCAGCACGCGGTCGCTGCTGTTGAGGTGGCGCGGCGAAATGGCCACGGTGTTTTCGGTCTGCTTGGTGAAGGAGTACACCTTGGCGGTCAGCAGGTTCTCGGTCAGGGTCAGCGACTGGTGCTTGCGCGCGAAGATCACCGGCACGCCCAGCTTCAGGCCCGCCATCACCGCCGGGGCAATCCCCGAGGCTTCGATGGTGACGATCTTGGTCACACCGGAGTCGGCGAACAGGCGGGCGAATTCGTCACCGATCAGCTGCATCAGCGCAGGGTCGATCTGGTGGTTGAGAAACGCGTCGACTTTCAGAACCTGATCGGAAAGCACGATGCCTTCTTCGCGAATTTTCTGCTGCAGTGCTTCCACTGTGTATCTCCGATGTAACAAAGGTGGCCGCATCAAAGCGGCAACGTTAAGAGTAAGGGTTGATCAGCGTTTGAGCATTGCCCGAATATCGGCCAGGGCGTTGTTGCCCCGGGCGGCTTTCACTTCCACGGGCGCATCGTCCAGGCCTTCCCAAGCCAGGTCGTCCGGCGGCAGCTCGTCGAGGAAGCGGCTTGGCGTGCAGTCGATGATCTCACCGTACTGCTTGCGCTTGGCGGCAAAGGTGAAGGCCAGGGTCTGGCGCGCGCGGGTGATGCCCACGTAGGCCAGGCGGCGTTCCTCTTCGATGGTGTCGGCCTCGATGCTCGAGCGGTGGGGGAGGATCTCCTCCTCCATGCCCATGATGAACACGTAAGGGAACTCCAGGCCCTTGGAGGCGTGCAGGGTCATCATCTGCACGCCCTCGGCGTTTTCTTCCTCTTCCTGCTGGCGCTCGAGCATGTCGCGCAGTACCAGCTTGCCGATGGCATCCTCGATGGTCATCTCACCCTCTTCGTCCTTCTCGAGGGTGTTCTTCAGCGCTTCGACCAGGAACCAGACGTTGCTGATACGGAACTCGGCCGCCTTGTCGCTGGCGGTCTGCTGGCGAATCCAGTTTTCGTAGTCGATGTCGCGGATCATTTCGTGCAGCGCGGCGATCGGGTCTTCCAGGGCGACCTTGTGGCGCACCCCGTCCAGCCAGTGCTTGAAGCGCTGCAGGCGTTCGGTGTAGCGGGCGTCCAGGTGCTCGCCCAGGCCCATCTCGTCGCTGGCGGCGTACATCGAGATGCCGCGCTCGGTGGAGTAGTTGCCGAGTTTTTCCAGGGTGGTCGAGCCGATTTCGCGGCGCGGCACGTTGATCACCCGCAGGTAGGCGTTATCGTCGTCCGGGTTCACCAGCAGGCGCAGGTAGGCCATCAGGTCCTTCACTTCCTGGCGGCCGAAGAAGCTGTTGCCGCCCGACAGGCGATACGGCACCTGGTGGTGCTGCAGCTTCAGCTCGATCAACTTGGCCTGGTAGTTGCCCCGGTAGAGGATGGCGAAGTCGCTGTACGGGCGGTTGGTGCGCAGGTGCAGGGTGAGGATTTCCATGGCCACGCGCTCGGCCTCGGCTTCCTCGTTCTTGCAACGGATCACGCGGATCTCGTCGCCCACGCCCATCTCGCTCCACAGCTGCTTTTCGAAGGCGTGGGGGTTGTTGGCAATCAGCACGTTGGCGCAGCGCAGGATGCGGCTGGTGGAGCGGTAGTTCTGCTCCAGCATGACGATCTTCAGGGAGGGGTAGTCCTCCTTGAGCAGCATCAGGTTCTCTGGGCGCGCGCCGCGCCAGGCGTAGATCGACTGGTCGTCGTCGCCCACCACGGTGAACTGGTGGCGCATGCCGATCAGCATCTTCACCAGCAGGTACTGGCTGGCGTTGGTGTCCTGGTATTCGTCCACCAGCAGGTAGCGCACGCGGTTCTGCCAGCGCTCCAGCACGTCGGGGTGTTCCTGGAACAGTTTGACCGGCTGCAGGATCAAATCGTCGAAGTCCACCGCGTTGAACGCCTTGAGCGTGCGCTGGTAGTGGGTGTAGACGATGGCGGCGGTCTGTTCGCGCGGGTTGCGTGCTTTTTCCAGTGCCTCGGGCGGCAGGATCAGGTCGTTCTTCCAGGCACCGATCATGTTCTTGATCTCGTCGATGCCGTCGTCGCCTGAGTATTCCTTCTGCATGATGTCCGACAGCAACGCCTTGATGTCGGACTCGTCGAAGATCGAGAAGCCCGGCTTGTAGCCCAGGCGCTCGTGCTCCTTGCGGATGATGTTCAACCCCAGGTTGTGGAAGGTGCACACCGTCAGGCCTCGGCCCTCGCCCGGGCGCAGCAGGGTGGCGACCCGCTCCTTCATTTCGCGCGCGGCCTTGTTGGTGAAGGTCATCGCGACGATGTACTGGGCACGGATGCCGCAGTTCTGGATCAGGTGGGCAATCTTGCGCGTGATCACGCTGGTCTTGCCGGAGCCTGCACCAGCGAGCACCAAAAGAGGGCCGCCGACGTAGTCACGGGCTTCCTGTTGCCGGGGGTTGAGTCGGGACATGCTAGAAACCGGGGGTCGCCAGAAAATAGCCGCGCATTCTAGCAGGCATGAGGGGCTTGTGGCGTGACCGTCTGACGCGAGAGTCAAGCTTTTTGCCCGATTGCCACGGCTTGCAGGCAATGTCCGTGCAAATCGCCGAAATCCCGTTTGCTGCCCGCGCCGCTTTCGAGCAGGATGCACGTCAAAATGCGTCGGGTAGCCGCCACGGAAGGTTTGCGACTAAAAGTGAAAATCATTTTCATTTGTTGCGGTAGGATAGCCCGCGCCCGTCGATACACCGCCCACGCCTAAGGAGCCCGCTTGTCCACGCCCGCCGAACCCCTGCGTTTGCTGCTGTTGGCCGATGAGCCCGAGTGGGCCGCGCGCCTGCGCGAGTGTTTGCAGCCGTTGGCGGGCAGCGCGGTGCTGTTGACCGCGCCGGACTGGGCGGCGGTCGACAGCCTGTTCGCCAACGACCGCCAGGCCGTGGTGCTGGCAACCCCGGCCTTGCAGCCGGCGCCCGGGCGCTGCGAGCTGCCGACCATCCTGCTGCTGGAGCAGGAGCCGGCCAGCGCGCCGGTGGGGGTCAGCGACTGGCTGGTGCTGGCGCAACTGACCAGCGACACCCTGCGCCGCTCGCTGCGCCACGTGCGCGAACGCGGCGTGCTGGTGGCCACCCTGCAGCGCCTGGCCGAACAGGACCCACTCACCGGCATCGCCAACCGCCAGGGCTTCCAGGCCCTGCTGAGCGCACGCCTGGCCGAGAACGACGGCCGTGGCGTGGCCCTGGGTCACCTGGACCTGGACAACTTCCGCCACGTCAACGACGCCCTTGGCCACCAGGGCGGCGACCGCCTGATCCTGCAGGTGGTGGCAAGGCTGCAGAAGCAGCTGGAGGCCGGCGACCAGCTGGCGCGCCTGGGCAGCGACGAGTTCGCCCTGCTGATCGACACCCGTCGCGACGCCAACCGCGCCGAGTGGCTGGCCGAACGCATCGTCGAGGCCCTGGCCGAAGCCTACTGGATCGACGGCGAAAGCCTGCTGCTGGGCTGCAGCCTGGGCCTGGCCCACGCCCGCGCCCAGGCCGGTGCCGACCCGTTGATGTGGCATGCGCACATCGCCATGCGCCAGGCCAAGGGCAGCCAGGGCTGCACCTTCCATGTGTTCAACGAGCGCATCAACCGCAACGCGCGCAGCCTCGCCGACCTGGAAAGCGAACTGCGCCGCGCCTTGCGCCGCGACGAGCTGGAGCTGCATTACCAGCCACGTTTGAACCTGGCCGATGGCCGCATCGTCGGCCTCGAAGCGCTGGTGCGCTGGAACCACCCCGAACGCGGCCTGCTGCCGCCCAGCGAGTTCGTGCCGCTGGCCGAGCAGAGCGGGCTGATCGTGCCGCTGGGCTACTGGGTGATCGCGCGCGCGTTGAAAGCCATGCAAGCCCTGCGCGAAAGCGGCCTGGCGCCGCTGCACATGGCAGTGAACCTGAGCTTTCGCCAGTTCCAGGACAGCCAGCTGCTGGCCACCCTGAGCCGCTTGATCGTCGAGCACGGGGTGGATGCGCGCTGGCTGGAGTTCGAGCTGACCGAAACCGCGGTGATGCGCCGCAACGAGCTGGTGCGCCAGACCATGGACGCCCTGGGCCGCCTGGGCGTGCGTTTTTCGCTGGACGATTTCGGCACCGGGTTCTCCTCGTTCGTGCACCTGAACAGCCTGCCGATCACCTTGCTCAAGGTCGACCGCAGCTTCGTCGGCGGCATGGAGCAGCGTGAAGAGAACCGCAAGCTGGTGCACGCGATGATCAACCTGGCCCACAACCTCAACCTCGAAGTGGTCGCCGAGGGGGTCGAGAGCGAGGAGCAGATGGCGCTGCTGCGCGGGTTTGGTTGCGATCAGGTGCAGGGCTTTCTGGTCAGCCGCCCGCTGCCGGTGGCCGAGTTGATCGAGTACTTATTGGAGGCCGCAAAGCCCCGCCTGGTAGAGAGCCTGTAGGAGCGGCCTTGTGCCGCGAAAGGGGTGCGCAGCGCCCCCCATGATCTATGCATCACGCTGATATCGCCGGGGCTGCTGCGCAGCCCTTTCGCGGCACAAGGCCGCTCCTACAAAGGGTTTACGCGGCGGCGGTCTTCATTGCTTGGGCGCGGCCAAGCATCCGCTTCATCCGCCATTCGAAGGCAAAGGTCAGCGCCACCGAAGCACAGGCCAGCCCCAACGCCAGCCCCCACCAGATCCCCGGCGCCCCGCCACCCAGGGTAAAGGCGAACAGCCAGGCCGCCGGCGCGCCCACCAGCCAGTAGCACACCGCACCGATCAGGAAGGTGGTGCGCGCATCCTTGAGCCCGCGGATCGAGCCCATGGCGATGGTCTGCACGCCGTCGAACAGCTCGAACCACGCCGCCACCATCACCAGTTGCACCGCCAACTGGAAGATCGCCGCGAAGGCCGGGTCGTCGCGGTTCACCAGCAGGCCCACCAGGTTGTCCGGCAGCACCAGGAACAACCCGGCGAACACCAGCATCAGCACCGCGCCAAAGCTGATGCCCACGCGCCCGGCGCTGCGTGCCGCCAGCAGGTTGCCGGCGCCGTAGTAAAGGCCCACGCGCATGGTCACTGCGTACGACAGCCCGGTCGGCACCATGAACGCGGTAGAGACGATCTGCAGGGCGATCTGGTGCGCCGCAAGCTCGGTACTGCCCAGCACGCCCATGCACAGTGCGGCGAAGGCGAACAGGCCGACTTCGACCATGTAGGTGCCACCGATCGGCAGCCCCAGCCGCCACAGCTCGCGTAGCGCTGCCAGCGAGGGCCGCGACAGGCCCTTGCGCAGCGGGTAGTCGGCATAGGCCTTGTGCCAGCGGATATACAGCGCCAGCGACACCGCCATGCCCAGCGACACCACCGCCGTCACCAGGCCGATACCCATCAGCCCCAGCTTGGGCAGGCCGAACATGCCCTCGATCAGCGCGTGGTTGAACAGGTAGTTGAGCACCGTGCCCACCAGGCTGATGACCATCACCGGGGTCGAGCGCCCCAGGGCGCTGGTGAAGCCGCGCAGGGCCATGAACGTCAGGTAGCCGGGCAGGGCCAGCGGCAGCAGGGTAAGGAACTGCATGGCCGCCTCGACGTTGTCCGGCTGCTGGCCGAACAGCAGCAGCGCAGGCTTGAGGTTCCACAGCACCAGCGCCGCCGCCAGGGCCAGGCCCCAGGCCAGCCACAGGCCGTTCTGCGCCAGGCGCGTAGCGCCCTCGGTGTCGTTGGCGCCCTTGCGGATGGCGACCAGGGTGCCCACCGCAGCGATGATGCCTAAGCAGAAGATCGACACGAACGAGTAGCTCGCGGCGCCCAGGCCACCCCCAGCCAGGGCCTGGGGGCTGATGCGGGCCATCATCAGGGTGTCGGTGAGCACCATCAGCATGTGCGCCAGCTGCGAGGCGATCAGCGGCCCGGCCAGGCGCAGCAGAGCCTTGAGTTCGGTGGTGGGCGCGACATGCATGGGGTGGTCCTTGTTCCGGGTGTGGGCGAGCCGTCGATTCTGAGGCCTGGGTCAACTTTGCACAAAAGGATAAAAGCGATCCTTGCCATGAGTTTGACTCATGCCGGTATGATTCTGCCAAAGGCCGCCATGGCCCTACATCACAGGTGCGCCATGTCCCGCCAACTGCCCCCGCTGTATGCGCTGCGCGCATTCGAGGCTGCCGCCCGGCTGAATTCCTTCACCCGCGCCGGTGACGAGCTGTCGATCACCCAAAGTGCGGTCAGCCGGCATATCCGCACCCTGGAGCAGCACTTCGCCTGCCGCCTGTTCGTGCGCAACGGCCGCAGCCTGCAACTCACCGAAGCCGCGCGCATGCTGCTGCCCGGCGTGCGTGACGGCTTCGCCGCGCTGGAGCGGGCCTGCGATACCTTGCGCGGCGAAGATGACATCCTGCGCATGAAGGCGCCCTCGACCCTGACCATGCGCTGGCTGCTGGCCCGGTTGAGCCGCTTTCGCCACTTGCAGCCGGGCAACGAGGTACAGCTGACCAGCGCCTGGATGGACGTCGACCATGTGGACTTCAACCAGGAACCCTTCGACTGCGCGGTGCTGCTCAGTGACGGGGTGTTCCCGGCAGACTGGGAGGTGCGCCGGTTGTTCAGCGAGCTGTTGATCCCGGTGGGCGCACCGGACCTGCTGGGCGACGCACCCTGGGACGAACGGCGCCTGGCCGGCATCGAACTGCTGCACCCCACCCCCGACAAACGCGACTGGCGCGCCTGGCTTGCGCGCATGGGGCTTGGCGATGCGGTATCGCTCAAGGGCGGGCAGGTGTTCGACACCCTGGAGCTGGGCATGATTGCCGCCGCGCGGGGTTATGGCATCTCGATGGGCGACCTGCTGATGGTCGCCGAGGACGTCGCCCAGCGCCGCCTGAGCCTGCCTTGGCCAACGGCGGTGGCCAGCGGCATGGACTACTACCTGGTGTGGCCGCGCACCCGGCCGGGCGGGGAGCGCTTGCGGCGCTTGAGCCTGTTCCTGCAGGACGAGGCGGCGGCAATGGATTTGCCGGACGTGCAGATTTTGTCGGCGCAGGGTTGAGGGTCCCCCTGTAGGAGCCGGCTTGCCGGCGATAGGGCCCTCAACCCAAGCCCACATCGCAAAGGTTTGCGAATACCCCCTGCCGACACTCAAGTATTCGCAAGCGCCGCCGATCCACTGGCACCAGCGTCCCGGAAGAGGATGCGATTACCCGTTCATATGAAGCGGGCGGTCAGCGTGATCAGGATGATCCCGGCCTCTTGCCAGGAGCCTTTCAATGTCTCAACCGCGTGCCCGAATCGCCTCGCAGCTGGGTGTCGCCCTCGCCATCGTGCTGGCGCTGGTGATCACCGGCAGTACCCTGTTCGCCCTGCGTTCGCTGGACGATGCCAACCTCGCCACCCGCCAGCAGCACCTGGGCAGCGAGGCGCGCCTGCTGGCCGACCAGCTCGACACCTTCCACGGTTCGCTCAAGGACAACACCCAGCGCCTGAGCGGCCTGTTCGAGCGCCGTTTCGCCACCGGCCTTAACCTGCACGCAGGTGAAACGGTCAACGTGGCCGGCGCCGCCACCCCGGCGCTGTACCTGGGCGACAAACTCTTGAACAACGACTTCCAGGTGGTCGACGAATTCCAGCAGATGACCGCTGGCATCGCCACGCTGTTCGTGCGCAGCGGCGACGACTTCGTGCGCATCAGCACCAACCTGAAAAAGCAGGACGGCAGCCGTGCCATCGGCACCCAGCTGGACCGCCAGCACCCGGCCTACGCCAAGCTGCTGGCCGGGCAGATGTACGTTGGCCGCGCGGTATTGTTCGAGCGCAACTACATGACCCGCTACGTGCCGGTCAGCGACAGCAGCGGGCGGGTGATCGCGGTATTGTTCGTCGGCTTCGACTACACCGATGCGCAGAACGCCCAGTTCGCCAACCTGAAGCGCTTTCGCATTGGCGAAACCGGCTCGTTGGCCATTCGCGACGACCAGGGCCAGTGGCTGGTGCCGCCGGCCAACGCCGAACAGGACCTGTTCAGCGTCAGTGCACCCTTCGCCGAAGGCCCCTGGACCGTGGTGGCCAGCATGCCCAAGGCAGAAATCCGCGAAGTGACCTGGAGCGTTGGTACGCGCCTGGCCATCGGCAGCCTGCTGGCCATGCTGCTGGCCGTGGCCGCCACGCTGTGGCTGCTGCGCCGCAAGCTGCGCCCGCTGGACGACCTGGTGCGCCAGGCCGAAGCCCTGGGCGCCGGCGACCTGAACGCGCGCCTGAACGTCACCAGCCACGACGAGATCGGCCAGCTGGCGCGCAGTTTCAACAAGATGGGCGACGCCCTGGCGACCATGGTCGAGCACATCCGCAGCGCGTCTGAACAGGTCGCCAGCCGCGCCCGTTCGCTGTCGGGCCTGTCGTCCGGCGCCTGCGAAGGCATGGAGCAGCAGTCCGGGGAGATCACCAGCATGGCCGGTGCGGTGGAGGAGTTCAGCGCCACCTCGTCGAACATCGCCGACAACATGGCCGGCACCGAGCGCATGGCCCGCGACAACGCCCAGCAGACCCGCATCGGCCGCAGCGCCATGGACGAGGCCTCGGCCTCGCTCAAGCAGATCGCCGAGTCCCTCGGCGGCACCGCCACGGTGATGGATACCCTGGGTGCCCGTTCGCAGGAGATCGGCGGCATTGTCGGCACCATTACCGCGATTGCCGAGCAGACCAACCTGCTGGCACTCAACGCCGCCATCGAGGCCGCGCGTGCCGGTGAGCAGGGCCGCGGCTTTGCCGTGGTCGCCGACGAGGTGCGTGGCCTGGCTGCGCGTACCCGCCAGGCCACCGACGAGATCTCTGGCATGATCGCCAGCATCCAGCAGCAGACCGGCCACGCCATCAGCACCCTGGAGCAGGGCAACAAGCTGATGCAGGAAGGCCTGACGCGCAACGACAAGGTGGCCGAGGCGCTGGCGCGCATCGACGAGCAGAGCCGCGCCGCTGGCGAGCAGTTCACCGCCATCAGCACCGCCACCCAGGAGCAGAGCAGCACCGCCACGGTGCTCAGCCGCAACCTGCAGAGCATCGCCCAGGCCAACAGCGAGCAGCGTGATGTGGCCAACGAGCTGGCCAATACTGCGCGGGAACTGGAAGGTCTGGCCGGGCAGTTGCGCCAGGAAGTGGACCGGTTCCGGGTGGGGCGTTAAGGGCTTAGGGCCCCATCGCCGGCAAGCCGGCTCCTACAAGGGATCGCATAACCCTGTAGGAGCCGGCTTGCCGGCGATGAGGCCATCAGCTTCTTACAAATTCTCCAGCCCCAACGCCTGCGCACAGGCCTGCAACGACCGCTGCTCGCTCTGCGCATACAGCGCCAGTTCATCCTGCACCTTGAGCCCCAGCGCCGCCTCGAACGCCTCGCGGTTGGCATTGCTGCCGTACTCCGCCTGCCCCTCATCCCCCAGGTTGGACTGGAAGATCCCCGCCGCACTCACCGGCAAGAAGTCCTCGTACACCAACGCCTCGTAATGCACGTGCCCGGCGTCGATCAGCCCCTGCAGAGTGCTCGACCGACCCTGTTGCCCACGTGCTGCCAGGCCCTTGTCGGTGGCGAAATAGCGGAAGTACGCCAAGCCCTGCTCGCGCATCTGCGCCAGGTCATCCGGGAACTCGCTGAAGGTCTGCGCCAGCAGCGCGTTGTAGCGCTCGGCATTGGCCTCGGCCGGTACACCGCCCAGGGCTGCACGGGTGGCATCCAGCAGCCGGTCATACAGCTGGCGGCCCTTGGGCGTCAGCGCCGCGCCGCGTTGTTCGATCTCGCCAAAGCGCGCGGTGTGGCTGCCTTGCGCATCGCTGAAGGCGACCCTCTCCTGCAAGGCCTTGAAGCTGGTCTGGCGCAGCAGAATCGCATGCCGGCGGGTGGGTGGCCCCTCGACCACGGCCTTGGGCGGGATGCCCTTGGCCGGCATGCCCAGCTGGATGGCGTCGATATCCAGGGTGCGCGGGGTCAGGTGGTTGATGTGCGGGCCCTTGAACGCCACCACGTCGGCGATCAGCCGGTGCTGGTCGTGCAACTGCTGGTACTGCTCGGCGCTGACCGTGGCCTGCTGGTGCCAGCGGAAGGTGTGCAGGGCCTCCTGCACGAAGGTTTCGGCGTCGCTGGCGGTCAGGCCGCCGTCGCGCTCGCATTGGACGATCAGCTCCAGCGCCCGCGGGGTGAAGATCTGCCGCTTGGCCAAAATGCCCTGGGCCAGTTCACGCAACTGCGGGTTGTCGATCAGCTCCAGGCGCAGCAGCGAAGTGAACACGCGGAACGGGCTGATGTGCAGCGACTGTTCATGCACCGCGCGAAACGCCGTGGAATGCACCGGCACTCCGGCCGAGCTCAAGTCGTAGTAACCCACCGGCTGCATGCCCATTACCGCGAACAGGCGGGCGATGGTGGCCAGTTCCTCGGCCGTGCCGACGCGGATGGCGCCGTGGCGCTCCTGGTCCAGGCGTTCGACTTCGCCGGTCCAGCGCAGGGCCTCGGCCACCTTGGGCTGCTCGGCCATGACCTGCTGGTTGATCTCGCTCACCAGCTCAAGCAGCGTGCCGTACAGGGGCACTTCCTGTTTGTACATGAGCGACATGGCGGCAGAGAACTGCGCGCGGATGCTGTCGGGGCTGACGAAATCGAGGGCGGGCATCGCAAGCTTCCTGGTTGGATTCGGACCACTACATGAAAGCTGGGAATGGAGTTGCCGTACAAGCGAAAAAAAGTGGGTCATTCATTCCTTTTTTGATCGACCTATGGGGCCATGGGGCCGCTGTGCGGCCCTTTCGCGACACAAGGCCGCTCCTACAGGGGATCGCGTACTTCTGTAGGAGCGGCCTTGTGTCGCGAAAGGGCTGCGCAGCAGCCCCAGCCATCTCAAGCCTGAAGCTGTTCGCGCACCCACTCCACCAACGCCCGCACCTTCGGCACCTCTGCCGCATGCTCGGCATACGCCAGGTAATGCGCGCCGCTGCTGCGCATCGCATGGTCCCAGGCCAGCACCAGGCTACCTTCGGCCAGCTCCTTGGCTACCAGGTAACGCGGTACCAGCGCCACCCCACAACCCGACTGCGCCGCGCTCAACGCCATATAGAACGTATCGAAACGCGGCCCGTGGTAGCTGTTGTCGGTGTGCAGCCCCTGCTCCAGGAACCACTCATGCCAGGCCTCCGGGCGTGAGGCGCTCTGCAGCAGCACCAGGTCTGCCAGCGCACCCGCGTCCGGCAGCGTGCGCCCTTGCAGCAACTCCGGTGCGCACACCGGCACCACCTCCTCACCGAACAGCTCCACGCAGGTCGCCCCCGGCCAGGTGCCCTGGCCATAGAAGAACACCACGTCCGCCGACCCTTGCAGCAAGGCAAACGGCTCCATCTCGTTGCGGATGTCGAGGTGGATGTTCGGGTGGCGCTTGCCAAAGCCCTTCAGGTGCGGAATCAACCAGCGCACGCCGAAACTCGGTTGAGTGGCTACCTTCAATACTTCGGTCTGCGTGCCGTAGGTCTGCACGTAGCGGCTCGACATGTCGACCTGGGTGAGGATCTTGTTCACCTCGGCCAGGTACAAGGCGCCTGCCGGCGTCAGTTGCAGGCGCCGGCGAATGCGCAGGAACAGGTGATGGCGCAGCATCTCTTCAAGCTGCGCCACCTGCTTGCTCACCGCGCTCTGGGTCAGGTGCAGCTCTTCGGCTGCGCGGGTGAAGCTCAAGTGGCGCGCTGCAGCCTCGAAACACTGCAGTGCGGTCATGGAAGGTACCAGGCGTTTGGACATGGCGGTCTCTGCGGTTCAAATCATTACCTGGCGGAATGATATGCGGAATAAAGGTCGTTTGTTGCACCTGTGTAATCGGATTAATACTGACCCACGTCATTTTCCAACCCTTCACCGATGAAAGGAGAAGCACAATGGTTGCTGCATTGCTCGAGCGTCTTGGCGTTGCCGCCGCGGCTCACACCCAGGGCGACTACCCTGTCCACACCCCGATCGACGGCAGCCAGATCGCCTCGGTGAAACTGCTCGGCAAGGCCGAGACCATTGCCCGCATCGACCAGGCGCAACAGGCCTTCGAAGCCTGGCGCAGCGTGCCGGCCCCGCGCCGTGGCGAGCTGGTGCGCCTGTTCGGCGAAGTGCTGCGCGAACACAAGGCCGACCTCGGCGAGCTGGTGTCCATCGAAGCCGGCAAGATCACCCAGGAAGGCCTGGGCGAAGTGCAGGAAATGATCGACATCTGCGACTTCGCCGTGGGCCTGTCGCGCCAGTTGTACGGCCTGACCATCGCCTCCGAGCGCCCGGGCCACCACATGCGTGAAAGCTGGCACCCGCTGGGCGTTGTCGGGGTGATCAGCGCCTTCAACTTCCCGGTTGCGGTATGGGCCTGGAACACCGCCCTGGCCCTGGTGGCCGGCAATTCGGTGGTGTGGAAGCCGTCCGAGAAAACCCCGCTCACCGCGCTGGCCTGCCAGGCCCTGTTCGAAAAGGCCCTGAAGGCCTTCGGTGATGCCCCGGCCGGCCTCAGCCAGCTGGTGATCGGTGGCCGCGAGGCCGGCGAAGCCCTGGTCGACGACCCGCGCGTGCCGCTGGTCAGCGCCACCGGCAGCACCCGCATGGGCCGTGAAGTGGGCCCACGTGTGGCGGCGCGGTTTGGCCGCAGCATCCTCGAGCTGGGCGGCAACAACGCGATGATTCTGGCCCCCAGCGCCGACCTCGACCTGGCCGTGCGCGGCATTCTGTTCTCCGCCGTCGGCACCGCCGGCCAGCGCTGCACCACCCTGCGCCGCCTGATCGTGCACCGTTCGATCAAGGACGAAGTGGTGGCCCGGGTCAAAGCCGCCTACGCCAAGGTGCGCATCGGCGACCCGCGCAAGGACAACCTGGTCGGCCCGCTGATCGACAAGCTGTCGTTCGACGCCATGCAGGGCGCGCTGGCCAAGGCCCGTGACGAAGGCGGCCAGGTATTCGGCGGCGAGCGCCAGCTGGCAGGCCAATACCCCAACGCCTACTACGTGACCCCGGCCATCGCCGAAATGCCGGCGCAAAGCGACGTGGTGCGCCACGAAACCTTCGCACCGATCCTCTACGTGCTGGCCTACGACGACTTCGAAGAGGCCCTGCGCCTGAACAACGAGGTGCCGCAAGGCCTGTCGTCGTGCATCTTCACCACCGACATTCGTGAGGCCGAGCGCTTCCAGAGCGCCTCGGGCAGCGACTGCGGCATCGCCAACGTCAATATCGGCACCAGCGGTGCGGAGATCGGCGGGGCGTTCGGTGGCGAGAAGGAGACCGGCGGTGGCCGTGAGTCGGGTTCGGATGCCTGGAAGGGCTACATGCGTCGCCAGACCAACACCGTGAACTACTCGCGCGAGCTGCCGCTGGCGCAGGGCATTGTGTTCGACTGATGATCGCAGGCGGGGCTTTGCCCCCGTTTCGCGGCACAAGGCCGCTCAGGGAATTGCGTCGCTTCTGTAGGAGCGGCCTTGCGCCGCGAAAGGGCCGCGCAGCGGCCCCATAGGCAATAAGAACAATAGCTGGAGCCGGGCCATGTCCGAACTGCGTCAAGAATGTCTGTGGGAACACGTCACCCAGCCGGCCGTCGCCGCCCAGGCCCTGGCTGGTGAGCACAAGGCCGATGTCTGTGTGATCGGCGGTGGCATCACCGGGCTGTCGGCGGCCATCCACCTGCTCGAGCAGGGCAAGTCGGTAATCCTGCTGGAGGCCTGGAAGATCGGCCACGGTGGCTCCGGGCGCAACGTCGGGCTGGTCAACGCCGGCACCTGGATCCGCCCCGACGACGTCGAGGCCACCCTGGGCCACAAGCAGGGCAGCCGCTTGAACCAGGTGCTCGGTGAAGCCCCGGGCGAGGTGTTCGCGATGATTCAGCGCTTAGGCATCGACTGCCAGGCGCAGCACAAGGGCACCCTGCACATGGCGCACAACGCCACCGGCATCGCCGACCTCGAAGCCCGCCACCAGCAATGGTCGCGCCGTGGCGCCGATGTCGAGCTGCTGACCGGCGCGCAGTGCCAGGAGTACTGCGGTACCGACAAGATTTCTGCCGCGCTGCTCGACCGCCGCGCCGGCACCATCAACCCCATGGGTTACACCCAGGGCCTGGCCGCTGCGGTAACCCGGCTGGGCGGCAAGCTGTTCCAGCAGTCCGCCGTCGAAGGGCTGCAACGCGACGGCGATGCCTGGCAGGTGCAGACCGCCCGCGGCGTGGTACGTGCCGACAAGGTGGTGATCTCCACCGGCGCCTACACCGAAGGCGACTGGAGCAGCCTGCAGAAGCACTTCTTCCGCGGTTACTACTATCAGGTGGCCTCCAAGCCGCTGCACGGCGCAGCAGCCGACAAGGTGCTGCCCCATGGCCAGGGCTCGTGGGACACCCGCACGGTGCTCAGCAGCATCCGCCGCGACGACCAGGGCCGCCTGCTGCTGGGCAGCCTGGGCCGGGTCGACAACAAGCCTGCGTGGTTCGTGCGCAGCTGGGCCGACCGTATCCAGAGCCATTACTACCCCGAGCTTGGCAAGGTGGAGTGGGAGATGCACTGGACCGGCTGCATCGACTTCACCCCCGACCACCTGATGCGCCTGTTCGAACCGGCGCCCGGGCTGGTGGCGGTGACCGGTTACAACGGCCGGGGCAACACTACTGGCACGGTGATCGGCCGGGCGTTTGCCGAGTTTCTGCTCAAGGACGAGCCAGACAGCCTGCCGCTGCCGTTCTCGCCGATGAAACCGGTGAGCGCGCCGTCGTTGCGCACGGCGTTCTATGAGTCGGGGTTCTCGCTTTACCACGCCGGGCAGTGCCTGCGCGTAGTGTTGTAGCCAGCCCGGCGCAATCACCCTGTAGGAGCGGCCTTGCGCCGCGAAAGGCCCGCGTAGCGGGCCCGGGATTTCAATGAAAACGCAATGATCGCTGGGGCCGCATTGCGGCCCTTTCGCGGCACAAGGCCGCTCCACGGAGAAACGCGCCTACTTGTGCAACCAGCTCAGGAACCCGCCTTTCTTGACCTCAGCAGGCCGCTGCAACAGCAGTGACTCGCGATTCTGCCGACGGAAGCGCTGCAACTTCACCAACGCCGTCTGTACATCGCTACGCTCTGCCAGGCAGTTGCGCACCTGCTCCTTCTCGATGCGGTACAACAGGCAACTGGTCAAGGTGCGGAACTCGGCCTGCGAGTCGTCCTCATCCACCAGCCCCTCGATCCCCAGCACCTCACCAGGCCCCATGCGCCCGGCCTCCAGCAGCTTGTCGCCACTGCGCACCGAGGCCTGAATCACCCCGCTGCCAATCACCAGCAGGTGGTCGGAGTTGTCGCCGATCTCGAGGATCACCTGGTCGGCCAGGTACTCCACCGCCGTCATGCGCTGGCTTAGCGCATCACGCTCCTCGCTGCTGAGCGAACGGAACACCCGCACCTCGTCCAGCAGCTCGCGCTGACGGCTGCGCGGGGCCAGTGCCAGGTCGACGTTCCACATAACGCCGCTGGCCTCGAGGTGGCGGTGGGCCAGGTCGAACAGCTGGTTGCGCACCTCGGTCTTGATTGCTGCATCGGCGACGAAGCCGCTGGCCTCGTACTCCACAGATTCCAGCGTGGAGGCCTTGACCGTGACCTTGGGCGCGGGTGAGGCGAGCAGGGCGCTGGTGCCTTGCAGGGCCTTTTCCAGGGCGTCGAACACCCGCTTTGGGCGCACCTTGGCCGGCACCACGACGCTGATCGCCAGGCCGTGGCGGTCGGCCGGGCGGCTGTGGTTCAGCAGCCGCGCCTTGGCCGCCACCGAGTTGGGGATCACCGCCAGGCTGCCGGTGCCGGTGATCAGCCGGGTGGCGCGCCAGTCGATATCCACCACCTTGCCCTCGGTGCCGTCGATGGAGATGGAATCACCGATCTGATAGGGCCGCGTGGTGTTCAGCACGATGCCGCTGAACACGTCGCTGAGGGTGCTCTGCAGTGCCAGGCCGATGACGATGGCCATCACCCCCGAGGTGGCCAGCAGGCCCTTGACCGGCAGCTGCATCACATAGGCCGCCGCTGCCACTACTGCGGCGAGGAAGATCAGCGCCCCGATCACATCCTGCAGCAGGCGCCCGCCGTGGCTGCCACGGGCCACCAGCAGCAGGCCGAACACCACCGTGACCGTGCGCGCGCCGAACAGCCACCAGGCGATCGACAGCACCGTGGCCATCAGGTTGCGCGCCGCATCGTCGGCCCACGGCGGCGGCTGCAGCGGACTCAAGCCTGCGGCCAGCAGCAGGGCGCTGAACAGCAGGAAGATCCCCAGCCGCGAGGCGATGCGCCAGGCCCGGCGTTCGAGCGGGATCAGCTGCCACAGCAGCAGGTCGAGGAAGATCAGGCAGAAGCCGAGCAGCAAAGGGTAGGACTGGATGAGGGCCAGCATGGAGGTCTCGGTGCGAGGGGGAGGGCTGGTGGGTAGTAATAGAGCAGGTTGCGGGGGCAGGCAATGGGTTGATGCAGGTGGCCCCATCGCGGGGCAAGCCCGCTCCCACGGTGGCCGGCGTGGGAGCGGGCTTGCCCCGCGATGAGGGCGGTAAATCCACCACAAATCCATCGTTCATAAAATGGAACGCTAAAGCCAATTTTCGCTATCTACCGCACCAAAGGTCTTGGTTTTAATCTTCTCCCATCAACGCGAAACACCCAACGCACCGAACAAACTCAAAACCTTAGGAGCAACAACCATGACCCACTTCAAATACAACCGCCTGAACAAAGACGACGCCGCCGTACTGCTGGTTGACCACCAGGCTGGCCTGCTGTCCCTGGTCCGCGACATCGAGCCGGACCGCTTCAAGAACAACGTGCTGGCCCTGGCGGACCTGGCCAAGTTCTTCAACCTGCCGACCATCCTCACCACCAGCTTCGAGCAAGGCCCCAACGGCCCGCTGGTACCGGAACTGAAAGAACTGTTCCCGGACGCCCCGTACATCGCCCGCCCAGGCCAGATCAACGCCTGGGACAACGAAGACTTCGTCAAGGCCGTGAAGGCCACCGGCAAGAAGCAACTGATCATCGCCGGCGTGGTCACCGAAGTGTGCGTCGCCTTCCCGGCCCTGGCCGCCCTTGAAGAAGAGTTCGAGGTGTTCGTGGTCACCGACGCCTCCGGCACCTTCAACGAAATGACCCGCGACGCCGCCCACGACCGCATGAGCCGCGCCGGTGCGCAACTGATGACCTGGTTCGGCGTGGCCTGCGAGCTGCACCGCGACTGGCGCAACGACATCGAAGGCCTGGCCGCGCTGTGCTCCAACCACATCCCGGACTACCGCAACCTGATGACCAGCTACAACGCCCTGACCGCCGCCAAGTAAGCGACAGCGCCCGGGCACCGCCAGTCGGTGCCCGCCACCGCGCAGCACACCCATTCAATCCCCAGCCCGTCCGCCGATGCACAGTGGATGCGGGCAAGCTCATCCCAAGGAACACCGATGAACACCGCAACCCAAGCCAACCGCAACGTCGTGACGCTGGTGGTCCAGCACAAGGTCCGCGCCCAGGCCCTGGCCGAGTACGAAAGCTGGCTCAAGCGCACCGTCAGCGCTGCGCGCCACCAGCCCGGCCACCTGGACGTCAACGTGATCCGCCCCGACGACGGCGGCCGCCATTTCACCACCGTGGTGCGCTTCGCCGACGCGAGCTTGCTGCAGGCCTGGGTCAACTCCGCCGAACGCCAGGCGCTGGTCAGCCAAGTGCTGCCACTGCTCGAGGACGGCGACCACACCCAGGTGCACGACGACCCGGAGTTCTGGTTCACCCCGCCAAGCACCAGCGCCGCGCAGCCGCCACGCTGGAAGCAGGCACTGCTGACCTACCTGGTGATCTGCCCGATGACCATGGTCATTCCGCAACTGCTGGCGCCGTTGTTCGCCCGCTACCCTCAGTTGGGCGGCCCGATCACCGGCAACCTGATCGTCAACCTGTTCGTCATCCTGCCCGTGGTGTTCTACATCATGCCTTGGGTAACCCGCCGCTGCGCCAACTGGCTGCGCGGCTGAGCACTGCACCACTCACTCGTCACTTTTCAGGAGATACCGATATGAGCACGCTCGTCACCCGCGATGGCACCTCGATCTACTTCAAGGACTGGGGCAGCGGCAAACCCGTGCTGTTCAGCCACGGCTGGCCGCTGGACGCCGACATGTGGGACTCGCAGATGGAGTACCTGGCCAGCCGCGGCTACCGCACCATCGCCTTCGACCGCCGCGGTTTCGGTCGCTCGGACCAGCCGTGGACCGGCTACGACTACGACACCTTCGCCGATGACATCGCCCAGTTGATCGAGCATCTGGACCTGCGCGACGTCACCCTGGTGGGCTTCTCGATGGGCGGCGGCGACGTCAGCCGCTACATCGCCAAACATGGCAGCGAGCGCGTTGCCGGCCTGGTGCTGCTGGGCGCGGTGACCCCGGTGTTCGGCAAGCGTGATGACAACCCCGAGGGCGTCGAGCTGTCGGTGTTCGAAGGCATCCAGGCCGGCCTGCGCGCAGATCGTGCGCAGTTCATCGCCGACTTCGCCGCGCCGTTCTACGGCATCAACCACGGGCAGAAGGTCTCGCAGGGGGTACAGGCACAAACCCTGAACATCGCCCTGATGGCCTCGATCAAGGGCACCCTGGACTGCGTCACTGCGTTCAGCCAGACCGACTTCCGCCCGGACATGGCCAAGATCGACGTGCCCACCCTGGTGATCCACGGCGACGACGACCAGATCGTGCCGTTCGAGACCACTGGCAAAAAGGCCGCCGAGCTGATTCGCGGGGCTGAACTTAAGGTTTACAAAGGCGCGCCCCACGGCTTCGCCGTGACCCACGCGCAGCAGCTGAACGAGGACTTGCTGGCGTTCCTGGCCCGCTAAGGCTGTCACCCTGTAGGAGCCGGCTTGCCGGCGATAGGGCCCGCAGCCCTGCTACAGGGGCCGGGCCTTGTACAGGCAGGCCCGGCCCCATCGCCGGCAAGCCGGCTCCTACAGGGGATCACCGCACATCCATCCAAGCCCTGAGCCAGGGTCAACCGGCATGCTGCGCCGTTGCGCCTGCCGCCCCCCCGATGGAGAACACCATGTCCCAGGACCCGAACGACAAAAGCCGTCGCCAGTTCCTCGCCACCAGCACCGTGCTCGGTGCCGCCGGGGCGTTGTGGGCGGCACTGCCCTTCACCGGCGACGCCGGTTCCGCCCATGCATCCACCCAAGGAGGCTCCATGACCGCCGATCTCATCCTGTTCAACGGCAAGCTGCACACCGTTGACCGCGAAAACCCCACCGCCACCGCCGTCGCCATCAAGGACGGCCGTTTCATCGCCGTGGGCAACGACGCCGAAGCCATGGCCCACAAGGGCGCTTCTACCCAAATCATCGACCTCAAGCAGCGCACGGTCATCCCGGGCCTGAACGACTCGCACCTGCACCTGATCCGCGGTGGCCTGAACTACAACCTGGAACTGCGCTGGGAAGGCGTGCCGTCGGTGGCCGACGCCCTGCGCATGCTCAAGGACCAGGCCGCGCGCACCCCGACCCCGCAGTGGGTACGTGTGGTCGGTGGCTGGAACGAATTCCAGTTCGCCGAAAAACGCATGCCAACCCTTGAAGAAATCAACCAGGCTGCACCGGACACCCCGGTGTTCCTGCTGCACCTGTACGACCGCGCGCTGCTCAACCGCGCCGCGCTCAAGGCTGTGGGTTACGACAAGAGCACGCCGAACCCGCCGGGCGGCGAGATCCAGCGCGACAAGTTCGGCAACCCCACCGGCATGCTGATTGCCCGCCCCAACGCGATGATCCTCTACGCCACCCTGGCCAAGGGGCCGAAGCTGCCGCTGGAGTATCAGGTCAACTCCACCCGCCAGTTCATGCGTGAACTGAACCGCCTGGGCCTGACCAGCGCCATCGACGCCGGCGGCGGTTACCAGAACTTCCCCGACGACTACTCGGTGATCCAGGAGCTGGCCGACAACAACCAGCTGACCGTGCGCATCGCCTACAACCTGTTCACCCAGAAGCCCAAGGAAGAGCTGGACGACTTCCGCAAGTGGACCTCCAGCGTCAAGCTGCACAGCGGCACGGACTTTTTGCGTCACAACGGCGCCGGCGAAATGCTGGTGTTCTCCGCCGCCGACTTCGAGGACTTCCTCGAGCCGCGCCCGGACCTGCCGCAAACCATGGAAGAAGAGCTGGAGCCGGTGGTGCGCCACCTGGTGGAGCAGCGCTGGCCGTTCCGCCTGCACGCCACCTACAACGAATCGATCACGCGCATGCTCGACGTGTTCGAGAAGGTCAACCGCGACATCCCGTTCAATGGCCTGCCGTGGTTCTTCGACCACGCCGAAACCATCACCCCGCAGAACATCGAGCGCGTGCGTGCACTGGGCGGCGGCATCGCCATCCAGGACCGCATGGCCTTCCAGGGTGAGTACTTCGTCGACCGCTACGGCGCCAAGGCCGCCGAGCAGACCCCGCCGATCAAGCGCATGCTTGAAATGGGCGTGCCGGTAGGCGCCGGCACCGACGCCACCCGGGTGTCCAGCTACAACCCGTGGACCTCGCTGTACTGGCTGGTCAGCGGCAAGACCGTCGGCGGCATGGAGCTGTATCGCGAAGGCCTGGACCGCGACACCGCGCTGCAGCTGTTCACCCAGGGCAGTGCCTGGTTCTCCAGCGAGCAGGGCAAGAAGGGCCAGCTCAAGGTCGGCCAACTGGCCGACCTGGCGGCGCTGTCGCTGGACTTCTTCAGTGTCGAAGAAGAGGCGATCAAGGGCATCGAGTCGGTGCTGACCATCGTCGACGGCAAGGTGGTGTACGGTGCTGGCGAGTTCGACCGCCTCGGCCCGCCGCAGGTGCCGGTGCTGCCGGAATGGTCGCCGGTGGCCAAGGTGCCTGGGCACTGGCGCGTGGGTACGCCGTCGCTGGCCGCTGCCGTGCACCAGTGCTCGGGGCCGTGCGGGGTGCATGCCCACAGCCATGACAAGGCGCGCCAGTCCAAGGTGCCGGTCAGTGATTTCCAGGGGTTCTGGGGGGCGTTGGGTTGTTCGTGCTTCGCGTTCTAAGCTGAGCTGATATGAAGAAGGGGCCAAGTGATGGCCCCTTTTTTGTGTCCCTGTCCTTATGCAATTCCCTGTAGGAGCGGCCTTGTGCCGCGATGGGGCGCGCAGCGGCCCCAAGGGTCTCGGCAACATGCAACAGTGCCGGGGCTGCTTTGCAACCCTTTCGCGGCACAAGGCCGCTCCTACAAATCAGTGCTGCTTGCCACCCAGCAGATGCCGAATCCTCACCTCGACCCCCTCGCTCTGCAGCATCCGCACCCGCGCCTCGATCTTCAATTCACCACGGGTCACCCGGTGGTGATGGCGCAGGTGCTCCAGCCACGACTCTTCAAAAAAGAACTCCAGCCACAGGCACGGGTCGCTGCTGTCCTGCATCAACCCCCACGACAACGCACCATTGCGCTTGCGCATGGCTTCCAGCTCCCGGGTTGCCAGGCGGAAGGCTTCAACCTTTTCGGCTGCAATGTGGTACTCGACGGTAACCATCACCGGCCCGCTGTCCTTGTCCAGCTCTTCGCTGAGCAGCGGCGCCGGCCAGTGCAGCGACGGGGTCAGCTCTTCGGCTTCGGTCTCGGGCAGGGTCACCTTGCAGGTCAGCAGCGTGCCCAGCGCCAGGCCACCGGCTGCCAGCAGCAGGCTCAGGGTGATCGAGGCATGGCTGGCCAGGGTGCCCCACAGCAAACCACCGGCGGCCATGGCGCCGAAGAAGATCAGGATGTACACCGAAAGTGCCCGCGCGCGTACCCAGGCCGGCACCGAGGTTTGCGCCGCCACCTGCAGGTTGGACAGCACGGCGATCCACGCCGCGCCGCTGAGCAGCATGGCCGGCAGCAGCGCGTAGAAGTTGCGCACCAGCGCCAGGGCCAGCAGGAACAGCGCATACAACAGGCTCGCCAGCAGCACCAGACGGTCGCGGCTGACCTTTTCGCGCAGCTTGGGCAGCAGGGTGGCACCGGCCACCGCGCCAATGCCGATGGCTGCCAGCAGCAGGCCGAAGTCAGCCGCGCTGCCCTTCATCTCGCCGCGCACGATCAGCGGCAGCAGCGAGGTGCCGGCGCTGGCGCAGAAGAAGAACGCCAAGGCGCGCAACAGCACGGCCTGCAAGGGTTTGGCACTGCGCGCAAAGCGCAGCCCGGTGCGCATGGCGCCAACGAAGCGCTCGGCCGGCAGCAGCGGCTCTTTCACTTCGCGCTTCCATAGCAGCAACACCAGGATCACCCCGGCGAACGACACGGCGTTCAGGGCAAAGGTCAGCCACGGCCCCACCAGGCTTACCACCACCCCGGCCAGGGCCGGGCCGATGGCCCGCGACACGTTGATGCCAACGCTGGAGATGGCCACCGCGTTGGCCAGGTCCTGCTTGGGCACCAGCTCCGGGGTCAGCGCGCTCCAGGCCGGCATCATCAGCGCGGTGCCGATGCCCAGCGCCAGGGTCAGCCCCAGCAGCAGGGTGACGTTCATCAGCCCGAGCAGGGTCAATGCCGCCAGCACCACCGCCACGGCCGACATCCATAGCTGCACCAGCAGCAGGTAGCGGCGCTTGTCGACGATATCCGCCGCCGCGCCGGCCGGCAGGGCCAGGAAGAACATCGGCAGCGAGCCTGCCACCTGGATCAGCGCCACGTGCAGCGGGTTGCTCGACAGCGAAGTCATCAGCCAGCCGGCGCCCACCTCGTGCATCCAGGTGCCGATGTTGGAGGCGATGGTGGCGATCCATAGCATGCGGAAGGTGCTGTTGCGCAGGGGGCTCCAGGCGCCGGAGGTGCTTGCGGTGCTCATGTCAGAAGCTGCCTTTGAGAGGGTATTCGAGGATCACGTAGATACGGTCGATATCATCGCCCGCCTGGGCGTCGTTACCCCGGTGGCTGACGTGGGACAGCGACAGGGTCAGGTCCTTGGCCGTGCCTGACTGCACCACGTACTTGAGGTCGATATCCCGCTCCCAGTGCTTGCCGCCATCGCCGTACTGCCCGGCGTAGGCACCGTTTGCCGGGGCGTGGCTGCCGTCGATGCCGCGACCGCTGACGTAGCGGCCCATCAGGCTCAGGCCAGGCACGCCGAGGGTGGCGAAGTTGAGGTCGTAGCGCAGTTGCCAGGAGCGCTCGCCGGGGCCGTTGAAGTCGGCGTACTTGATCGAGTTGGCCAGGTAGATGGAGTCGCCGCCGACGAAATCGAACGGGGTGTCGCCGCGCACCTTCTGGTAGGCCAGGGTCACAGCCTGGGCGCCGAAGGCGTACTTGGCCGCCAGGCTGTAGGCCAGGGTGTCGATGTCGCCGGCACTGGCCTTGCCGCTGTCGCGGGTGCGGTACAGGTTGGCGTCCAGGCGCCAGTTGCCCTGGGCCAGGTTGAGGTTCAGGTAGGCCTGGTCCCAGGTGTCTTCCAGTTGCGATACATACAGCGCGCCGCCCAAGGGCCCGGGGGGGGCGAAGGTGGCGCCGGCCAGGCTGATGGCGTGGCCTTGGGTGCTGGCGCCGTAGCCGGCGAAGTCGTCGTGGGTGGAGCTGTTGTCCTGGTTGTTGAACGCGGTGAAGCGCCCGGCCTGCAGGTGCCAGTCAGGCAGGTCGGTGTTGTCCAGCAGCCAGCCGGTGGCGTATTCGGGGTGCAGGCGTTTGTCGCCGGTGTCGAACACCGGGGTTTCCACCATCATCTCGCCGTAGCGCAACTGGGTGTTGCCCAGGCGCAGCTTCAGCGCGGCGCCGGCGCTGGAGTAGTCGGACTCGGCGCGCCCGTCGCTGTCGCGCGGTAGCAGGCCGGTGCCGGCGTGGCCACGGCCACCGTCGAGCTTCAGGCCGACGAAACCGTGGGCGTCGATGCCCACGCCCAGCGTGCCCTCGGTGAAGCCCGAGCGGATTTCACCGATGAAGCCCTGGGCCCATTCCTGGCGGTAGCTCTGGCCGTTGCCGGACGGGGTGCGGTAGTCGTTGTGCAGGAAGTAGTTGCGGCTGAGCAGCGACCAGCCTGGCTCGTCGGCCAGCGCAAGCGCAGGGCCGAGGGCGAACAAGGTGGCCAGCAGGGCGCGAGGGGAGTAAGGCATGGGCGCTCCGGTGTGCATGAGCCGGGACTGTGCGCCATCTGGTGTGCGAGGGTCTTGTAAGGGTGTGCGCAACCTGTGCCTGCACGCGATCCCCTGTAGGAGCCGGCTTGCCGGCGATGAGGCCATCGGCCCCGGCACTGGCACTCAATGGTGCACTGCCAGTGCCGGCCCTATCGCCGGCAAGCCGGCTCCTACAGGGATTGCGATCAGGCCATGTCGCTGCTGGCGAACTCTTCGGCCAGGTGATCGATCAGCGAACGCACCGACGGCAGCAGGCCGCGGCGCGACGGGAAGATCGCATGCACGATGCCGCAGCGCGGGTGCCAGTCCGGGATCAGCTCCACCAGGCGGCCTTCGGCGAGGTCTTCACGCACCGCCACCCGCGGCAGGTGGGCGATGCCCACGCCGGCCACCACGAAGTGGCGCAGGGCGAACAGGTCGTCGGTGACCATGCGCGGCTTGTGCGCGATGACGATGCTGCGGCTGGTGTCCTCGCCCTGGAACAGCTCCCACTGGTACTCACGCTGGGCGCTGCCCCAGTGCAGGCTGGGCAGCTCGCTCAGCTGTTGCGGGTCGAAGCCTGGGGGCAATTGTTCGAGGTAGGAGGGGTGGCCCACCAGGCACTGAGTGCTGTTGCTCAGCACCTTCATCACCATGTCGGTGTTCTCCAGCGGCGGGAAGCGCACCCGCAGCGCCACGTCGAAGCCTTCGTGCAGCAGGTCGACGCGGCGGTTGGTGCTCTCGATGAACAGTTCCACCTGCGGGTACTTGAGCATGTAGCGGGTCAGCATCGGCCCCACCCAGGAGTTGAGCAGGGTGGTCGGGCAACTGATGCGCACCAGCCCGCGCGGCTCGCTGCGGTTGCGCTCGATGATCTCGGCGGCGCCCTCGGCCTCCACGCGCATGGCCAGGCAGCGGTTGTAGTAGGCCTGGCCGATTTCGGTCAACGAGCAGTGCCGGCTGGTGCGGTGCAGCAGGCGCACGCCCAGGCGGTCTTCAAGGTCGGCGATGCGCCGGCTGAGCTTGGACTTGGGCATGTCCAGCGCCCGCCCGGCCGGGGCGAAGCCGCCGTGCTCCACCACCTGGGTGAAGAAGTAGAGGGAGTTGAGGTCTTCCAAAAGGGTGCTCTCCGAGCTTTGTGCCGACCCTTACGGGCCCTTTCGCGGGTAAACCCGCTCCCACAGGGAGCGCGCTTGTCTCGGCAACGGCGCCAAACCTGTGGGAGCGGGTTTACCCGCGAAGAATCCAACGCAAATCTATCGTTCCAAAAACGGAACGCTAAGGCCAATTTTCGCAGTCTACCGCTTCAAAGGTGATGAATCTAATCTTTGCTCATCAACGCGAAACACCCAACGCACCGAACAAACTCAAAACCTTTAGGAGCAACAACCATGACCCACTTCAAATACAACCGCCTGAACAAAGACGACGCCGCCGTACTGCTGGTTGACCACCAGGCCGGCCTGCTGTCCCTGGTCCGCGACATCGAGCCGGACCGCTTCAAGAACAACGTGCTGGCCCTGGCGGACCTGGCCAAGTTCTTCAACCTGCCGACCATCCTCACCACCAGCTTCGAGCAAGGCCCCAACGGCCCGCTGGTACCGGAACTCAAGGAGCTGTTCCCGGATGCCCCGTACATCGCCCGCCCAGGCCAGATCAACGCCTGGGACAACGAAGACTTCGTCAAGGCCGTGAAGGCCACCGGCAAGAAGCAGCTGATCATCGCCGGTGTGGTCACCGAGGTCTGCGTCGCCTTCCCGGCCCTGGCCGCCCTTGAAGAAGAGTTCGAGGTGTTCGTGGTCACCGATGCCTCCGGCACCTTCAACGAAATGACCCGCGACGCCGCCCACGACCGCATGAGCCGCGCCGGTGCGCAACTGATGACCTGGTTTGGCGTGGCCTGCGAGTTGCACCGCGACTGGCGCAACGACATCGAAGGCCTGGCCGCGCTGTGCTCCAACCACATCCCGGACTACCGCAACCTGATGACCAGCTATAACGCGCTGACTGCTGGCAAGTAACCCGCCCGCCAGAAATATCGAAGGCCGGCTCCCGTAGAGGGAGCCGGCCTTTTTGTCGTTTGTTCGGGCCCTATCGCCGGCAAGCCGGCTCCTACAGGCTTATGCGCTCCCCTGTAGGAGCCGGCTTGCCGGCGATAGGGCCCTAAAAGCCCATGCCAATCTATCGTTCTTAAAATGGAACGCTAAAGCCAATTTTCGCTATCTACCGCACCAAAGGTCTTGGTTTTAATCTTCTCTCATCAACGCGAAACACCCAACGCACCGAACAAACTCAAAACCTTTAGGAGCAACAACCATGACCAACTTCAAATACAACCGCCTGAACAAAGACGACGCCGCCGTACTGCTGGTTGACCACCAGGCTGGCCTGCTGTCCCTGGTACGCGACATCGAGCCGGACCGCTTCAAGAACAACGTGCTGGCCCTGGCTGACCTGGCCAAGTTCTTCAACCTGCCGACCATTCTCACCACCAGCTTCGAGCAAGGCCCCAACGGCCCGCTGGTACCGGAGCTCAAAGAACTGTTCCCGGACGCCCCGTACATCGCCCGCCCAGGCCAGATCAACGCCTGGGACAACGAAGACTTCGTCAAGGCGGTGAAGGCCACCGGCAAGAAGCAGCTGATCATCGCCGGCGTGGTCACCGAAGTGTGCGTCGCCTTCCCGGCCCTGGCCGCCCTTGAAGAAGAGTTCGAAGTGTTCGTGGTCACCGATGCCTCCGGCACCTTCAACGAAATGACCCGCGACGCCGCCCACGACCGCATGAGCCGCGCTGGTGCGCAACTGATGACCTGGTTTGGCGTGGCTTGCGAGCTGCACCGCGACTGGCGCAACGACATCGAAGGCCTGGCCGCGCTGTGCTCCAACCACATCCCGGACTACCGCAACCTGATGACCAGCTATAACGCGCTGACTGCTGGCAAGTAATCCGCCCGCCAGAGTTATCGAAGGCCGGCTCCCGTAGAGGGAGTCGGCCTTTTTTGTGCCTGAAGGGGTTATTGCACTTGGAATGCGGTTGTCGGGGCTCAGGGCAAGTGAGACGCCAGTCTGACGAGAAAATCTGCCATGAGGAACAGCGGTAACCAGCTGACGTACAGCCATAAGCGATTCATTCCCGTGACTCGGGAGTTGCCAAGACCTAGTTCATCGCCTTCCAGAATATTGATGGCCTGTTGGATGTGAGCAAGTGCTACTAATGGCAAGATCCAACACGTCACGCTCAATGCTACAGGTATAACAAATATTATTGAGTTCGGTAGTATGGCCGCCCATCGCTCGGGGATAAATATCAGCCATCCCAACAGCAGCAGGTAAGGTAGCCAGAACAGGCAGCTGATATGTAGTGCCGAAAAACCGTCCGATTGCCCCGTAGCCGTGAATCTTTTTTCGATTGTTTTCGCTAAAGGGTATATCAGAAGGTGGCCAAGTACGCTGCACAGTAGTGGCAGCCATTTGAAGCCTCGTTGGCCACGATAGAGCATCCAGTTTCGGTAGTACCAGTAGTGTGTGTAGGTGCCTAGGGAAAGAACTGTCATGAGGAGAAATTTAGGGATCGCTACAACGTGAAAGCACTGTCGGTCGCGCGGGCGTTCTGCGGGTGTTTGTTCTAGAGCGTTCTCTTTACTCGGTGTCATTTTGTTTCCTTGTTGTGAAGGGGAGTGCGCATGGATATCTGCGTGGCGCCTATGCGTTTTTGAAATAGGAGACTGTTAGCCCCAGAGCGCCAATCAAAAGCAGCCAGATCGAGATGCAAAGGCGCTTTTTTATAGGATGGGGAAGTCGTTTTATATCGTCAGGGTGAAGTAGCTTTCGTTTGATAAAGTGCTGAGGGCAAAAGGCGAGTGCGGCAATACTGCTGACTAGCGAGAGCCGAGAGTAGAAGCCATGTTCACCCCACATGAACTTGAGGCGTTCAAGGGCGAGGCTTCTTTCTAGTGATTTTATGATTGTCGGGTAGTGGCGTGAGCAGGAAAGTTGAACCTGTAGGGCTACACCTGAAAGCCCAATCAAAAATGGAAGGATTCTTAGTGTAATTTCCCATGCCAATTGCCAGGAGTTGTTCATGGGTCAATGTGCTCGTAGACGATTTCGCCAAGGGTCTCGCCCGCGCTCATGCCAACCTTCGGCGATGATGTAATGCAGGTTGCACCAGTAGTGGTGAGGTCGCCGTCCAGCGCTTGTCCTTTGCCAGCAAGATCGACTCGTTGCATGCAGGTTGCTCCCTGTAAAACCCAGGAAACTACCTCTGTGAAGCCGGAAATTGGGTGGTCAAAGTGGGGTTGGGAAAGGTCCTACAGAATATTGGGAGCGTTCATGCGTAGAGGGCGCGGTAACAGGTGGATGGCCGTAATCCAAATGTGGATTACGGCCATCCACAGAAGCTTTGCTTATGAGGTGGTGGCGCCATCCTCGATCCCATCCAGCATCGCCTCGGCAAGCCCTTCGGCCATTTCGACGGCATGCAGGTTGGCCCACAGCAGGCTTCTGCCGACTTCGTCCATATGGTCTAGAGCCTTGTATCCGACGTTGTAGGCACTGCGCAGGTACTCGATCACATGCACCAGGGCGTCATGGGCGTTGATGCCGGGGTTTACCGAGAACAGCGGCGGGTGGCCGGCGTCGCATTTGCCGAAGGGGCGATGTTTGGTGTCGGGGAGGGGTGGGTCGGGGACGATCTTTTTCATGGTCAAACTCCGATAGAGAAATTGACCGGCACCGTCCGTTTCCACGCGAAGGGTGGCGGCTGTACACGGGGTGGAAACCCAGGTCATCGGAAACCCCGGCAGGCCACAGGGCCTCCCGCGTACAGCTGCCGTCACGACAGATCTTCCGATAACCAACAAGCCGGGTTTCCACGCCCGATCGCTGAACCAACAGCGACCGGGAGAGCCTAGGGGGCATGGTTTCCGGGGACAATCAGAAGGGAGTCGACAGGGTTCGTAGGATATTTACGGAGTTGTAGGATGCCCAGTGAGAAAGGTCTGAGGATGATGTGGGATCTTGCCGGGTTGGCGCTCTTGCAAGGCTTGCACTTGAGTAACGGCGGCGATTTTTGGGGCCGCTTTGCGGCCCATCGCGACACAAGGCCGCTCCCACAGGTACGGCGCAGCAGGTCGCCATGCACGTTTTCCTGTGGTGAGCGGCCTTGTGTCGCGATGGGCTGCGCGCAGCAGCCCCAAAATCTAAAAATGAATGTCAGCCGTTCGACTGATCGGATTATCACCAGAAGGCTGAAAGCATTCGTTATCGGCCACAAGCCTTACTACCATTGAGATTCAGTTTGATATCTATTTACCAAAATGGCCGTATACAGACTGTGTGAAAACACACTGACAGGCCCCAGACCAAACGCCCCGACTTGTTCGGGGCGTTTGTTTTTGTGCTGAAAAAGGCTCTTCAGCCCATCATTTGCATCATTTGCTTGGCACTCAGGACGCTGATCGCTCGCTTGAGGTTGTAAGCGGTCACAGCGAGAGCCATTTCAGCTCTTGTGCCTTCGAGTTGTCGCAGCAAGAAGCGCCCGTTTCCAAATAGCCATTGTTTGAGATTACCAAACGGGTGCTCCACGATGGATCTACGCCGCTCCATCATCTCTGGATGCAGCTGCATCCGCTGCGCCATGCGCTCAAAGGCTTCCTCTTGAGCGTGACGCGAGACATAGCGGCGCTTGGCCGTCGTGCATTGGGCTTTCAGCGCGCACCCGGCGCAATCACTGATCGCCGCCTGGTAGATCCGATCGCCCTTGTAGCGCTGCTTTAGCGTTAGCCACTGACCTGCCGGGCACTGGTACCGATCCTGTTCGGCGTCGTAGGTAAAGTCCTTGCGCTCGAATAATGCCTCGCCGCCTGGGTTCGAGGTTCGGTTTGGCGGCACGTACGCGGTAATGGAGGCTTCCTCACATGCCTGGAACTGCTGGCCATTCGAGTAGCCCATATCGGCTGTCACGGTCAGCGCTTCCTGCCCCAGTTCAGCCTTGGCCGCTTTAGCCATGGGTTCAAGCTGCTTGCGATCATCGCCTTCTTGCGTCACCTCGTGATGCAAAATCAGGCAGTGTTCTGCGTCAACGGCGGTCTGCACGTTATAGGAAACACGCGCTCCTTTTGGCGTGCGCATCATTCGGGCATCGCTTTCGTGCGTGTTGAATTGCTCCAGCCCCATCGATTCCATCAAGGCCTGACAAGTGCGGTTGTCTTGCTGCTTTGCCTCAAGCTTCGCCAGGGCCGCTTTGATCGCAGTGCGATCTATTACTTGCTCGCCCTCAGACTGGTCAGCGGCATCCAACTCAGCCAGGTATTGGGCGATCCGCTTATCCAGCTTCTCGTCTTGGCGCTTGAGTTGATTCAAGTTCAACTGGCGTCGCGCGGAAGCGACCGCCTGAAACTTGCTCCCGTCGATGGCAACCAGGTCACCGGCAATCAAACCGGCAGTTCGGCAGAACTGCACAAAGGCCCGGCACGTCGTAACGAAAGCAGCTTTGTTGTTCTTGCGGAAGTCAGCGATGGTCTTGAAGTCAGGTTTGAGTCGGTTGATCAACCACATCACTTCGATGTTGCGCTGGCACTCGGCTTCCAGACGCCGCGATGAACGGATGCGCTGAAAATAGCCATAGAGATAAAGCTTGAGCTGGTCGGCGGGGTCGTAGGCGGGGCGCCCAGTGGCCTTGGGCTGGGCCTTGTCGAAACCTAGCTGCGCCAGATCCAGCCTAGCGACATACAGGTCGATGACACGAACGAGGTGATCCTCGGGGATCAGCTCTTCCAGCGAGACCGGGAACAGACTGGTCTGGCTGCGGGATTCTCCCTGGATGTAGGCCATAACGAAAAATGCTCCGTATCTTTCGATACGGAGCATTCTCTTAAAGGGCCGGGCAGATTGCTAGGTTTTCACACAGTCTGTATAGGACCCTTTGTGAAGCACTTTGGCCTCTAATTGGTCATGTGTAACCTTTAGCTGGAGCTTGAGGTTGGCAATGTCTTTTATGCATCTATGCGGGGTATGCGGTGATGTGCCCTGAAACACACACTGTCCTGAACAATGGTGCGAGGGTCGAAACCTTTCACCTCAGCTCCCATCCGACTCAAACAACCGCTCCAGCTCCACCCGCGCTTCCTTGGCCGTCTGCATCACCTTGGCCCGGTCATCGCGCACCTGCCCCTGGGCTTCGAGCACCTGCTCGTCGTGCTCGGTAAAGCGCGCAATCCGGTCGGCAGCCTGCTCGTCGCTCAAGCCCAACCCCACCAGCGCCCGGCGGCTCATCTCAAGGCTGGAGTAGAACGTCTCGCGAATCGGCTCGGCACCCACGTCCATCAGCTTGTGCACATGCTGGCGGTTACGCGCCCGGGCGATGACCTTCAGGTGCGGGTACTGGCGCTTGACCCGTTCGGCCGTGCGGGTGGCGACTTCCGGGTCGTCGATGGTGATGATGAAGTATTCGGCCTCGCCGACCTTGGCCGCATGCAGCACCTCGGGGCGCAGCGGGTCGCCGTAGAACACCGGCACCTGCTCGAACATGCGGGTCATCTCGATGGTGTCCACCGAAGTTTCCAGGGCGACGAAGGGGATCTTCTGCGCCCGCAGAATGCGCGCGACGATCTGGCCCATGCGGCCCATGCCGACGATCACCGCCCGTGGTGTGCCGGCGTCGATGGTCTTGTATTGCTCGGGTACCTCGCGCGCAGGTTGCGGGCGCTTCAGGGCGCGGGCGCAGCCAAGCATCAGCAGCGGGGTGACGGCCATCGACAGGGTGATGGTCATCAGCAACAGGTCGTAGGTGTGGGTGTCGAACAGGCCCTGGTCCTTGCCCAGCTTGAACACCACGAAGGCGAACTCGCCACTGGCGGCCAGCACCATGCCCAAGCGCAGCGCGCTGGCGCTGTTCAGGCCCCCGGCCAGGCGGCCGACGCCGATCAGCAGCACCAGTTTCACGGCAATCAGCAGCAGGGTCAGGCCCAGCAGTACCAGCGGCATTTCCAGCAACAGGCTCAAGTTGGCGCCCATGCCGACGCTGATGAAGAACAGCCCCAGCAGCAGGCCCTTGAACGGCTCGATCTGCGATTCCAGCTCGTGGCGGTATTCCGAGTCGGCCAGCAGCAGGCCGGCCAGGAACGCGCCCAGGGCCATGGAGATACCGGCTTCTTCCATCAGCCAGGCGGTGCCGATCACCACCAGCAGCGCGGTGGCGGTGGACACCTCGGGCAGGCCGGTGCGGGCCACGGTGCGGAACAGCGGGCGCAGCAGGTAACGGCCGCCGACGATCACCACGGCGATGCTGGCGAACACCTTCAGGCCGTGTTCCAGGCTGTCACCGTGGCTGGTGTCCGGGCCGCTGGCGGCAAGCAATGGCACCAGGGCGATCAGCGGGATGGCGGCGATGTCCTGGAACAGCAAGATGGCGAAGGCCAGGCGCCCATGGGGGGCGTTGAGCTGTTTGCTTTCGGCCAGGCTCTGCAGGCCCAGGGCGGTGGACGAAAGCGCCAGGCCCAGGCCCAGCACGATGGCCGCCGGCAGGGTCTGGCTGAAGCCGAACAGGGCGATGGCGCCGATCACCGCGCCAGTCAGCAGCACCTGCGCGGTGCCCACGCCGAACACCGACTTGCGCATCAGCCACAGCCGGCGCGGCGACAGCTCAAGGCCGATGATGAACAGCAGCAGGACCACGCCCAGCTCGGAGATGTGCGCGACGCTTTCGGTGTCGCGGATCAGCCCCAGGGCTTGCGGGCCGATGGCAACGCCAGCCAGCAGGTAGCCGATCACGGCCCCCAGTTGCAGGCGTTTGGCGAGAGGGACGGCGATGACGGCGGCGAGCAGGAAGATCACCGCGGTTTGAAGAAGGCTGCCTTCGTGTGGCATGGGTTCTGGCTCCGTGAACTGCCGGGGCAGCGGTTATGTCGTTTGGGTCGGCCATTTTGGGGAATGGGTCATGCTGGGACAATCCGCTTTATGGGAGACACATTGTCTCCCATAGGGCGACAGTATTGGCCCACCCCTGTAGGAGCGGCCTTGTGTCGCGAAAGGGCCGCAGAGCGGCCCCGGCAATACTTGCGTTTACGCTGCTATCGAGGGGCTGCTGCGCAGCCCATCGCGACACAAGGCCGCTTCCCACAGGGGCCGCGGTGCATCTGCGAGACTAGCTCTCTGCGTGACAGCGCAGCCCGAAGGGCTGGTTACCTTCAGGCATCGCATTTAACCTGCTCAATCCCCACCAAACTGCGCCCGGTACTGGTTCGGCGTCATGCCGATGCGCTCGCAGAACACCTTGCGCATATGCCGGTCGCTGCCGAAACCGCTGCGCGCCGCTACCACTTTCAAGGGCAGGTCAGACCCTTCCAGCAGCTTGCGCGCATGGTCGATGCGAGCATTCTGCAGGTACTGCAACGGCGTAACGCCGACATCGCGCTGGAATGCCCGGGCAAAGTTGCGCGCGCTCATGGCCACCAGTTCGGCCATCTTCTGCACGGTAAAAGCCTCGTCGATATGGTCGACGATGTACGCCTGCACCCGCGCCACCGGGCTGCCGTCCCGCGGCACGGCTGCCAGCAGCGGGCCGTAGGGCAACTGCCCGCCCTGGCGATGGCGGGCCACCAGCAGCACCTTGGCCACTTCCAGGGCCAGGTCCTTGCCGTGGTCTTCGGCCACCACCGCCAACGCCAGGTCGATGCCGGCAGTGATGCCGCCCGAAGTGATCAGGTCGCGGTCGACCACGTAGATCTGCTCGGTTTCAACCTTGGCCTCGGGGAATTGCCGGGCCAGGCGCTCTACGTAGTTCCAGTGGGTCGTGCAGCGGTAGCCACCCAGCAGCCCGGCCCGGCCGAGCAGAAACACCCCGGTGCAGATCGCGCCGAAGCGCTTTGCATTGCGCGCAGCCTGGGGCAGCCAGCGTTCCAGGGCCGGCAGCGACAGGTCGTAGGCGCCGGGGCCGCCGGGCACCAGCAGCAGGTCGACTGCCGGCGGCAGGTCCTCCAGGCGCCCGTCGGCCAGCACCCTCAGGCCGCAGGAGCCACGTACCGGCGCGTCGCCTTCGGCGAGGGTAACCAGGTGATAGCGCTGCTCGGTCGGCAGGAAGCGGTTGGCGATGGCAAACGCGTCCAGGGGGCCGGTGACGTCGAGCATCAGCACATCATTGAAAAGCACCATCGCCACTGTTTTCTGCATACCCACTCACCCTGGTGGCCGCCGCTCAAGGGCGGCCCGAAACCGATCATGTCAGGCATCTTAAGGTATCGGTATAGCGTGCAGGGCCAGCAAATTCGCGAAATGCCGGGCGGCCCCGGGCAAACCCCCGTGGCGTCGGGGCGAAGCAGGATTAATAACTATTAAGGTTCGGCTCAGGACTTTGTCATGGCTGGCCAGCCAGACTTTCCCCATCGAAACAGGAGAGTCGACATGGTCCCTGACCCCGCCCTCGACCACCGCCACAACACCCCCGGCGCGCTGACCGCGCAGCGCCTGCGCCAGGCCAAGGAGCTGATGTTGCACAGCCCGCTGTCGATCATCGAGATCGCCGGCCTGTGCCACCTCACCCGCAGCCACTTCTCGCGCGCCTTCAAGGTGACCACCGGCCTGTCGCCCCAAGCCTGGCGCCTGCTGGCACGCATGGAAAAGGCCAAGCGTCTGCTGGCCACCGAAGTTCCCATTACCCACGTTAGCCTGGAGTGCGGCTTTTGCGACCAGTCGCATTTCACCCGCGCCTTCAGCCGCATGGTCGGCCAGCCGCCCAAGGCCTGGCGCCAGGCGGTGCGGCACCCTTAACGCGATGTCATCCCCTGGTATAGGCCCAAAGGCCAATGCCGCCCCATCCCCATCCAAGGAGTCACCCTCGTGAGCCAACCTGACTACAAGCGCTTGAACAAAGACGATGCCGTTGTGTTGCTGGTGGACCACCAGACCGGCCTGATCTCGCTGGTACAGGACTTCTCGCCCAACGAGTTCAAGAACAACGTGCTGGCCCTGGGCGACCTGGCCAAGTTCTTCGGCCTGCCGACCATCCTCACCACCAGTTTCGAGCAAGGCCCCAACGGCCCGCTGGTGCCGGAGCTCAAGGAGATGTTCCCGGACGCGCCGTATATCGCCCGCCCTGGCCAGATCAACGCCTGGGACAACGAAGACTTCGTCAAGGCGATCAAGGCCACCGGCCGCAAGCAACTGATCATTGCTGGCGTGGTGACAGATGTGTGCGTGGCCTTCCCGACCCTGTCGGCGCTGGCCGAGGGCTTTGAAGTGTTCGTCGTCACCGACGCTTCGGGCACCTTCAACGAGACCGTGCAGCAAGCGGCCTGGGTGCGCATGACCCAGGCCGGCGCGCAGATGATGAACTGGTTCTCGGTGGCCTGTGAGCTGCACCGCGACTGGCGCAACGACATCGAAGGCCTGGGCAACCTGCTGTCCCAGCGCATTCCCAACTACCGCAACCTGATGAACAGCTACGCGGCGTTGACCGCGCGCTGATCGCAAGCAGGCAAGCCGCGTCCGGCAGCGGAGCGCGGCTTCCTGTAGGAGATCTGCGCTGTCGCGCAGAGAACTGGTCTCGTAGATGCGCCACGATCTCTGTGGGAAGCGGCCTTGCCGGGGCGCCGTCCGGTCGAGATGGGCTGCGCAGCAGCCCCGGCAATTTTGCATGAAGCCGAGACCTTGGGGCCGCTTCGCAGCCCATCTCGACCGGACGGCGCCCCGGCAAGGCCGCTTCCCACATGGACCGTGTTAAATCAATACGTTGTAGTGTGTTCTATGAGCGCCGGCAAGCCGGCTCCTACAGAGGGGCAGCAATCGGGATGCTGAAGCGGATGCAGCACCCACCCAGCTCCGAGCCCTGCGCCTGCAACTGCCCGCCATGGGCCTGCACCACCGAGCGGCAGATCGCCAAACCCATGCCCAGCCCGCTGCTCTTGGTGCTGTGGAACGCCTCGAACACCTGCTCGCGGGCCTCGGCCGGGATTCCCGGGCCGTTGTCGTCCACTTGCACCTGCACTTCGCTGCCGGCCACGGTGGAGCTGATACGCACCACGCCGTCGCCGCGAAAACCCGCCAGCGCCTCCAGCGCGTTGGTGATCAGGTTGAACACCAACTGCTGGATCTGCACCGGGTCAGCCTGCACGCAGGCGTTGGCGTCCAGCTGTGCCTGTACCTTCACCGCACTCTTGTGCGCATCGGCCGAGGCCAGGCGGATCACCTGCAGGATCACCTCGTCCAGCTTCAACGGCTTGAACTGCATCGGCGCCTGCCTTGCCAGCGAGCGCAGGGCGCGGACGATGTTGGCCGCGCGTTCACTGTCGGCGCGGATGTCTTGCAGCCCGGCGATGGCCTCGTCTAAATCAGGCTGCTCGCGCTTGAGCCAGCGCAGGCTGGCCGCAGCGTTGGAGGCAATACCCAGCAACGGCTGGCTGATTTCGTGGGCGATGGACGCCGACAGCTCGTTCATCACCTGCAAATGCGCGCTGCGCGCAAGCTCGCTGCGCGAACGGCGAAGCTCGGCTTCCATCTGCGCGCGGGTCTGGTGGTCTTCGGCCAGGCGCGTATAGAACTTGGCGGTCTGCAACGACACCGCCGCCTGGGCGGCAAGAATTTCCAGCATGGCCAGGCGCTGGCCGCCGAACAGGTTGGGCACCAGGCGGTTTTCCAGGTACACCAGGCCAATCAGCACCCCCTGGATCACCAGCGGCAGGCACAACACCGAGCGTGCGCCGCGGGCGTGCAGGTCGTGACGGAAGGCCTCCGGGCAATCGGCCTGGGCATCGTGCAGCAGCAGCGGCTTCTTGGTGCGCAGGGTGGCGTTGACGATCGAGCGCGGCGCCTGGGTCATGAACTTCTGGCACTGCTCCATGCTCACCCGCAGGCCGTTGTCATCGATGTCGGCCAGGGCGGCCATCTGGAACTCCGCACCACTGACTATCAGCAGCGCGCCATGGTCGGCACCGGCGTGTTGGGTGAGCTGGCCCATCAGGGTTTCGATCAGCCCTTCGAGCAGGGTTTCCTCAGACAGCGCGCGCGCCGCCTCGATGCCGGCTTCAAGGTCGAGGCTGGCCTGGGAGCTGGCGCGGAAGGTCTCCTGGACCGGCTGGGTGCGCAGGAACGGGTGCAAGGTTTCCAACTGTCGCACCTTGCCGGCCGCACCCCAGATATGGAAGCAGTCACGGGCGATGCGCAGGTGCAGGTTGGCGCCCGATATCAGCCCGCTGGGAATGCACACCTCGGCCAACTGTTCGTGGGCGATGGCCTGCTCGTGGATGAAGCCTGCGGCGGTGGCGGCGATCTGCGCCTGGTCGAAGCAGCGGATGGCCGACAGCCCGTCACCTTGCAAGCGCGCCACCAGCCCTTCGATCAGCAGCACCTTGTTGCGGAAGGTGACCGGGTTGAACTGCGCCCAGCGGCTGAACCGCTGGTGCAGTTGGCCCAGCCGCTCGAGCTTCTCGTCCAGTGTGCCAGGGGCCTCCGGGCTGCCGAGGGTGAGGGCCTGGAACAAGTGGAAATCGGCCAGGTTGATGTGTGCCGGGGCCGCCCAGGCATGCTCGCCGGCGCAGGCAAGCTGGGCGCCGGCCTGGCGGATATCACCAAGGTAGAACGCCGCCATGCCGGCGAACAGGCACTGGAAGAAGCGCGTGGTGCACGAACGGCCGGCGTCGGTCAGCGCTTCGCTGCCGTCGCGCTCGGCCCGCGAGCGGGCGCCGGGTGCGTCGCACAGGTCGGCGACGAAGGCCTGCTGGGCCAGCAGGATGTGCTCGATATCGCGGTAGCCATAACCGCGCACGGTGGCCAGGCCGCGCTCGATCTCCTGGCCCACCTCACCCAGGTGCTGGCCCATCACCAAGGCGTCGGACACCGCGTGGTTGCAGGCGTAGCAGGCCATGGCCAGGTCGCCGGAAAGGCCTGCCGAATCGATGGCCTCCAGCGCCGTGCGCCGGGCAAAGGCCATGGGTGAGGTCCAGGCACTGACCTGGTCCAGGGCCAGCAACGCGCTGGTCAGGTCGCATTCGACGCCATGCCGCTCGATCAGCCGAAGCGCCGCCAGGCAATAGGCGTGGCCGTCGTGGTAGGCGCCGAAACGCTCGGCGCACATCACCCCGAACCAGGCCAGGCCGTAGGTGCTGCCGGGGGCCACGCCGTGGGCCAGGGTCAGCTCGAGGATGTGCGCCAGGTGCAGGAAGCGGATGTCGTCGGGCACGAAGAACGACGACGACAGGGTGGCGAGCAGGGCGATGGCCACTTCCACCTCTTCGTCTTGCGCGCGTGGGAGTGCCTCCAGGCAGTGGCGGCCCTGTTGCTCGATCTGTGCGCGAACCTGCGCGTAGCGGTCCTCGACCTGCTGCGGCTGGTCTGCGCGGGGCAGGTCCAGGCCCAGCAGGCGCAGGCCGCTGAGGGCGTCATCGATCGCGCCTTGGTAATCCGAGCGCAGGGTCTTGAGGCGGGCCTGTAGCTGGTACGCGTTGGCGCGCTCCAGCGGTGTGCGCGCGCACTGGTGGCATTGGCCGATACCGGCCTCGGCCTCGGCCATGCGCGAGCGCAGCATGTTGCATTCGGCGGCCATGCGGGCGAGGGCGAAGGCATGGGGCGCGGTTGGCGGGCAGCGCTGCTGCAGGGCTTGTGCGGTTTGCAGGTAGCCGGCGGCCTGCTCGTGGGACACCGCATCGCGGGCTCGGGTGGCGGCGCTCAGCAGCAGCGGCAGCAAGGCTGCGCATTCTTCGCGGCTGAAACTGTCGGGGGCGGCGCGCTGCAACTGGTTGGCCAGCTCGAACAGGCCATCGTGCGGGGTGTCGCCCCAGGCCTGCCACATGGCCCGGGCGATGCGCGCATGTTGCGCTGCGCGCTCATGGGCTGGGGTGAGCTGGTAGGCGGCTTCCTGCACGCGGTCGTGGGCAAAGCCCAGGCCCTGGGCGCTGGATGACAGAAAGCCTGCATCCAGCAAGGCTTTGAGCCGGCCGTCCAGGCGTTCCAACGGCTGGGCTATCAGCCGGCGCAGCAGTTGCGTGTCGAAGCGCCCGCCCGCCGCCCCGGCCACGCGCAGCAGCTCGCGTTGGCCTGAAGGCAAGCGCGCCAGGCGCTGGACCATCAGGTCGGCGACGTTGTCGGCGTAGCGATGGCGGGCCACCGCTTCCAGCGACCAGCACCAGCGCATGGCCTGGGTGTCGAAGGCGAACAGGCGGTCCTCGACCATCGCCCGCAGTATCTGCCGGACGAAGAACGGGTTGCCGGCGGTCTTGGCGTGCACCAGTTCGGCCACCTGCTGCGCCTCGCTGGCGCTGACGTAGTAGCGCGTGGCAATCAGCTCGACGATGGCGGCAACCGGCAGTGGCTGCAGGTTCAGGCTCTGGCAGCGCAGCGCCGTGGGGGTGGTGGGCAGCTCGGCGAAAGGCGCTGCTGCGTCATCTGCTTCGCGGCGGCTGGCCAGGATCAGCAACAGGCCGCCTGGTGGGCGGGCCAGCAGTGCATGCAGCAGGTGGCGGCTGGCGTCGTCGGCCCATTGCAGGTCGTCGAGGAAGATCGCCAGCGGCCGCCCCGGGCTGCTGAACACTTCAAGGAAGTCGACGATGGCGCGGTGTTGTTTTTCCAAGGCCAGGCGCGAGGGTTTTTCGGGCAGGCCGCTGCTCGGACCGATGATCAGTTGCAGGTCCGGGGCCAGGGTATTCAACAACTGGCCAGAGCCTTTGACCCGCTGGCGGATGTCCCGGCCAATGGCGTCCAACTGCTGGCTGCCTTGCGCCAGCAGTTGGGTGGTCAGGGTGCCGAGGATGTCGATCCATGGCGCATAGGGCACGGCCTGTTCCAGGCTGTTGCACTTGCCGCTGGCCCAGTGGCCGTTGGCGTGGGCTTTCAGTGCGGCCAGCACCAGGCTCGACTTGCCCATGCCGGCGGCACCGCTGACCAGCAGGCCGCGGGCGCTGCGCTCGCGACGCAGCTCGTCGAGCAGGCGGGCGATGATGCGTTGTTCATCGGCGCGCCCGTACAAGCGCTCGCCGGTGGCCGGCACCAGGTCGGCGCAGCCAGGGGTGAAGGGCGCGATAGCGGCGTTGGCGGCCCATTGCCGCTGGCAGTGCGCCAGGTCGATGGCCAGCGCTTCGGCGCTCTGGTAGCGGGCATCGGGCTCCTTGGCCAGAGCCTTGGCGAGAATCTGGCTGATGGGCGCGGGCAGTGTCGGGTCGATGTCGCAGGCCGGTTTTGGCTGCACGCCGGCGTGCAGTTGGCGCCAGTGCTGGGTGTCGCGCCCGGCCAGTGGCAACTCGCCGAGCAGCAGTTGGTAGAGGATTGCCGCCAAGGCATAGATGTCGCTGCGCCGGTCGGTGCTGGTGCCGTGGGGGCAGATCTGCTCCGGGGCCAGGTAGGCCCAGCCGTCAGCCTGGGCACTGCCGATTTCGCTGGGGTCGGCGCGAAAACCGCCGATGCGCACCTGGCCGTTGTCGTCGAGCAGCAGGTGGCGCGGTTGCAGGGTGCCATGCAGGGCATTGCCCTGATGGGCCAGTGCCAGGGTGCGGGCGGCGTTCACTGCCAGCGGCAAAAACCGTTCAAGGCCTGCACGGCCCTGGGCGATCATGTCGGCCAGTGATTGGCCTGCCGGGTACACCAGCAGGGGGCCTTCGGGCGAGCGCACGAAGGCTGCGGGGAGCACGGCCCAGGCCGGATCCAGCGCCAGCCGGTAGTCGCGCTCCAGGCGCTGGCAGGCGGCCGGGGACTCCACCGGCGCGCGGATAGCCAACCAGGCCTGGCCGGCCGTGGCGTCGAGCAGGCGAAAGTGGCAGAGCTCACCGTCCTGGCGCAATGGCACCGGGGTGCAGCGGCTCAGCCAGTGTTCGTCTATCGACGGATCGTTATCGATGGACACGTGAACGAGGCGTTCATCGAGCATCATGGCACCCCTTTGCAACCGACATCCTGGCCGCGAGTATACGGAGCGCTCGGGCGACGAAATGCGGCGCAGGGCGGCTTGGCAGGAACGGGAACCATTCTGACTGTTATGGCCCCCTCGTGCGCCGGCATGGTGCGCGGGGCTGTGTATAGTCCAATGACCCTGTTATCCCTCGGGATAATTGTGCCTGCGCGCCTGTCGGCACTAGAGTGCCCCGGGCCACACAACCGCCCAGCCCGCGAGAGTCGAGGACGCGATGATCCGAATAGGCAAAGCCATGGTGTCGCTGGAGCGGCGCGAAGCCTTCCGTGACGGCCAGCCGATCCCGTTGGGCGGCCGTGCCTTCGAGGTGCTGGCCACCCTGGTACGCGCCAATGGCCGGGTGGTGAGCAAGGACGAGCTGTTCAGCCAGGTGTGGGCGGGTACGGTGGTCGAGGACAACAACCTGCAGGTGCAGGTGTCGCTGCTGCGCAAATGGCTGGGTGACAAGAAGGTGATCCAGACCGTGCCGCGGCGCGGTTACCGGCTGCTGGCCGACCTGGCGCCGGATGCCTCGATGCTGGCCTCGGGCCGCAGCGGCTACAGCCTCGACAGCGAGGCACCGGAGCCCGACGGCGCAGCCGTGCATGTGCTGGTGGTGGACGATGACGTGTCGGTGCGCACCGCCCTGGGCCGCCTGCTGCGCGCCGAAAATATCCCGCATCGCCTGTATGCCTCGGCCGAAGAGCTGCTGGAGCAACAGTGGGACAACCCCTATGCCTGCCTGTTGCTGGACATCAACCTGCCGGCCGCCTCGGGCCTGGAGCTGCAGCATGCGCTGCGCCGCCTCGACCTGCCCTGGCCGATCGTGTTCATGACCGGCTACGGCACCATCCCGCTCACCGTGCAGGCCATGCGTGCCGGGGCGTTCGAGTTTCTGACCAAACCCTTCGACGAGCACCAGTTGCTGGCGCTGCTGGACAGCGTGCGCGCCCGTGCGGTGCTTGCCGGGCGCGACTGGCGCCAGGCCCGCCAGGTGCGCGACAAGTACCAGCGCCTGACCCCGCGTGAGCGCGAGGTGTTCGCGTTGGTGGTGGAGGGGTTGTCGCACAAGCAGATCGCCCGGCAGATCGGCACCAGCGAAGTGACCACCAAGGTGCACAAGAAGAACATCATGAACAAGATGCAGTCCCGCTCGCTGGTGGAGCTGGTGGCCATGCACCAGGTCGTCGCGGGTGATGGCCGGGCTGTCGACCAGGGCGCGGCATGAACACAGCGGGCGCCAAGCTTCGGGTGTGCATCGTCGACGATGACGCCTCGGTGCGCAAAAGCCTGTGCAACCTGCTGCGCTCGCTGGGCTTCGAGGCATACCCGTTCGCCGATGGCGAGGCGTTTCTGGCCTCGCCCCTGGCGGGCGAGGCCGATTGTGCGCTGGTGGACCTGAAGATGCCCGGGCGCAGCGGCCAACAGGTGCAGCGCGAGCTGGCGCGGCGCGGTTACCGGCTGCCGGTGATCGGCATGTCGGCGCACTGGGACCCGGCGGCGCGGGAGCTGACGATGGGGCAGGGCGCGGTGGTGTGCCTGGGCAAGCCGTTCAGTGAAGAGGCGTTGTTGCGGGCGGTGGAGTTGGCGTTGCAGCAGTAGGGCCAAGCCGAGGTTCGTTGGTTCACGCGGTCCCTTGGAGCGGCCTTGTGCCGCGAAAGGCGCGCGTAGCGGGCCCAGGATTTGCGCATCATGCAAGATTGCCGGGGCTGCTTTGCAGCCCATCGCGACACAAGGCCGCTTCCCACAAGAATCGAGTCGCCTTTTAGAAATTGAGTAAGACAGTTGCTCCTACAGGGGGCGCGGTTGTGCAACTTGAGCACATCTGCTCAAGCCTTCATCCTGCCATGCGGGCACAGTCCGTCGTTTCGACTGCCGAGCCCACCGCCATGCCCACCTTCGACTCCCCCAGGCTCACCGCCTTCGGCCTGCTGTTCATGCGCATCGCCGCAGCGGTGTTGCTGCTGTTGATCCACGGCCTGCCCAAGCTGCTCAACTGGTCCACCGAACTGCAGCATATCGAAGACCCCTTCGGCCTGGGCGCTACCCTGACCCTGGGCCTGGCGGTATTCGCCGAGGTGCTGTGCCCGATCCTGCTGATACTGGGCGTGTTCGCCCGCCTGGCCTGCCTGCCAGTGCTCGCCGTGTTGCTGGTGGCGCTGGTGGTGGTGCACCCGGACTGGAGCCTGGAGCAGGGGCAGTTCGCCTGGTTGCTGCTGGTGTTGTTTGGCGGGTTGGCGTTGACCGGGCCGGGGGCGTGGACGTTGGCCGGGGTGCTGGCGCGGCGTCGATAGGCATGACTGGGGCCGCTTTGCGGCCCATCGCAGGCAAGCCTGCTCCTACAGGGCTATTGAAGGTGCTTTTTCAGCGCCTGCGCTGCCTGGTCCATCGCACTGCGCGTGCCCGGCACCTGGCTCAATACATTGAGCAAGCCAAAGTCATGGATCATCCCGTTGTAGCGCACCGCTGTCACCGGGACGCCGGCAGCGCCGAGCTTGCGGGCATAGGCTTCGCCTTCGTCGCGCAGCACGTCCATTTCGGCCGTTTGCACCAGCGCCGGCGGCAGGCCTTGCAACTGCTCCAGGGTGGCCCGCAGCGGGGAAGCATGGATGTCATCACGCTGGTGCGGGTCGGTGGTGTAGCTGTTCCAGAACCACTGCATCATGTTGCGGGTGAGAAAGTGCCCCTCGGCAAACTGGTTGTACGAGCCATTGTTGAAGTTGGCGTCGGTCACCGGCCACAGCAGGGCCTGGAAGCGCAGCTTCGGTGTACCGGCTTCCTTGGCCTTGATTGCCACTACCGCAGCCATGTTGCCGCCGACGCTGTTGCCGGCCACCGCCAGGCGGCTGCCGTCCACGCCGATCTCCCGGCCATGCTCGGCAACCCAGCGGGTGGCGGCGTAGGCCTGATTGATGGCGGTGGGGAACTTCGCCTCTGGCGATGGCGTGTAATCGACGTACACCGCTGCCGCACCAGAGCCCACCACCAGGTCGTGGATCAGCCGTTCGTGGGTGGGGTAGTCGCCCAGCACCCAGCCGCCGCCGTGGAAGAACATGAATACCGGCAACTCGCCCTTGGCCCCGGCAGGCCGCACCACGCGGATTTCCAGCGGCTGGCCATCGGCCTGGATGGTGCGGCGTTCCACCTGAATGCCCGCCAGGTCAACCTTGACCCCGGCCTGGGCGCCGCTGAGCACGGCTCGGGCATCTTTCGGTGCCAGGGTTTCCAGCGGCTTGCCGCCACCGGCGGCGAGGGCCTCGAGGAAGCCTTGGGTGGTGGGCTCGACACCGGGGCTACCGGCGGCGAAGGCGCTGTTTACGGCCAGGGCCAGCAGGCCGGCGGTCAGGGTGCGGGACAGCTTCATGGTCTTGCTCCTCTGCTTGCGAGCCGGCGGCTCAGTTCTGGTTGCTGGCGGTGGTGGGTTGGCTGTAGCTCACGGCGCGCAGCTGGCCACTGCTGTCGCGGTAGGTGAGGGTGGCTCGGCTGGCGTGGCCTTGGCTGGCGGCCTGGGTGTCGACGGCGATCACCTGGGCGATGTCCAGGTCCATGCCGTAGTGGTACGGCGTGGCTTCGGTGGCGAAGGCGCCGGCGCTGGTGGCGAGGGTCAGGGTGGCGGCGGCGAGGATTTTGTTGAAGGTCATGATGGTTCTCCAGAAGGTGCTGAGTAGGTTTGGCGACTGCTTGCTGCGTGAGTTGAATATTGCGCGCAAATAGTTAGTGCGCAAAATATATTTCAGCTATCAGCCCCATAGAGCCCCCTGTAGGAGCCGGCTTGCCGGCGATCACCGCCAACGGCGGTGCCAGGCTTGGCAGCAGTGTGGGTTGTACGGCCCTAGGATCCGGGTCGGTACTGCAGTGCCTCTGCCAGATGAGCCCGGGTAATGCCCTCGGCTCCTTCAAGGTCTGCCAGCGTGCGCGCCACCTTCAGCAACCGGTGCGCTGCCCGCAGCGACAGGGTCAGGCGCTCGCACGCAGTCTCCAGCCAGGCCTGGTCGGTGGCCGACAGGGCGCAGTGTCGGCGCAGGCCATCGAGGGCCAGAAAGGCATTGGCGCAGCCCTGGCGGCGTTGCTGCAGCTCGCGGGCCGCAGCTACCACCTGGGCAACGCTGGCACTGGTCTCGCCGCTGGGCTGGTTGCCCAGCACGGTGTTCTCCCGAGCCACGGTCAGGTGCAGGTCGATGCGGTCGAGCAGTGGCCCGGACAGTTTGTTGCGATAGCGCTGGATCTGCTCCGGGCTGCACCGGCAGCGGCCGGTGGGGTCGCCGAAGTAGCCGCAGGGGCAGGGGTTCATCGCCGCCACCAGCTGGAAGCGGGCCGGGAAGCGCACCCGGTCGCGGGCCCTGGCCACCACGATTTCGCCCGACTCCAACGGCTCGCGCAGTACTTCAAGTACCCGCCGCTCGAATTCCGGCAACTCGTCGAGAAACAGCACCCCGTGGTGCGCCAGGGTGATCTCACCTGGTTGCGGGCGGCTGCCACCGCCGACCAGTGCCGGGCCGGAGGCGGAGTGGTGCGGGTGGCGGAACGGCCGCTGCGGCCAGCTGTCGAGCGGGGCGTGGCCGCTGACCGAGCGGATCGCCGCCACTTCCAGCGCCTCGCGCTCGTCCAGCGGTGGCAGCAGGCCGGGCAGGCGGCTGGCCAGCAGGGTCTTGCCGGTACCTGGGGGGCCGGTGAACAACAGGTTGTGCGCGCCGGCGGCGGCCACCAGCAGGGCGCGTTTGGCGGCGGCCTGGCCCTGTACTTCGCACAGGTCGGGGTAGGGGCGATGCTCCAGCAGCAGGCCGTTGGCAGCATAGGGCGGCAACGGCAGTTGCCCGCTCAGGTGGGCCACCAGCTCTTGCAGGTGCCCCACGGCATACACCACCAGCCCGCCCGCCAGGCTGGCCTCTTCGGCATTCTCCCGCGGCACCACCAATGCCCGCCCGGCATCCCGCGCGGCCAGCGCGGCGGGCAGCACTCCCTGCACCGGGCGCAGGGCGCCCGACAGCGCCAGTTCGCCCAGGCATTCGATGTCTTCGAGGGTGGCCAGCGGTACCTGGCCGTTGGCGGCGAGTATCCCCAGGGCGATGGCCAGGTCGTAGCGCCCGCCGTCCTTGGGCAGGTCGGCGGGGGCGAGGTTCTGGGTGATGCGTCGGGCCGGGTACTCCAGCCCCGAGTTGACGATGGCGCTGCGCACCCGGTCCTTCGATTCCTTGACCGTGGCTTCCGGCAGGCCGACCAGGGTGAGTGCGGGCAGGCCGTTGGCCAGGTGGGTTTCGACGCTGACAGCAGGCGCCAGCACGCCGACCTGGGCGCGGCTGTGGACGAGGGCGAGGGACATGGGCACTCCGTGGTTTGCCAGAAGGGGCCGCTTCCTGCGGCTGGCAAAGCTTAGTGCTGCTGGCGGGGGGTAAGCCGGAAAGAGTGCTTCGAGGTTTTGCTGGCGGGCAGGGCGCATGCCGTGACGGATACACTGGCAACTTCGCTTTCCCACCAGCAGATACCTGGAGGATCAATGGCCAAGACAGAAGTCCTGAGCATCCACATCGATAGCCAGCTCAAAACTCAAGCAGCAAGCGTTCTGGCCGAGTTGGGCATTACCAGCTCGCAGGCCATCCAGATGTTGTTTTATCAGGTGGCGAGGACCAGAACGCTGCCGTTTGACGTCACCTTCGCGCGGCTCAATGAGCGTGCCCGGCAAGCCATGACAGAGCATGATCAGCCGCACACCCTGCGCATGCATGAAAACGTAGAGGCGTTGTTCAAGAGCCTGGGCGTTTGAGCTTCAAGCGGCGGTTGCTGCGAATCTATCCTTGATCATGCAACGCACACCGCGCATCACAATGTTCCAGCATCGGGTCAAAGGCATCGAGCATCAGTGCCTCCAGCGGCAGGTCGACCCGTGGCAGAACGCGGTCCAGCGCTACCTGGCAGTACTGGCGTTCGTAGTGGGCTTCGCCAGTGATGCGTTGCAGCAAGCGCGACAGCGCCGTCGACGGCGGCTTGATCAGCAGCAGGTGCTGGTTGGCGCCGGTCTCGCGCAGCAGCCATACGCCTTCGGCCTGGGACAGCAGGGGCGCCAGGGTTGCACTCAGGCGCTGCAGCTGCGGGGCTGAAAGGCCATGGTGTTCGTAGCTTGGCGCCTGTTCGCTTTGCTGCACCAGGCTGTCGGCCTGGGCGCGCAAGGCTTGTGCTGCTGCCCAGTCCTGCCCGCGCAGGGCTTGCTCGGCCATGTGATGCAGGGCGCTGACCTGGTAGTAGCCCGGCTGCTCGGCCAGGGGCTGCCAGCAGGTGGCGGCGCCGGTGAAGTCGCCTTGCTCTTGCAGCTTCTGGGCGTGCTGAAACATCAGCCAATGATGCGCCGGCTCCATGGCCAGGCCCTGTTCGAGCCAGGGGCCGCGCTCTTCGGCCGGCACCTGCAGGCAGTCTTCGAGCCAGGCCAGGCGTGCCATTTCGTCGACACTGAGCGCGCGCAACGCACGCTTGCTGAACAGGCCATGCGCTTCACCGCGCTGCGCACGCCGGCGTTGGCTGGCTTGTGCATGGCGCTGCTGGAACTGCTCGGCGCAGCGCTCGTCCATGGCCTGGGCCAAAGCCTGATGTTCGGCCCCCAGCCACTGCTGGGCGGCGCTGGCTGAGGGGCGCTGCCAGGCGATCGGTGCATGCTGCGCATCGCTGTCCACCGCCAGGGCTTGCAGGCGCTGGGCCAGGCTGGGATGGGTGGAATGTTCGTCTGCTTCTTCATCCAGCGCATCATGCAGCCAGGTGCAGGCCTGGGCGCGGTCCAGCGGCTCGGCCAGGGCCTGGCCGCGGGCCAGTTCGACGAAGTGCCCGCTGTCGGCGGCGGCGTAGCGCTGTGGCCAGAACGCCCGGCGCAGCGCGCGGGACTGGATGCGCAGGCCGATCAGCGCCTGGGCCATGGGGATGCTGCCGCAGGCTTGCGCGGCCTCGGCATCGGCCTGGTACTCGCAACTGCGGGCGAAGGCGAAGCTGGCCTCGAGCAGGCGCGGCACGTACCAGGCAACGAACAGGCGCAGCGGGGCGTGGGCCAGACCGATGTGTTTTTCGGTGCGTTCACCCAGTGCCCGCCAGCGCTCACGGGCAAAATACAGGCGGCTGCTGTAGCGGCCATGGCGCTGGGCGATATGGGCGAACTCGTGGGCCAGCACGGCGGTGCAGGCGGTGGTGTCGAGGGTTTCCAGCAGCGGCAGGCCCAGCACCAGCACGTTGTGGGGGCGGCCGAACAGTGACGCGCGTTGGCGAATACTGGCGTTGAAGCCCTCGTCCAGGTACACCGCGTCCGGCATCGGCGCGCCCAGGCGCGTGCGCACCTGCTCGACGGCTGTGGCCAGGGCGGGGACGGCATGGGCCTGCAGTTCGATACCCGGCGCCTCGTCGTCATCGCGGCGGCTGAATGCCTGGCGGGCGATCGACCAGCCCATCAGCGGCGACGGCAGGGTCAGCGCCGCTGCCAGCCAGCCGGCCCAGCCCGGCAGCAGCCAGGCGAGCAGCGGTAACAGGCAGAGCAATACGCTGAGGGCAATCAGGAAGCCTTCGCCGAACCACAGCCAGGCGTGGATGCGCAGCCGTTCGCTGAAGGTTGCGGCCATGGCCTCAGCGGGCCTCTGGTGCTGGCGGCAGTTCGCCCGGGACGAACTTGCCTTGGGTCAGGAAGGCCTTGATGGCGGTGAAAATCGACAGCAGGCGGTTATGCGAGTTGTACACCCGTTCGGCGATTTCGATGATCTCTTCGCTGTCTTCGTTGATCTGGTGCCCGCGGGTGGCCCACTGCATGGCGGCGAAGCGGTTCTTGCGCGGCGCGCCGCGGCCTTCGAGCCAGGCCAGGGCGATTTCGGCGCAGGCGCGTCCGGCGACCCAGTCGTGGCTATGGTCGTATACCGACAGCAGGTAGCGCAGGCCCAGTTCGTGGTCCACCGGCTCGCCGTAGCGGCGCAGCAAAATGCCCAGTTGCACTTTGGCGTGGCCGTCGGTCTGGTCCTCGCCCATGGCGTCGATCAGCAGCTTCCACACCTCCACCCGGGCCACCGGGTCGTGCATGTCCTCGTTGTTCATGCGATCGCGCGCCAGGTTGTACTTGCTGACCTTGCAGCCGGCCTCGGCGGAGCGCTTGAGCCAGTAGTCGGCCTTGTGCGCGTCGATGTACTGCTCGGGGGTGTCGTTGAACCAGCCGCGGTGCACGTCGTACAGCGCGCTGGCAGCATCCACCCGGCCGAGGTCGGCCAGGCGCTGCCACAGGAAGCAGGCCACCGGGTGCAGGCCGGCATGCCAGATCATGCGGGGTATTTCTTCGAGGTCGAAACCGAAGCCCTCGCGCCCGTTCTGGCGCTTGGCGGCGGTTTGCAGCCATTGTTCGGCAAGCTCCGGCGAGCGCTCGAAGCCCCACACGCCGAACTGGTGCCCGGCGGCGCGCAGGGCGCAGGCGGCGGCGTAGTTGCTCAGGGCGCTGAGCCGTTCGATGGCGTTCTTGAAGGTGTTCTGCGGGTCGGGTTGCGGGTCGTACAGGCTGATGTACACCAGGCTCCAGAAAGGGTCGCCGAGGTTGCCCACCCAGCCTTCACCCGGGTACAGCGCGACGCTCTGGCTGTAGCACTGCATGGCCTCTGGGTGGTTGTTCAGCGAATAGCGCTGGAACGCCCCCTCCCAGGCCAGCAAGGTGGCGCGCTCCAGCGGGCGCAGTTCAAGCGGCTTCCAGTAGTCGAACACCTCTTGCCAGGCGGCGACTTCCTCGCTGTCTTCGGCCTTGGGCAGCTCGATCTGGTCCTCGAAGATCAGCCAGCGAATGGCGTTGCGTTGGGCTTCGCTCCAGCTGGCGGTCAGCGGGCCGTCGGCCAGGCCGTCGATGTCGTCGTAGCTGCCGCCCCAGCGTGGCTTGAGGTAGGCGGCGTGGGTTTCGACGGCCTCGAAGCAGTTGGGCATCCATTGCATGGCGCACAGCAGCCAGTAGTCCTGCGGGCGCTCGAACTGATGGGCTTCACGGGGCGGCAGGACGGCGGGCAGCGCCTGCGGCACTTCGGCGGGGGCCGCAAGCTCGTAGCGTTCGAGGTAGCCGCGGGCGGTGGCGAGTGCTTCTTCCTCGGCGTGCTCGCCCGGGCGGTAGCTGGCCGGCTTGCCCTGGAACAGCTCATGCAGCCAGCCGGGCTCGTTGAAGTGTGCGCAGATCTTGATCAGGCAGATGGCCGCAGCCACCGGCCGAGGCGACAGCTGCATGGCCTTGAGCAGGTGCACGGCGGCCAGCTCGCAGGCTTGCGCCGCGCCCAGCCAGCGCTCCTGGGTAACCTCGGAGGCCACGTTGAAGGTGCGGATGAAGGTCGCCCGGTCGAAGGCATGCATGCCCATGACCAGGTGGGCGTGGTAGCTGCCCGGGCAGGCTTCGATCCAGCCCTTGAGCACGCGGGTGAGGTCCTTGCCGATCTGGTGGTCCCAGTCGATCAGCATGTGCCCTTCGATGACTTCCGAGTACAGCGGCACCTCGCCTGGCGCGGCTTGTTGCCATTGGTTTTCGAGGTCTTCGCAGAACGCGGTGAGTTCGTTGAATGCGCGGGCTTGCGCCAGTTCACGCAGGTGCTGGCGGGTGCTGGAAAACAATTGCAAGGGGAGGGCTACCTTGTAAGTCCATTTAACAAAGGTGTGAACCGGGTCACATACTGGCTAATGGTCATTATTCCGAAGCCCGCGCAGTGCGTAAAGCATGCAAGGCGCGGGCTAGGGGTATCCCTGATGCCTCAGGGGCAGTTCAGAACCACTGGCCGAAACGGCGGATGTACAGGGTCTTCATGCCCTGGGCCACCAGGCAGTAGCCCAGCAGGGTGGCCACCAGCCAAGGGAAGTATTCCCACGGCAGCGGCACCAGCCCGACCATCGCTCCCAGCGGTGAGAAGGGGATGTACAGCCCCAGGGCAATCACCAGCCCGGTGGCAAGGATCACCGGCAGCGCTGCGGTGCTCTGGAAGAACGGCACCTTGCGGGTGCGTAGCATGTGCACCACCAGGGTTTGCGACAGCAGCCCCTCGACGAACCAGCCCGACTGGAACAGTGCCTGCATTTCCACGCTGTTGGCGGCGAACACGTACCACATCAGGGCGAAGGTGGTGATGTCGAAAATCGACGAGGTGGGCCCGATCCACAGCATGAAGCGGCCGATGTTGCCGGCATCCCACTTGCGTGGCTGACGCAGGAATTCCTTGTCCATGCGGTCCCAGGGCAGCGACAGCTGCGAGAGGTCGTACAGCAGGTTCTGCAGCAGCAGGTGAATCGCCAGCATCGGCATGAACGGGATGAACGCGCTGGCCACCAGCACCGAGAACACGTTGCCGAAGTTGGAGCTGGCGGTCATGCACAGGTACTTCATGATGTTGCCGAAGGTTTCGCGGCCTTTGAGCACGCCTTCTTCGAGCACCATCAGGCTCTTTTCCAGCAGGATGATATCGGCTGATTCCTTGGCGATATCGGTGCCGCTGTCCACCGAAATACCCACGTCGGCGTCGCGCAGGGCGGGGGCGTCGTTGATGCCGTCACCAAGAAAACCGACGGTGTGGCCGTTGGCTTGCAGTGCCTTGAGCACCCGCGACTTCTGCAGCGGGGTGAGCTTGGCGAACACCGTGCGTTCTTCTGCCAGCACCTGCAGCTGGCTGTCATCCAGTTGTTCGATGTCCTGGCCGAGCAGCGGCTGGCCGGGCTCCAGGCCCACTTCGCGGCACACCTTGGTGGTGACCACCGGGTTGTCGCCGGTGAGCACTTTCACCCTTACGCCCATCTCGCGCAGTGCAGCAATGGCGGGGCCTGCGGTTTCCTTTGGCGGGTCGAGGAAGGTCAGCAGGCCACGGATCACCAGCCCGCGCTCGTCGTCGGCGTGGTATTGCGCCTTGCGTTCGCCAGCCGGGATTTGGCGGGTGCCCACCAGCAGCACGCGAAAGCCCTCCTGGTTGTAACGGCTGGCGCTGGCCAGCAGTTGTTCGCGGCGCGCGGCATCCAGGGGCAGGTGCTGGCCGTCATCCTCCACATGGGTGGCGATGGCGAGCATCTCTTCCACCGCGCCCTTGCTCACCAGCAGGTGCACGCCCAGGGCATCCTTGACGATCACCGACAGGCGCCGGCGAATGAAGTCGAACGGCAGCTCATCGACCTTGGCGTAGGCGAAGGGGGGCTGGAACTGGCTGTTTTCGCCGGCAAAGCGCAGCACGGCCTGGTCCATCAGGTTTTTCACGCCGCTCTGGTGGTGGCTGTTGAGCCAGGCCAGTTCCAGCAGGTGCGGGTTGCTTTGGCCGTCGAGGCCGACGTGGTGCTCGAGGATGATGCGGTCCTGGGTCAGGGTGCCGGTCTTGTCGGTGCACAGCACGTCCATCGAGCCGAAGTTCTGGATGGCGTTCAGGCGTTTGACCACCACTTTGCGCCGGGCCATGGCCACGGCGCCCTTGGCCAGGTTGGCGCTGACGATCATCGGCAGCATTTCCGGGGTCAGGCCCACGGCCACGGCCAGCGCGAACAGGAAGGCATCGCTCCAGTCACCCTTGACCACGCCGTTGAGCACGAACACCACCGGCACCATCACCAGCATGAAGCGGATCAACAGGGCGCTGACGCTGTTCACCCCGCGGTCGAAGGCGGTCTGGCTGCGTGAGCCGGCGATGGCCTTGGCCAGCGAGCCGAAGTAGGTGCGTTTGCCGGTGGCCACCACCACGGCGCGGGCCCGGCCGCTGACCACGTTGGTGCCCATGAAGCCGACATTGGGCAGCTCGAGCAGGTTGCCGTCGTCGTTGCTGCTGCCTTCGGCGGACTTCTGCGCCACATGGCCGAGGGTGTCGTATTTCTCGACTGGCAGCGCCTCGCCGGTGAGCACGGCCTGGCTGATGAACAGGTCGCGGGACTCGATCAGGCGGATGTCGGCGGGGATCATGTCGCCGGCGGCCAGTTGCACGATGTCACCGGCCACCAGTTCGTTCATGGGCACTTCGCGCAGGCGGGCAGGGCGGTCGATGCGTTCGCGGCGCAGCACCGTGGCAGTGGTGCGGACCATCGCCTTGAGGGCTTCGGCGGCCTTGCCCGAACGGTATTCCTGCCAAAAGCGCAGCAAGCCGCTGACGCTGACCATGGTCAGGATGATGATCACCTTGGTCAGGTCGAGGTCGTCGGTGTCGCCGGCCTGCAGCGGCAGCCAGTAGTCGGTGAGGAAACTGATGGCAGCGAGGGTCAGCAGTACATAAATGAAGGGGTTGTGCAGCGCCTTGAACAGTTGCACCAGGGCCGGTTGGGGTTTGTCGTGGGCGACTTCGTTGGCGCCGTCGCGCAGCAGGCGCTTGGCGGCCTCGTGTTCGGTCAGGCCGAGTTCGCTGGTATCAAGGTTGGCGAAGGTCACGCCCAGGCCGTTGCGGGCTTCGCGGGCGGCGTGGACTTCGCAGGCTTTGGTGTTGCGGTCTTTTACGGTCATTTGGCTGTGCTCCTGCCGCAGGAGGCGGCACGACACACAGCGGGCTCACTACTGTGAGAGGGCGTGGGTCGGGCCGCGATCATTCGATCGGTGTTTTGTCCGGCGTTTTCGAGTTCGCTGGCGAAGGCCGGGTTTATTGTCGGCAGCGAACTTTCTACTGGCTGAGTCCATGGTGTTTCGGGTTCCTTTTAAAAGTTTCAGGCAATAAGTTCCCCGCGAACTTAAATATTTGAAGGTTCGGGCTTATATAGTGCTTGTTCAGTTTTTATCGGGCGCCGCGCCCGTAGCCGATTACGCTATGAGCGCGGCTTGTCGACTTGGAGGTTCCGGGTTGTCGTCGGCGTGGCACAGCCATGCGGCGTGCAGCCGTGGGCAGCGCGCGAAAGGCAGGTGGTAATGCGGCGAGGCCGCAGGCTGCGTGGCATGACGCGGCGCAAGAGGCGCGCGGGGCCGGCGATGTATGCAGGTGTTGACGTTCATGAGCTTGCCTCCGTCCGGGCTGGCACCCGGGGCGGCAAGCTACGGCGGAGCATCAGGCTCTGGCGCGGCTTGCCCGACCATGGGGGCGGGCCCGGTATTCCGGTTCAGGTGCCTGGCAGCCAGGGGCGGCCAGGCAACGACTAGATACTGTGTCCATTGAGTTCTTCGTGAGTTGAAATAAAGGCCCGTTTCAAGGGCGGTGGAACTTTATGCAAAGCATAGCGGGTGCGTCAACAGGCAAGGTGTAACTTAAAGAAGTTTCATCTTGTTTTAAGGGGAATGTATATGTAGGAAATTTCATATTTCATTTGAGGGCCCCATCGCCGGCTTCCGGCGATGGGGCCTCTGAAGGGCAAGCTCAAGTCAGGGCTTTGCACCCAGAATGATGTGCGAGGCCTTGATCAGCGCGGTGGCCTTCACACCTGGTGCCAGGCCGAGCTCTTGCACCGCCTCGCGGGTGACGATGGCGAACACTTCGGTGCCACCGGCCAGCTTCAGTACCACTTCGGCGTTGACTGCACCGTCGCCTACACGCACCACCTCACCTTCCAGGGCGTTGCGCGCCGACAGGCGATAACCGTCGGCGTCGGTCATCAGCACCACCCAGGGTGCCTTGACCAGTGCCACGGCCTGCTTGCCGACATTGATGTTGAGGTTGTGCAGGCTGGTCATGGTGACCACGGCCACCAATTTTTCGCCGCCACCCAGGGTCAGCTCGACCTCGGCATTCACCGCGCCAGGCTGGACGGCGCTGACGGTACCTTCGAAGACATTGCGGGCACTGACTTTCATGTAAACGCTCCGTGTATCGGTTGTTATTCTGCGGGCGGCGGCGCCAGCCGGGCTTCCAGCTCGGCAAATTGCTGCTCCAGCGCCTCCAGGCGGGCGCGGGTGCGGGCCAGCACCACCATCTGGCTGTCGAATTCGTCGCGGCTGACCAGGTCGAGCTTGCTGAAAGCGCCCTGCATCAACACCTTGAACTGGCTTTCCAGTTCGGCGCGAGGCTGTGCGGTGTCACCGCTGAACAGGCGCGAGGCCTGGTCGCTCAGGGCATCGAGAAAGGCTTTGGGCGCGAGCATGTGTGGCTATCCGCTGATCTGTGAAAGGGCAGCAGTGTAGCACGCAGCTTTTTTGCACCGCGTCTGCACACTTTTTGCGCAGCGTGGCCAAAGGTCGCGCACTGAAATTGTGCAGCTTTGTCCTGCTGGCGACTGGCCAATCCCGAGTCTTTCACGCAACTAGCTGTTTTTCGGCGTTTTCCCGTACCTGGCAAGGTTTCTGCAAAGACCTGATCAAGCCGTGCACTGATGCAGTCCATCGACAGCAAGCAGTGCGCAGGCCGAGCCGCGAGGCCCACCGTTACAGCCGCATCGTGTCTTGGCGGGGAGGATGGAGCCGACGATGCGTTACAAAGCCAGGCGCTGCGCTTAGACTTGAGACGGGTTTGTTTTCCTGGGGCAAGTCCACCAAATCGGGAGAGAGTTTCATGAAGCTAGTCACTGCCATCATCAAGCCGTTCAAGCTGGACGACGTGCGCGAGTCGCTGTCGGAAATCGGCGTGCAGGGCATCACCGTGACCGAGGTCAAGGGCTTCGGCCGCCAGAAGGGTCACACCGAGCTGTATCGCGGCGCCGAATACGTGGTCGATTTCCTGCCCAAGGTAAAGATCGATGTCGCCATCGACGACAAGGACCTTGATCGGGTGATCGAAGCCATCACCAAGGCGGCCAACACCGGCAAGATCGGTGACGGCAAAATCTTCGTGGTCAATCTGGAGCAGGCGATCCGTATCCGTACCGGCGAAACCGATACCGACGCGATCTAAGCGCTACAAAAAAAGCCTCACCAAACCCAACGCCCCAGGAGAAAACAACATGACTCTGCGCAAGATCGCAGGGCTAGGAGCCCTATTGTCCCTCGTAATGCCAGGGCTGGCCCTGGCCGAGGAAGCTGCCCCGGCGCTGAACTCCGGTGATACCGCCTGGATGCTCACCGCCACGGCGCTGGTGCTGTTCATGACCATCCCGGGCCTGGCCCTGTTCTATGGCGGCATGGTGCGTTCGAAGAACGTGCTGTCGGTGATGATGCAGTGCTTCGCCATTACCGGCCTGATGAGCCTCCTGTGGGTGATTTTCGGCTACAGCCTGGCCTTCGATACCACCGGTATGGAAAAGGGCGTACTCAACTTCAATTCCTTCGTCGGCGGCCTGAACAAGGCATTCCTCAGCGGCGTCACGCCTGACAGCCTGACCTCGGCCACCGCGTTGTTCCCGGAAGCGGTGTTCATCACCTTCCAGATGACTTTCGCCATCATCACCCCGGCGCTGATTGTCGGCGCCTTCGCCGAACGCATGAAGTTCTCGGCCATGCTGATCTTCATGGCCATCTGGTTCGTGCTGGTCTATGCACCGATCGCGCACATGGTCTGGAGCGGTGACGGCGCGCTGATGTGGGACTGGGGCGTGCTGGACTTCGCCGGCGGCACCGTGGTGCACATCAACGCCGGTATCGCAGGCCTGGTCTGCTGCCTGGTACTGGGCAAGCGCAAGGGCTATCCGACCACCCCGATGGCCCCGCACAACCTGGGTTACACCCTGATCGGCGCGGCCATGCTGTGGATCGGCTGGTTCGGCTTCAACGCAGGCTCCGCCGCTGCCGCCAACGGCACCGCCGGCATGGCCATGCTGGTGACCCAGATCGCCACCGCCGCCGCCGCCCTGGGCTGGATGTTCGCCGAGTGGATCGGCCACGGCAAACCCAGCGCACTGGGCATCGCCTCGGGTGTGGTCGCGGGCCTTGTGGCCATCACCCCGGCTGCCGGTACCGTTGGCCCGATGGGCGCCCTGGTGATCGGCCTGGTGTCGGGTGTGGTGTGCTACTTCTGCGCCACCAGCCTCAAGCGCAAGCTGGGCTATGACGATTCCCTCGACGCCTTCGGCGTGCACGGCATCGGCGGTATCGTCGGCGCCCTGCTCACCGGCGTGTTCGCGGCGCCTGCCCTGGGCGGCTTCGGCGCGGTCACCGACATCGGTGCGCAGTTCTGGATTCAGGCCAAGGGCGTGATCTTCACCGTGGTCTACACCGCCATCGTCACCTACATCATCCTCAAGGTGCTGGATGTGGTGATGGGCCTGCGGGTCAACGAAGAAGAAGAGTCGGTTGGCCTCGACCTGGCTCAGCACAACGAGCGCGGCTACAACCTGTAACCGCCACGCTGGAAAACTTGCCCGGTTCGCCGGGCATTTTTTTGCCTGTAATTTGCCGTTTTGCCTGGGGCAAACGGTTTCTATGTCCTGTTCGCGACGCGGGCACAAAACTTACAACGGATCGGGCATTTCTGGTGCTTTGCTTTTTCTGCGAGCGCGCTAGAATGCGCGCCGAAGGGTGCTGCACAGGTTGTCCGCACACTTCGCTACCCTTTGCTAGGCTTGCAGTAGCCTGTTGCCAGCAAGGGTTCAAGCATTTTGGTAGGGCTCTGCTTCGAGCGGGGCCTGTTGGGTGCCGGGCTCCCATCAGGAGGCGGGCACTGGAGGCAGTGGCCAACCCACGGCCAGTTGAATTTTCACCGGTAGCCGCCGGTCTACGGCTGCACCGGTCTATAACTAACCTGCTTTTCGCAAGTCATGAGGTAGAACATGAGCGACGACGATCTGGAAAACGACGACCTCGAAGTAGGCGACGAAGACGAGGGTGATGAGGGCATAGAGGCTGCGGCTGACGACGGCGCCGAAGATTCCGGCGACGACGACAGCAGCCCGGCACCCGCTGCCAAGGGCAAGTCCAAGGCGGCGGTCTCGGTAGACGAGATGCCGAGCATGGAAGCCAAGCAGAAAGAGCGTGATGCCCTGGCCAAGGCGATGGAAGAGTTCCTTTCGCGCGGCGGCAAGGTGCAGGAAGTCGAGGCCAATGTGGTCGCCGACCCGCCCAAGAAGCCGGACAACAAGTACGGCAGCCGCCCTATCTGAGTGGCTGAATGCAAAAAAGCCCGCCGTCGCTGCGGGCTTTTTTGTGGGCGTCGGGATTGTGTGGCCCGTAAACCAACGCTGTCCTGTAGGTGCTAGCCCAGCTCTGCGTACTGTGCTGTCGCGCGGAGAACTGGTCTCGCAGATGCGCCGCGGTCCCAAGGCCTTGGCCTCATGCAAAATTGCTGGGGCTGCTGCGCAGCCCATCGCGACACAAGGCCGCTTCCCACGGGGGCCGCGGCGCATCTGCGAGACCAGTTCTCTGCGCGACAGCGCAGCCTGAGGGGCTGGGTGTTCTCCTACAGGGATCGCGCCAGTTGTTCGTAATTGAGCAAGACGCTTGTTTTCGCGTTAGCGCTCAGCGCCAGCGGGCGAGTACGTCGGGCAGTTGTGACAGGCGCTGAATCTCGGCATCCGGGGCTTTTTCGCCCGCCCAGGCCAAGCCCCGCGGGTTGAACCACACCGCGCGCAAACCGGCGCGCTGGGCCCCGGCGATGTCGTCGCCGGGGTGGTCGCCGATATGCACTGCAGCATCGGCCTGTACTTCACCGCGCTTGAGCGCCTCCAAGAACGGCGCCGGGTCGGGCTTGCCTACACCTAAGTCCTCGGCGCACAGGGCGAAGCGGAAATAGTCCGCCAGGCCGATCCGGCGCACGTCGGCGTTGCCGTTGGTGACCACGCCCAGGGTGTAGTGATGGCGCAGGATCTCCAGCACCGGCTGCACCTCGGGGAACACCTCTACCTGGTGGCGGGCGTGCAGGAACACCTCGAAACCTTCGTTGGCCAGCTCCAGGGCGTGTTTTTCGCTGTAACCGACTTCTTCCAGGGCATGGAACAGCACCCGCCGGCGCAGGGCGCTGATGCGGTGCTTGAGGCCCGGCTCGGCCTGCACCAGGCGCTCGCGGATGGCGAACAGGTGCTCGACCGGCACCGCGCCCAGCGTCGGTGCGTTGGCTTCGAGCCAGTCGCGTAATACCACTTCGGCGCTGGCGATCACCGGCGCGGTGTCCCACAGCGTGTCGTCGAGATCGAAGGTGATCAGCTTGATGCTCATGAGTCTGTGCCTTTGCTGCGTTTGGCCCGGGGGTGGGCGCTGTCGTACACCGCGGCCAGGTGCTGGAAGTCCAGGTGGGTGTAGATCTGCGTGGTGCTGATGTCGGCGTGGCCGAGCATTTCTTGTACCGCGCGCAGGTCCTGGGACGATTCCAGCAGGTGGCTGGCGAAGGAATGGCGAAGCATGTGCGGGTGCAGGTGCTGGCCAAGCTCGCGCTCGCCGGCGGTCTTCACCCGCAGCTGGATGGCCCGCGGGCTCAGGCGTTTGCCCTGGCGGGTGATGAACACCGCGCCGTCCTGCGGGCTGCCGATGCCGCGCAGGCGCAACCAGGCCTGTAGTGCCTCGCGGGCCTTGCGCCCGACCGGCAGTACGCGGCTCTTGCCGCCCTTGCCGAGCACCTGCACCAGGCCGCCGGCAAGGTCCAGTTGCTCAAGATTCAGGCAGGTCAGCTCCGACAGGCGCAGGCCCGAGGAGTAGAACAGCTCGAGGATGGCTTGGTCGCGGCGGGCGATGAAGTCGTCGTCCACGCCGCCGTCGAGCAGTTGCAGGGCGCGGTCGGTGTCCAGTGCCTTGGGCAGGCGGCGTTCGCCCTTGGGCGGTGACAGGCCATTGGCTGGGTCGTGCTGGCACAGGCCTTCGCGGTTGAGGTAGCGGTACAGCCCGCGCACCGCCGACAGCAGCCGCGCCAGGCTGCGCGAGGACTGGCCGTGGTGGTGCTGGCGCGCCACCAGTTGGCGCAGTTGCTGCACCTGCAGCGCACCCCAGCCGGCGATGCCCTGGGTGTTGCAGAATTCGACGACCTTTTCCAGGTCGCGGCGGTAGCCCTTGAGGGTGTGGTCGGACACCTGGCGCTCGTTGCGCAGGTGTGCGCAATAAGCCTCCAGCTGGCGTTCCATCAGCGTACCGGGCGTAGCGTGTTGGTGAAGCGCGGCACCACGCGGCCGAGCACTTCGGCGATGTAGCTGAGGAACAGGGTGCCGACGCTGCTCTTGTAGTGCTGCGGGTCGCGGCTGCCGATCGCCAGCACGCCGTGCAGGCCCTGGTACTCCAGGGTGGCTACGGCGCTGGAGCCGACCTCCTTGTGCTGTTCGCTGCCAAACAAAAAGGCCAGCTCGTGCTCGCGCAGGCTGCCGCTGATGGTCTTGCCGCCGCCGATCAGCCCGCCAATGGCCTGCTGCGCCTCGGCACCGGACACCCAGCGGCCCACCGGGGCTGCATTTTCGCCAAACAGGATCAGGCTGACGAAGGGCACCTGGAATTCCTGGCGCAGGCTGTCTTCGACGGCCATCACCACTTCTTCCAGGCTGCCGGCGTCGAGCAGGTCGAGGATCAGCCGGCGGGTCTTGTCGAACAGCCGGTCGTTGTCGCGGGCCACGTCCATCAGCTGCGACAGGCGGTGGCGCATCTCGATGTTGCGGTCACGCAGCAGCTTGAGCTGGCGCTCCACCAGCGACACGCTGTCGCCGCGCTGGTGGGGGATGCGCTGCTCGACCAGCAGCTCGTCATGCTCGGCGAAGAACGTGGGGTGGGCGCGCAGGTAGGCGACCACCGCGTCGGCGTCGAGCTCGGGTACTGCTTTGGGCTGATCGGTCATGGCGGATACTCGCTTAGAGACGAACCTGTCCTTCGAAAACGCGTACGGCAGGGCCGGTCATCAACACCGGTTTGCCTGGGCCGCCCCATTCGATACTCAGGCGCCCGCCCGGCAGGTCGATGGACACTGGCGAGTCCATCCAGCCCTGGGCGATGGCTGCCACGGCAGCGGCGCAGGCGCCGGTACCGCAGGCCTGGGTTTCACCGGCACCGCGCTCCCAAACCCGCAGGTTGGCGCGGTGGCGGTCGATCACCTGGATGAAGCCGGCATTGACCCGCTGCGGGAAGCGCGGGTGGTGCTCGATTTTCGGCCCCAGTTCATGCACCGGTGCGCTGTTAATGTCGTCGACGCGCAGCACCGAGTGCGGGTTGCCCATGGACACGGCGGCGATCGGGTAGACCTGGCCGTCGACTTCCAGCGGGTAACTCAGCGCCTGCTGGTCGGCGACGAAGGGGATTTCGGCCGGCGCCAGGCGCGGCGGGCCCATGTCGACACAGACCTGGCCATCGTTGCGTACGTCCAGCTCGATGATGCCGCCCTTGGTTTCGACGCGAATGCGCTTCTTGGCGGTCAGGCGCTTGTCCAGCACGAAGCGGGCGAAGCAGCGCGCGCCGTTGCCGCACTGTTCAACTTCCGAACCGTCGGCGTTGAAAATGCGGTAGCGGAAGTCGACCTCGGGGTTGCTCGGCGCCTCGACGATCAGCAGCTGGTCGAAGCCGACGCCGGTGTTGCGGTCACCCCATTGCTTGGCGTGCTTGGGCTGGATGTGCGCGTGCTGGCTGACCAGGTCGAGGACCATGAAGTCGTTGCCCAGCCCGTGCATCTTGGTAAAACGCAGCAGCATGGGCTTACTCCGGCAGCAGGCTTTCGCCAGCAAACAGTTCTGCGACGGTCTCGCGGCGGCGCACTTCGAAGGCCTGGTCACCATCGACCAGCACTTCGGCGCAGCGGCCACGGGTGTTGTAGTTGGAGCTCATGACGAAACCATAGGCGCCTGCCGACTGCACGGCCAGCAGGTCGCCCTCGGCGAGGTTGAGCACGCGGTCCTTGGCGAGGAAGTCGCCGGTCTCGCAGATCGGCCCGACCACGTCATAGCTGCGGCCTTCGCCTTCGCGCGGGGTGACGGCACTGACGCCCATCCAGGCCTGGTACAGGGCCGGGCGGATCAGGTCGTTCATCGCCGCGTCGACGATGGCGAAGTCCTTGTGTTCGGTGTGCTTGAGGTATTCCACGCGGGTCAGCAGCACGCCGGCGTTGGCCACGATGTAGCGGCCCGGCTCGAATACCAGGGCCAGGTCGCGCTCGCCCAGGCGCGCGCGAATGGCCTGGATGTAGTCGGCCAGCAGCGGCGGCTGTTCGTCGCGATAACGCACGCCCACGCCGCCGCCCAGGTCGAGGTGGCGCAGGTGAATGCCGCACTCGGCCAGGCGGTCGACCAGCACCAGCAAGCGGTCGAGGGCGTCGAGGAAGGGTTCGACCGTGGTCAGCTGCGAGCCGATGTGGCAGTCGACACCGACCACGTCGAGGTTCGGCAGCTGTGCGGCGCGTACGTAGATGGCTTCGGCGTCGCTGATGGCGATGCCGAACTTGTTCTCTTTAAGCCCGGTGGAGATGTACGGGTGGGTGCCGGCGTCGACGTCGGGGTTGACCCGCAGCGATACCGGGGCAACCTTGCCCATCTCGGCCGCCACTACTTGCAGGCGCTCGAGCTCGTCGGTGGACTCGACGTTGAAGCAGAGCACGCCCACTTCGAGGGCGCGGCGCATGTCTTCCCGGGTTTTGCCGACGCCGGAGAACACCACGCGGTCGGCGCGCCCGCCAGCGGCCAGTACACGCTCCAGCTCACCGCCGGAGACGATGTCGAAGCCTGCGCCCAGGCGCGCCAGCAGGTTCAGCACGCCCAGGTTGGAGTTGGCCTTGACCGCGAAGCACACCAGGTGCTCGCTGCCTTGCAGGGCATCGGTGTAGCTGCGGTACTGGGCCTCGATGTGGGCGCGCGAGTACACGTAGGTGGGGGTGCCGAAACGCTCGGCGATGGCCGACAGGCTCACCCCTTCCGCGTGCAGCTGGCCGCCGCGGTAGTTGAATGCGTCCATCGGACTTCCTTATTCCTCGGGCTGCGCTTGTTCCGCGTCGTCCTGCTGCTCGGCCGGGTGCGCGTGCTGGTGCTGGTGGGCGCTTTTCGGGGCTTTGCCGTCCTTGCCGTCGTCGGGCAGGTAGAGCGGGCCTTTCTGGCCGCAGGCCGAAACGAGGCAGGCAACCGCGATCAGGGCGGCGAGGGAGGAAGTCAGGCGTTTCATGAAGTGAAATCCTTGGAAATATGCAGTATTGCGGCCGAGTATACCGAGCGCCCGGCATATTGCCTATGCGAGGGCCGGGCCGCCTGGCGGGGGCGCTTGGCCTGCACCTGCCGCATCGTCGGCAAGCCGGCTCCTACAGCAGTTGGGCGATTGGCGCTAGTCTTTGCATTCGGCGGCAACCCGCCTTATCGTGCCCGGCTTGCGTGTGTGCAGCCATTTTTCGAGGTCCTAGCAATGAGTTTGAGCGAAGCGCGTTTCCATGACCTGGTCGATGCGACCCAACAGGCGCTGGAAGACCTGTTCGACGAGAGCGGCATGGACCTGGACATGGAGAACTCCGCCGGGGTGCTGACCGTCAAGTTCGAAGGCGGCGCCCAACTGATCTTCAGCCGCCAGGAGCCGCTGCGCCAGCTGTGGCTGGCCGACCGCTCCGGTGGTTTCCACTTCGACTACGACGAAGAAAGCGGCAAGTGGGTGTGCGAAAAGAGCGAAGAGCTGCTGGGCGAAATGCTCGAGCGCATCGTCTGGGAACGTGCCGGCGAAAAGCTGGACTTCGACGAGATCTGAGATGACCACCGCCCCTCGGCCACCGAAGCCGCTGTACAGCAACGTCAGCCCGGCGGTTCCCTCACCTTGTATCAGCGTATGTCGGCTGGATGAGCACAAGGTATGTACCGGCTGCCACCGCCATGTCGAGCATATCCGCGAGTGGCGGGCGGCCGACGACGAACGGCGGCGGCAGATCTGCCGCGAGGCCCTGGCCTTGAAAGCGCGGGCGCAGGCATAGCCACACCCAGGCTGTGGGCTTGAGTATTTACTGCGCTGTGGTAGTGTCAGGTTCTGCGTCGATGACGCACGAGCATTCGCAAACCCCGCCCTTGGGCGGGGTTTTGCTTTATCTGCCCCAGGAAAACCGCCCCGTTCAAGGAGTCTGACCGGATCATGAGCACCAAGCCTTCCCTCACCCTCACCCGCCTGGATGTCCAGCGTCTCGAGCGCCTGCTCGACAGCCTCGATGAAAGCACCCCAGGTGTGCTCGCCCTGCAGGACGAGCTGGACCGCGCCGAGCAGGTGGTCGGGCATGAAGAGGTGCCGGCGGGTGTGGTGACCATGAATTCGCGGGTGCACTGCCGCGAGATCGCCAGCGGCAAGGATTACCACCTGACCCTGGTGTACCCGAAAGACGCCGGCCCCGAGGGCAATGTGTCGATCCTTGCGCCGATCGGCTGCGCACTGCTGGGGCTGTCGGTGGGTGACCAGATCGACTGGCCGGCGCCGGGTGGCAAGACCCTGAAGCTCGAGCTGCTGGCGGTCGAGTATCAGCCTGAAGCCGCTGGCGATTTCGACCTCTGACCTCACAGGGCCTTCGCCCCCCTGTAGGAGCCGGCTTGCCGGCGATGAGGCCTGCACAGGCGGCATCAAATGTTGCCAGAACGGGCCCTATCGCCGGCAAGCCGGCTCCTACAGGGATCGTGTCGGGGCTTGAAGCTCCTGTTCCAGCCCATCATTCAACGCCTGCTCCAGCTCACGCTTGTAGCGCAGGCACAGGCTGGTCGAGCCAGGCTCGTCGCCCAGCAGCTCGGACAGGTCGACGTCGGTGATGTAGCAGCGGTAATTACCGGCACTGCGCCGCTGGCGCAGGATCTGCCGGGCGACCACGGTGTACAGCTGGTCGCCATGCTCCAGCTCCGAGTACTCCTGCTGGTCGCAGTACAGCGTGACGTGTACCGCGCCACCGGCACCGCTCTGCACAATCGCCTGCACCTCATAGTAAGGCTGGCTGGGGCTCTCCTGTGGCACCGGGCGCGGCTCCAGGCTGCGCGCCTTGCCGATGCCACTGGGCAGTAGCTGCTGGTAGACGATTTCCAGCGCTGCCTGCGGCAGGCTGTCCAGCGGCAGATGGGCGTCGCGGCGCATCACCGTCGACTGCAAGAAGCGCTGCAACGGCAGCAGCAGGTGCTGCTCGTCCTGCATCGGCAGGCGCTGTTGCCACAGCGCATTGTGCTCGTCGAGCACATACAGGTCGGCCCAGCCGTCGAGCAGGCGGTAGAACACCTGGATGCAACCGGGCTGACCCTGCTCCAGCACCATCGGCAGGTCGTGGTCCTGCAGGGCATTGCCGTCCAGGTGCAGCGGGCTGTAGCTGTTGCGCTCCTCGCCCAAGGCCACCAGCACGGCGTCGTGGTTGTCGTGGGTGGCCAGCGTCACCTGCCCGGCCAGCAGTTCGAGCACGTGGGTGTGCTGGGCGACCTGCAGCAGGTAGCGGTGGTTCAAGCCCTGGTCGAGCAGCAGTTGCGCTGTGTCGAAGATTTCCTCGACCCGTTGGCCGATGGCCTGGGCGCGGTTGTGGCAGTAGCAGCGCACCCGTACCCGCGGGCGGTGGCTGCGCTGGCCCAGGCTGTTGAGGAAGTCGCGCAGGCAACGTACCAGCGCATGCTCGCCGTCGTAGCGCTGCACCAGCACTTCGTTCCAGCTGTTGAGGGTGACCTGGTCCAGGGTCAGCACAAGGTTTTCGCGCACCCCGGCGTAGCTCAACGAATCGGTGCGCTCGGTGGTCATCAGGATGTTCAAGTCGCGGTGGTGGCGCAGCGGGTCCACCGCCACGTTCACCAGCAGCAGGATTTCGTCGGCCACGCTCGGTTGCAGCAGGCGAACCTCGCTGACCGGCTCCAGCGGCAGCGGGATGGCCTGCTGCAGGCTGCCGAGCAGGTTGAACAGCTCGAAGTCGTTGAGGTCGCTGGCGCCTGGGTGCAGGGCGATACGCGTGCTGCTGTCGATGACGCCATTGCGATGAGCCCAGGTCAGCAGCTCGATCAGTTCGCGGCAGCGCTTGAGTGGGCTGAAGTGCTCCCACTCGTGCACCCCCAGGCTGCCGTTGTACAGGCCCCAAAGGAAGGTGCCGGGTTCCTTGCGGTTGGGTGACTGCACCAGGGTCAGGGTGTCTTCGGCCATGTCCGGGGCGATGCCGGGGTTGATCACTTCGATCTTGCCGGCGCGGCGCTCGAAGGCCGCATACAGCCGCCGGCCCAGCACGTTGAGGTCGCGCTGGTCGGCGCGGCTGTCGGCGTTCTGGCGCTTGGCGAACTGGGTGAGGAAGCGGTAGCTGTGGTTCAGCTCGGCCACCAGCTCGCGGCGCTCGACCGCCACTTGGCGCACCTTCCATTGGCTGCGGCTGTCCAGCAAGGCCAGCTGGCGCTCGTCCCAGCCCCATTCTGCGGCCAGACACGCCAGCAGGCGGCGCTGCCAGCCATCGCTGCGGGCCCGGCCCAGGCCGCTGAGCTTCTTGTTCACCTTCAGGTACAGGCTGCGCCGCACCAGCTCCAGGCGGGTGTGCTCGCCGCGCTGTTGCAGGTACTGCTCGATGCGCCGGTAAACCATCACGTAAGGGTCCAGTTCGTCCAGGTCCAGGCGGTTGGCGAACACCGCCTGTTTGTAGGCCAGGCTCAGACAGCGCACGGCAGGGTGCTCGCTGGCGTAGACCTCGGTCAGCAGCAGCTTGAGCAACGACTTGTAGGGCGAGTCGAGCCCCTTGAACAGCTGCCACAGCCCGGCACCTACGTATTCCCCTGGCGGGATGTGCGCCAGGTGGCCGAGGTCAAGGTCGTCGCGTGCGCGGATGAAGCGCTTGGACAGCAGGGTCTGGGTGTAGGCGCGGTAGTTGTGCTCCTGGTACACCGGCACCAGCCACCACAGCGGCGTTCGCCCGGCCAGCCACAGTGCGGTGCGGTAGAACTCGTCCAGCAGCAGATAGTGCTGGGTGGTGCCGCAGTCGTCGGAACTGAGCTGGCTGTCCCGTTCGCCCTGCACGAAGCCTTGCGGTTCGATCAGGAAGAAGTGCGCCTCGGCGCCCAGGCTGGCCGCCCAGCTCTCCAGTAGCTGGCATTTGCGCCGCAGCTCCGCCAGTGCCTGCTCGCCGAGGTCTGGCGCGTGGCATACCCACAGGTCCATGTCGCTTTGTTCGGCCTGGGCCAGGGTCCCCAGGCTGCCCATCAGGAACAGGCCGTGAATCGGCTGCGGCAGGTTGCCCAAGCGTGGTTTGTGGGTGAACGAGCGGGCCAGGCGCTGGGCCTCTGCCAGCAGGTCGGCGTCCGGCTCGAAGCCCGACACACCGGCCGGCGTGCTGCCAGACACATAGCCTGGCAGCAGCGGGTGGTTGACGTGAAACAGCAGCGGCAACAGTGTCAGTACCTGTTGCTGGCGGCTGGACAGCCCCTCCATCGCCCGCGCCAGCCGCCCCTGGTTGAGCTTGAGAAAGCGCGCGCGCAGGCGCGACAGCTCCTTGCGGTCGATACCCTGGTCGATATCGGGGCGGATTTCGTGGGGGTGGTTCATGGGGCACTCAGGCAGGCCGGTAAGCAATGGCGAGTTTAGCCTGAGTGCGCAGGTCGGATAAGTGGGTAGTGGTTTTTTGGCGTCATGTTAGTCAACGCCTGACGCATTGTGGGAGCGGGCTTGCCCCGCGATGCTCTGGCACCGGTTGCGCCGGTGATCGCGGGGCAAGCCCGCTCCCACGAAGTGATTTCAGGCAGGCTGTGGCGACTTGAGGACGTTCAACAGCAGTTGCACACTTTCAACCGCGTCATGCCCCAGGCTGGTCAGGTAGCCGCCATCGGGTTGGTCGGTCAGTTGCTTGTCGTGCAGGCGCTTGGCCGCAGCGACCAGCGTGGGGGAGGCGTTGGCGTGAATCTTGATGCCTTCCTGGCTGCTGTCCAGGTTGAACAGGGCAAGGACTTCCAGTTCGGCGATCAGCTCGGGGGTGAAGGACATGGTACGACTCCTGACTTCCAGACAAGGATGGAAGTCAGGAGTGTAGTCACGCTTATTCGATATCGCCTTGATCCGCCTCAGGTGGCAGTTCCGGCAGGGCGCGCAGGGCGGTTTCGTACCATTCGGTGTCGAACGCGCGGTCCTGGTCCAGCATGGCGTCGATCTCGATGGCCAGCACGTGGGCCATGAGGTTGAGGATGTCCTCGCGCTCGTAGCCGACCAGGGTCAGTTTGTTGAGCGTGGCCTTGGCCGCTGGCGGCTCGCCGCTCTCGATCTGGTTCTCGATGGCCTGGGTGAGGGTGGCCTCGGCGAAATCTTCGTCGTCATTTTCGATATCGGTGGGCTCGCTCATCGCGCTACTCCTGTGGTGAGGCGCACAGTGTGCCATGCCCGTGGCGGCAATGCCCGGTCATCGACGCCGGGCATGACGCTGGCCAAGGGTAGGGAAGGGGGCTATAAAAGCCGGGCCATCCCCACACGGCCTGGAGGCTGTTCAATGCTCAAGCTTCATGGATTTGCGGTCAGCAACTACTACAACATGGTCAAGCTGGCCCTGCTGGAAAAGGGCCTGCCGTTCGAGGAGGTGCTGTTCTTCGGTGGCGCATCTGCCCAGGCACTGGCGGTCAGCCCCAGGGGCAAGGTGCCGGTGCTTGAGACCGAGCACGGTTTTCTCAGCGAAACCGGGGTGATCCTCGACTACATCGAGCAGACCCAACCGGGCAAGGCGCTGCTGCCGGCAGACGCTTTCGGCCAGGCCAAGGTGCGCGAACTGCTCAAGGAGATCGAGCTTTACATCGAGTTGCCGGCACGTACCTGCTACGCCGAGGCATTCTTTGGTGCTGCGGTCGAGCCGCTGATCAAGGAGCGTGCCCGGGCTGACCTGCTGGCGGGTTTTGCCACCCTCAAGCGCAATGGCCGCTTTGCGCCCTATGTGGCGGGTGAGCAGATGACCATCGCCGACCTGATGTTCGGCTTTTCGGTGGACCTGGCCTGCCTGGTGGGCAAGAAGGTGCTGAACATCGACTTCCTGGCGGACTTCCCGCAGGCGGCCGAGTTGCTCAAGAAGCTGGGTGAGAACCCGCACATGGCGCGGATCGTGGCAGACAAGGACGCGGCGATGCCGGCGTTCATGGAGATGATCAAGAGCGGCAAGCGCTGAGAAAGCAAGGGGCCGCTGTGCGGCCCATCGCCCAGGAAAGTACGCGATCCCTGTAGGAGCCGGCTTGCCGGCGATGGGCTGCAAAGCAGCCCCTGTACGGCTTAGCGCGAGGCCAACAGCGCTTTGCCGCGCACTACAGCAGCCCGCACCTGCGCAGGTGCAGTACCACCGATGTGGTTACGGGCATTCACCGAGCCTTCCAGGGTCAGCACGGCGAATACGTCCTGCTCGATCTGGTCGCTGAACTGGCGCAGTTCGTCCAGGCTCATCTCGGCCAGGTCCTTGCCGGTGTCGACGCCGTACTTCACCGCATGGCCGACGATCTCGTGGCAGTCACGGAACGGCAGGCCACGGCGCACCAGGTAGTCGGCAAGGTCGGTGGCGGTGGAGAAGCCGCGCAGGGCCGCTTCGCGCATGATGGCGTGCTTGGGCTTGATCGCCGGGATCATGTCGGCGAAGGCGCGCAGCGAGTCGCGCAGGGTGTCGGCGGCGTCGAACAGCGGCTCCTTGTCTTCCTGGTTGTCCTTGTTGTAGGCCAGCGGCTGGCCTTTCATCAGGGTCAGCAGGCCGGTCAGGGCGCCGAACACGCGGCCGCTCTTGCCGCGCACCAGCTCCGGTACGTCGGGGTTTTTCTTCTGCGGCATGATCGAGCTGCCGGTGCAGAAACGGTCGGGCAGGTCGATGAACTGGAACTGCGCGCTGGTCCACAGCACCAGCTCTTCGGAGAAGCGCGACAGGTGCATCATGGCGATGCTGGCGGCGGCGCAGAATTCGATGGCGAAGTCACGGTCCGAGACGCTGTCCAGCGAGTTGCCGCCCACGGCCTCGAAGCCCAGCAGCTTGCAGGTGAGCTCGCGGTCGATCGGGTAGGTGGTGCCGGCCAGCGCGGCGCTGCCCAGGGGCATGCGGTTGGCGCGCTTGCGGCAGTCGACCAGGCGCTCGTAGTCGCGGCTGAGCATTTCGAACCAGGCCAGCAGGTGGTGGCCGAAGGTGACCGGCTGGGCGGTCTGCAGGTGGGTGAAGCCGGGCATGATGGTTTCGGCTTCACGCTCGGCCTGCTCCAGCAGGCCCTGTTGCAGGCGGGTGATTTCGGCCAGGATCAGGTCGATTTCGTCGCGCAGCCACAGGCGGATGTCGGTGGCCACCTGGTCGTTGCGGCTGCGGCCGGTGTGCAGCTTCTTGCCGGTGATGCCGATGCGGTCGGTGAGGCGCGCCTCGATGTTCATGTGTACGTCTTCGAGGTCGACGCGCCAGTCGAAGGTGCCGGCCTCGATTTCGCCCTGGATGGTCTTCAGGCCATCGATGATGGTGTCGCGCTCGGCGTCGCTGAGTACGCCGACCTGCGCCAGCATGGTGGCGTGGGCGATCGAACCCATGATGTCGTGGCGGTACAGGCGCTTGTCGAAGTCGACCGAGGCGGTGAAACGGGCGACGAAGGCGTCGACGGGCTCACTGAAACGGCCGCCCCAGGACTGATTGGTCTTGTCGGTGCTCATGGATTCACTCGTTGAAGGCGTGAACGGAAAAAGTGGCGCCGATCATAGCAGGGTTGGGCCCGCCGCCGCAGGGCGCCGGTCGCCAGAATCGTCCGGTAACAAGGGCGCAAGGCTTATTCAACGATTGAACGGCAGTGTTCCACGGAGCGTCTACAGTTGGACAAAGGACTGGCGGTGAATCTGCCAGGCCAGTGAATCTTTGGCCTTCGCATCGGTCTGTAGCGTGACCGCGTTACGGTCACACCACACCTGTCTACGCTATACCCGTGCGAGACTCACTCAGGAATCCAGCGCAATTATGAATGTCCTGATCGTTGATGACGAACCCCAAGCCCGCGAACGCCTGAGCCGGATGCTCGGCGAGCTGGAGGGCTACACCGTGATGGAGCCCAGCGCCACCAACGGCGAAGAAGCCCTGGCGCTGATCGAAAGCCTCAAGCCCGACGTGGTGCTGCTGGACATCGGCATGCCGGGGCTCGATGGCCTTCAGGTCGCTGCCCGGCTGTGCGAGCGCGAGGCGCCACCGGCGGTGGTGTTTTGCACCGGTGATGATGAATACGGCAGCCAGGCCTTTCGCGACAGCACCCTGAGCCATGTCGACAAGCCAATCCAGCCCCAGGCCCTGCGCGATGCCCTGCGCCGCGCCGAAAAACCCAGCCGCACCCAACTGGCGGCCTTGACCCGGCCGGCCGGCGACACCGGCGGTGGCCCGCGCAGCCATATCAGCGCCCGCACCCGCAAGGGCATCGAGCTGATCCCCCTGCCGCAAGTGATCTACTTCATCGCCGACCACAAGTACGTGACCCTTCGCCACGAGGCCGGCGAGGTGTTGCTGGACGAGCCGCTCAAGGCCCTGGAAGACGAGTTCGGCGAGCGCTTCGTGCGCATCCACCGCAACGCCCTGGTCGCCCGCGAACGCATCGAGCGCCTGCAGCGCACCCCGCTTGGGCACTTCCAGCTTTATCTGAAGGGGTTGGATGGCGATGCCCTGACCGTCAGTCGCCGCCACGTGGCCGGTGTGCGCAAGATGATGCAGACGCTCTGAGAACATCCGGTTTGCCGGGGCGCCCGTGGCAGCGGGCTTGCCCCGCGATTGACCCACATCTGCTTGCCTGCCCGGCGATGCTGTTATGATCGACAGCATTTCTCTGCCTCGGGGCGTTTCATGTCCACTCGCGAAATCCGCATTGCCACCCGTAAAAGTGCCTTGGCCCTGTGGCAGGCCGAGTATGTCAAAGCCCGCCTGGAGCAGGCCCACCCGGGCCTGCTGGTAACGCTTGTGCCCATGGTCAGCCGTGGCGACAAGCTGCTTGACGCCCCGCTGGCGAAAATCGGTGGCAAGGGCCTGTTCGTCAAGGAGCTGGAAACCGCCCTGCTCGACAACGAAGCCGACATTGCCGTGCACTCGATGAAAGACGTGCCCATGGACTTCCCCGAAGGCCTGGGCCTGTATTGCATCTGCGAGCGTGAAGACCCGCGCGACGCCTTCGTTTCCAACACCTTCGAAAGCCTTGAGGCGCTGCCGGCCGGCAGCGTGGTCGGCACCTCTAGCCTGCGCCGCCAGGCCCAGCTGCTGGCGCGCCGTCCGGACCTGAAAATCCAGTTTCTGCGCGGCAACGTCAACACCCGCCTAGCCAAGCTCGATGCTGGCGAGTACGACGCCATCATCCTCGCCGCCGCCGGGCTGATTCGCCTGGGCTTCGAAAACCGCATCACCTCGAGCATCAGCGTCGACGACAGCCTGCCGGCGGGCGGGCAGGGCGCGGTGGGCATCGAATGCCGCAGCGCCGACAGCGAAATTCACGCCCTGCTGGCGCCGCTGCACCATGTCGATACCGCCGACCGCGTTGTTGCCGAGCGCGCCCTGAACAAACGCCTGAACGGCGGCTGCCAGGTGCCGATTGCCTGCTACGCGGTGCTTGAAGGCCAGCAGCTGTGGCTGCGCGGCTTGGTCGGCCAGCCTTCCGGCGGCACCTTGCTGGTGGCCGATGCCCGCGCCCCGCGCGGCGACGGCGAGGCTCTCGGCGTGCAGGTGGCCGAGGCGCTGCTGGCCCAGGGCGCCGAGGCGATTCTGAAGGAAGTGTACGGCGAGGCCGGCCACCCGTGAGCCCATGGCGCCTGCTGCTGACCCGCCCTGAAGAGGACTGTGCGGCACTGGCGCAGACCTTGGCCGAGGCCGGCATCGCCAGCTCCAGCCTGCCGTTGTTGGCCATCGAGCCCTTGCAACCGGGCCCGACGCAGCAGCAGCTGGCGCAGGTCGAGCAGGCCCAGGCCATCATCGTGGTCAGCAAGCCAGCGGCGCGTTTGTTGCTGAAACAGCTCGACCAGGCCGGTATCCAAGCTCCGCCTTCGGGCTGGTTCAGCGTCGGCGAGGCGACTGCCGGCATCTTGCAGGCGCGCGGGCTGGTGGTGAGTTGCCCGGCCTCAGGCGATGACAGCGAAGCACTGCTCGGCCTGCCGGCCCTGCGCCAGGCCTTGGCTGGCGTGGTACCCCGGGTGCTCATCGCCCGTGGCGAGGGAGGTCGCGAACTGCTGGCCGAGCGTCTTGCAGAGCAAGGTGCTAGTGTCGAATATCTGGAACTGTATCGTCGCTGCCTGCCGGAGTACCCGGCGGGCACCCTGGCGCGCCGGATCGATGGGGAACGCCTCAACGGCCTGGTGGTCAGCAGTGGGCAAGGTCTTGCACACTTGCAGCAAATAGCGGGTACGGACTGGCTGCGGCTTTCACGCCTGACGCTGTTCGTGCCAAGCCCGCGGGTTGCCGAACAGGCCCGTGCGCTGGGCGCCCGCCAGATTGTGGATTGCCGTGGCGCCAGTGCCGCGGCCTTGCTGGCAGCTGTGCAGCGAACTGCTGCGCCTGCCCCCCAAGGCACCACGCCCTAGCGCGATGGGCCACCATGCAAAGGATGGATACGTGAGCGAAACTGTCTTGCCCCACACCGAACAGCCTGCGGCGCCCGAGGCGCCGGAACCCTCCACCGCCACCCCTGCCCGCCGTTCCGGCACGGGCCTGGCGCTGCTGGCCCTGCTGGTCGGCGCTGCCGGCGTCGCGGTGGGTGGCTGGGGCGTCTGGCAAGTACGCCAGTTGCAGGGCAGCGAGCAGGGCCAGGGCGAGCACCTGCAAGCCCTCAACCAGCGCGCCGATGCCCTGCAGCAGCGCGAGCAGCAGCTCACCACGCAACTGGCCAGCCTGCCGCCGGCCAGCGAGCTGGAAGACCGCCGGCGCCTGGTGGCGCAATTGCAGGGCGACCAGCAGCGCCTCAGCCAGCGCCTCGAGACCGTGCTCGGCGAAAGCCGCAAGGAGTGGCGCCTGGCCGAGGCCGAACACCTGCTGCGCCTGGCCACCCTGCGCCTGTCGGCGTTGCAGGACATCGCCAGTGCCAAGGCCCTGGTCGAAGGCGCTGACGAGATCCTGCGCGAGCAGAGCGACCCGGGCGCTTTCGCTGCCCGCGAGCAGCTGGCGCGCAGCTTGGCCACCCTGGCCAGCACCCAGCAGCCTGACCGTACCGGCCTGTTCCTCAAACTCGCCGCCCAGCGTGAACTGGTGCAGCAGCTCAGCGCCCAGTCGCCGGAGTTCGACAGCAACGCCGACGCCCTGGGTGCGCTGACCGCCGACGGCGACGGCGCCAGCCGCTGGTCACAGTGGTGGGCCGAGATCTCCAAGTACTTCCAGATCGAATTCAACGCCGACGACAACGTGCGCCCGCTGCTTTCGGGGCAGTCGCTCAACCAGCTGCGCCTGGCCCTGAGCCTGACCATCGAGCAGGCCCAGTGGGCCGCGCTCAACGGCGAGGCCAAGGTCTACAACCAGGCCCTGGACGATGCTCGCAGCGTGTTGCTGGCCAACTTCAACGCCGACAACCCGCAAAGCAAGGCGATGCTCGCCAGCCTCAACGAACTGGCCGCGCAGCCGGTGTCGGTGGTCACCCCTGATCTCAGCGAAAGCCTGGCTGCGGTGCAGGCGTATATCCAGCGCCGCCACCTGCCGGCCGATGCCGAAGGGGCCAAGCCATGAAGCGCGTCTACCTGCTGGCCGTGCTGGCGATCGTGATCGCCGCAGCATTGGGCATCGCCATCGCCAAGCACAGCGGCTACGTGCTGGTCGCCTATGGCAGCTTCCGCTACCAGTCAGGGCTGTGGGCGGCGCTGGGGGCGCTGGTCGGTTTAGTGCTGCTGCTGTTGCTGCTGCGTTATGTACTGGGCCTGGTGCTGACCTCCAGCGGCGTGGTCAACCCCTGGTCGCGGCGTAACCGCAGCCGGCGTACCCGCATTGCCGTCGAGCAGGGCCAGCTGGACCTCGCCGAAGGCCGCTGGGCCAGCGCCCAACGCCACCTTCAGCGGGCTGCCGAGTCTGACCGCCAGCCGCTGTTGTACTACCTCGGCGCCGCCCGCGCGGCCAACGAACTGGGCCGTGTGGAAGACCGCGACAACCTGCTGGAGCGCGCCCTGGAGCGCCAGCCCCAGGCCGAGCTGGCGGTGGCCCTGACCCATGCACAGTTGCAGATGGACCGCGGCGAAACCGAAGGCGCGCTCGAGGCCCTGCAGGCCATGCAGGAGCGCCACCCGAACAACGCCCAGGTACTGCGCCTGTTGCAGCGCCTGCACATGGAGCGCGGCGATTGGCCGGCGCTGATCCGTCTGCTGCCCGACCTGCGCAAGCACAAGGTGCTGCCGGGCAATGAGCTGGCCGCCCTCGAGCAGCGCGCCTGGGGCCAGAACCTCGGCCTGGCAGCTACCCGTGGTGAAGACCAGCAGGCCGCCCGCCAGGCGCTGGAACGTGCCTGGCAACAGCTCACCGCGGCCCAGCGCCAGGAGCCGCAGCTGGTGTTGGCCTACGCCGAGCAACTGCGCCAGGTGGGCGCCCAGGGTGAAGCCGAGCAGGCACTGCGTGCCGCGCTCAAGCGCAGCTACGAAAGCCACTTGGCACGGCTCTACGGCCTGGTGCGCGGTGACGACCCGGCACGCCAGCTGCAAACTGCCGAAGGTTGGCTCAAAGACCACCCGCAGGACCCGAGCCTGCTGCTCACCCTTGGCCGCCTGAGCCTGCAGAACCGCTTGTGGGGCAAGGCTCGCGATTACTTCGAAAGCAGCCTGCGCATGGAGCGCAACCCCGAGGCCTGCGCCGAGCTGGCCCGCCTGCTGGCTGGCATGGGCGAGACCGAGCGCAGCAACCAGCTGTTCCAGGAAGGTCTCGGGCTGCTCGACGAGCGCCTGCTGGCCCTGCCGCTGCCGGAAGGTGTGCGCGCCTGAGCCTGCGCTGGCCCGTGCCGAAGCGCGGGCCAGCGGCCTCCCTGCTGGCCGCTGAAACTTCCTTCGGCGCCATCGGAATGTTCCCACCTCGATTAGCTTCGATTCGCTGCTGAACAGCGACGAATCCGCCCTGTAGCGCCTTGATACAAAGCGCGCGTTTCCTCTACCGTTCAGAACCTTTTCCTTACTTGCGGACACCCCATGTCGCCGGCCCGCCTGCGCAGCTTTTTCTTCCCCGCCCTGCTGGTCTCATTGGCCGTGCTGGTTGCATCGTTCGGCCTCGAGCCTGTGGTTGGCCTGCAACCGTGCGCCTTGTGCCTGAGCCAACGGCTGATGCTCGGCTTGTACGCGCTGGTGTGCCTGCTGGCGTTGCTGCAACGGCCGGGTGAGCGCGGCCGGCGCGGCTACGTGTGGTTGGCGCTGGCATGCGCATCGGCGGGGGCGCTGCTGGCCGCGCGGCATGTATGGCTGCAGGGTGGCCCGCTGCCGCCGCCAGGTTGCCCGCTGCCACTGCTGGAGCAGCCGTTGGCCGAAGTGCTGATCGGTTTGCTGTGGGGTAGCGCCGATTGCGTATCGATCAGCTGGAGCTTTCTTGACCTGACCCTGCCTGAATGGAGCCTGCTGGCTTTCGTGCTGCTGGCCCTGCCGCCCCTGACGGCGCTGCTGGCGTATCGTTTCCGCCAACTGGCCGCCGTTTGACCCAGGGCAATGCGCAAGGCATTGCACGACCAGCGGTTTGTAGGAAAGGGATTAAACGCTTGTATGAACTTAGTACGCTGCGTACCTTGATGGGCAGGACGCTCGGGAATAATCTCCCAGCACGCATACCGAAAACACACCTGTTCGATGCCGTCCTGCTGACGTCACTTTTGTGCCACGGCTTGTGCCACGAAGTGCAGCGGCATCTATCCAGAAGGGAAGAGATCGCCATGCTCGATAGTTGCCAGAACGCCCAGGAACGCTGGGGCGGTGTTCACAAGCTGATCGACCGTTGGCTGCAGGAGCGCGAGGAGCTGGTGCAAGCCTTCCGCGCGCTGCGCGATGCCAAGCCGGCGTTTGCCGACAAGGAAAAGAACCGTGATTTCTGCGCGGTGCTGGTCGATTACGTATCGGCCTGGCACTTTGAGGTCAGTGAGCAACTGGTGACCGAGGCCAAGGCTTTCGGTGATGAAAAAGCCCTGAAACTGGCCGAAGAAATCAACCCGCGCATCAACGACATCACCCAGATCGCGCTGGCGTTCAACGACCACTGCGAGAAAGGCGAGTGCACCGACACCGAGCGCTTTGCCGATAAGCTCGGCAAGCTCGGCAGCCTGCTGCACGAGCGCTTCGAGCTGGAAGACTGCCTGATCGAAGTGCTGCACAACGCGCACAAGGAAGAGGGCGCGGTGCCGGCCTGATTCAGTCGGCCACCGCCAGCAGCTCGATTTCGAATACCAGGGGGGTGTAGGGCGCGATCAGGTCGCCCGCACCTTCTGCGCCATAAGCTTGCGCCGAAGGGATCACCAGGCGCCATTTCGCCCCCGCCTTCATGTTCGGCAACGCCACCCGCCAGCCCTCGATCACCGAGTCCAGCTTGAACCATTGCGGTTGCTGGTTCTGGTCGAACACCGTGCCGTCCGGCAGCCTCCCCACATAACGCACCTGCACGCTGCCGCTGGCTTTTGGCTGGGCACCGGTGCCGCCGGCCAGCTCGCTGTAGAGGATGCCTTCGGCCAGTTCGTGCACGCCGGCGCGGGCGCGTTCGGTGGCCATGAAGCGTTTTTCGGCGGCTGTCAGCTTGTCCACTTCGGCCTGCTCGGCAGCGGCGCTGGCCTGTTCGTCGCGCTGTTGCAGGATGGCCTGCATGCGTGACTTCTCGATGCGTGGCGGCTGGCCTTGATAAGCCTGGCGCAAGCCTTCGACCAGTTGCTCCAGTTGCAGGCCGGGCACTTCCTGGCGCAGCCGATCACCCAGGCTTGCGCCGATGCTGTAGGCCAGGTCGTCGCTGTTGGCGGGGGTGTTTTGCGCTGCGGCCAGTGACAGTGGCGCCACCAGGCACAGGCCGAGAATCAGGTAACGGGGCATGCTCGACTCCTGCGGCAATGAGGGCGAAGTATGCCAGCGTTGTTGGCGGCTGATGTGTAAATATCAGCAATACATTATTCGGCAACTACACTTGTTTTCTGCTGCAAGACAACAACTTTGCCCAGGCATGCAACGCGGCGCTACTGATACTGTCAACATGCCCTAGCGGCGGTAGCAGCAGAAGCATAGTATGAGCCGCACTCTCGTCAGCCAGGAGGTAAACCATGTCGGCCAAAAAGAAGCCAGTAAGTACGCCGTTGCACCTGCTCCAGCAACTTTCGGGCAGCCTGCTCGAACATTTGGAAGATGCCTGCTCTCAAGCGCTGGCGGATGCCGAGAAACTGTTGGCCAAGTTGGAAAAACAACGCGGCAAGGCGCAGGAAAAACTGCACAACGCCCGCCTGAAGTTGCAAGACGCCGCCAAGGCCGGCAAAGCCAAGGCCCAGGGCAAGGCGCAAAAAGCCGCAGGCGAACTTGAGTCCTTGCTCGATTCGCTCAAAGAGCGCCAGACGCAAACCCGCACCTATATCCAGCAACTCAAGCGCGACGCCCAGGAAAGCCTGAAACTGGCCCAGGGTGTTGGCAAGGTGCGTGAAGCCGCAGCCAAGGCGCTGGACACCCGCGCTGCGGCCCCGAAAGCTGCCGCCAAGCCCGCCGCCAAAGCACCCGCCAAACCTGCTGCCAAAGCCGCCGCCAAGCCTGCGGCCGCCAAGCCCGCTGCCAGGCCAGCTGCTGCCAAGGCTGCGGCCAAACCGGCTGCGAAACCCGCTGCTGCTAAAGCCCCGGGCAAGGCCGCCGCGGCCAAACCTGCCGCCAAGCCAGCAGCCAAACCGGTAGCAGCCAAAGCGCCAGCCAAGCCTGCGGCAAAAGCCGCTGCTGCCAAGGCCCCGGCCAAGCCTGCTGCTAAACCTGTTGCTGCCAAAGCCCCGGCCAAACCCGCCGCTAAACCGGCAGCCAAGCCCGCAGTTGCCGCTGCAGCAAAACCCGCCGCAGCCAAGCCAGCAGCCAAACCGGTAGCGGCCAAGGCGCCTGCCAAACCGGCAGCCGCCAAGCCAGCCGCCAAGCCAGCAGCGGCAAAGCCCGTCGCGGCTAAACCCGCAGCGGCCAAGCCAGCAGCAAAACCTGCTGCCAAACCCGCAGCCGCCAAGCCTGCCGCCAGCAAGCCCGCTGCACCGGCCACCAGCGCCGCCGCAGCACCGGCTGCAAGCCCTGCTACCCCGGCAGCACCTGCCAGCACCAGCTCGGCTCAGGCGCCGTCCTCGGCCTCCTGAAGCTGTCGGGCCGCGGCGCGCAGCTGATGCAGCGCGTCGTGTGCCTGGGCTTGCTCCGGCACCAACCGGGCCAGCCAGTCTTCGTCGTCGCCCGTTCCGGCGGGCCACGCACTCGCCAGTGTTTCCAGGCGCTCCAGCAAGGTGCGCTCAGCTTGTAACTCCAAGCCCTTCACCTGTTCACGCAGTACCGCCAGTTGCGGGTCGGCCAAGGCGTGCTCGCGCCACTGCCGGCGCAGTGCACGCAGCGGCGCTACCACGTCGCGCTGCCAGGGCTCGGCAAGCTGGCGCAGGGCGGCGATGCGCTGCACTTGCGGGGCAACCCCGCGGGCTTGCAGCCAGGTGCCGCAGAGCAGCAGGCAGACATCGCCGCCTGCGCCTTGCAAGGCCAGGCAGGCGGCTTCTACACCTGGCCGCGCGTACAGGGCCAGGGCATGGTTCCACAGGTCGGTGTGCATGGTTTCGCTCGCGCCAGTGATCGGGGAAGCTGGTAGACTCCGCGACCATCATGATCAGACTATCCAACCTCACTTTACAGCGTGGTCCGCAGCGCCTGCTAGAAGGCGCCGAGATGACCCTGCACACCGGTCACAAGGCCGGCCTGATCGGCGCCAACGGCGCCGGCAAATCCAGCCTGTTCGCGCTGCTGCGCGGCGAGCTGTCGCCCGATGGCGGCGACTGCCTGCTGCCCGGTGACTGGCGCATCGCCCACATGCGCCAGGAGGTCGATACCCTTGAGCGTATCGCCGTGGACTATGTGCTCGATGGCGACGCCCGCCTGCGCAAGGTGCAGGCCGAGCTTGCCGCCGCCGAGCAGGCCCACGACGGCACTGCCCTGGCACGCCTGCACAGCGAGCTGGACAGCGCCGACGGCTACACCGCCGATGCCCGCGCGCGCAAGTTGCTGGCTGGCCTCGGCTTCAGCAACGAGCAGATGGACCGCCGCGTCGGTGACTTCTCCGGTGGCTGGCGGATGCGCCTGAACCTGGCCCAGGCCTTGATGTGCCCGTCCGACCTGCTGCTGCTCGACGAGCCCACCAACCACCTGGACCTCGACGCCATCCTGTGGCTGGAAGACTGGCTCAAGGGCTACCCGGGCACGCTGTTGCTGATCTCCCACGACCGCGACTTCCTCGACGCGGTGGTCGACCATGTGCTGCATGTCGAGCAACGCAAGCTCAACCTCTACAAGGGCGGCTACACGGCCTTCGAGCGCACCCGTGCCGAACGCCTGGCGCAGCAGCAGCAGGCCTACGAGAAGCAGCAGGCGCAGCGCGCCCACATGGAAAAGTACATCGCCCGCTTCAAGGCCCAGGCCACCAAGGCACGCCAGGCGCAGAGCCGGATCAAGGCCCTGGAGCGCATGGAGGAGCTGTCGGCGGCGCACGTGGATTCACCGTTCGACTTCGTCTTCCGCGAATCGCAGAAAATCTCCAGCCCGCTGTTGAGCCTGTCCGAAGGCCGCCTGGGCTACGGCGACAAGGCCATCCTCGACAAGGTCAAGCTGCAACTGGTGCCCGGTGCGCGTATCGGTTTGCTGGGCCCCAACGGCGCCGGCAAGTCGACCTTGATCAAGAACCTCGCCGGCGAACTGCAGCCACTGTCGGGCCGTCTGGTGCGTGGCGAGAACCTGGCCGTGGGCTACTTTGCCCAGCACCAGCTCGACTCGTTGGACGACAAGGCCAGCCCGCTCTTGCACCTGCAACGCATCGCCCCCGCCGAGCGCGAGCAGACGCTGCGCGACTTCCTCGGCGGCTTCGACTTCCACGGTGACCGCGTCGACGAGCCGGTAGTGAATTTCTCCGGTGGCGAAAAGGCCCGCCTGGCCCTGGCGCTGATTGCCTGGGAACGGCCGAACCTGCTGCTGCTGGACGAACCGACCAACCACCTCGACCTCGAGATGCGCCTGGCCCTGACCATGGCCCTGCAGGAGTTCGCCGGGGCCGTGGTGGTGGTGTCCCACGACCGTCACCTGCTCAAGAGCACCACCGACGAGTTCCTGCTGGTGGCCGACGGCAAGGTCGATGTTTTCGATGGCGACCTCGACGACTACAGCCGTTGGCTGGTCGAGTACCGCCAGCGCAGCGCTCCGGCCAGCAACGCGCCAGTGAACCCGGACAAGACCGACAAGAAGGCCCAGCGCCAGGCTGCCGCCGCGCTGCGCCAGCAACTGGCACCCCACAAGAAGGCCGCCGACAAGCTCGAGGCCGAGCTGAACCAGTTGCACAAGGAGCTGGCCGAGGTCGAAGCGGCCCTGGGTGACAGCGGTGTCTACGAGGCGGCGCGCAAGGACGAGCTGCGCGACCTGCTGGCCCGCCAGACCAAACTCAAGCAGCGCGAAGGCGAGCTGGAAGAGGCCTGGATGGAGGCCCTGGAAACCCTCGAAAGTATGCAAGCCGAGCTCGAGGCACTGTCCTGATGGAAGAGCTGCGCTCGCTGCTGCCGGGGCAATGGATGGACACCTTCTGGCTGGGCTTGCAGATCGTACTCATCCTGATGATCGCCTTCGTGCTGCAGCGCATGGTCGGCCGCGGCTTGAAAAGCCTGGGCGAGCGCTATCCGCTGCCCCACGAGTTGCTGGTGCCGGTGCGCGGCGCCTTGCGCTGGTTGATCATGGGCAGTGCACTGCTGTTCGTGCTGGAGCGCCTCGGGGTGTCGGCCACGGTGCTGTGGACCGCGCTGTCGGGCTTCGTCGCGGTGGCGGCGGTGGCGTTCTTCGCCATCTGGAGCGTGCTCTCCAACCTGTTGTGCGCGGTGCTGATCTTCACCGTCGGGCCGTTTCGCATCGGTGATGTGGTGGAGCTGGTCGACACCCTCGACAAACCGGGGGTCAAGGGCCGGGTGATCGCCATCAACCTGCTGTACACCACGCTGATGGAAACGCCGGAGGCCGGTGGGGCGCTGGTGCAGGTGCCGAACAGCCAGTTCTTCCAGAAGGCGGTGCGGCGTTGGCGTGGGGCCGAGGCCAGTGTTGCGTTGCAGGAGCCGGTGGCGCACGACTGACCGCTGCGGCAGTAATCGAGGGGCAAGCCCGCTCCCACGGTGATGTGGGAGCGGGCTTGCCCCTCGATCGTTTTGCGCCGCCCAAAAAACCACTGGTTATTTTTTCGCCAAAACCTTAGCTTAACGTTTTGCAACATTTGCTCGAGCGAGGTGTGTGATGTCGATGGAAACCTGGTTGGCCTTTTTTGCCGCGTGCTGGGTGATCAGCCTGTCGCCGGGCGCAGGGGCCATTGCCTCGATGTCCAGCGGTTTGCAGTACGGTTTCTGGCGTGGTTACTGGAACGCCCTGGGCCTGCAACTGGGCCTGATCGTGCAGATCGCCATCATCGCCGCCGGCGTAGGTGCCATCCTCGCAGCCTCGGCCACCGCCTTCCAGGTCATCAAGTGGTTCGGCGTTGCCTACCTTGTGTACCTCGCCTACCGCCAGTGGCGCGCGCTGCCCATGGACATGAGCGAGGAGTCTGCGGTGCGGCCGATCGGCAAGCCATTGAGCCTGGTGTTCCGCGGCTTCCTGGTCAACGTCAGCAACCCCAAGGCGCTGGTGTTCATGCTCGCGGTGCTGCCGCAGTTCATCAACCCGCACCAGCCGCTGCTGGCGCAGTACGTGGCGATCACCGTGACCATGATCAGCGTCGACATGCTGGTGATGGCCGGTTACACCGGGCTTGCGTCCAAGGTGCTGCGCCTGTTGCGCACGCCCAAGCAGCAGAAGCGCCTGAACCGTACCTTTGCCGGGCTGTTCATCGGTGCGGCGACCTTCCTCGCCACCCTGCGCCGCGCGCCGCTCTGATTCAAGGTTCAACGCCCATCGCGGGGCACGCCCGCTGCCACGCCGAATGAAGCGTGGGAGCGGGCTTGCCCCGCGATGCTTTCTGCACATCTAAACTTCTGGGAGCCCGGCCGGAGTCTTACTCGCCAGCGCGCGGTCTACATCGAGGCAGGTGACCACGATCACCGCTGATACTCGCAACCAACGCCGGCCCGGCGTCGTGGACGGCCTGCCCGGCATTCAGGAGGAACCATGGAAGCGCCGATTCATCCCTTCGCCGAACTGTTCAAGCAACTGGGCCTGCCGGACGATGCGGTCAGCATCGACCAGTTCATCGCCAGCCACTCGCCGCTGAAGAACGAGATCAAGCTGGTGGATGCGCCGTTCTGGAGCGACTCGCAGCGCGCCTTTCTCAAGGACAGCATCATCGAGGACGCCGACTGGGCGGTGCCTTTCGACCAGCTCAACGAGGCGTTGCGTCGCCCCCGAAAATAAAGCGCCGAGCGGCACCTGATGGGTGATCGGGCCGTTGCTATGCTCAGGAAAACAATAAGGGGATGGCGCGATGAAAGATCCCTACGCACCAGGTTTCTGGTGCACCGTGACGATCCTGGGCACCCTGACCACCGGTTACTTCTACGGTATCCGGCACACCCAGCAGATGAACCAGGCCGTGCAGTTTCTGTACGCCGCTGCCGCGGTGACCGCCGCAGTGGCGTTGTGCGGGCTGGCGTGGATTGCCTGGGAGTACCTGCACCTGAACCGCCGCGAAGTGGCCCAGGGGCGAACGTTGCTGACCATCTGGAACACCAAGGTGGCGCTGCGCCGGGTCGAGACCGTGTTCGACCGCTACTTCTGGGGCAGCTACTGGCACTCCGGGCGCACCTTCGAAGAGGTCATGGGCGAGCTCAAGGGCACGCCGTTGGAGCAGAGCCTGGACGCTCTGAAACGCCAGTGCCGCGAACTCGACCGCGAAACCCACGACCATCACCACCACTGGCTGGCCAACGCCCGTGACCTGTCCAGCGTGGCCACGGCCATGGCCCGCGAGCGCTACCAGCTTGACCTGTGTGATGCCCCGGCGCGTGATGGTGGCAACACTGCCGTGCTCAACCGTGACCTGGAAGTGCTGGTCTACACCTGGTCGGCGCGGTTGCGCAGCTTTGATCATCAGCTGGACGAGCTCGAGCGCGGCTACCACTAGGCGGCGTCATTCGCCGCGGATGTACTGCTCCAGCTGGGCGATCAGGCTGGCCTGTTCGGCGATGGTCTCTTTCACCAGGTCGCCGATCGACAGCAACCCCAGCAGCTCGCCGTTGTTCACCACCGGCAGGTGGCGCAGGTGGCGGTTGGTCATCAGGTTCATGCAGTACTCGAGGTTCTGCTTGGGCTCCACGGTGACCACTGGTGCGCTCATGATGGCGCGCACGGGGGTGGCGGCCGAGGAGCGCCCCTGGAGCACCAGCTTGCGCGCATAGTCCCGCTCGCTGACGATCCCCACTACTTGATTGTTCTCCACCACCGGCAGCGCGCCGACGTTCTTCTCCGCCAGCAGCTTCAAGGCATCGAGCACCGAATCGTCGGGGCCGATGGTGTACACGGTGTGGTGCTGCGACTTGGCTTTGAGAATTTGTTCGACGTTCTTCATACAGGCCTCGGTGGGTGGAAAGCGCGATGTACCGGAGTAAATAAAGCATCCGGCACCGCGCTCTGCACGGCAATGCAGGAAACGGCATCGAGGCGATTGAAAAACGTCATGGCCGGGCCTTTTTTGCCGGGCATGAAAAAGGCGGCCCGCAGGCCGCCTTTTCAGGGTGTCGCTTACTCGCCCTTCGGGTTGGGCCCGAAGCGGTTGTTGCCCGGGGTGCTGTTCAGGCACAGGAACACCAGGTTGACGATCGGCAGCAGCAGCCACCAGCCGCTACGGTCGGTGTCATGCAGGCGGCGTACGCCGTAGGTGATGCTCGGGATCATGATGGCCAGGTTGTACACCAGGCCCAGCAACGGCTCCAGCCCGGTGGCCCGGTCCACCATGGTGATGGCTACCGAAATCAAGGCGTTGATCAGCACGAACAGCCAGTAGTCCTTGCGGCGCGCGCGGCCCTGGACGGTGGCGTAATTCTTCCAGGCCTTGAGGTACGGGTTACCGCCACTGTCCGGCAGTGCAGCAGTTGCGGTACCGCCGCTCTGGGTGGCACCGCAACCCGGGCAGCTCACGGCCGATTCGTGGATCTGTTTGGCGCAGCCGCGGCAGAACACCATGCTCATTTGTTTTCCCTCACGTTTGGATTAGCTGGCTGATAGGCCGATAAGGCACAGCAGCGAAATCACTGCCATGACCACGCCGGCGATGGCCATGCCATTGCCGGAATTTTTCTGGTGGATGCTGAGGATGCCGAGCAGCAGGGCGATACCGGCGAACAGGCCAAGGCCGGTCAGGGTGTCGTTGTCCCATTCGGAGTCATCGAACAGCGTCAGCACGCAGAGAATGCCGAGAATCAGGGAAGTGATCGCTTTCCACGAGGAGCCAGCGCCGGCCGGGGTGGCGGGGGCGGCAAATTGCGGTGCACCGCATTGCGGGCAGGTGTGGGCGGTTTCGTGCAGCTGCCTGGCGCAGCCGCGGCAATAGACCATCGCCATCGCAAGTCCTTTTGGGCGTTCGTCGAACGCTTCCCTGTTCGATAAAAAGTGCTGCCCATTGCGGCAGCGGGCGCAGAGGTTACCAAACATTTCATGGATGGCGAAACAGTGGCGCCAAAAAAACCAGGATCAGTGCAAGGCACAAACAAAAAAGCCCCGGGACAAGTCCCAGGGCTTTTGAAGATGGCGCACTCGGCGGGATTCGAACCCACGACCCCTGCCTTCGGAGGGCAGTACTCTATCCAGCTGAGCTACGAGTGCAACGGGCCGCATGATACCCATCTGTGCCGGTGGCGTCTATCGGCTTGATCTGTAGCCTTTTTTACCCGTGCCTCGGCATCGCGGGGCAGGCCCGTTGCCATTGCGAGCCCGCGATGGCGTCTAAACATATGCGATATCGGTATTTCACGGGCCAGGCTTATGCCCGTTATCTTCTGGCTACAACTTGTTATAACAAGTCAGCCAACAGTGAAGATGACCATGGCCGAACTGCTCCCCCTGTCCCCGGTACCGCTCTACACCCAGCTCAAGGACCTGCTGCGCGAGCGCATCCTTGACGGCACCTACGCCCCGCACAGCCGCATGCCCTCGGAAAACGAGCTGGGCAAGGCCTTCGACGTCAGCCGCATCACCGTGCGCCAGGCGCTGGGCGACCTGCAAAAGGAAGGGCTGATCTTCAAGATCCACGGCAAAGGCACCTTCGTTGCCAAGCCCAAGGCGTTCCAGAACGTCAGCACCCTGCAGGGCCTGGCCGAATCGATGACGCAGATGGGCTACGAGGTGATCAACCGCCTGCGCAGCCTGCGTCATGTACCGGCCAACGCCCTGGTGGCGGCGCGCCTGCAGGTGGAGGAGGGCAGCCTGGTCACCGAGATCCGCCGGGTGCGGCTGATCAACCGCGAGCCGGTGTCGCTGGAGATCACCTGGCTGCCCCACGCCGTTGGCGAAAAGCTGGAAAAGGCCGACCTGGTCACCCGCGACATCTTCCTGCTGCTGGAGAACGACTGCGGCATTGCCCTGGGCCATGCCGACCTTGCCATCGATGCGGTGCTTGCCGACAGCGACCTGACCCAGGCGCTGGAAGTGGAGGAGGGCTCGCCGATCATGCGTATCGAGCGCCTCACCCACACCGCCGATGGCACCCCGCTGGACTTCGAACACCTCTACTACCGCGGCGATGCCTTCCAGTACCGCCTGCGCATCGACCGCCAGAAAGGGGCCAAGGCATGAGCATCGAGACCCAGGACTACGACATCGTGGTGATCGGCGGCGGCACCGCCGGCCCCATGGCTGCGATCAAGGCCAAGGAGCACAACAAGAGCCTGCGCGTGCTGTTGCTGGACAAGGCCAACGTCAAGCGCAGCGGCGCCATCAGCATGGGCATGGATGGCCTGAACAACGCCATCATCCCCGGCCACGCCACCCCCGAGCAGTACACCAAGGAAATCACCGTGGCCAACGACGGCATCGTCAACCAGGCCGCGGTGTACGCCTATGCGACGAAAAGCTTCGAGACCATCGAGCAGCTCGACCGCTGGGGGGTGAAGTTCGAGAAGGACGAAACAGGCGACTACGCGGTGAAGAAGGTCCACCACATGGGCGCCTACGTGCTGCCGATGCCCGAGGGCCACGACATCAAGAAGGTGCTGTACCGCCAACTCAAGCGCGCCCGGGTCGAGATCAGCAACCGCATGGTCTGCACCCGCGTGCTGCTCGATGGCGAAGGCGCCGCCGCAGGGGTGCTGGGTTTTGACTGCCGCACCGGCGAGTTCCGGGTGATCCGCGCCAAGGCGGTGGTCCTCGCCTGCGGCGCTGCCGGGCGCCTGGGCCTGCCGTCGTCGGGCTACCTGATGGGCACCTACGAGAACCCGACCAACGCTGGCGACGGCTACGCCATGGCCTACCACGCCGGGGCGGAGCTGGCGAACCTTGAATGCTTCCAGATCAACCCGCTGATCAAGGACTACAACGGCCCGGCCTGCGCCTACGTCACAGGCCCCTTGGGCGGCTACACCGCCAACAGCAAGGGCGAGCGCTTCATCGAGTGCGACTACTGGAGCGGGCAGATGATGTGGGAGTTCCACCAGGAGCTCGAGGGCGGCAACGGCCCGGTGTTTCTCAAGCTCGACCACCTGGCCGAGGAGACCATCCAGAACATCGAGGAAATCCTGCACAGCAACGAACGCCCGAGCCGCGGCCAGTTCCACGCTGGGCGCGGCACCGACTATCGCCAGCACATGGTCGAGATGCACATCTCCGAAATCGGCTTCTGCTCCGGGCATTCGGCCTCGGGGGTGTGGGTCAACGAAAAGGCCGAGACCAGCGTCAAGGGCCTGTACGCCGCAGGCGACATGGCGGCGGTGCCGCACAACTACATGCTCGGGGCCTTCACCTATGGCTGGTTTGCCGGTGCCAACGCGGCGCAGTACGTGGCCGGGCGTGAGTTCGCCGAGGTCGATGCGCAGCAGGTCGAGCGCGAGCAGGCCCGGGTGTTTGCGCCGCTGCGCCGCGAGCATGGCCTGCCGCCTGCGCAGGTGGAGTACAAGCTGCGGCGCATGGTCAACGACTACCTGCAGCCGCCCAAGGTGACCAAGAAGATGGAAATCGGCCTGGCGCGCTTTGCCGAGATCGAGCGCGACCTTGAGCAGATGAAGGCCAGCAACCCCCATGAGCTGATGCGGGCGATGGAAGTTGCGGTGATTCGCGATTGCGCCGAAATGGCTGCGCGCGCGTCGTTGTTCCGTGAGGAGAGCCGCTGGGGGCTGTACCACCACCGGGTCGACTTCCCCGAGCGCAACGATGGCGAGTGGTTCGTGCATTGCCACCTGAAGAAGGGCGAGGACGGTGAGATGACCAGCTTCAAGAAAGCCGTCGAGCCGTACCTGATAGCCCTGGATGCTGAAGAGCAGACCGCCTATGACCGGCTGCGCGTCAAAGCCGACGCGGCATAGGCAACACCGAACCCGCTCCCACAGTGACTTGTGCAAGCCTCCAGATAAAGGGCGCCCAAGAAGGCCCCAAGGACCCCGTGAAATGGCCTACCAACCCCAGGAAATCCTCTTTCGCAGCAGCGCCCCGGTGACCATCGACGAAGACAAGTGCATCGCCGAGAAAGGCTGCACCGTCTGCGTCGAGGTGTGCCCCATGGACCTGCTGGCCATCAACCCGGCCACGCAGAAGGCCTACATGGCCTTCGACGAGTGCTGGTATTGCATGCCCTGCGAAAAGGACTGCCCCACCGGTGCGGTCAAGGTCGATATCCCGTACCTGCTGCGCTGAAACACCCGCCATCCGGCCGAACCACCGGACGCCCTCCCGCACTGCCCCTCGTTTCCCACCACCCATGCCGGGCGGCGGAGACGACTCTGATACCTATAAACGATTCGAGGGGAACACCCATGCGCCTTGTAGCAACCGTGGCCGGCCTTGCGCTGGCAATCACTGGCCTGAACGCCAGCGCCGAAACCATCCGCATCGCCATCGGCACCCAGGACACCACCATCAACTGCGCCACCGGCGGCCTGTTGATCCGCGAGCTGGGCCTGCTCGACAAGTACCTGCCCCATGACGGCAAGTACAAGGACGCCCAGTACCAGGTGGAATGGAAAAACTTCACCAGCGGCGCGCCGCTGACCAACGAGATGGTCGCCGGCAAGCTCGACTTTGGCGCCATGGCTGACTTCCCTGGCTCGTTCAACGGCGTCGCCCACCTGGATGCCGGCAAGCGCAGCCTGTTCATCAGCGTGCTGTCCGGCAGCGTGCACGGCAGTGGCAACGGCATCGTGGTGCCGGCCGCCTCCAGCGTGCAGTCGCTGGCCGAGCTCAAGGGCAAGACCATTTCCGTACCCTTTGCCTCCACCGCCCACGGCATGCTGCTGCGCGCCGTGGCAGCGCAAGGCTGGGACCCGCAAAAGGATGTGCGCATCATCGCCCAGGCACCGGAAATCGCAGGTTCCGCCTTGCGCAGCAACCGCATCGAGGCCCACGCCGACTTTGTGCCGTTCGCCGAGCTGTTCCCCAACCGCGGCTTCGCCCGCAAGATCTACGACGGCGCCCAGGCCAATGCGCCGACCTTCCATGGCGCGCTGGTGGATGCCGACTACGCGAAAAAATACCCCGAAGTGGTCACCGCCTACCTGCGTGCAAGCCTTGAAGCCGACCGCCTGATCGCCGCTGAGCCCGAGAAGTACAGCGAGCTGATCGAGAAGGTCACCGGCATCGAGGCCGAGGTGAACTACCTGTTCCACGGCCCCCTCGGCCTGCAGACCCGCGACCTCACCTGGAAGCCCGAATACCGCCAGGCCGTGGCCACTTCCATCGACACCCTCAAACTGCTGAAAAAGACCGACCGCGGCCTGGACACCGCCCGGTTCATCGACGACCAGTACATCCGCGCAGCCTTCAAGCAAGCCGGGCAGGACTACGACAAGGCATTGAAGAACTACGACCCGCTGCCGCTCAAGGCCAATGACGCTGCCACCGGCAAGCCGATCACCGACTTCAGCCGCCTGGCGCAGATCTGGGTACGCGGCGAGGACAAGGTGCGCCACTACGCCTCCCCGGAGGCCGCGCTGACCGCCCTGGCCCAGCTGGAGCAGGAGGGCAAGGATATCCGCGCCATCTACGCCCAGGCCGCCGACAGCGGTATCAAGCTGCTGGCCAATCAGGCCTGGTTCGTGCGCAACGGCAAAGGTGAGCTGGCAGCCTTCCTGCTCAAAGGCCAGGCCGAGCAGTACGCCAAGGCCAACGGCGGCGAAGCGCTGGACTTCGTTCACGCCAACCAGAAGCTGCTCGCCCAGCGCTGACCGGAGCCCGCCACCGTGACCCACGACCTCAAACGCTGGCCGTTGCGCCTGGCTTCGCTGCTGGTCTGCCTGCTGTTCTGGCAGTTGGCGGCCAGTTACAAGCTCAACCTGCTGCTGTTTACCTTCACCTACGTGCCCACCCCAGGTGCGGTGCTTGATGCCGCCTGGCAATTGCTGGCGTCCAACGCATTGCTGGCCCACCTGGGCAGCAGCCTGGCACGGGTGTTCGCCGGTTATGGCGTAGCGGCGCTGCTGGGTGTGTTACTGGGCTTGCTGATCGGCCGCTGGCGCTGGCTGGAGGACACCCTGATGCCACCGCTGGAAGTGCTGCGGCCGATCCCGGCGGTGGCGTGGATTCCGCTGGCGATTTTGATGTTTCCGTCCTCGGAGCTGTCGATGGTGTTCATCACCTTCACCGGGGCCTTGTTCCCGATCCTGCTCAATACGGTGCACGGCGTTGAGGCGGTCGACCCGCGCCTGGTGGCCTCGGCGCGCAGCCTGGGCGCCGGGCGCGGGGCGATCCTGCGTGAAGTGGTGTTGCCTGGGGCCTTGCCCAGCATCGTCACCGGGCTTGCCATCGGCATGGGCACCTCGTGGTTCTGCCTGGTTACCGCCGAGATGATTTCCGGGCAGTTCGGCATCGGTTACTACACCTGGGAGTCCTACACCTTGCAGAACTACCCCGACATCATTGTCGGCATGCTGCTGATCGGCGTGCTGGGCATGGGCAGCAGTGCCCTGGTCAAGCGCCTGGGCGCCCTGGCCACGCCCTGGTACCGGGCGGGGAGGCGCGGCTGATGAACCGTTATCAACAGCTGCCTGGGCGCATCGAAGCGCAGGGCTTGTCGATTCGCCTGGGCAAGGGCCGCGAGGCCTTCGAAGCGGTGCAGGCGCTGGATTTTGCCATCGCCCCGGGCGAGTTCGTGTGCATTCTCGGGCCCTCCGGCTGCGGCAAGTCGACCCTGCTCGGCGCCCTGGCCGGGCACCTTACGCCTGCCAGCGGGCAATTACGCGTGGATGGCCTGCCGATACCCGGCCCGTCGCCCGAGCGCGGCATGGTGTTCCAGCACCACACCTTGCTGCCTTGGCGCAGCGTGCTCGACAACGTCGCCTTCGGCTTGAAGATGCAGGGGCTGGGCAAGGCCGAGCGCCAGCGCAAGGCCGCCGAGATGCTGCAACTGGTGGGCCTGGGCGATTTTGCCGAGCGCTGGCCCAGCCAGTTGTCCGGCGGCATGCAGCAACGCGCCGAGATCGCCCGGGTGCTGATCAACCACCCGCGCTTGCTGTTGATGGACGAGCCCTTTGGCGCGTTGGATGCCCAAACCCGCTCGCGCATGCAGGAGCTGCTGCTGGATATCTGGGCGCGCATCCGCACCACCGTGGTGTTCGTCACCCATGACATCGACGAAGCGCTGTTCCTGGCCGATCGCATCCTGGTGATGAGCCCGCGCCCTGGGCGCTTCATCGAAGACCTGCGTTTGGACTTTGCCCGCCCGCGCCGGGCCGGCCTGCTGACCAGCCCCGAATTCACCCACCTGAAACGCCATTGCCTGGCGCTGCTGCGCCATGAAGAAGGCCGCGAACTGCCGCGCCTGACACCGTTGGGCCTGCCCGACGCCGACCATCCTCCGCTGCGGATTGCGCTATGACCGAACGAAGCACCGACAACCCCGACATTCTTGAGCTACTGCCGCGGCTGGGTGACAGCGACGCCGGCGTGCGGCGCATCGCCCTGATCGCGCTGGCCGACCTGGAAGACCCGGACGGCCTGCCGTGGCTGACCGATGCACTGCTGGTCGATGCCAGTGCCGAAGTACGCGCTGAGGCCGCGCGCCTGCTTGAAGCCTGGGAAGAACCCGAAGTGGTGCAGGGCCTGTGCGCCGCTTTGGCCGACCCGGCCGAGGCGGTGCGCCTGGCGGCTGCGCAGAGCCTGAGTGAACTCAAGACCCAGGAAGCCGGGCAGTTGATTCTGCCTTGGGCCGTGCATGCCGACGCTTTCGTGCGGGCCAGCGCCCTGCGGGCACTACGTGAGCTGCGCCTGGAAGACGCTGCCGGGCCTGCCTTGCGGGCCTTGGCTGACCCGGATGCCGGGGTGCGCCGCGAGGCGGTGGGTATCCTTGGCTGGCTCAAGCATGAGCCGGCCTTGCCCGCCCTGGCCGAGCTGGCCGCCCGCGAGGCGGACACCGAGGTGCGCCGCGCCGCGATCGGCGCCTTGGGCTTGGCCCGTGGCGCCAGTGTGCTGCCGGCGTTGATCGGCGCTTTGGCCGACCCGGCCTGGCAGGTGCGTGAGGAAGCCGCCACGACGCTTGGCAAGGTGGGCCATGGCGAGGCCGGTCACGCTTTGATAGCAGCCCTGTCCGACAGCTACTGGCAGGTACGCCTGCGCGCCGCCCGGGCGCTGGGCCGGCTACGCCATGCCGCTGCCCTGGACGACCTGGCCCAGCTGCTCGGGCATGGCATCGCCAACCTGCGCAAGGAAGCCGCGCTAGCCTTGGGTGAGTTAGGCCTGGCCCGCGCCTTGCCGGCCTTGCAGGCGGCCGAAGTCGACAGCGACCCCGAGGTGCGCAAAGCCGTGCGCATTGCCTTGGCGCAGTTGCAGGGGGCGGTGTGATGCAAGCGCCCAGCGCGCTGCGCAACCGCCGCGAGGCCGGGGAGCTGCAGGTGCAGTGGGGCGAGGCGTGGCAGGTGATCAGCCACGCCCGGCTGCGCGGTGCCTGCCCCTGTTCACAGTGCCGCGCCGCAAGGCTCAAAGGTGCGATCAGCCTGGTGCGCGAGGATGTGCGTGTAGTGCGTATCGAGGCCCAGGGGTATGGCGTGCAGCTGGTGTTCAGCGATGGGCATGAGCGGGGGATCTACCCCTGGGAGTACCTGCGCGAATTGGGCTAGCTGACGCTATGTGAGCTCAAATTCTCGAGATTGGCGCGATCCCTGTGGGAAGCGGCCTTGCCGGGGCGCTTCCCACATAGACCGCATGACCTTCAAAACGGCGCTGTACCTGTAGGAGCCGGCTTGCCGGCGATAGGGCCGGTCCTGGCTACCCACCCGCTAAAGCGCAATCAACTCCGGCCGCAACCCCTCCACCCGCTGCGCCACCGGCCGCAGGTACCCGCCATCCCCGGTAATCTGGTGTAGCACCTTTTCCCTGAACCCATGCAACGCCACCCCGGTACGCTGGCGCGGGTGCGGCAGGTCAATCTCCACCACCGCCTTGATCCGCCCCGGCCGCGGCTCCAGCACCACCACCCGGTCGGCCAGGTAGGTGGCCTCTTCGGCGTCATGGGTCACCAGCAAAATGGTCACCCCCGAGCGCTCGCGAATGGCCAGCAACTCGTCCTGCAATTGCTGGCGGGTCAGCGCATCCAGTGCACCGAACGGCTCGTCCAGCAGCAGGATGCGCGGGCTGGCCACCAGCCCCCGGGCAATCGCCACGCGCTGGGCCATGCCGCCAGACAGCTGGTGCGGGTAGGCCGACTCGAAGCCCACCAAACCCACCAGTTGCACGAACTCGTGCACCCGCCGGGCGCGCTCACCTTGGGTGAGCTTGTCGTTGGCCAGCCCCAGGCCGATGTTCTGCTCGACCGTCAGCCATGGGAACAGGCGGTGCTCCTGGAACACGATGCCGCGCTCGCCGCCGATGCCACTGACCACCTGGCCATCGACGCGGATCTGGCCGCTGTAGTCGTTGTCCAGCCCTACCAGCAGGCGCAGCAGGGTCGACTTGCCGCAGCCCGACGAGCCGACGATGGCGATGAATTCGCCTTCGTTGATCGACAGGTCGAAGTTGCGGATGGCCTCGAACGCCTGGCCGTCGACGCTGAAGGTCTTGCCGACCCCTTCGAAGCTGACCAGCGGCGGGGTGGCGTCGGGTTGGTTGGCCGCGTGCAGGGCCGGTGTAATGAAGGCGTTCATGCGGATCTCCAGCGCGTGGCGCGCGATTCGAGGCGTTGGCCAAGGTGGCCGAGCAGGGCGCCGACCAGGCCGATCAGGACCATGGCGGCCATCACCTGGTCCATGCGGAACAACTGTTGGGCGCCGATCATCAGGCTGGCGATGCCGCCGTCCGAGGGCATGAAGTATTCGGCGCCAATGGTGCCGAGCCAGGCATAGATCAGCGACAGGCGCAGCCCGGCGAAAATTGCCGGTGCCGCCCCCGGCAGCACCAGCAGGCGCAGGCGTTGCAACAGGTTCAGGCGCAGCGCCAGGGCGGCCTCGCCCAGTTGCGGCGACAGGCTGGCGATACCGCGCTGAGTGGCGATCAGCAGCGGGAAGAACGCCGCCAGGGCGACGAACACCAGCTTGGCCCCTTCACCCAGGCCAAACCAGGCGGTCAGCAGCGGCACCCAGGCGAACAGCGCCACCTGGCGCAGCGCCGACAGGCTCGGGCCGAACACGCGCTCGGCACTGTGCGACAGGCCCAGCAGCAAGCCAACGGCAAAGCCTGCGCCGCCGCCCAGCAGCAGGCCGGCCAGGGTGCGCTGCAGGCTCAGGCGCATGGCATCGGGCAGCGAGCCATCTTGCACACCGGCATACAGGCTGCGCAGCACGTCCAAGGGTGAACTGAGGATGTTGCCATCGACCCAGCCAAAGCGGTTGGCCGCCTGCCACAGCACCAGCAGCACCGCTGGCAGCAGCAGACTTTGCCAGCCCCGTGGTATGTCGCCGCGGCGCTGTTCGCCGGTGGGCGGCTGCGGCCAGTACAGCAGGCTGCGCTCCAGGCGGCTGAAACCCCGGTCCATCAGCGCGCCCACCAGGCCGATGAGCACGATGCACAGGAACACCAGGTCGAGCATGAACAGCTGGCGGCCCCACACCATCAGGTAGCCGATGCCTTCGCTGGAGGCCAGCAGCTCGACCGCCAGCAGTGAAGTCCAGCCAGCGGCAAGGGCCAGGCGCGTGCCAGCCAGGAAGGCGGGCAGGGCAGCCGGTAGCAGCAGGCGCCAGAACAACAGGTGCGGTGGCAGGCGCAGGGTGGCGGCAGCTTCGCGCAGCTTGGGCTGGGCATCGCGTACGCCCACCAGGGTGTGCAGGGTCACCGGCACCACCACGGCTTTGACCAGCACCACCAGCTTGAGCAACTCGCCGATGCCGAAGAACAGCATGAACAGCGGGATCCAGGCCAAGGTAGGGATTTGCGCCAGGGCCACGAAGCTTGGCAGCACCAGGGTTTGTGCCCGTCGTGAGCCACCCAGCCAGGTCCCCAGCAACAGGCCGCTGGCAATGCCCGCCAACAGGCCCCACAGCAGCCGCTGCAAACTTATCCACAGGTGCCCCCAGATCTCGCCCGCGCCAAACTCCAGCGCGCTTTGCCACACCAGCGCCGGGGCCGGCAGAATTTGCTCGCTCATCCAGTGCTCGCGGCTGGCTACCACCCACAGGGCCAGCACCAGCGACGGCACCAGCCAGGGTAGGGCGTGGGAGCGGGCTTGCACCGCGATGGGGCCGCGCCCCAACCCGGCAAAACACCAAGCATTGCCCCCGAGAACTCCACTCATCGGCCCATCTCCCAAAGCGTTCCTTGATTATTCTTTTATGGAATTAAAAATTCACATAAATAACGATCAAGAGATAAGAGCATGCGTTCGCTGCATGCGCAAAGCCCGTTTCATTGCGTTTTGCTCATATTTTCCATGCGCATTCTGCAAGCCGCCCGCAGGCCCGCGGCGCGCCTGATTTATGCATTTCGGTTACTAGAAAATCAGCTTTAGGTCTTTGTAGGTTCTAACCCCGTCCGCCTAGCTTCTGGCCAAACAGCGTCGGCCAAGGAGCCTTGCCATGCACACCCCGTTGCGACAACTGTTCACCGCCCTGAGCCTGTTCGGTGCATTGCTGCTGAACGCCCAGGCCGCCGAACTGGCCAAACCCGAAAGCATCCGCATTGCCGTGCCCGACCTGAGCGCCGGCAGCAAGCACAGCGCCGCTGGCGTGGTCGATGTGCTGCGTGACCAGCAGCTGCTGGAAAAGGAGTTCGCCAAGGACGGTATCCGTATCGACTGGCTGTTCTTCAAGGGCGCAGGCCCGGTGGTGAATGAGGCCCTGGCCAACGGCCAGGCGGACTTCGCCTACCTGGGTGACCTGGCGGCCATCGTCGGCAAGGCCAACGGGCTCGATACCCGTGTGCTCAGCGCCGGAGTACGCAACGTGAAGAGCTACCTGGGCGTGGTACCAGGCTCGGGCATCCACAGCCTGCAAGACCTCAAGGGCAAGCGCGTGGCGGTGTTCCGCGGCACCGCCAACCAGCTGTCGTTCGCCAGTGCGCTGGCCAGCCAGGGGCTGTCGGAGCGCGACCTGAAGGTGATCAACCTCGACTTCAACGCCTCCAACGCCGCCTTGGCGGCCAAGCAGATCGATGCCGCCTGGGGCCTTTCCAACCTGCTGTCGCTGCGCGAGCGCGGGCTGGTGGAGCTGCCGGTGAACTCTCGCGACCTCAAGGGCGCCGGCAGTACCCAGGCGGTGCTGCTGGGTACCGGTGCGTTCATCCGCCAATACCCTGAGCTGGTGCAGCGCCTGGTCAACGCCCAGCAGCGAGCCACCGACTGGCTACGTGACGAACACAACCGCGAGGCTTTCGTGGAACTGGTGGCCAGCAATGCCAACTGGCCGCGCAGCATCCTCAGTGATGACCTGGCCAAGGAGGACCTGGCCAAGTACTTCGACCCGCGCCTGGACCCAGGCTTCATTGCCCAACTGCAGCAGGGCGTGGACCTGGCCGCCAAGGAGCGCCTGATCCGCCGTGGCTTCCAGGTGACCGACTGGGTCGAACCGCGTTTTCTCGATGCTGCCCTGAAACAGGAACAGGCCACCCAGGCCGCCCGCTGACCCGACAACAACCGTGAGGACCACGACCATGAGCAACGCCGCACTGGCCACCGCGCCGCAAGCAATCGAACTGGACATTCACCCCGTCGCCGGGCGCATCGGCGCCGAGATTCGCGGGGTCAAGCTGTCCGCCGACCTCGACCCCGCCACCCTCGATGCCATCCAGGCTGCGTTGGTGCAGCACAAGGTGATCTTCTTCCGCGGCCAGAACCACCTGGACGACGTTGGCCAGGAGGCCTTCGCCCAACTGCTCGGCGAGCCCATCGCCCACCCCACCGTGCCGGTGGTCGACGGCACCAGCTACCTGCTGCAGCTGGACGGCGCCGAAGGCCAGCGGGCCAACTCGTGGCACACCGACGTGACCTTCGTCGACGCCTACCCCAAGGCTTCGATCCTGCGCAGCGTGGTGGCCCCGGCCTCTGGCGGCGACACGGTGTGGGCCAATACCGCCACCGCCTACCAGGAGTTGCCAGAGCCGCTGCGCGCCCTGGCCGACCAGCTGTGGGCGGTGCACAGCAACGAATACGACTACGCCAGCATCAAGCCCGACGTCGACCCGGCCAAGCTTGAGCGCTACCGCAAGGTGTTCACCTCGACCGTGTACGAAACCGAGCACCCGGTGGTGCGGGTGCACCCGATCAGCGGTGAGCGAGTGTTGCAGTTGGGGCACTTCGTCAAACGCATCAAGGGGTATTCGCAGGCCGACTCGCAGCACCTGTTCAGTGTGTTGCAAGGCCATGTGACGCGCCTGGAAAACACCGTGCGCTGGCGCTGGCAGGCCGGTGACGTGGCGATCTGGGATAACCGCGCGACCCAGCATTACGCGGTGGACGACTACGGCACCCAGCCACGGGTGGTGCGCCGGGTAACCCTGGCCGGCGAGGTGCCGGTGGGGGTGGATGGGCAGTTGAGCCGGACTACCCGCAAGGGCTGATATGAACCCGTGGGAGCGGGCTTGCCCCGCGATGGCGTCGGTGAATCCAACGCCGCCATCGCGGGGCAAGCCCGCTCCCACGCTGCCACTTACTGCTCGGCATCACAGGCAATCAACTGCCTCACCAACCCCTGCGCCAACGGCGACAGTCCATACCCCACCCGGCTCACCACCCCGTAGCGGGTGTAGAACGCCTCTTCCTGCTCCGGCGCAAGGTCCGCAAGCTTCAATGCCACCAACCCCCGCTCCATCTGGTACGGCCGCAGGTTGGCGCTGCAGGCGATGCCGATGGTGTCCGAATGCAGCACCACGTTCAGCAGTGCATAACCATGCTCGCACTCCACGCTCGGCAAGAAGTCCTGGCGCCCGCTCAGGTCGCTGAGGATCTTGCGGATGTTCGGCGGGCGGAAGGTGGTGGCCAGCGGGTAGTCGAACAGATCGCGCGCGCGCACCTCGCTGCGCTCGGTCAGCGGGTGCCCGGCTCGGCAGCAGAAGTGCCAGCGCTGCGGCGCCAGCTTGTGCACCTGGTAGTCCGGGTCGGCCTCGAACTGGCGGGTGTCGGCAACGAAGAACTCGATCTCTTCGGCCACCAGCTTGCGGTTCAGCGCCTGCCAGTTGTCCACCTGAAAGCAGGTGCGCGCCGCCGGGTATTCGGCCACGAAGCGCGCCACCGCCCGAGGTACCAGGCCGCCGGCCGGGGCCGGCCCCGAGCCGAAGCGCACCACACCGGTGGTGGCGCCATTGAATTGGTTGATCTCGTTGACCAGGTTGTGCGCCCCGTGCACCAACCGTCGTGAATGCTCCAGCACCAAGAGGCCCTGGCGGGTCGGTGCCAGCTCCTTGCTGGCGCGGTCCACCAGGCGGCAGCCGATGTTGTGCTCGAGCGTCTGGATGCTGCGGCTGAACGCCGATTGCGAGAGGTTCACCGCGGCCGCCGCAGCCACGAAGCTGCGGTGTTCAACCAGGGCGATGTAGTGGCGGAGCTGGCGCAGGTCGATATGCATTTTCTACATGGAAACTTTCGGTGGAATGCAATTGCCGGGAAGGGTTGAGGCTTTTATAAAGGGTGTTACTTATTCCACAAAATATGAATTACAAATATTTATATCTCATAAAAGAATAAAGCCCCGCTGATCGCGATTCGGTTCCGCCAACGGAAATGCTCGCCAGGGCCCATGCCTCAAGGAGCATCTGCATGTCCGGAGTTTTCCGTTGGCCGACGCGTGCGTCGTTGTTTGCCCTTCAACCCCTGGCTGCCGGTGTGCTGCTGGCCACCTCCGGCGGCAGTTTTGCCGAGGAGGTCGCCCCGGCCACCCCGGCTGCGTCCCAGGAAGCCAAGCTCGGTACCGTCACGGTCAATGCCCGGCGCCGCGAAGAGACGGCGCAGAGTGTGCCCACGCCGATCAGCGTGCTCGACAGCGAAACCCTGGAAACCCAGCGCATCTACCGGGTGCAGGATTTGCAGCAACTGGTGCCCAGCACCAACGTGGCCTACGTGCATGCCCGCCAGTCGAGCATTTCCATCCGTGGCCTGGGCAACAACCCGGCCAGCGACGGCCTGGAGGGCAGCGTCGGCATCTACCTGGACAACGTCTACCTGGGGCGCCCGGGCATGGCGGTGTTCGATTTGCTCGACGTCGAGCAACTGGAGGTGCTGCGCGGGCCGCAAGGCACGCTGTTCGGCAAGAACACCACTGCCGGGGTGCTCAACATCACCACCCGCAAGCCCACCTTCCACCAGGAAGGCAGCGTGCAGTCGTCGCTGGGCGAGGACGGCTACTGGCAGACCCAGGGGAGTTTTTCCGGGCCGCTCACCGATACCCTCGCCGGGCGCATCAGCGCCTATCACACCGAGGACGATGGCTATGTGAAGAACATCTACAACGGCCACGACCTCAACGGCGGCCAGCGCCAGGGCTTTCGCACCCAGCTGCTGTTCAAGCCCGACGACAACTTCAACCTGCGCTGGATCGGCGAGTACAACGAGGAGGACTCGGACAACGGCATCCTCAGCCTGTACAGCACCGGGCCGACCATCAATGGCGTGAACCGCTACGAAAGCCTGGCGGCGCAGGCCGGTGCTACCTTGGTGTCGGGCAAGGATCGCAAGGTCAACTTCGACGCCGACCAGCGGGTGACGGTGTTCCAGGGCGGCACCTCGGTGGAGGCCAACTGGACACTGCCCAACGACTTCACCCTGACCTCGATCAGCGCCTACCGCTGGTGGGACTTCACCCCGCGCAACGATGACGGCTTGAACGTGCCGGTGTTCAGCAGCGCAGGTGTGTCGGTGCGTGACAAGCAGTACTCCCAGGAGATCCGCCTGGCATCGCCCACCGGCGGCTTCTTCGACTATGTGCTGGGCGCCTACTACTTCAAGCAGGACCTGGACAACAAATCGTTCACTTACTACGGCGCGCAAGCCGATATCTGGAACATCACCCCGGCTGGCGCCTTGGCCAACGTCAACACCCTCGGCAACGGCCACATCGACACCGACAGCTACGCCCTGTTCGGCCAGGCCACCTGGCACCTTACCGAGCGCCTGGACTTCACCGCCGGTGTACGCGGCACCTACGAAGAGAAAAACGCCTGGGTAACCCGCGATGCCCCGGTGGGCGGCGCTGCGGTGACCGGCGCTGCGGCTGCGGCGCGCCAGGGCCGGGTGGGGGCCTACGATTCGGGCGACCTCAGCCAGTACAGTTTCTCGCCATCAGGGCTGCTGAGCCTGAGCTACCGCTTCACTGACCAGTTGCTCGGCTATGCCAGCCTGACCCACGGCGAGAAGTCCGGTGGCGTCAACCTCACGGTCGGCGCCGCGCCGCGGCTGGGCACCGATTCGCTGCTGGTGGGCACCGAGCGGGCCAACAACGCCGAGCTGGGGCTCAAGAGCACCTGGTTCGACGACCGCCTGCAGTTCAATACCAACCTGTTCTGGACCGAGGTGCATGGCTACCAGGCCAACGTCTACGACCAGGTCAACCGCGTGCAGTACCTGGCCAACGCCGGCAGCGTGCGCTCCCGCGGCCTTGAGTTCGAGGCCACGGCGCTGCCGGTCCGCGGCCTGACCTTGGACTTCAACGGCTCGTGGAACGACGTGCGCTACACCGAGTACGACGACGCCCCGTGCCCGCCGGAGGTGAGCCTGGCCAACGCTGCGGCCACCTGCGACTTGTCTGGCCACCAGGTGGTCGGCGCCTCCAAGTACATCGCCAACCTCAACGGCCAGTACAAGTGGCAGCTGGCCGAGCACATCGAGCCCTACGTCACCGCCAGCTACGCCTTCCGCTCGAAGGCGGTGGGCACCATCGACGACTCCGAATACGGCCAGATCCCCAGCTACGCCATCGTCAACCTGTCTACCGGTGTGCGCCTGGACCAGGGCGACGGCGTGCTCGACCTGTCGCTGTGGGTGAAGAACGCCGGCGACAAGACCTACTTCACCAGCCTGTGGAACTCGGCCAACGGCGGCTACGCCGGCGTGCTGGGCACCCCGCGCACCGTGGGCGCCACCGCCCGTTACGACTTCTGAGCACAAGGAGCTTTGCCATGAATGCCAAGACCCAGCCCCACGAACTGCCCGAAGGCGCCTGCGTCAGCGCCCGGGTGCCCGACCACAGCGAAGCCCTGTTGGGTGATGTGGTGGTCAACCCCTACCGTCTGGCACCCCTGACCGCCATCGTGCGCGACGGTGGCCGCAACCTGAGCGCCGCCCATGTGCGGGTGCTGGGGCGCGGCGAGCGGGGTGTCGCCATCAGCTATGAGGTTTCGCAGCAGTCGCTGTGGACCTATGGCGGCATCCCGGTGTTCGGTTTGTACCCCGACCACGTCAACCAGGTGGAGGTGAGCTACAAGCTGGACGGTGAGCGCATCCGCGAGCGCTACGAAATCTACGCCCCGGCGGTGCGCCTGCCGGTGGTGGCCAAGCAGACCGCCGCGTTGCCCGAGGTGGAACCGGTCAGCGTGGCGCCGGGCTTCGAGCAGCGCTTGTACCTGTTCAACCACCTGCTGGCCGATATTCCCGGGGCCAAGGCTTTCAAATGGAACGGCCTGGGCGGGGCGGCGGAATGGGACTCGGTGGGCAACAACTGGATCGCCGACAGCAATGGCGACGTGCGCTGGTACCTGGACATCGAGCAGATCCACGATTCCAACCGCCGCGACGGCCTGGGCGGCACCATGGGCTTCCACCAGACCCGCGACGGCAAGCTGATCTGGGGCCAGGGCCAGACCTACTCCAAGTACGACCTGCTGGGCCGGCGCATCTGGCAGCGCAACCTGCCGGACAAGTTCGCCGACTTCTCTCACGAAATCCGCGAGACCAGCAACGGCACCTACCTGCTGCGGGTCGGCACCAGCGACTACCGGCGCCCCGACGGCAAGCGCGTGCGCTCGATCCGCGACCACATCATCGAGCTCAACGAAGCCGGCGACGTGCTGGACTTCTGGGACCTCAACCAGATCCTCGACCCGTACCGCGGCGAGTTGCTCGAGACCTTGGGCAAGGCGGCCATCCAGCTGCCGGCCGGGGTGCAACGCCAGGAAGAGCGCCTGGCCAACGAGCTGGCCGAAGGCGACCTGCCGTTCGGCGATACCCCGGGCGTAGGCACCGGGCGCAACTGGGCCCATGTGAATGCCATCGACTATGACGCCGATGACGACAGCATCATCGTTTCAGCACGTCATCAGGGCGTGGTGAAGATCGGCCGCGACAAACAGGTGAAGTGGATCCTCGCTGCACCGCAAGGCTGGCCAGCACGCCTGCAGGACAAGGTGCTCAAGCCGCTGGGCGAAGGTTTCGAGTGGTCTTGGACCCAGCACACCGCCTGGCTGACCGGGCGCGGCACGCTGACCGTGTTTGACAACGGCTGGGGGCGCGACTTCGGGCCGACCAAGCTCACCGGCAACTACAGCCGGGCGGTGGAGTACAAGGTCGACGAAGCCAAAGGCACGGTCGAGCAGCTGTGGCAGTACGGCAAGGAGCGCGGCGACGAGTGGTACAGCCCGATCACCTCGGTGGTGGCGTACCGGGCCGATACCGACACCCAGTTCATCTATAGCGCGTCGGTGAACTACCTGACGCCGCAGAAACTCACCACCACGGTGCTCAACGAGGTACGCCGGGGTACGCAGGAGGTGGTGGTGGAGTTGAAAGTGCACAGCCGCCAGCCGGGGAGCGTAGGGTACCGGGCGTTGGTGATCGACCTCGAGAGGGCGTTCTGATCTCAATGGTCTAACCTTTCCAGGCCCAATCGCGGGGCAAGCCCGCTCCTGCGCTGATTGATGAAAGTGTGGGAGCGGGCTTGCCCCGCGATGTTTCCGCTGATCTGAATTCCGACCATTCGTTCTTTTTTTCGAACAGGCTATTGTCCAACACCCCAGCAGCCGCTTAGCATTCCGTTTGAGATTTCAAACGCTCAGCACCCAGGCGTCGAACACCCTGGTGCACGAATTCCTGACGGCCGCCCCCTATTGGGGGCGCCTTTTCAACAATCAATAATTCGCAGTAAAGGGAAGCCGACATGCAGCTCAAAGACGCTCAGTTGTTCCGCCAGCAAGCCTTCATCAACGGTGAGTGGCTGGATGCGGACAGCGGTCAGACCATCAAGGTGACCAACCCGGCCACCGGTGAAGTGATCGGTACCGTGCCGAAGATGGGCGCCGCCGAAACCCGCCGCGCCATCGAGGCCGCCGACAAGGCCCTGCCGGCCTGGCGTGCACTGACCGCCAAAGAGCGTGCCGGCAAGCTGCGCCGCTGGTTCGAGCTGATGATCGAGCACCAGGACGACCTGGCCCGCCTGATGACCACCGAGCAGGGCAAGCCACTGGCCGAAGCCAAGGGCGAAATCGCCTACGCCGCCTCGTTCATCGAATGGTTCGCCGAAGAAGCCAAGCGCGTTTACGGCGATGTCATCCCGGGCCACCAGCCAGACAAGCGCCTGATCGTCATCAAGCAGCCGATCGGTGTTACCGCTGCCATCACCCCGTGGAACTTCCCGGCGGCGATGATCACCCGTAAAGCCGGCCCGGCTCTGGCCGCCGGTTGCACCATGGTGCTCAAGCCTGCTTCGCAGACCCCGTACTCCGCCCTGGCCCTGGTCGAGCTGGCTACCCGTGCCGGCATCCCGGCTGGCGTGCTCAGCGTCATCACCGGCAGCGCCGGCGAAGTCGGTTCGGAACTGACCGGCAACTCCCTGGTTCGCAAGCTGTCCTTCACCGGCTCCACCGAAATCGGCCGCCAGCTGATGGAAGAATGCGCCAAGGACATCAAGAAGGTTTCGCTGGAGCTGGGTGGCAACGCCCCGTTCATCGTGTTCGACGACGCCGACCTGGACAAGGCGGTCGAGGGCGCGATCATCTCCAAGTACCGCAACAACGGCCAGACCTGCGTCTGCGCCAACCGTATCTACGTACAGGACGGCGTCTACGATGCGTTCGCCGAGAAGCTGGCCGCTGCAGTTGCCAAGCTGAAGATCGGTAACGGCCTGGAAGAAGGCACCACCACCGGCCCGCTGATCGACGGCAAGGCCGTGGCCAAGGTCCAGGAGCACATCCAGGACGCGGTCTCCAAAGGCGCCAAGGTGCTGTCTGGCGGCAAGCTGATCGAAGGCAACTTCTTCGAGCCGACCATTCTGGTCGACGTGCCGAAAACCGCCGCTGTCGCTAAAGAAGAGACCTTCGGCCCGCTGGCGCCGCTGTTCCGCTTCAAGGACGAGGCTGAAGTCATCGCCATGTCCAACGACACCGAGTTCGGCCTGGCCTCGTACTTCTACGCCCGCGACATGAGCCGTGTGTTCCGCGTCGCCGAAGCCCTGGAATACGGCATGGTGGGTATCAACACCGGCCTGATCTCCAACGAAGTGGCACCGTTCGGTGGCATCAAGGCCTCGGGCCTGGGCCGCGAAGGTTCCAAGTACGGCATCGAGGACTACCTCGAAATCAAATACCTGTGCCTGAGCATCTGATCCGGCACTAGCGGTTTTTACCTCTGCCAGCGGGGCGCGAGAGCGACGCCTCGCTGGTCTTTTTGACACTGCAGTACCTGGTGGCCAGGGCGTTCACGACAGTCGATCAACGAATACTGACCGTGCACCTTCCAGCCACCCCCGAATAAAAGCGCCGTCAGAGTCGGCGCAATGAGGGCATTATGAGCAAGACCAACGAATCCTTGATGCAACGCCGTGTCGCCGCCGTCCCGCGTGGCGTTGGCCAGATCCACCCGATCTTCGTCGAAAGCGCGAAGAACGCCACGGTGATCGACGTTGAAGGCCGCGAACTGATCGACTTCGCTGGCGGCATCGCAGTACTGAACACCGGCCACCTGCACCCGAAAGTGGTTGCCGCTGTACAAGAGCAGCTGACCAAGGTCAGCCACACCTGCTTCCAGGTGCTGGCCTACGAGCCTTACGTCGAGCTGTGCGAGAAGATCAACAAGCTGGTCCCGGGCGACTTCGACAAGAAGACCCTGCTGGTCACCTCCGGCTCCGAAGCCGTTGAAAACGCCGTGAAGATCGCCCGTGCCGCCACCGGCCGCGCCGGCGTCATCGCCTTCACCGGCGGCTACCACGGCCGTACCATGATGACCCTGGGCCTGACCGGCAAGGTCGTGCCGTACTCCGCTGGCATGGGCCTGATGCCAGGCGGCGTGTTCCGCGCGCTGTTCCCGAGCGAGCTGCACGGTGTCAGCGTTGACGACGCCATTGCTTCGGTCGAGCGCATCTTCAAGAACGACGCCGAGCCGCGCGACATCGCTGCAATCATCCTCGAGCCAGTACAAGGCGAAGGCGGCTTCCTGCCAGCCCCTAAAGAGCTGATGAAGCGCCTGCGCGAGCTGTGCGACAAGCACGGCATCCTGCTGATCGCCGACGAAGTGCAGACCGGCGCTGGCCGTACCGGCACCTTCTTCGCCATGGAGCAGATGGGCGTTGCGCCTGACCTGACCACCTTCGCCAAGTCCATCGCTGGCGGCTTCCCGCTGGCCGGTGTGTGCGGCAAGGCCGAGTACATGGACGCCATCGCCCCGGGCGGCCTGGGCGGTACCTACGCAGGTTCGCCTATCGCGTGCGCCGCGGCCCTGGCGGTTATCGACGTGTTCGAAGAAGAGAAACTGCTGGACCGCAGCAAGGCTGTTGGCGAGCGCCTGACCGCCGGCCTGCGTGAAATCCAGAAGAAGCACCCGATCATCGGTGACGTCCGTGGTCTGGGCTCGATGATTGCCGTGGAAGTCTTCGAAAAAGGCACCCACACCCCGAACGCCGCTGCCGTTGCACAGGTTGTGGCAAAGGCGCGTGACAAGGGCCTGATCCTGCTGTCCTGCGGTACCTACGGCAACGTTCTGCGCATCCTGGTGCCGCTGACCGCCGAAGACACCCTGCTGGACAAAGGCCTGGCCATCATCGAAGAGTGCTTCGCTGAACTCGCATGATGTGACCTGCTGCAGAAAAAACCCGCCTCGGCGGGTTTTTTTGTGCTGTTTGTAGCCTTATGGCGCTAAGGTTGTAGGAGGATTCCGAGGAAGCTGCGATGGATCGCGCGTCATTACTGGAGAGCCGCTCATGAGCGCTGTCGACCCCGTACCCCCTAGCGTGCTGATTGTCGAAGGTGACCCCTGGGTGCGCGACATGCTGCGCGAGATGCTGCTGAGCGTGCGCTGCGATGCCCGCCTGCAGGTTTGCGCCGACGGCTCCCAGGCATTGAACGCGCTTTCGAGCAAGCCCGACCTGATCATCGCGGCCCGTGAACTGCCCAGTGGTGATGGCCTGGACCTGCTGCGCAAGGTGCGCTCCGGCACCGAAAAACCAAGTTTGCCGTTCATCCTGCTGAGCGAGCGCAGCGACCCGGCGAGTGTGAAGGAGACCCTGCGCTTTCACCCGACCGAGTACCTCAGCAAACCGGTGAATCTGGACAAGCTGCGCAAGCGCCTGGAGGTGTTGCTGGTGGGCGATGGCGAGGCGGTCGCCTGCCCGGTGCCGGCGCTGTCGCCCGGGGCCAGGCTGACGGATTACCTGGAGCAGCGCCGGGCCACGGCCGATGGCGGCCCGCTGTTCGCCGATGTGCAAAAAGCGATCAAACGCGCGCTCGACCCCCAGGGGCTCAACCTCAAGGTGCTCGAAGAGGAAGTGCGCGACGACCCGCAAATCACCGCCGTGCTGATTGCCGCAGCCAACAGCGCAGCCCTGCACCGCGACGCCCCCGCGCAGACCCTGTTGCAGGCCCTGAACAAGCTGGGCAGCACCCAGAGCATGAACCTCATCCTCGGCCTGACCCTCAAGCGCAGTGCGCGCCTGAGCGACCCGCTGCTGTCGCAGCATGCCGCGCATTACTGGAACCTGTCGCTGCACACCGCCGAGTACGGCCGCACCCTGGCGCGCCTGCTGGAAGTGGATGAAGGCCGTTGTTATTGCGCCGGGCTGCTGCACTGCCTGGGCGATTTGGCGGTGCTGCGTACCCTGCAGGAGTGGCGCCTGGCAGGGGGCGAGCTGGACGAGGACCAGGTGCAGCTGTCGCTCAACGAGTTCGGCGCGCCGTTCGGTTCGGCGCTGCGTACCCGCTGGCGCCTGCCGCTGAACCTGCGCGAGCTGATCGCCGCGGTGTACCAGCTCGGTGGCGGGGTGTATTCCCGGGAGATCCTGGCCATGAACCTGTCCGGGCAGATGGCCCGGCTCAAGCCCAGCGAAGGGCTGGAGAAGGTCGCGGGTAGCAAGACCGCGCGGTTGCTCAAGCTTGGGCTGCCGGAATTGACCCGCATGCGCAAGGTCAACCCCCATGCGGTGGCCGAGGAAGAAGCGGCCAAGGCCAAGGCGGCGGCTGAGGAAGAGGCTGCGCGGTTGGCCCAGGCTGCTGAACCGGAGGTGGCTGAGCAGGCGGCGCCTGAGGAAGAGGCTGCACCTGATGAAGGTGAGGACAAGCAGGCCTGAGGCGGCGGCGATGAGCCAATACCGGTCAGACTATTGGTGGGGCTGCTCTGCAGCCGTTCGCGGGTAAACCCGCTCCCACAGGATTGCGCAGTACTTCGAGCTGACGCTGAACCTGTAGGAGCGGTTTTACCCGCGAAGGGGCGCAGAGCGGCCCCGGCTGACTTAGGGAACCGGGATCGTGTCCCGTTCCATAGCTTTGGGAAAGCTCCTACGGGCATTGCGGAAGTCCGTGCGTATGCAGGGAAATGCTTCAAGCGTAGATTTTCCAGCTACTCCAGCAAGGATTAGCAGGAAGGTTGTGGCATGTGCGCTTACAGGTACCGTCATCTGCACCATCAGGTGTATCGCTCACAGGCAAGAAAGCGCGCCCACGAGGCGTTTACCCTTGCTACGGGCGCAGATATCGGCAGCGTCCGCTTCGAAGGTATAGGACCAAGGGCCCAGGCGGCTTTTCAGCTTTGGGGCGAGCAGGCTCACGCCTTCCCTTGGTAAGAGGTGCCGCAGTGGATGGAGCGCGACCCCAGGGGCTTTGACCTGTCGTTGTGGTCTGCCCGGGAGCTTTGCGGCCTGTGCTACGCCAGCCCGCGAAGGAGCAGGCGTTGCATCAAGATCATCTTGCTGGAAGGCAAGCCGGGAGGGGCACACCCTTTGCGAGGCATGGTCGCTTCGTTGTCTGTGTTGGCGGTGCTGGAGTACGCAAAGATGCTCAGGTATTCGCAAATTGAAGTGCAGGAGCCCGTGCCAGGTGCTGGGCCGGTCTATCAATCGCTAGGCTTCACCCATGACGCTGAGGGGCGGCTGGTTCTCCCTGTGAGCGCCACTCCACTGCGTAACACTCTCCAGATATCCGAGGTGTTCATGAGCTATTCAGAAGAATCCACCAAAGCGAACCTGATCGAGCGTCTGATGGCCCGCGCAGTCAGGCTGTCGGGCAAGACAACGGATCAGCAGTTGCACATTCTCAACGTCGGGCTTACCCAAGGCAAGCAACTGGAGCCCGAGGGTGCATTGGCAGGGCCTCGGGCAGCAACACCAAGTGCCCTGGTGCCAGCCATCAACCTCTGATGATCTGGTTCTTGCCCTGCCGCTTGGCCTGGTACATCGCCGCATCGGCCCGAGCGAACAGGGTGTCGAGGGTTTCGTCGTCGTCGGTCAGCCCGGTCAAACCCTGGCTCACCGTAACACCGTAGGTTTGCTGCCCGTGGGTAAAGCTCAGGCGCTGGATCTCGCGTTGCAGGCGTTCGGCGATCTGCTCGGCCACCTGGGCGCTGCAGCCGGGGAAGACGGCCGCGAACTCTTCACCGCCAATGCGCCCGAACAGGTCGCCACGGCGTAGCACGGCCTTGCCACTGTCGGCGATGCGTTGCAGCACCTGGTCGCCTTCCTGGTGGCCGTAGCTGTCGTTGATCTGCTTGAAGTCGTCGATGTCCAGCAGCAGGAACGCCAAGGGCGTACCGTCTTCGCGGGCGCTGTCGAAGGCTTGCTGGGCACATTCGAAGAAGTGCCGGCGGTTGCTGCTCTGGGTGAGCACGTCGGTGGTGGCCAGGCGTTGCAGCTCGCCTTCGAGCTGTTTTTTCTCGGTAATGTCCTCGGCGATGCCGACGATGATCACCCGCTGGTCACCTTCGCGCTGCTGGTTGATGTAGCACTTGTCGCTGAGCCAGCGCACCTCGCCGGCGGCATTGAGAATGCGGTACTCGCGGTCCTCGACGGTGCCCTTGACCAGCACCTGGGCCAGGCTGCGTTCGGCGTACTCGAGGTCGTCCGGGTAGATCGCGTCGCGCCACTCGTTGTAGTCGGCCAGCACCAGGCTGGCCGGGCGGCCGAAAATGCGCTCGAAGGCCGGGCTCACGTAGAGTACCTGGCGGGTTTCCCAGTCGAAGGCCCACAACACGGCGTTGACGCTGTCGAGCAGCGAGGAATACAGCTGTTCGCGTTCGCTAAGGCGCGCCACTTCACCTTGGGCGTGGAGCAGGGCGAGCAGGGTCTGGGCGGCTTCCGGGCGGGGAGTGCCGGTGGTGGGGTGGTCTTTGGCCATGAGCACGAAACAGGTCTCGACAAAGGGCGTGCGGCCACTGACCGGCCCGCCACGCTGGGCGATATGCCGAGTTTGAGTCGTATTTCGCGGGGGAAGTTCCGCTTGGCACGCCCCAGGACGGGGCGTGCCGATCAACGGCGGTCAGGCGCCGGTGGGGCGTAGCGAGTAGGTTTTCAGCTGGGCGGCGAAGTCGCGCAGCGACTGGATGCCACTGGCCTCGGCCTCGTGCACCCAGTCTTTGATGGCCGCGAGCATGTCGTGACCGTTGGCACTGGTGCGGGCCCAGATCTGCTGCAGTGCCAGGCGCTTCTCGTAGATGGTCTTGAGCGCCTGGCTGTGGGCCAGCATCGACTCGATGCGCAGGTGGTGGCGGTCCTGCAGCAGGCTGGTTTCCCGCGACAGCAGGCGCTTGGCGCGGCGGAAACGGTGGCGTACCGAGGCATCGACCTTGCCCAGCTCTTGCTTAACCAGCGGGCCGATCACCAGCTTGCGGTACTGGGCCATGATCTGGAAGCGGTTGTTGAGGATGGCCATGGCAGTGTCCATGTCCAGCGAAGCCTTGCCCTCGACCCGGTGGGCGATGGGCGCGACGCGCTGCACCTTGGCCAGGCGCAGCAGGCTCAGCAGGCGGATCCACATCCAGCCCATGTCGAACTCCCAGCGCCGCACCGACAGTTTGGCCGAGTTGGGGTAGGTGTGGTGGTTGTTGTGCAGCTCTTCACCGCCAATGATGATGCCCCAAGGCACCAGGTTGGTGGCGGCATCGCGGCACTCGAAGTTGCGATAGCCCACCGCGTGGCCCAGGCCGTTGACCACACCTGCGGCCCAGAACGGGATCCAGGCCATTTGCACTGCCCAGATGGTGATGCCGATGGTGCCGAACAGCAGCAGGTCGATCACCGCCATCAGCGCGATGCCGCCGAGCTTGTAGCGCGAATAGACATTGCGCTCGAGCCAGTCGTCCGGGCAGTTCTTGCCATAGATGCGCAGGGTTTCTTGGTTGCGCGCCTCTTCGCGGTACAGCTCGGCACCCTTGCGCAGCACCGTGGCCAAGCCCTTGTGAACCGGGCTGTGGGGGTCGTCGGGGGTTTCGCACTTGGCGTGGTGCTTGCGGTGGACGGCGGTCCACTCGCGGGTGTTCTGCGCCGTGGTCAGCCACAGCCAGAAGCGGAAGAAATGCTTGAGGCCTGCGTTCAGCTCCAGCGCGCGGTGCGCCGAATAGCGGTGCAGGTAGATGGTCACGCTGACGATGGTCAGGTGAGTCATCAGCAGGGTGACGCCGACCAGTTGCCAGGCCGACAAGTCGAGCAAACCGTAGTACCACATGGCGAGAAAGACCCTCGGAAACACAGGGGAAACAACGTCGGCATTATCCCTTGGCGGGGAAATAAAACCAGTCGCCCTTTTTGATAGGAAGTCACAGGGTGTTTCAGCCTTTATAATGCCCCTTCCTTTTCCATGGGCTCATCCACCCGACATGTCTGTTTCCGTTCGCGACGCCTTGCGCATGGCTGCGCTTTACCTGGTGCTTTCGATGCTCTGGCTGGGGTTGTCCGAGCTTGTGTTGCGGAGCATGTCCGATGACCTGTTGGCGCTCACCGTCGGTCGGCAGATCAACGTGGTGGTGTGGGTGCTGCTCAGCGCGCTGCTGATTTTTGTCTCGCGCGCCCGCCTGCTCAACTTTATCGGCATCGGTGCGCGCCTGCGCAGCGAGGACCGTGAGCGCCTGCGCATGGCCGCAGCGGTGTTCGACAGCACGCTGGAAGGGGTGCTGGTGACCGACCGTAACGGCCTGATCGTGCACGTCAACCGGGCCTTCATGCGCATCACCGGCTACCAGCAGGACGAAGTCATTGGCCAGCGGCCGAACAAGTTCAAGTCGGGCCGCCATGGCGCGCCGTTCTACCAGCAGATCTACGCCACCCTGAGCGAGAAGGGCGAGTGGAGCGGCGAAATCTGGAACCGTCGCAAAAGCGGCGAAATTTACCCGCAATGGCAGACGATCTGCGCCATTCGCGACGATGGCGGTGACCTCAGCCACTACGTGGCAGTGTTCAGTGACATCAGCGCGATCAAGCACAGCGAGGAAGAGCTGGCCTATCTGGCCCACCACGACCCGCTGACCGGCCTGCCCAACCGCCTGCTGTTCAACGACCGGGTCGAGCAGGCGCTGGCTGCAGCGCAAGCGAATAAACGCGGTTGCGCCCTGCTGCTGCTCGACCTCGATCATTTCCAGAGCATCAACGATGGCCTTGGCCATACCATTGGCGATCAGTTGCTCAAGCAAGTGGGCGAGCGCCTGCGCGAGGTGTTGGGTGCCAGTGTGACCCTGGCCCGGCTTGGCGGCGACGAGTTCGGCGTGCTGGCCGAGAACTGCCAGCAAGTGGGCCAGGCCGGCAAGCTGGCCCAGGCCATCATCGAGCGGCTGCGCGAACCCTTCGAGTGCGATGACCACCGCCTGTTCATCAGCGCCAGCATCGGCATCAGCCTGTTCCCCAGTGACGCGCTGGGCGCCGAACAGCTGCTGCGCAACGCCGACTCTGCGCTGTTCAAGGCCAAGGGCAATGGCCGCGCCTGCTATGCGCTGTACACCGAGGAGCTGACCGCCCACGCCCAGCACCGGGTAGAAACCGCCGGCGAGCTGCGCCGGGCGCTGGAGCAGGAAGAACTGCGGGTGTTCTTCCAGCCGGTGCACGACCTGCACAGCGCCAAGATGATCGGCGTCGAGGCCCTGGTGCGCTGGCAGCACCCCTCGCGCGGGCTGGTGCCGCCGGGGGAGTTCATCCCGATCGCCGAGCGCACCGGGCTGATTGCCGAGATCGATGCCTGGGTACTGCGCCAGTCGTGCCGGCAGATGGTGCGCTGGCAGGCTGAAGGCAAGCGCCTGGACTTCGTTGCGGTGAACATCTCCAGCCGGCTGTTCGGCCAGCACGAGCTGTACCGCCAGGTGGCCGAGGTGCTGCACGAAACCGGCCTGGACCCGGCGTTGCTGGAGCTTGAGGTCACCGAAAGCGCGGTAATGGAGGAGCCCGAGGTGGCGCTGGAGCAGCTGCACCGCCTGCGCGAACTGGGCATCAACCTGGCCATCGACGACTTTGGTACCGGTTATTCATCGCTACTGCGGCTCAAGCGCCTGCCGGTGCAGAAGCTCAAGATCGACCAGGGCTTCGTCGCCGGCCTGCCGTTCGACGATGACGACATCGCCATTGTGCGGGTGATCATCGCCCTGGCCCGCAGCATGGGCATGCAGGTGCATGCCGAGGGGATCGAACAGGCCGAGCAGGCCAGTTTCCTGCTGGAGCAGCAGTGCCAGCTGGGGCAGGGCTACTGGTTTGGGCGGCCGGTGCCGGCTGCGGAGCTGCACTGGGGCTGAGGGCGCCATCGCCGGCAAGCCGGCTCCTGCAAGGGCCGCGTAAAGCCAACTGGCCGCTCAACGCTTGTTCAACCCTTTGGCCAACCGGTCCCCGCCCAGTTGGATCAGCGCCACCAAGGCCACCAGCATGACGATCACGGTCAGCATGATCTGGCTGTCGAAGCGCTGGTAGCCATAGCGGTAGGCGATGTCCCCCAGGCCGCCGGCACCGATCGCCCCGGCCATGGCCGAGGAGTTGATCAGGGTCACCAGGGTGATGGTGAAACCGCCGACGATGCCCGGCAGCGCCTCGGGCAACAGCACATGCCAGACGATGTGCCAGCGCCGGCAGCCCATGGCCTGGGCGGCTTCGATCAGGCCGTGGTCGACCTCGCGCAGGCTCACTTCGGCAATGCGCGCGAAAAACGGCGTGGCAGCGATGGTCAACGGCACCACCGCTGCCCACACGCCATAGGTGGTACCGACCACCAGGCGGGTGAAGGGGATCAGCGCCACCATGAGGATCAGGAACGGGATCGAGCGGAACAGGTTGACGATGGCGCCCAGCACCCGGTTCAGGGCCGGCGCCTCGAAGATGCTGCCCTTGTCGCTGGTGACCAGTAGCACCGCCATGGGCACGCCCACCAGCAATGCCACCAACGACGACACGCCGACCATCAGCAGGGTGTCGAGCAAGCCTTGCAGCAAGCGCTCAATCCACATGGCCCAGTACCTCCACATCGGCGGCCCGGCGGCGCGCGCGTTCGAGCAATTGATGGGGGGCCAGCGACGAGCCGCGCACCGACAGGATCAGTTGCCCCAAGGCGTGCTCGCCGATGGTCTCCACGCCACCCTGCAGCAGGCGCACCTGGCCGCCGAGGTCGTTGAACAGGGCGCCCAGGTCGGGTTCGCCGAGCACCTGCAGGCGCAGCACCACGGCCGCGTCGCGGCTCACCGGGCTTGCCCGCAGGCTGGCCTGCAAGGCCGCCGGCAGTTTCGCCTGCAGCGGTGCCAGCAGGGTGCGAGTGACCTCGTGGCGCGGCGTGCCGAACACCTGCCATACCTCGCCTTGCTCCACCACTTCACCGCGCTCCAGCACCACCACGCGGTGGCAGATGTCGCGGATCACCGCCATCTCGTGGGTGATCAGCACCACGGTCAGGCCCAGGCGCTGGTTTATGTCACGCAGCAGGTCAAGGATGGAGGCGGTGGTTTCCGGGTCCAGCGCCGAGGTGGCCTCGTCGCACAGCAGAATCTCGGGGTCGTGCACCAGCGCGCGGGCGATGCCGACGCGCTGCTTCTGCCCGCCAGACAACTGCGCCGGGTACACCTGGTGCTTGTCGCCCAGGCCCACCAGCTCCAGCAGCTCACGCACCTTGCGCTGGCGCTCGGGCTTGCCGACGCCGGCCACCTTCAGCGGCAACTCGACGTTCTGCCACACGGTCTTGGCCGACATCAGGTTGAAGTGCTGGAAGATCATGCCGATGCGCCGGCGCAGGGCAACCAGCTGGTCTTCGTTGAACGGCGCGATGTCCACCTGGTCGATCAGCACCCGGCCCTGGCTGGGTTGCTCCAGGCGGTTGATGGTGCGCAGCAGCGACGACTTGCCGGCGCCGCTGCGGCCAATGATGCCGAAGATCTCGCCACTGCGGATGTTCAAGTTGATGCCGTGCAGCGCAGGCTGCGCCTGGCCGGGGTAGGTCTTGCCCAAGCCGATGAAGCGCACCTGGGCTTCATTGACCTGCGGGCGCAGGGCCTGCTCCCGTGCCGCTGGCGGCGCAGCGTGCGTGGTGGGCGCCCGTAGGGCGCTGGCCTGGCTCATGTCAGCCTTCCCAGCCGGCCTGGTACAGCGTGCCATGGGCCTTGTCCAGGGCGGCGCGTACGGCTGGCGAGTGCTGGTAGATGTCGATGAACCTGGCCAGGCGCGGGTCGTTCTTCTCTTGCGGGCGTATGACGAACTGGATCACGTACTCCTTGTTTTCCAGGCCGTCGAACAGCAGCGCAGAGGTGGCATCGAAGGTGTTGGCCAGGCGGATGTAGGCCGGGTAGCCCTGCACCAGGTCGGCGTCGTCGTAGGCGCGCACCAGCTGCACGGCTTCGACCTGAAGAATTTTGATTTTCTTCGGGTTGGCGATGATGTCGTCTTCGGTAGCCTTGTAACCCACGCCAGGCTTGAGGGTGATCAGCCCGGCCTTGGCCAGCAGTTGCAGGCCACGGCCGCTGTTGATCGGGTCGTTGGCGATGGCCACGCTGGCGCCTTCGGGCAGTTCAGCGAAGCTTTTGTACTTTTTCGAGTACAGGCCGACGTTGTTGATGATGCCAGGGGCGTAGGGCACCAGGTCGAAGCCGGCGGCGGCCTTGGCGTTTTCCAGGAACGGGATGTGCTGGAAGTAGTTCACGTCGATGTCGCCGCTGTTGAGGCTGACGTTGGGCGCGATCCAGTCGCTGAACTCGATCAGCTTCACTTCAAGGCCTTGTTTGTGGGCCTCTTCGACTGCGGCTTCCAGCGGGATGGCGAAGGCCGCAGTGGTGCCGATCTTCAGCGGCTCGGCCGCCAGTGCCGTGGCGGACAGGCCGAGGGTCAGGGCGATGGCCGCGACGGGCCGGAACAGTTTCTCAAGCATGGCGCAGGACTCCAGTCGGGGCAGGGATGTGGGTGGTGCGGTAGCGGGCGCCGGGGTGGCCGGCGGGCAGGTGCGGTTGGCTGGCGAACAGTTTTTCGCGCAGGGTGCCGTCGGCGTAGGCGGTCTTGTAGCGGCCGCGTTGCTGCAGTTGCGGCACCACCAGGTCGATGAAGGCTTCGAAGCTTTCCGGGGTGACGGTGCGGGTCAGGTTGAAGCCGTCCAGGCCGGTGTCGTCGACCCAGCCGATCAGTTGCTCGGCCACCTGTTCGGGGGCGCCGACCAAGGTCACGTAGCGCCCGCCCAGGGCGTGCTGTTGCAACAGGCGACGGCGGGTCCAGGCGTTGTCCTGCAACTGGCGGGTCGCCGACTGGATGGCGTTGCCCTGGCTGAAGCCGATCGGCTCGTCCAGGCCGTAGGCGGCAAAATCGACACCGGTAGAAGCGGCGAAGTGGGCGACGCCGGCCTCGGGGCTGGCATGGCGCAGGTACTCGGCGTGCAGCGCCTGGGCCTCGTGTTCGGTGGGCGCGACGATCACCGTGATGCCCATGAACACCTTGACCGCCTGTGGGTCGCGGCCGGCCGCGGCAGCAGCGGCGCGCACCTTGTCGACTTGGGCGCGGGTGGCGGCCTTGTCCTGCCCGCTGATGAACACGCACTCGGCGTGGTTGCCGGCAAACGCCAGCCCGCGCGCCGAGCTGCCGGCCTGGAACAGCACCGGGGTGCGTTGCGGCGAGGGCTCGCACAGGTGGTAGCCCTCGACGTCGTAGAACTCGCCGTGGTGGCTGACCTTGTGCACCTTGTCGGGCCGGGTGTACACCCGTTGCGCGCGGTCGGCGACCACCGCGTCGTCTTCCCAGCTGCCTTCGAGCAGCTTGTACAGCACCTGCAGGTACTCGTCGGCCTGGTCGTAGCGCCGGTCGTGCTCGGGCTGCTGGCGCAAGCCCATGGCCCGGGCGGCGCTGTCGAGGTAGCCGGTGACGATGTTCCAGCCCACCCGGCCGTTGCTCAGGTGGTCGAGGGTGGAGAGGCGCCGGGCGAACAGGTAGGGCGCTTCATAGGTGAGGTTGGCCGTCAGGCCGAAGCCCAGGTGCCGGGTGACCGCCGCCATGGCCGACACCAGCAGCAGCGGGTCGTTGACCGGCAATTGGATCGACTCTTTCAGCGTCACGTCCAGCGACTGGCCATAGATATCGTAGGTGCCGACGATATCGGCGATGAACAGCCCGTCGAACAGCCCCCGTTCCAGCAGGCGGGCCAGGTTGGTCCAGTAGTCGAGGGTCTTGTACTGGGTGGAGGTGTCCCGCGGGTGGGTCCACAGGCCGTGGTTGATGTGCCCGATGCAGTTCATGTTGAAGGCATTGAGCCGTATCTGTTTGGCCATCAGATGGTCCCCCGCCGTGGCGGCTTCTCGTCGTTGAGGTAGTAGTTGCCGATGGCGTGGTACTTCCAGCGCACCGGGTCGTGCAGGGTGTGCACCCGGGCGTTGCGCCAGTGGCGGTCGAGGTTGTGCTCGGCCAGGGTGGCTTGGCTTCCGGCCAGTTCGAACAAGGTGGTGCCGGCGGCCAGGGAGATCTCGGTGCTGATCGCCCGGGCTTCGGCCACGGCGATGGAGGCGGCGGCGAGGGTTTCGGCGTTGCTGTCGGCTTGGGCCACATCGAGGATTTCGCCGGCGCGCTCGAGCAGCGCTTCGGCGGCGTGCAGGCGGATGGCCAGGTGGCCGAAGCTCTTGAGTGTCAGCGGGTCGTCGCTGGCTTTGTCCAGCCCCGAATCGATCCAGGGCCGGCTGCGGGTGCGCACAAAGTGCAGGGCATCTTCGAAGGCGGCGCGGGCGATGCCGGTGTCGATGGCGGCGTGGAGGATCTGCGCCAGCGGGCCGACCGTGGTCGGGCGCTCGAAGGCGCTGCCGAACGGCACCACGTCTTCGGCGGCCACCGCTACATTGTCGAACACCACCGAGCCGCTGCCGGTGGTGCGCTGGCCAAAGCCGCTCCAGTCGTCGATCACCTCCAGCCCCGGGCTGTTGGCAGGCACGAAGGCCAGGTGCTGGGCATCGTGCTCGTCGAGTACCAGGGTGGGGATGCGCTGGGCGTACAGCGCGCCGGTGCAATAGAACTTGCGGCCGTTGATGCGAAAACCTTCGCCGTCGCGGGTCAGGCGGGTGCTGCGCTCGTGGGCGGTCTTGGTGCCGATCTCGGCCAGGGCATTGCCGAAACGCCGGCCGGCCAGTACTTCGGCGTACAGGCGCTGTTGCTGCTCGGGGCTGGCGTTCACCCGCAGCACTTCCAGGGCGTAGTAGTGGTTCTGCGGGATTTGCCCGATCGAGGCGTCGGCCTGGGCAATGCGCGCGACCACCTTGGCCAGGGTAGCGCTGGATACGCCAGCGCCGCCAAAGGCCTTGGGCACGCTGATGCCCCATAGCCCGGACTGCACGAACAGGTCGAGCTCGGCGTGGGGCAGGCGGCGTTCGCGGTCGCGGGTGGCGCTTTCGGTGCGCAGTTGCTTGGCGATTTCTTCGGCGACTTCCAGGGCCTGGGCGTCGCTGGTAATGAGGGATGCGGTCATGGTGCTCTCCGGGGCCACTGGGGCCGCTTTGCGGCCCATCGCCGGCAAGCCGGCTCCTACAGGGATATGCGGACCTTGTAGGAGCCGGCTTGCCGGCGATGGGCTGCAACGCAGCCCTGGCAGCTAGATGTTCAGATCCAGGAATGGCGGGCGGGCAGGGTGCCGTTGAGGTAGTAGGCGCCGACCGCGTGGTACTTCCAGCGCACCGGGTCATGCAAGGTGTGCACCCGGGCGTTGCGCCAGTGCCGGTCGAGGTTGAACTCGGCAAGGGTCGCGCGGCTGCCGGCCAGTTCGAACAGCTTTTCGCTGGCCTGCAGGGCAATTTCGGTGGTGAGCACCTTGGCTTCGGCCACGGCAATCGAGGCGCGGGCGGCGGCAGCGGCGTCGACCGGGCCGGCGTTGACCTCGTCGAGCACCCGCGCGGCCTTGCGCAGCAATGCCTGGGCGGCATGCAGGTCGAGCTTCAGGCGGCCGATATCGGCGATCACGTAGGGGTCATCGCTGGCGCGCTCGACCTTGGCTTCGATCCATGGCCGGGATTTTTCCCGCACGAATTGGATGGCGTCGTCGATGGCGGCTTCGGCAATGCCGGCATCGATGGCGGCTTGCACCAGCTGCGAGGTGGCGCCCTGGATGTTCGGCACATCGCGCTGGCGCCAGTTGTCCAGCACCAGGTCGGCATCCACCGGCACTTGGTCCAGCAGCACGGTGCCGCTGGCGGTGGTGCGCTGGCCGAAGCCCGACCAGTCGTCGACGATACGCAGCCCCGGGCTGCCCCGGCGCACGAAGGCCAGGCGCTGGCGGCCTTCATCGTCGAGTGCCTTGACCGTCACCCAGTGGGCGAACAGGGCGCCGGTGGAATAGAACTTTTCGCCGCTGATGGCAAAGCCCTCGCCGTTGCGGGTGATGCAGGCTTTGAGGGTGAGGGTGTCCTTGGTGCCGCGCTCGGGCCCGGCATTGCCGATGCGCCAGCCGTCGAGCACGCTGCGGAAGATGGCTTCTTTCTGCGCTTCGGTGGCGGTCAGGCGCACCAGTTGCAGCATGCCGAAGTGGTTTTGCGGGATCTGCCCCAGGGCCGGGTCGGCGGCGCTGATCAGGCGGAATACTTCGGCAGTGGTTTCGAAGGAGACTTCCGGGCCGCCATAGGCCTTGGGCACGCTGATGCTGCCCAGGCCACTGCGGGTGAACTGCTCGATCTCGGCCCAGGGCAGTTTGCGCTGCTGGTCGCGGCGGGCGGCCTGCTGGCGGGCAACTTCGGCCAGCTCGCGGGCGGCCTGCAGGGCTTCGGCGTCGTTGCGCAGCACCTTGGCCGGCAGCAGCAGGGGCGAGCTGTCGATATCGCTGGTGAACGGGGTAGTGGGTTGGCTGGACATCAGTGCCGCTCCCTGGCTGCACTCAATGCCCTGGCGTTGCGCACTGGGGTGATTGTGATCCTGACCATCGGTGACCTCACAAAACAGTTGGCGTCGCCTGGTGCTGGCGACGGACGATTGGTGGTCCGGTGGTCCGGTTCATATACCCTAATGGCTTATTAAAAGTTTATGAATTAACTTTTTGGAATATATATAGAAGGGGAGTGGTGATGGGTGTGAGGGCCAAATCGCCGGCAAGCCGGCTCCTACAGGGTTACTCGATTCCACTGTAGGAGCCGACTTGCCGGCGATGAGGACGGTACAGGCTTACTCGGACGCTGCAGTTCCCAGGAACTTGCTGAGGAACTGCCGGGTACGCTCTTGCTGGGGGTTGGCGAACAGCGCCTTGGCCTCACCTTGTTCCACGATCACGCCCTTGTCGAAGAAGATCACCCGGTTGGCCACATCCCGGGCAAAGCTCATCTCGTGGGTGACGATGACCATGGTGCGTTTTTCTTCGGCCAGGCCGCGGATGGTCGCCAGCACCTCACCCACCAGCTCCGGGTCCAGCGCCGAGGTGGGTTCGTCGAACAGGATCACCTCCGGCTCCATGGCCAGCGCCCGGGCAATCGCCACGCGCTGTTGCTGGCCGCCGGACAGGCGCCGCGGGTAGGCGTCTTCGCGCCCGGCCAGGCCGACCTTGGCCAGCAGCTGGCGGCCCAGGGCGATGGCTTGTTCGCGGGGCGTCTTCTTGACGATCACCGGGCCCTCGATGACGTTGTCCAGGGCGGTACGGTGGGGGAACAGGTTGAAGTTCTGGAACACGAACCCGGCTTGCTGGCGCAGGCGGCGGATCGCGCTCTGCTGGCCGCCCAGCGGGCGGTTGGCATCGATGCTGATGTCGCCGATCTGGATACGCCCGGCGTCGGGGGTTTCCAGCAGGTTCAGGCAGCGCAGGAAGGTGGTCTTGCCCGAGCCGCTGGGGCCGATGATGGCCACCACTTCGCCGGGCTGCACGGTCAGGTCGATGCCGTTGAGCACGGTCTGGCCCTTGAACCGCTTGGTCAGGCCTTCTACTACGATCATCTGTCAGTGCTCCTGGTCGTGCTGGTTGACCCGCGCTTCCATGCGGTTCTGGAAGTGCGCGAGGATGCTGCAGAGCACCCAGTAGATCACGGCCACCGCTACGTACATGGTGAACACTTCGAAGGTGCGCGCGGTAATCAGCTGCGCCTGGCGGAACAGCTCGGGCACTTGGATGGTGGCTGCCAGGGCAGTATCCTTGACCAGCGAGATGAAGCTGTTGCCCAGCGGCGGCAGCGCGGTGCGCAGCGCCTGGGGCAAAATCGCCCGGCGCATCGCCTGGGTGCGGGTCATGCCGATGCTGGCAGCGGCTTCCCACTGGCCGCGGTCGATCGAGGAGATCGCCGCTCGCAGGATTTCGCATATGTACGCGGCCATGTTGAGTGACAGGCCGATCAGCGACGCCGGGATCGGGTCGAGCTCGATACCGATCTGCGGCATGCCGAAGTAGATCACGAACAGCTGCACCAGCAGCGGCGTGCCGCGAAAGAACGACACGTAGATACGCGCCAGCCAGTCCAGCGGCAGGATCTTCGACAGGCGCATCAGTGCCAGGGCAAAGCCCAGCAGCAGGCCGAAGAACATGCCGCCGACGCTGAGCAGCACCGTGTAGCCCGCGCCCTTGAGCAAAAAGGGCGCGGAGTCTTGAACGAGTTGCAGGCTCTCAGCAATCATTTGGTGACATCGGCACCAAAGTATTTCTCGGACAGCTTGGCCAGGGTGCCGTCAGCCTTGAGCTTGTCGATGGCCTTGTTGATGGCCGCCAGCAGCTCGGGCTCGCCCTTGCGCAGGGCCACGCCGCTTTCCAGGCGCGAGAAGGCTTCGCCGGCAAGCTGGGTGTCCTTGGCTTTTTGCGCGTATTCCAGCGCGGCCAGGCGGTCGATCAGGATGGCGTCGATACGGCCGTTGCGCAGGTCGGCGAACTTGCTCGGGTCGTCTTCGTAGGTGCGCACGTCAGCCTGCGGCACGTCCTTTTTCACCCATTGTTCGTAGTTGGTGCCCAGGCCCACGCCGACCTTCTTGCCGGCCAGGTCCTGGGCGGTCTTGATGTTCAGCTGCTCGGCCTTTTTCTTCAGGATCAGCGCCTGGATGCCGGAGATGGTGTAGGGCTCGGAGAAGTCGTACTTCTTCTTGCGCTCGTCGGAGATGGTCACCTGGTTGATCACTACATCCAGGCGCTTGGACTCGAGCGCGGCGAGAATGCCGTCCCACTTGGTCGGCTGGACCTTGGCCTTGACCCCCAGCTCCTTGGCCAGCAGCTCCGACAGCTCCACTTCGAAGCCGGTCAGCTTGCCGTTTTCGTCCTGGAAGCTGAACGGTGGGTAGGTGCCTTCCAGGCCGACGTTGATCACGCCCTTTTCCTGGATGGTCTTCAGCTGCTCGCCGGCAAACGCCTGGCCGAGCAGGCCGGTGCCCAGCAACAGGGCGAGGCTGGCGTTGAGAAGAGGTTTGGCGAATCTGGACATGTGTGGCCCCGCGCTTGTTGTGGAAGTAGTGGGTGGCAACTATAAAGCTGGGCCATATAGGCCCGGAAATAATAAAAAAACCGGTTGTTATTCCATAGCTGCAGATTGCCATCCCGTGGCAGGGTTGAGGGTAGCCACGAATGGGCGCCCCGTCAGCGTTGCTTATGCCTGACTTAGCGCAGGATGGAATAAAGCGTTGTTTTTTCCAAGGGGGGGATTTGACGTATCGTGATCCCGAGCCCAGCGCCGATCCCCTGTAGGAGCTGGCTTGCCAGCGATAGCGCCCGGCCCGGTAACTTCCTTTAGCCAGGCTGACGCGGTCGCTGGCAAGCCAGCTCCTACAGGGATCAGCGCACATACAAAGAATGAAGCCTGGCAGGAGAACACCGTGAGCGAACACCCATCAACCGGCCAATGGCAGCTGCCTGGCATTGTCAGTGGCCTGCGCAGCGCCCGTGAGCAGTGGCGCACCCGCAATGGCCGTAGTAGCGGCGAGCAGGGCGGGCGCGAGCTGCCGTCGCGCGAGGCGCTGCGCCAGATCCTCGAGCAACTGTGCGGCGCGCTGTTCCCCATGCGCCTGGGCCCGGTGGACCTGCGCGAAGAGAGCGAAGACTTCTACGTCGGCCACACCCTGGATACCGCGCTTACCGCGCTGCTGGCCCAGGCGCGCCTGGAGCTGCGTTATGCCGCCCGCCACGGCAATACCGAGGTGGCGGACGTGGACGCCCACGCCCTGCGCCTGGTCCAGGATTTTGCCGCCGCCCTGCCGGGCCTGCGCGTGCTGCTGGACACCGACGTGCTGGCCGCCTACCACGGCGACCCGGCGGCGCGCAGCGTTGACGAGGTACTGCTGTGCTACCCGGGCATCCTGGCGATCATCCACCACCGCCTGGCGCACCATCTGTACCGCGCCGGCCTGCCGCTGCTGGCGCGCATCAGCTCGGAGCTGGCGCACTCGGCCACCGGCATCGACATTCACCCCGGTGCGCAGATCGGCCAGAGCTTCTTCATCGACCACGGCACCGGCGTGGTGATCGGCGAGACCGCGATCATCGGTGAGCGGGTGCGCATCTACCAGGCCGTCACCCTGGGCGCCAAGCGCTTCCCCAGCGACGAGTCGGGCACCTTGCACAAGGGCCTGGCGCGCCACCCGATCGTCGAGGACGACGTGGTGATCTATGCCGGTGCGACCATCCTTGGGCGCATCACCATCGGCCAGGGTTCGACCATTGGCGGCAACGTGTGGCTGACCCGCAGCGTGCCGGCAGACAGCAACATTACCCAGGCCAATCTGCAGCTGGATTGTGAGGGCAAAAAAGCGCTCTAGCCTGGCGGGTATGGCATGTAGGGCAGCTGTTTTGCGCTAGCTATACCGGCCCCTGCAGGTAGATCGCAGGTTTGAAAATCATGCGATCGCTGTGGGAAGCGGCCTTGTGTCGCGATGGGCTGCGTAGCAGCCCCCGCGATTTTGCATAAGGTCGAGATCCTGGGGCTGCTTCGCAGCCCATCGCGACACAAGGCCGCTTCCCACAGGGGGCATGCCAGCTTTCAGAAAAGGAGCAAGGCATTTGCTCATCCGATGCTTCTGACACAACCCCCGCCCGGCGCCCCGGTTCGCATTGAAATCCATTCCATGTTTAACTTGAACGCTTGTTCAATGAAAAACGCTGGTCCATTGCCGGTGTTCAACAGGAGGGATTGCCTTTGCTGAACCCGTTCAATCCGTACCTTACGTCGCTCGACGGGGTGCGCCACCCATGAGTGCACCAACCCCATCCCTTGCCAACAGCAAGATCCGCATGAACCCCCCGGTGTTCTACTTCGCGGCAAGCTTCATCCTCATCTTCGGCCTGGTGGTCATCGCCTTCCCACAAGCTTCCGGCGAGTGGTTGCTGGCCGCGCAAAACTGGGCAGCCAACACGGTCGGTTGGTACTACATGCTGGCCATGACCCTGTACCTGGTGTTCGTGGTGGTCACCGCGCTGTCCGGCTACGGCAAGATCAAGCTGGGCGCCGACCATGACGAACCCGAGTTCAGCTACCTGTCCTGGGCCGGCATGCTGTTCGCCGCCGGTATCAGCATCACGCTGTTCTTCTTCTGCGTGTCCGAGCCTCTGACCCACATGCTGCAGCCGCCGGTGGGCGAGGCCGGCACCGCCGAGGCCGGGCGCCAGGCGATGCAGATCCTGTTCCTGCACTGGGGCCTGCACGGCTGGGGTGTGTTCGCCTTCGTCGGCATGGCCCTGGCTTACTTCGCCTACCGCCACAACCTGCCGCTGGCGCTACGCTCGGCGCTGTACCCGCTGATTGGCAAGCGCATCAACGGGCCGATCGGTTACGCGGTGGACGGCTTCGGCATCATCGCCACGGTGTTCGGCCTGGGCGCCGACATGGGCTTTGGCGTACTGCACTTGAATGCGGGCCTGGACTACCTGTTCGGCATCAGCCACAGCCAGTGGGTGCAGGTGCTGCTGATCACTCTGATGATGGGTGCGGCGGTGGCGGTTGCCGTGGCCGGGGTCGAGAAAGGCGTGCGGGTGATGAGCGACATCAACCTGTTCCTGGCCTGCGCGCTGCTGCTGTTCGTGCTGTTTGCCGGGCCTACCCAGCACCTGTTCAACACCCTGATCCAGAACCTTGGTGACTACCTCGGTGCCTTGCCGCGCAAGAGCTTCGATGTGTACGCCTATGGCGAACAGCGCGACTGGTTGGGCGGCTGGACGGTGTTCTACTGGGCCTGGTGGATTGCCTGGGCGCCGTTCGTGGGCCTGTTCATCGCGCGTATTTCCCGCGGGCGTACCATTCGCGAGTTCGTCTTCGGCGTGCTGCTGATCCCGTTGGGCTTCACCCTGGCGTGGATGTCTATCTTCGGCAACAGCGCCCTGGACCAGGTGATCAACCACGGCATGACCGCGCTGGGCCAGTCGGCCCTCGACAACCCGTCGATGAGCCTGTACCTGCTGCTGGAAACCTATCCCTGGAGCAAGACGGTGATCGCCGTGACGGTGTTCATCAGCTTCGTGTTCTTCGTCACCTCGGCTGACTCCGGCACGGTGGTGCTTTCGACGCTGTCGGCCAAGGGCGGTGGTGCCGATGAAGACGGCCCGAACTGGCTGCGCATCTTCTGGGGCGCGATGACCGCGCTGATCACCAGCGGCTTGCTGTTCGCTGGCAGTATCGATTCGCTGAAATCAGCCGTGGTGCTGACCTCGCTGCCGTTCTCGTTGATCTTGCTGTGCATGATGTGGGGGCTGCACAAGGCCTTCTACCTCGAGAGCCAGCGGCAGATCGCGCAGATGCACTCGCTGGCGCCGTTCGCCCAGTCCCGGCGCGGCCGTGGCGGCTGGCGCCAACGCCTTAGCCAGGCGGTGCACTTCCCGTCACGGGACGAGGTGTACCGCTTCATGGACGACGTGGTGCGCCCGGCGATTGCCGAGGTACGCGAGGTGTTCGAGCAGAAGGGCCTGGTGCTGGTGACCCAGGACGACCCGAGCCACGACAACGTCAGCCTGAAGGTTGGCCATGGCGAGGAGCAGCCGTTCATCTACCAGGTGCAGATGCGCGGGTACTTCACCCCGTCGTTCGCCCTCGGTGGGCTGGGCACCCAGGACTTGAAAAACCGCCGCTATTACCGCGCCGAGGTGCACCTGAGCGAAGGCAGCCAGAACTACGACCTGGTGGGCTACAGCAAGGAGCAGATCATCAACGACATCCTCGACCAGTACGAGCGGCATATGCAGTATCTGCATCTGGTCCGTTAGACCGCTTGGGGCCGCTTCGCAGCCCATCGCGGCACAAGGCCGCTCCTACAGGGGAACGCGACCTCCTGTAGGAGCGGCCTTGTGCCGCGAAAGGAGGCCGCAGGCCTCCCCGGGGCCTCTCAGAACGGTGCATCCCCAAGGATCGTCGCCCGGTGCATCACCCGCCGGTTCGGCCGGTAATCATCCACCGCAAAATGCTGGGTCACGCGGTTATCCCAGAACGCCACGTCGTTCTCCTGCCAACGCCAGCGAATGCTGAACTCCGGCCGCGTGGCGTGGGTGAACAGCAGCTTCAGCAACGCCTCGCTTTCCAGTTCGCTCAACTCGTTGATGCGCGTGGTGAACCCCTCGTTGACGAACAACGCCTTGCGCCCGCTCACCGGGTGGGTGCGCACCACCGGGTGCGACAGCGGCGGGTTGTTGCGCCGGGTGGCTTCCCAGCGCGCAAGGTCTTCGGCGGTGGTGCCGAAGCGCTCCCGCGGGAACGACTTGGTGAAGTCGTGGGTGGCGGTCAGCCCGTCGAGCAGTTGCCGTAGCGGCGCCGACAATGCCTCGAAAGCCGCGATGCCGCTGGCCCACAGGGTATCGCCGCCAAAGGCCGGCAGTTGCTTGGCACTGAGCACCGCGCCCAGCGCCGGGGTTGGCAGGAAGGTCACGTCGGTGTGCCACACGGCGTTGTCGCGCACGTCGGTCACTGCGGTATCGAGAACCAGCACCTGGGGCGTTTCCGGTACGTTGGGGTATATCGGGTGAATGTGCAGGTCGCCAAAGCGGGCGGCAAAACGCGCCTGCTGCTCAGGGGTGATCGGCTGGTCGCGCAAGAACAGCACCTGGTGTTGCAGCAACGCTTGTTCGATGGCGTCGCGTTGGGCGGCGGTGATCTCGCGGCTGATGTCGACGCCGCTGATCTGTGCGCCGAGGGCGGGGCTCAAGGGGGTGATGGTCAGGCTCATGCTCGGTCTCATCTGAAATTGTGCAGTCTTTGTAGGAGCGGCCTTGTGTCGCGAAAGGGGCGCGCAGCGCCCCCAGGTTTGCAGCAGCGCAGCAGAAAATGCCGGGGCCGCGTTGCGGCCCTTTCGCGACACAAGGCCGCTCCTACACAGGTTCGTTCCAGGGGTTCAATGGCTCTGGCCGTGCCAGGGCACCAGCTTGCGCTGCAGGGCGCGCAGGCCCATTTCCAGGGCGAAGGCGATCAGCGCGATCAGCAGGATGCCCAGCACCACCACGTCGGTAACCAGAAACTGCGCCGCCGACTGCACCATGAAGCCCAGGCCGCTGGTGGCGGCGATCAGCTCGGCGGCCACCAGGGTCGACCAGCCCACGCCCAGGCCGATGCGGATGCCGGTGAGAATGTCGGGCAAAGCGCTGGGCAGGATCACATGGCGAATCAGCTGCGCCTTGCTGGCACCCAGCGACTGCGCGGCACGCAGCTTGGCCGGGTCGACCGTGCGTACGCCGGTGGCGGTGGCGATGGCGATCGGGGCGAAGATCGCCAGATAAATCAGCAGCACCTTCGACAGCTCGCCGATGCCGCACCAGATCACGATCAGCGGCAGGTAGGCCAGCGGCGGGATCGGCCGGTAGAACTCGATCAGCGGGTCGAGAATGCCGCGGGCGACGCGGTTGTAACCGATGGCGATGCCCACCGGGATGGCGGTCAAGGTTGCGGCTATCAGTGCCAGGCCGATGCGCCCCAGGCTTGCGCCCAGGTGCTGCCACAGGCTTGCATCCATGTAGCCCTGGGTGAGCAGGCTCCAGCCCTTGGCGCCGATGTCGGCGGGCGAGGGCAGGAACAGCGGCTCGACCCAGCCGGCGGCGGTCACCAGCCACCAGGCCGCCAGCAGGCTGGCCAGGGTCAGGGTGCTGATCCAGCGGGTGGGCAGGCTGCGCGCCGGCTTGGCGGCAGGTGGCAGGTGGGGTTCGGGTTTGCCGGCAACCGGCAGGTCCAGGCTGCTCATGGGCGCTCCTGCAGGCTGTGGCGTTGGGAGAACACGCGGGCCAGTACGTGCTCGCGGGTTTCGATGAAGCGTGGGTCGGACTTGATCGCCCGGGCCGGCTCACCGGCGGCGTAGCGTTGGCCGAAGTCCAGTTGCAGGCGCTCGACCACGCGCCCCGGGTTGGGCGCCAGCAGCACCAGTTCGGTGGCCAGGAACACCGCCTCTTCGATGTCGTGGGTAATCAGGAATACCGGTTTGGCGGTGCGCTGCCACACCTGCAGCAGCAGCTCTTGCATCTGCTCGCGGGTGAAGGCGTCGAGGGCGCCGAACGGCTCGTCCATCAGCAGCACCCGCGGGTCGGCGGCCAGCGCCCGGGCCAGGCCCACGCGCTGCCTCTGCCCGCCGGACAATTGCCAGATGCGCCGTTCGGCGAAGCCGTCCAGGTCGACCAGCTTGAGCATTTCGCGGGCCTTGGCTTCGCGCTGCGGGCGGGGCACGCCGGCAAGTTCCAGGCCGAAGGCGACGTTACCCAGCACGTTCTGCCAAGGCAGCAGGGCATCGTCCTGGAACACCACGCCGCGTTCGGCGCCGGGGCCCTGCACCGGCACGCCGTCCAGGCTGATACGCCCGGCGCTGGGGCTGACGAAACCGGCGATCAGGTTGAGCAGCGAGGTCTTGCCGCTGCCGGAGGGCCCGAGGGCCACCAGCAGCTGGCGGGGGCCCAGCGCGAGGTTGATGTCGGCCAGCACCGGGGTGCTGGCGCCGGGGTACTGTGCGCTGATGCGCTCCAGCTCGAGCAAGGCCATGACGGGCTCCGGTTCAGTTGGGCAGGTACTGCTTGCTGACGTAGGGCGCGTAGTCCGGCAGCACCGCGTCGACCTTGCCCTGTTGCTTGAGGAAGGTGGCGGTGTCGGTCAACGCCTGGGTGGTCGGCGCGCCGAGGGCGTTGGCCTGGTCGGCGGCAAGCGGGTAGACGTTGCCTTGCAGCAATACCGGGATGTCAGCCGGCTTGGCGCCGGACAGCTTGGCCAGCTTGACGACGTTTTCCGGGTTGGCCAGCCAGGCTTGCGGGTCCTTGCGATAGTCTGCGTAGGCGTCGAGGGTGACCTTGGCGAAGGCCTTGACCACGTCCGGGTGCTTGGCAGCGAAGTCCTTGCGCACGATCCAGGCATCGAAGGTTGGCGCGCCTTTGGCGGCCAGTTCGCCCGAGGTGATCAGCACCTTGCCGTTTTCCTTGGCCACGCCCAGGGCCGGGTCCCATACATAAGTGGCGTCGATGTCGCCGCGCTTCCAGGCGGCGATGATCGCCGGCGGGGCCAGGTTGAGGATCTGCACCTTGGACGGGTCGATGTTCCAGCTCTTGAGCGCAGCCAGCAGGCTGTAGTGGCCGGTGGAAACGAAGGGTACGGCGACCTTCTTGCCGATCAGGTCCTGAGGGGTCTTGATGCTGTCGCGGGCCACCAGCGCCTCGCCTGCGCCAATCTGGGTGGCGATCAGGAAGGTTTCCACCGGCAGCTTGCGGGTGGCGGCGGCGGCCAGGGGGCTGGAGCCGAGGTAGCCGATCTGCACGTCGCCGCTGGCCACCGCAGTGATCACATCGGCGCCGTTGTCGAACTTGCGCCAGTCGATGCTGGCCTTGCTGGCTTTTTCGTAGTCGCCGTCCACCTGGGCCACCTTGGCCGGGTCGACGGTGGTCTGGTAGGCAACGGTCAGGTCGGCAGCCTGGGCCAGCCAGCTGGCACTGGCGAGGGTCAGGGCAGCGAACAGGCGCAGCGGGGTGTGCGGGATCATGGTGGACCTCTCGTCAGGCAATTGGGTTGAATGACGAAAAGGCTAAATGATCTAAGAATCGTAAAATAAATAACTTTTTTGCATTAGCTTAAAAGCCATTTGTTGTAGCGTGCTGCCTGGCCGCGGCGATGCCTGCACTGACGCAATCGCGGGCAAGCCCGCTCCTACAGGTGAGGGGTTGTCTGGCGAAAAGATGACTTTCTGCTAGTGTCCTTCGGCCGTGCCTCGGGGATGCTGGCTCACGCCACGCAGGCAAACGTTTTCACATAACCTAAAGGTATGATAGACACCGTCGATACAACTTTAGGTAGTAAAGGTTCCAAAGTTATTCCGTAAAAATCTTACAGATTCACAAAACGGTCATTTTGGATTTATAGGATTGTCATTATCCTGTAGCGCAGGTGGCGGGTTAGACCAAAGTCGCGAATCGACCATTGACGGTTGACCAAGCGGTCACCCTTTGGTGCTAAATCGCCGATCCGGGCGAGTGGGGCTTCAGATCCTGCCGCTTGAGACGCACAAAAATTAGAACGTAGAGGAGCAAAGCATGTACAAGTCCAGCCTGGCCCTGGCCGTGGCACTGGGGGTTCTCGCCCAACAAGCAGGCGCTGCCGGTTTCATCGAGGACAGCAAGCTGTCCCTGAGCTCGCGCACCATGTACTACGACAACGATAACCGTGAGGCTCACGCAAGCGCCTCTACCAATTTCAAGCGTCCTGATCAGCGTGAAACTGGCCAAGGTTTCAAGCTCGACTACATCTCGGGTTTCACCCAGGGTACTGTCGGCTTTGGTGTTGATGCCCAGGCTCTGTGGGGTATCCATTTGGATGGCGGTCGTGGTTACCACAAGTCTGGCTTCATGCCTGATGCCACCGATGGTTCTTCGGTAAATCAGTGGGCCCGATTCGGTGCCAACGCCAAGGCGCGTTTCTCGAAGACAGAAGCTCACTTTGGTAGCGCACTGGCGCCCATGCTGCCAATCCTGGTTTCCAACGATGGCCGTCTGCTGCCGCAAACCTTCGAAGGTGGCACCATCACTTCGAAGGAAATCGACAACCTGACCATCAACGCTGGTCAACTGACCCACGCTATGGGTCGTGCTTCGAGCAATCGCACTGGCCTGTCGGTCGCTGGCGCAACTGCTGATAGCAACAAGTTCCGCTACGGTGGTCTGGATTACAAGCTCACTCCTGACCTTACCCTGCAGTACTACTACTCGAACCTGGAAGACTTCTACAAGCAGCACTTCCTGGGTGCGACTCATGTCTTCAAGATCGCTGACGACCAGTCCTTCAAGACTGACCTGCGCTACTTCGACAGCAGCGCTGATGGTCGCAACAAGAAGGGCGGCCCAGGCGAGTACAACTTCAACAACAACGGCGGTTACGAGAAAACCGACGGCAAGGTCGACAACAAGACCTGGTCGGCCATGTTCACCTATACCCTGGGTGGCCATGCGTTGATGGTTGGCCACCAACAGGTTAGCGATGACGGTGGTTTCGTTTGGCTGAACCAAGGCAACGTGGTAGACAGCAACGGTCGTGGCGAGGGTGCTGGTGGCGCAAGCTTCTATCTGTTCACTGATAGCATGATCAACCAGTTCGCCAAGGCCGGTGAAAACACCACCTTCGGTCAGTACTCGTATGATTTCGCTCGCTTGGGCGTTCCAGGCCTGAAGGCGTCTGTCGCTTATCTGCGTGGCGACGATGTTCGCTACAAGTCTGGTCAAGGTACCTACAACGAGTGGGAGCGTGACGCCCGTATCGATTACGTCATCCAGGAAGGCCCGCTCAAAGGTCTGGGTGCCAGCCTGCGTCACGGCGTCTACCGTGGTGAAGGTAATGAAGCTTCGGCTGACCAGGATCAGACCCGTCTGATCTTCAACTACACTTACAACTTCATGTAAGGCGTAGTTGCACAGAAAAAGCCTCGCCTAGTGCGAGGCTTTTTAGTGCCTGCGATTTCGTATGCGATTAAGTTATAAACAAATCGATATTTATTCTTTTTGTTTTGAGTCGAGAACAGGCACATTGAACCCATACAGGCCAGACACAGCACAGGAGCCGCTTCCATGAGCCTCAAACTCGGCGACATCGCCCCAGACTTCGAGCAGGATTCCAGCGAAGGCAAGATCCGTTTCCACGAGTGGCTGGGCAACAGCTGGGGCGTGCTGTTCTCCCACCCGGCCGACTTCACCCCGGTATGCACCACCGAGCTGGGCCTGACCGCCAAGCTCAAGGACGAATTCGCCAAGCGCGGCGTCAAGGCCATCGCCCTGTCGGTGGACCCGGTGGATTCGCACCACAAGTGGATCGAGGATATCAACGAGACCCAGAACACCGTGGTCAACTTCCCGATCATCGCCGACGCCGACCGCAAGGTGTCCGACCTTTACGACCTGATCCACCCCAACGCCAGCGACACCCTCACGGTGCGTTCGCTGTTCGTCATCGACCCGAACAAGAAGGTGCGCCTGACCATCACCTACCCGGCCAGTACCGGGCGCAACTTCAACGAGATCTTGCGGGTGATCGACTCGCTGCAACTGACCGACAACCACAAGGTGGCCACGCCAGGAAACTGGCAGGACGGCGACGAGGTGGTGATCGTGCCGTCGCTCAAGGACGAAGACGAAATCAAGCAGCGCTTCCCGAAGGGTTACCGGGCGGTGAAGCCCTACCTGCGGCTGACCCCGCAACCGAATCGTTGATGTATTCCTCGTTGTAGTGCTCTTAGCCATAGCAGGGATTTTCGGGCCGTTTCGACGGCCCTTTTTTATGCCTTTCGAAAATGCCCTGACCCCCTGTAGGAGCTGGCTTGCCGGCGATGGCGACTGTACTGGCCCTATCGCCGGCAAGCCGGCTCCTACAGGGATTCATATAGCACTTAAATGAATAAACAAATGAAAAAATATGATTTATTGATATATGTGACGAGCTGTTAATGTCACTTCCATCCAGCGGGGCCAACCCCTCGCGGCCCTGCAAACGAATCGAAGGAAGCGCTTTCAATGCTGGTTGTTTCTGTCGGTGGTAGCCCCAGTCTTCGTTCACGCTCCGGCGTGCTGCTCGAGCGTTCGCGCGACTGGCTGCAAGAGCGCGGCGTCGAGGTGGTGACCTTCCAGGTGCGCGAGTTCAGCGCCGAAGACCTGCTGCACGCGCGCTTCGACAGCCCGCAGGTGCGCCACTTCAACGAGCTGGTGGCCCAGGCCGATGGCCTGGTGGTCGCCACCCCGGTGTACAAGGCCTCGTTTGCCGGCGCCCTGAAGACCCTGCTCGACCTGCTGCCCGAGCGCGCCCTGGAGCACAAGGTGGTGCTACCGGTAGCCACTGGCGGCAGCATCGCCCACATGCTCGCCGTGGACTACGCCCTCAAGCCCGTGCTGTCGGCCCTCAAGGCGCAGGAGACCCTGCAAGGGATCTTCGCCGACGACAGCCAGATCGCCTACGGCGAGGGCGGCAGGCCTGCCCAGTTGTCGCAAGCGCTGGAACAGCGCCTGCTGGATTCGCTGGAAACCTTCCACAGCGCTTTGGCGCGCCGGCCCAAGCCGGTTGCCCCGGGCGTGTTGAACGAACGCCTGCTCAGTGCCCGCTGGAGCATCTGAGCCCGCGCCACCCACGCTTCACCGTTGTCCCACCTTACTCGCCCGTCAACGAGGCAAGCAGGTGCTACCCGAACCTACTCGCACAGGAGAGCGCCATGCGCACAGTCTTCTTGCGTCGTGGTCTGGTCGCCCTGTTTGCGGCGGCTGTGTCCTTCGGCGCCATCACCCAAGCCCAGGCCGAGAGCCTGCGCATCGGTTACCAGAAATACGGCACCCTGGTGCTGCTCAAGGCCAAGGGCTCGCTGGAAAAGCGCCTGAAAGAACAAGGCATCGACGTGCAATGGACCGAGTTCCCCGGCGGCCCGCAACTGCTCGAAGGGCTCAACGTCGGCTCCATCGACTTCGGCGTAACCGGTGAAACCCCACCGGTGTTCGCCCAGGCCGCCGGTGCCGACCTGCTGTACGTCGCCTATGAGCCGCCGGCACCGCACAGCGAGGCGATCCTGGTACCCAAGGGCTCGCCGATCCAGTCGGTGAAAGAGCTCAAGGGCAAGAAGGTCGTCCTGAACAAGGGCTCCAACGTGCACTACCTGCTGGTGCGCGCCCTGGAAGATGCCGGCCTGAAATACAGCGACATCCAGCCCGTGTACCTGCCGCCGGCCGATGCCCGCGCCGCCTTCGAACGTGGCAGCGTCGATGCCTGGGTGATCTGGGACCCGTACCAGGCTGCCGCCGAACAGCAGCTACAGGCCCGCACCCTGCGTGATGGCAAGGGCCTGGTCGACAACCACCAGTTCTACCTGGCCACCCGCAACTACGCCACCCAGCACCCGGCAGTCATCAGCGCGCTGATCGACGAAGTACGCGCGGTGGGCGAATGGTCCCAGGCCAACCCGCAGCAGGTCACCGACCAGGTGGCGCCGCTGCTCGGCCTGCCGGCCGACATCACCCTGACCTCGGTGAAACGCCAGGGCTACGGCGCTGCGCCGCTGACCCCGGAGGTGATCGCTGCGCAGCAGAAGATCGCCGACACCTTCCAGGCCCTGAAGCTGATTCCCAAGCCCTTGAGCATCAAGGACGCGATCTGGACACCCCCGGCCAAGGTCGCCAGCGCGCCTTGAACCCTTTGCCTGCGCCGGGGCGCCGCCCCGGCCTTGCCACCCTTGAGGAGACAACTCCAATGAGCCTGAACATCTTCTGGTTTCTTCCCACCCACGGTGACGGCAAGTACCTGGGCACCAACGAAGGCGCCCGCGCCGTCGACCATGGCTACCTGACGCAGATCGCCCAAGCCGCTGATCGCCTCGGTTTCGGTGGTGTGCTGATCCCCACCGGGCGTTCATGCGAGGACTCCTGGCTGGTCGCCGCTTCGTTGATTCCTGTTACCGAGCGCCTGAAATTCCTCGTGGCCCTGCGCCCAGGCATCATTTCGCCGACCGTGGCCGCCCGCCAGGCCGCGACCCTTGACCGGCTGTCCAATGGTCGTGCGCTGTTCAACCTGGTGACCGGTGGTGACCCGGACGAACTGGCCGGTGATGGCCTGCACCTGAACCACCAGGAGCGCTACGAAGCCTCCGTCGAGTTCACCCGCATCTGGCGCAAGGTGCTCGAAGGCGAGGTGGTCGACTACGACGGCAAGCACATCCAGGTGCAGGGCGCCAAGCTGCTCTACCCGCCGATCCAGCAACCGCGCCCGCCGCTGTACTTTGGTGGTTCGTCCGACGCCGCCCAGGACCTGGCTGCCGAGCAGGTCGAGCTATACCTGACCTGGGGCGAGCCGCCGGCCGCCGTGGCCGAGAAAATCGCCCAGGTGCGCGCGAAGGCCGCAGCCCAGGGCCGTGAAGTGCGCTTTGGCATTCGCCTGCACGTGATCGTGCGCGAAACCAACGAAGAAGCCTGGGCTGCAGCCGACAAGCTGATCTCGCACCTGGACGACGACACCATCGCCCGTGCCCAGGCATCCTTGGCGCGCTTCGACTCGGTGGGCCAGCAACGCATGGCGGCGCTGCACGGCGGCAACCGCGACAAGCTGGAGGTCAGCCCCAACCTGTGGGCCGGCGTCGGCCTGGTGCGCGGCGGTGCCGGCACGGCGCTGGTGGGCGATGGCCCGACCGTGGCGGCGCGGGTCAAGGAATACGCAGCGCTGGGCATCGACACCTTCATCTTCTCCGGCTACCCGCACCTGGAAGAGTCGTACCGGGTGGCCGAGCTGCTGTTCCCGCACATCGACGTGAACCGCCCGGAACAACCCAAGAGCGGTGGCTATGTGAGCCCGTTCGGCGAAATGGTCGCCAACGACATCCTGCCCAAAGCCGTGTCGCAGAGCTGAGGGCAGGTCATGAGCCATTCAACCCCAAACACCTGGTCCAAGCGCCTGGCGCCCTGGGCCCTGCCATTGGCGCTGCTGGCGGTCTGGCAACTGGCGGTGAGTGCCGGCTGGCTGTCGACGCGCATCCTGCCGGCCCCAAGCGCTGTGATCAGCGCCGGCGTGGAGCTGGTGCGCAGCGGCGAAATCTGGACCCACCTGGCCATCAGTGGCTGGCGTGCCGGCGTCGGCTTTGTCATCGGCGGCAGCCTGGGGCTGCTGCTGGGCTTCATCACCGGCCTTTCCAACTGGGGCGAGCGCCTGCTGGACAGCTCGGTGCAGATGATCCGCAACGTGCCGCACCTGGCGCTGATCCCGCTGGTGATCCTGTGGTTCGGCATCGATGAGTCGGCAAAAATCTTTTTGGTGGCGCTGGGTACGTTGTTCCCCATCTACCTCAACACCTATCACGGTATCCGCAACGTCGACCCGGCGCTGGTGGAGATGGCGCGCAGCTACGGGCTGTCGGGCTTCGCGCTGTTCCGCCAGGTGATCCTGCCCGGTGCGCTGCCTTCGATTCTGGTCGGCGTGCGCTTTGCCCTGGGCTTCATGTGGCTGACCCTGATCGTCGCCGAGACCATTTCGGCCAGCTCCGGCATCGGCTACCTGGCGATGAACGCCCGTGAGTTCCTGCAGACCGACGTGGTGGTACTGGCCATCGTGCTCTACGCCGTGCTCGGCAAACTGGCCGACCTGGCCGCCCGCGGCCTGGAACGTGTGTGGCTGCGCTGGCACCCGGCGTACCAGGTGGCGAAGAAGGAGGGCGCATGATGACCGTGCTCAAGCAACAGCCGCCACGCCTGCTGCGCGGCATCCCGCTGGCCGCGAACGGCCTGCGCAAGACTTTCGGCCAGCGTGAAGTGCTGCGCGGTATCGACCTGCACATTCCGGCCGGGCAATTCGTCGCCATCGTCGGGCGCAGCGGTTGCGGCAAGAGCACCTTGCTGCGCCTGCTGGCCGGGCTCGACCAGCCCAGCGCTGGCGAGTTGCTGGCTGGTGCCGCGCCGCTGGCCGAGGCCCGCGAAGAAACCCGTCTGATGTTCCAGGACGCACGCCTGCTGCCGTGGAAGAAGGTGATCGACAACGTCGGCCTGGGCTTGTCCGGCGACTGGCGCCAGCGCGCGCTGGACGCCCTTGAAGCGGTCGGCCTGGCCGACCGCGCCAACGAGTGGCCGGCGGCGTTGTCTGGCGGCCAGAAGCAGCGCGTGGCCCTGGCCCGCGCGCTGATCCACCAGCCGCGCCTGCTGCTGCTGGACGAGCCGTTGGGCGCGCTGGATGCACTGACCCGTATCGAGATGCAGCAACTGATCGAGCGCCTGTGGCGCCAGCACGGCTTCACCGTGCTGCTGGTCACCCACGACGTCAGCGAAGCGGTCGCCGTGGCCGACCGGGTGATCCTGATCGAGGACGGCGCCGTCGGCCTGGACCTTACCGTCGACCTGGCAAGGCCCAGGGCGCGAGGTTCGCACCGCCTGGCTGCGCTTGAAAGCGAAGTGCTCAACCGTGTTCTGTCCGCCCCGGGCACCCCGCCCGAGCCGGAACCCGTAGCCCCTTTGCCCACGCAACTGCGTTGGGCGCACTGAATGACTCACTCAACAGACCGAAGCCAAACAGAAGGAATGAAACCATGACCATCAAAGCCATCAACGTCCGCAACCAGTTCAAAGGCACCGTGAAGGAAATCCTCGAAGGCCCGGTACTGTCGGAAATCGACGTGCAGACCGCCTCCGGCATCGTCACCTCGGTCATCACCACCCGCTCGGTGAAAGAGCTGGAACTGCAGGTGGGCAGCGAAGTGATCGCCTTCGTCAAATCCACCGAAGTGTCGATCGCCAAGCTGTAAGCCTGTTTCCCCCGGGCTGCCTGGCAGCCCGGGGGTGTCACCTCACGCAGCCGGCCGCAGGTTGCCGAACAACTGGTTGGCCTGCGCCTCGTTCAGGCTGCCGCGCCACGCGCCTTCACCCAGGTCTCGTTCACTTGCCAGTTTCAAGTGGCCGGCTTCCAGCCGGGTGAAGCCTTGTGCAGGTTGCTTGCGGAAGTGGAAATGCGCGTACCACAAGACCTGCTGGGTCGTGCGATCCCGCACGAGGTATTCCTCCAGGTATTCGGCAGGGTTGCCCTGACGGTCGAGCTTGGGCTTCAAGACGCGCGACCAGGCCAGCTCCACTGCTTGTTGCTCGAGCAGGTATTGCAGATGACCGACGGCTGGCTTGCTGCTGGCCTTGGTCTGCGCGATGCGCAGCTGGCGGCCAAGCGCCTGCATCTGCTCGGCGGCAGCCTCCAGCCTTTGCGTCAGCGCGGTGTGTTCGGCGCTGATCGCGGTGCCGGCCTTGAACCGGACTTGCCCTGCGATGAAGCGAAGCTGCTGGGCGTGCCCTTGTGCAATGTCCTCCAGGTCGACGGGGATGGCTTGCGGCGTCTGGTACTGGCGCAGCCTGGCCTGTTGCCGTGGGAGGTCGTCCAGCCGCGCAGTGGCGGCGTCGGCCAGGTTCTGCAGCGTCTCGCTCGGTGCCGTGCGTGCTGGCGTCGAGGGCTGCCACAGGTCTGCCGCGTTGCGGGTGTAGACGCTGTGCGGCTGGTCGGAGTTCGGCTGGTTGATGCGCATGCGCAACTGCCCGCGCTCGACGTACTCGCTGCCGATCATCGGCCCTTCCACGGTTTCGAACAAGCGTGGGCGAGGGGTGTCGCGGGTGGGGCGAGGGTCTGGGCGCTGGCGTGCGGCAGCTCTGCCAAGCGTGGCCTCGATGTCATCGTCAAGCTGGCGCAGCAGTTGGCGCAAGGCCTGGACTTCATCTGCCGACAGCAAGTCCTGGAAGTTGTCTTCCCAGGCCGTGACATTGCTCAGGAAGCGCGCATAGTGGGTTTTTGCACTGCTCAGGAACTGGCGCTCCTGGGCGCGGGTCAGGTTGGCATTCGGCATATCAATGTGGCTGTAGAGGGTGCTGCGCAACGTCACGCCTTGTTCATGAAAGTGCGCCATGAATGCACCCATCTGTGGGTTTTCGATGGCGCTGGCCTTGAACAGCGTCGTCGAGAGGACCGACGCCCTGACCAACTGCGCGTTGCTGACATCCAGTGTCAACCCGGTTTCGTGAACGTTCATGAGGTAATCGGTCAGGGCCGTGCCGCGCAGGGCGTTGCGTCTGGCCTGATGGCGGATGGCCAGGCGCTCCACCTCCGTCAGTGTCTCGATCATCTCCTTGTTCGCCAGCAGGGAGTTCTGGGTCAGGCGTTTTGCCAAGGCCTTGGGCATCGTTGTGCCGGGTTGGGCCAGAATGGCCCTGGCTGCGAGTTCGGCCTGATGCGTGCCGATGGTCAGACGTTTCGACACCAGGCGCATTTCGAGCAGGCTCATCTCGCTGATGTTTGCTTCACACAGTGCAGTGAACCTTGCGTAGTCCGCCCTGCTCAGCGTCGCGCGTTGCGCCTGCAGGCGGGCAATGCTGTGCACGTTGAATTCGATGCTGCGGGTGAGCTCCTCGCTCAACGGTTGCCGGGCCTGGGCAATCGCCGCCCTCTGCGCGTCGTCCGGTTGCGCGCCGTCGGCTACCGCCTGCAGCGCCGCACGGTAGTCTGCTTGCCGGCTGTTCAAGCGCGTTCTGATACGCATCAGTTCGTCGTTGATGTCATGCGCCAGCGCCATACCGGTCAGTGCCGGGGGTTGGCGACGCAGCACAAGGCGCCAGTAGGCGATACCCTGGTTGTACAGCGTGGTCAGTGCCCCGCCGCCGCCCTGCAGGCCCGTGTCGACCAGCAGGCCGTCCAGCCTGCCCGGGGTTTCCCATACGCCTTGGGCATTGAGCCTCACCGGTTGACGGTAGGTACGGATACCTTGGGGTTTGAGCCGCCAGGTGGTGTAGGCCGGGTCCCAGTCGACCGCATACCAGGCCGTGTTGCGCAGGATGTAGCCTTGTTGGGTGGCGCGGTGTTCGAACACGCCAGCCCCCTGCGCCAGGCTGGACGGTAGCAGCGGGCCAGCGGGCAGCTCGGCCTCATAGCCGGCGAAGGGGCTGGGGCGCGCCTTGGGCGCTGCGCTCATGGGCGTCAGTGGCGCCAGGTGTTGACGCTGCCGGGCCAGCAGGCGCGGCGTGATCGCAGGCTTGCCGGGGCTGGCGGCCAGGGGCGCAAGTGTCAGAATGGCATCACTCAGGGACTGCAGCAGGCTGGTCAGGTGCAGCAGGCCTTGCTGCGCATCGCCCTGACTGAACGCGTTGACCGCCGCCTGCGCGGTCTGCCAGCCGTCGTACAACGCCATGGCCGTACTCGCGCCGGGCAGCATGCCGAGCGCCAGCCGCAGGCCAAGGAAGAAGTAGTGGTCGAATATCTGCGGGGCCGCCAGGGCCAGGTCGGCCTGGCTGCGCGATGAGGCACGATGCTTGTTTAACTGTTCGCCCATCTCCAGGCGCGACGCGTAGGTGGGCAAGCTTTCGCTGCGTGTCGTACCCAGCGCAATAAAGGCTTTGAAGCCTTTTTGCAGCGCCATGTCGATGTAGCTTTCATGCTCGTCGGAGTTGCCGGACTGGGTTTGGGTGGCCAGATAACTGGCCATCGAGCGGTCCAGCGCCATGTTTTGCAATGCCTCGCATGCCGCGCTGCTGCTGGTGTGCTGGCTGATGACCTGGCCATTGGGCGCTTCCGGCAGGTACAGCAGCGCAGGGCCGCCCGCGTCTTCGATGACGGTGATGCCGGACAACCCCACTTGATCGCTGGAGCCGTCGGCGGCCGTGCCTGGCCTGAGTACCAGCGTGTGATAGGCGATCGACCTGGGCGCTTCGGCCTCGACCTGTTCGCGGCAGAACCTTTCCAGCAGTTGCTGGCCATCGGCGCTGAGCCTGGCCGGCCTGCTCAGTGCCAGCAGCCGCAGGCGGTGCTCGTAAGGCCTGCGCAGCACTTCCCGACGCCATTGCACCTGCCAGTCGGTCTCCTGCTCGAAGCCCAGGTAGGCCTGGGTGATGCATTGCTCGTAGCGGCCAGCGGCATCCAGCTGGGTGATCAGCGAGGCGACATAGGCCGGCGTGAGGGCTTGCTCCAGCACAGGGTTTGCCGGGTCGAATCGAACAATCGCATTGTCCAGCCGCAACCGCCGGCCTTCATCCAGGGCTGTAAGGCTGAAGGCTTCCAGGCTCACGTCGCTGCGCGCCTCGCTGAAAACCGGGACGTCCCTGGACCCGGCCCCACCCCATGCAGACTGGCCGGTGACCTCTTTCTTCAGGGTGACGCTGTCGGCGATATTCAGGGTGATCTGCGGCATGTGCTGCACACCGAGTGCCTCGCGCAGGTGTTCATCCAGTAAGTGCCGGGTGAACTGGGTGCGTGACGGCAGGCTTCGGCTGAGCAAGCTGGCAGAGGCCTGCAGGGCGCGTTGCAGCGCGTCGACCTCGGCGGCCAATTCGGCGAGCTGGTCGGCACCGAGGTGTTTCAAGGGTGTGAGTTGGGCCTGCAGATGGCTGCTGCGGTTGGTGTGCGCGAATCTTGCGAAGGCGATGCTCCTGGCGCGGTTCTCGCTGACACACAGGCGTTTCCGGGCAAGCTCCCGGGGCGTGGCAGCAGGCAAGGTATCGATGATGCCCTGTACGCAATGCGCCATGAAATGCGATGCAATGATCGGGTGATTGAAGGTGAACGGTGTGGGGTGGGTGAGCAGCGCCTGCAGTTGAGTGTCATCGCGCGTTCCTGCCGTTTCCAGCAGGGCATCGGGCCAGGCGCCGTGCAGCGTCGCCTGCAGGCTGCGGACAAGCGCCGGTTCATCCTCGAAGGCCATCAGCCCGCCATGTTGCCCTGGCCGGTACAGCAGCACCGAAGGCTGCGCGGTTTCATCGTCCTCACCCGGCAGTGCCCGGAAGGTCATGTAGCCGCTCAACGGCCATGTGCGGTCGGCACCGATCAACTCCAGGGCGCAGGCTTGTACAGGGCGTTGCAGGCTCGGCTCAGGTCGGTCGACGAGGTGCTCGACCCAGTTCAGGTGAACATCAGACAGCTCGCCCACTGCATGCTGCAGGCGGGCCTCCTGCAGCAAGGCCTGGCACAGGCGTTCGCTGAGCGGATCAAGCCGCGCCTGCAGCTCGGCAGGCGTTACCCCTTCGGGTCCTTCAAGCAGCGCGGTGTCCTGCGCATCCTGCAGCTGGTCCAGCGCCGCCTGGCGCTCGCGCAGCGAGGTGAGCTTGGCCGAAGAGGGGTCTGTCTGCCCGTCCAGGTACTGCTCAAGCAGGACCTCCTGGCGCTCGATCTGGCGCTGGCGCCAGCCCACAGGCAAGTGCGCGGGCAGGCAGGCGAAGTGGACTTCCTCTTGCGCCAGGGCGGTATCGTCAGCAATCACTGCTTCGATGGCGGCTTCGAGCGTGTTCGGCAGGGCTTGGCGAACGATCGACTGACGCTGTGCTTCCCAGGTTTGCAGCGGCGCCCAGTCCAACGGGCCGGTTTCGCTGAGCAGGCAGGCTTGCTGCAGATGATGCTCGGCAATCTCCTCTTGCTGCTGGCGCGACGCCTCCAGCCAGGCCTCGAAACCATCGGCTTGCAGTTCGGTGATCAGTACGTCGTCGGGGCTGGCGGTGGTGATCGGCGAGCGAGGGTCTGACCACAGGAATGAACGGTTTTCAAATACCCAGCCGCACAGACGCTCGCGGGTTTCGAAGGCAAGCACGCTGTTCGACAGGCTTGGCAGGTAGATCAGCCAGCCGGGCGCGTCGGGCCCGGGGCCGATCAGCAAGGCTGCGGTACTGGGCAATTTGGCGCCTGACGGCAGTTGCCATTCCAGCAGCGCGTAGCGCGGTTCAGGCTGACCGCCTTGCAGCCAGTGGTGGTTGTCCAGCGTGCCCAGGCCGTAGGCAAGGTCCAGGCTGAGCTTGAAGTGCTGGCGCAACAGCTCGCAGGTGTGAGCGTGGCGTGAAACCCAGCTGCCGGGCATGCGGGCCTCCCAGTAGTTGCGCAGTGCCTGGGCGTGGCCGGCATTCACCAGCGGGGCCAGTGTCTGCACCCAGTCGGCTGCGCTCAGCCTGGCGTATGGCGAGGTGTCGGCAAAACCCCAGGTCGACCAGCCGATGAAGGGGTTGGCGAACACCGGGCTGGCCATGATGCGGGCGGCGAATGTCAGCAGGCTCACCTGGCTGTCAGCGTGACGCAAACCGCATTGGCTCGGGTCTGCCTGCAGATGGGCTTGCAGCTTGTCGTGCAGGGTCTGGCGCAGGCTGGGGGCCAGGTTGAACAGGCTGCTTAACTGTCGTGTGCAGTCCGCCAGGGGCTGGCGTACGGCCATGAGCAGGTTGCTTTTGCCGGCCAGTTGCTGGCGCAGGGTGGCGTCGGGCGGTGCTGTCAGGAGATCGAGCGGATTGGGGGCTGTCGAGAGCATGCGCGGTGATCCTTTCTAGGGTGGCAGGTGAAGCCACCATTGAAGTGATCCGGGCGCCTCAGCAGGCGGTATCAGTGTATGTATGGCCTTGGCTGCGCAGGGGCAGGAAGGGCGGCAGGTACAACGACAGGTAGGCCTCGAACACACGCATGCCTTCTTCGGCCATGCGCGGGGTTATCTGCTCGAACAGTTGCATGGAGCGTGCGTAGACGCGGTCGCTCAGTTCCATGGCCAGGGCGAACACATCGACGTCTGCAGGCAGGCTCGGCAGCTGGAAATGCTGGTCGAACAGGCGCTGCATCAGCTCGCCCAGTTCCAGGTCGTGCTGGCGGTCGGCCTGCACCACTTCGCTGAGCCCGTGCTGGGCGAGGATCAACTGCCGTGCCGCGGCGTCCCCGTTGTAGATGTCCAGCATGCGCTGCTCGATCAACCGCGACAGGCCGTGCCAGGTGCTGAACGCGGCGCTGTCGATGGGCGCGCTCAGGGCCTCGCGGAAGGCCCGGTGCACATCGGCAGTCAGCGCCTCGAGCAACGCCGGTACGCTGGCGAAAAAGTGGTACACCGACGACGGCGGAATCTGCGCCCGTTCCGCCACGCTGTAGATCGACAGCCCCGCCACCCCTTGCCCGGCCAACAGCTCGCGCGCCGCCGCCAGGATCGCCTCGATCCTGGCCTGGCTGCTGGCGCGCGGTTTGCGCGGGGTAGGGGCAGGGCGGTTCATCAGTTGCTGATGGCCAGGATACTGGCCTGGTAGGCACCGACGAACAGGTCGAAGTCACCGACTTCTTCCTGCTCGAGCTCCGACTGCTTGGCCAGCGACTCGCGGGCCAGGGTTTCGAAAGCCTGTTGCTGCTCGATGCTCAGTGGCTGCTCACGGAAGGTTTCGGCATGCAGGCGGCTCTGGCGCAGGGAGAACTGCACGAAGCTCTCGTCGTGCTCGGTCATGCGCGCCAGCACCTGGGCCGACGGGGTCAGGGAGGTGTCGTCGACCTTGGCTTGTTGGGACTCCAGCGCCTTGGCGTGCTCGCTGCCGCCTTGTGCCTGGTCTAGCAGCGCGGCCAGCTGGCCGATGCGCGTGATCAGCTCGCTGGCCCACTGCTTGAGCGCCACTGGCTGGCCGTCACGGTGCAGCGCAAGGCCCGGGCGCCGGCCTTCCTTGACCACGGTCAGGAAGTTGTTGGTGCACTGGCCGCATTCGCCGTTGTCCAGCGGCGGGCTGTCTTCCAGGGCACAGAACAGCAGGAAGGCGTCGAGGAAACGCGCCTCGGTGATATCGATACCCACCGGCAGGAACGGGTTGATGTCCAGGCAGCGCACTTCGACGTACTGCACGCCGCGCGAAGTCAGGGCCTGGATCGGCCGCTCGCCGGTGTAGGTGACGCGCTTGGGGCGGATGTTCGAGTAGTACTCGTTCTCGATCTGCAGGATGTTGGTGTTCAGTTGCACCCACTCGCCATCCACGTGCGTGCCGACCTCGACATAGGGCGGGTACGGCGTGCCCACGGCTTTGCGCAGGCTGTCGGTGTAGCTGGCCAGGTTGTTGTAGCAAGGCGTCAGGCCCGCCTGGGCGTTGCTCTGGTAACCCAGGTCGCTCATGCGCAGGCTGGTGGCGTAGGGCAGGTACAGGGTTTCGCCGTCCAGCTCTTCAAGCTGGTGCGGGCGGCCACGCAAGAAGCCTTTGTCCAGCGTGGGCGATGCGCCGAACAGGTACATCAACAGCCAGCTGTAGCGGCGGAAGTTGCGAATCAGCGCGATGTACGCCGAGGACTGGTAGTCGCGGTCGTCTTCGGTGCTGCCTTCTTCGGCGCGCAGCAGTGGCCACAGCGCCTCGGGCAGCGAGAAGTTGTAGTGGATGCCGGCGATGCACTGCATGGTGCGCCCGTAACGCAGGGCCAGGCCCTTGCGGTACACGTGCTTGAGCTTGCCGATGTTGGAGGTGCCGTATTCGGCGATCGGGATGTCTTCCTCGGCTGGCAGGGCGCATGGCATCGACGGGCTCCACAGGTACTCGTCGCCCAGCTTGCTGTAGACGAAGCGGTGCACCTGCTCGAGGCTCTCGAGCACCTGGACGGGGTCGGCCAGGGCCGGGGTGATGAACTCCAGCAGCGACTCGGAGTAGTCGGTGGTGATCTGTTCGTTGGTCAGCGCCGAACCCAGGGCTTCGGGGTGCGGGGTCTGGGCCAGGCGACCGTCGTGGGTCACGCGCAGGCATTCGCGCTCAATGCCGTGCAGGCACTGCTTGAGCAGGTCGAGGTTGTCGCCGAGCAAGCTCAGGCGGCGGTTGAGGAGGTCGCTCAAGATGGATTCCTTCACGCGTCAGTCGCCCCAATATGGGGGTGGAGGTGACGGTCTACAAGGGTAGTTGGGAAAGGAACTGGCGTTGTCGCCTGGTTTACGCGGTTCCGGCAACGGGCTGGGTCGCAGCCATCGCCGACAAGCCGGCTCCTACACTGATCCCTGTAGGAGCCGGCTTGCCGGCGATGGGCCGCAAAGCGGCCCCACAATGTTGCTGAAAATACCGCAGATGGGGCTACAGGAGCTAGAGAACCGCGAAGGTTCCCTGCGCCTTGGCCACCAGCTTGTCGCCCTGGAACACGTCGGCGTCGACCACCAGGGTGCGGCGCCCGGCGTGCAGCACCCGGGCGGTGCAGAGTACTTCGCCGTCACTGACCGCGCGCATGTAGTTGATCTTGCACTCGATGGTCACGCTCTGCTGGTCGAAACCGTGGCTGGCCGAGCAGGCCAGGCCCATGGCGATGTCCACCAGGCTGAAGATCGCCCCGCCGTGCAGCTTCTGGCCGCGGTTGCGCAGGTGCGGCTCGAGCGCCAGGGCCACCTCGGCGACGCCTGTGTCCAGGCGTTGCAGGCGGCAGCCCAGCAACTGGCTGAAGGCGCTCTGGACGTACTCCTTCGGTACGTCCATCACTTTTTCTTCAGCTGCTTGGCGTTGGCGAACAGCGCGGCCATGGCGTTGTTGGCCGGGGCGGCAGTGGCGGTTTCGCGCGGGCGTGGCGCCTGCTGCTGGCGGTTGCCGCCATTGCCGCCGCGGTTACCACCACGGTTGCCCTCGACCTTCTCGCCCGGGGTGTCGCCCATGCGCATCGACAGGCCCACACGCTTGCGCGGGATGTCCACTTCCATGACCTTGACCTTGACCACGTCGCCGGCCTTGACCGCTTCACGCGGGTCCTTGACGAACTTTTCCGACAGCGCCGAGATGTGCACCAGGCCGTCCTGGTGCACGCCGATGTCGACGAAGGCGCCGAAGTTGGTGACGTTGGTCACCACACCTTCGAGGATCATGCCTGGCTCCAGGTCCTTGAGGTCCTCGACGCCGTCCTGGAAGGTCGCGGTCTTGAACTCCGGGCGCGGGTCGCGGCCGGGCTTGTCGAGCTCCTGCAGGATGTCGGTGACGGTCGGCAGGCCGAAAGTCTCGTCGGTGAACTTCTTAGGGTCCAGGCGCTTGAGGAAACCGCTGTCGCCGATCAGCGAGCGGATATCACGGTCGGTGCCGGCGGCGATGCGCTGCACCAGCGGGTAGGCCTCCGGGTGCACCGCCGAGGCATCCAGCGGGTTGTCGCCGTTCATCACGCGCAGGAAGCCCGCCGCCTGCTCGAAGGTTTTCTCGCCCAGGCGGCTGACTTTTTTCAGCGCCGCACGGGTGGCGAACGGGCCGTTGGCGTCGCGGTGGGCGACGATGTTCTGCGCAAGCGTCGCGTTCAGGCCGGAAATGCGGGTCAGCAGGGCCACGGAGGCGGTGTTGACGTCCACGCCCACGGCGTTCACGCAGTCCTCGACCACAGCGTCCAGGCCGCGGGCCAGCTTCACCTGCGACACATCGTGCTGGTACTGGCCGACGCCGATGGATTTCGGGTCGATCTTCACCAGCTCCGCCAGCGGGTCCTGCAGGCGGCGGGCGATGGACACCGCGCCACGGATCGACACGTCCAGGTCGGGGAATTCACGGGCGGCCAGTTCCGAGGCCGAGTACACCGAGGCGCCAGCCTCGGAAACCATGATCTTGGTGATTTTCAGGGCTGGGTATTTTTTAACCAGCTCGGCCACCAGCTTGTCGCTCTCGCGGCTGGCGGTGCCGTTGCCGATGGCGATCAGCTCTACCGAGTGCTTGGCGCACAGCGCGGCCATGATGGAAATGGTGCGGTCCCAGTCGTTCTTCGGTGCGTGCGGGTACACCGTGGTGTGGTCCAGCAGCTTGCCGGTGGCATCGACCACGGCGATCTTGCAGCCGGTGCGCAGGCCCGGGTCGAAACCGAGGGTTGCGCGCGGGCCTGCCGGGGCGGCCAGCAGCAGGTCGTGAAGGTTGTGGGCGAACACGTTGATCGCCTCGCCTTCGGCGTTGTCGCGCAGTTCGCCGAACAGGTCGGTCTCAAGGTGGGTGTACAGCTTGACCTTCCAGGTCCAGCGCACCACCTCGCCCAGCCACTTGTCGGCCGGGCGGTTGCGGTTTTCCACGCCAACGTGGTCGGCGATCATCAGTTCGCACGGGTGCAGGGTGCCCGGCAGTTCTTCGCCGACTTTCAGCGAAGCGCTGAGCACGCCTTCGTTGCGCCCGCGGAAGATCGCCAGGGCGCGGTGCGACGGGGCGCTGCGCAGCAGTTCGTCATGGGCGAAGTAGTCGCGGAACTTGGCGCCCTCTTCTTCCTTGCCGGCCACCACGCGGGCGCTTAGCACCGCGTCCTGCTTGAGGAAGCTGCGCAGCTTGTCGAGCAGGGCGGCGTCTTCGGCGAAGCGCTCCATGAGGATGTACTTGGCGCCTTCCAGCGCGGCCTTGACGTCGGCCACGCCTTTTTCTGCGTCGATAAAGCGCGCGGCCTCGGCTTCTGGGGCCAGTTGCGGGTCGTTGAACAGGCCGTCGGCCAGCTCGCCCAGGCCGGCTTCCAGGGCGATCTGGCCCTTGGTGCGGCGCTTTTGCTTGTACGGCAGGTACAGGTCTTCGAGGCGGGTCTTGGTGTCGGCCAGCTTGATTTCGCGGGCCAGTTCCGGGGTCAGCTTGCCCTGCTCCTCGATGCTCGAGAGGATGCTGGCGCGGCGCTCGTCGAGTTCGCGCAGGTAGCGCAGGCGCTCTTCCAGGTGGCGCAGTTGCGTGTCGTCCAGGCTGCCGGTCACTTCCTTGCGGTAACGGGCGATGAAGGGCACGGTCGAGCCTTCGTCCAACAGGCCCACGGCCGCCTCGACCTGTTGTGGGCGAACGCCCAGTTCCTCGGCGATACGGCTGTTGATGCTGTCCATGTAAACCACCTGACAATTGTGAAAACGGGGGCCGCAAGAGGGGCCTGGGCCCGGCGGCGCTGGATGAAAGCCGCGCATTATACCCATCGCGCCGGGGTTGCGGTGATAGCCCGGCGCCAGCGGGCAGTGGCATGGAAGTGGCAGCGTGGGAAAAATCTGCTAACAATGCACACGGCACGCGTTGCAATGGCTACGCCATAATGCGCGGCGATCTTAGAGGAGTGACAGATGACCAGCACCGCAAACAACGCTGAAGGCGAAAAGATTCTCATCGTCGACGATGACCCGGGCCTGAGCAGCCTGCTGGACCGTTTCTTCACCAGCAAGGGCTACCGCGTGCGCACCGTGCCCAACGTCGAACAGATGGACCGCCTGCTGGCCCGTGAAGTGTTCAACCTGGTGGTGCTCGACCTGATGCTGCCCGGCGAAGACGGCCTGTCCGCGTGCAAGCGCCTGCGCGCCTCCAACAACCTGATCCCGATCATCATGCTCACCGCCAAGGGCGATGAGCTCAGCCGCATCAAGGGCCTTGAACTGGGTGCCGACGACTACCTGGCCAAGCCGTTCAACCCCGATGAGCTGGTGGCCCGGGTCAAGGCCGTGCTGCGCCGCCAGGCCCCGAGCGTGCCGGGCGCGCCCGGCAGCGAGGAAGAAACCGTCACCTTTGGCGACTACGAGCTGTCGCTGGCCACCCGCGAGCTCAAGCGCGGCGACGAGACGCACATGCTGACCACCGGTGAATTCGCCGTGCTCAAGGCCCTGGTGATGCACGCCCGCGAGCCGCTGACCCGCGACAAGCTGATGAACCTGGCCCGTGGCCGCGAATGGGACGCCCTGGAGCGCTCCATCGATGTTCAGATCTCGCGCCTGCGCCGCATGATCGAACCCGACCCGTCCAAGCCGCGCTACATCCAGACCGTATGGGGCGTGGGCTACGTCTTCGTGCCGGACGGAAACGCCGCCAAATGAGCCTGTCGGCTCGGCATGGCGCAACAGGGCGGCTCCACGGGGCCGCCCTGTTTTCGTCTGTGCCGCCCGTCTTTTCGCTGCCCTTGCAAGCTAGTAGTCATTGATGAAAACCCCTCTCTGGTTCCCGCAAAGCTTCTTCGCCCGCACCCTGTGGCTGGTACTGATCGTCGTGCTGTTCTCCAAGGCGCTGACGCTGGTGTACCTGCTGATGAACGAGGACGTGCTGGTGGACCGCCAGTACAGCCACGGCGTGGCGCTGACCCTGCGCGCCTACTGGGCAGCGGATGAAGAAAACCGCGATCAGATCGCCGAAGCCGCCGGGCTGATCCGGGTGACCGGCTCGGGTGTGCCCGAAGGCGAGCAGCACTGGCCCTACAGCGAGATCTACCAGCGCCAGATGCAGGCCGAACTGGGCGAGGACACCGAGGTGCGCCTGCGCATCCACGCGCCGCCGGCGTTGTGGGTCAACGCGCCGAGCCTTGGTCCGGGCTGGCTGAAGGTGCCGCTGTACCCACACCCGTTGCGCGGGCAAAAAATCTGGAACGTGCTGGGCTGGTTCCTGGCCATCGGCCTGTTGTCCACTGCCTCGGCGTGGATCTTCGTGCGCCAGCTCAACCAGCCGCTCAAACGCCTGGTGTTCGCCGCCCGCCAGCTGGGCCAGGGGCGTAGCGTGCGCCTGCCGATCAGCGACACCCCCAGCGAGATGACCGAGGTGTACCGCGCCTTCAACCAGATGGCCGAGGATGTCGAGCAGGCCGGGCGTGAGCGCGAGCTGATGCTGGCGGGGGTTTCCCACGACCTGCGCACGCCGCTGACCCGTTTACGCCTGTCGTTGTCGCTGATGGACCACGAGAGTGACCTGAGCGATGACATGGTGCGCGACATCGAGGACATGGACGCGATCCTCGACCAGTTCCTGGCGTTCATCCGCGACGGGCGTGACGAGCCGGTGGAGGAGGTCGACTTCAACGAGCTGATCCGCGAAGTGGTGGCGCCCTACAACCAGCCCGACGAGCGGGTGCGCCTGTGCCTGGAGCCGATCCCGCCGTTCCCGCTGCGCCGGGTGTCGCTCAAGCGCATGCTGGGCAACCTGATCGGCAACGCGTTGCACCACGCCGGCAAGGGCGTGGAAGTGGCGGCCTACGTATCGGGTGAACAAAGCGCGCCGTACGTGGTGCTGAGCGTGCTGGACCGCGGCACCGGCATCGACGAGTCGGAGCTTGAGACCATCTTCAACCCGTTCATCCGTGGCGACCGTGCCCGTGGCGGCAAAGGCACCGGGCTGGGGTTGGCGATCGTCAAGCGCATTGCCGCGCAGCATGGCGGCAATGTCGAGCTGCGTAACCGTTCAGGTGGCGGCATCGAGGCGCGGGTACGCTTGCCGTTGGGGTTGTTGCTGCCGCGCGATGCGGTGTAAAGGCCCATCGCCGGCAAGCCGGCTCCTACATGGGACCTGTGTAGGAGTCGGCGATTGGGTTTCAGCCTTTACCCTTGGTCCGGGTCTGATTAGGCCCGCCGTTCTTTTCCAGGTGTTCGATGATCATCCCGGCCACATCCTTGCCGGTAGTCACCTCGATGCCCTCGAGCCCGGGTGAAGAGTTCACCTCCATCACCAACGGCCCGTGGTTGGAACGCAAGATATCCACCCCGGCCACGCTCAGCCCCATCACCTTGGCCGCGCGGATCGCGGTCATGCGCTCTTCGGGGGTGATCTTGATCAGGCTGGCCACGCCGCCGCGGTGCAGGTTGGAGCGGAACTCACCCGGCTTGGCCTGGCGCTTCATCGAGGCGATCACCTTGTCACCGACCACGAAGCAGCGAATGTCGGCGCCGCCGGCCTCCTTGATGTACTCCTGCACCATGATGTTCTGCTTCAGGCCCATGAACGCCTCGATCACCGATTCGGCGGCCTTGGTGGTCTCGCACAGCACCACGCCGATGCCCTGGGTGCCTTCGAGCACCTTGATCACCAGCGGCGCGCCGTTGACCATCTGGATCAGGTCGGGGATGTCGTCTGGCGAGTGGGCGAAGCCTGTGATCGGCAAGCCGATGCCGCGACGCGACAGCAGTTGCAGCGAGCGCAGCTTGTCCCGCGAGCGGGCGATGGCCACCGACTCGTTGAGCGGGTAGACGCCCATCATCTCGAACTGGCGCAGCACCGCGCAGCCATAGAAGGTCACCGAGGCGCCAATGCGCGGAATGACCGCGTCGAAGCCCTCCAGCGGCTTGCCGCGGTAGTGGATCTGCGGCTTGTGGCTGGCGATGTTCATATAGGCCCGCAGCGTGTCGATCACCACCACTTCGTGGCCCCGTTGGGTGCCGGCCTCGACCAGGCGGCGGGTGGAATACAGACGCGGATTACGCGAAAGCACAGCGATCTTCATGCAGCACCTGTGACAGGGGAAAGGGTGGCCGGGAAGGCCGGTTTGTCCTGGACGTACTTGACGCCGGGGTTGACCACCAGTTGACCGTGGACCAGGGCCTTCGATCCCAGCAACAGGCGGTAGCGCATGCTCTTGCGACAAGCCAGGGTGAACTCCACCTCCCACACCCGATCGCCCAGGGCCAGTGGCGTGCGGATCACGTAGCGGGTCTGGGCGTGGCCGTTGGAGCTCTTGATGGTTTTCATGGTTACCAGTGGCGCCTCGCAGCGGCGGTGGCGCAGTTGCACCACGGTGCCAAGGTGCGCATTGAAGCGTACCCACGGCTGGCCGTCGCGCTCGAAGGTTTCGATTTCGGTGGCATGCAGGCTGGAGGTGCTGGCGCCGGTGTCGATCTTGGCCCGCAGGCCGGCGACGCCGAGGTCGGGCAGGGCGACCCATTCGCGCAGGCCGATCACAGTCAGGTGGTCAAATGTCTTCACTAAGCGTGCCCTGCGGATGAGGTGGTGAACTGTAATGACGGCACGGATTTTTTGCATCCGTCAGTCACGGTAGTACAGTTCCGTGAAAGACAGAATGCGAGGAAAAACCATGGCACAAAAGCCTGAAGACGACGACAAGGTGCGCCTGGACAAATGGCTGTGGGCGGCGCGTTTCTACAAGACCCGCGCGTTGGCCAAGGCAGCCATCGAGAGCGGCAAGGTGCACTGGCGGGGTGAGCGTTGCAAGCCCGGCAAGGAGCCGCGAATAGGCGATGAGTATGTACTGCGCACCGGCTTTGACGAGCGCACGGTGGTGGTCAAGGCGTTGTCAGTGGTGCGCCGTGGCGCGCCAGAGGCGCAGACGCTGTATGAGGAAACCCCGGAAAGCGTGAAGCGCCGCGAGCAGGCGGCCGAGCTGCGCAAGGCAGGGGCATTGGGGATGACCACCGACGGGCGGCCGAACAAGAAGCAGCGCCGGCAGATTCACCAGCTGCATGGCAGTTTCGAGTGAAAGCATCGCGGGGCAAGCCTGCTCCCACAGGGATCGCATAAGCCGCAGGCATTTGCTGTCTCTGTAGGAGCCGGCTTGCCGGCGATGAGGCCGGGTCAGACCGCGCGAATCACGCTCATCCGCCCGACCAGCGGCAGTTTGCCGAGCAAGCTGAACAACGGCGCGGTCCAGCGCACCAGCGCCGAGCTTGCGTGGGCCGCCAGCGGGGTGTGGCAGCTCCAGCCCAGGGCCAGCACGGCCATCAGCAGGCCGCCGATGTAGTCGTCCTGGCCCCAGTGGGCACCGGCCACCAGGCGCGGCATCATGAACAGCAAGGCCAGCGCCCAGATCACCAGGTGCTGCATCAGGCGGCGGCTGAACAGGCTCATGAACAGCGCCCAGATCAGCAGCACCGAGGCGTGGTCACCCGGGAAACTCTGGCTGGAACGGTCCTTGAGCTCCCACTTGGCTTCCAGGTTCGGGTAGTAGTCGCTCAGGTGCACGGCGTCGTCGAAATTCATCGACGGGCTGCTGTGTTGCCAGCCCATTGCACTGACCCACTTGGAAAACAGCGCGCGAATCACCACTAATAGCAACAGCGTGACCAGAAAACCGAAAAACGCCTGGCGCACCTGCACCGCCTTGAACACCCAGTCGCCGCGAACCAGCAGCGCCAGCATGATCAGGCCGACCAGGATGTCGAACGGGCGCAGGCTGCCAATGGCCCAGATGTTGCGCCAGGCGACGTTGTCGGCCAGCGGGGCGTTGAGGCTGTGGAACAGCCATTCGTCGAAAGTCAGGCAGAGGATCTGGCCAACAGGCCATAACCAGAAACACAGTAGTGCGATGGGCAGCAGCGTGCAGGCTGCCAGGGGTCCCCAGGACCACCTCGCTTGGAACAGTGGTCGATTGTCCATAAGATACCTCGATCTCCTAAAGGGCTTGAGCGCCCTTAAAGCGCTCTGCAGCGGGGCTTTTTAGCCGCCTGTTATTATTTTGTCATCATTTTCTGATACTCGGACACCCATGAGCGACTTGCCAGATACCGATTTCACCCAACGTTTCATCTTCGACGAGCGCGATGTGCGCGGCGAGTGGGTGTCTCTCGACGAAAGCTATGCCGCAGTGCTGGCCCGCCACGCCTACCCGAAACCGGTTCAGACGCTGCTCGGCGAGCTGATGGCCGCGACCTCCCTGCTGGTGGGCGCGCTCAAGTTCGACGGACTGCTGATTTTGCAGGCGCGTTCCTCCGGGCCGATCCCGCTGCTGATGGTCGAGTGCTCCGGCGACCGCGAAATCCGCGGCATGGCGCGTTACGAGGCCGAGCAGATCGCAGACGATGCCACCCTGGAACAACTGATGCCCGGTGGTCACCTGACCCTGACCATCGACCCGATCAAGGGCCAGCGCTACCAGGGTACCGTCGACCTTGACGGCGCCGACCTGGCGGAGTGCTTCACCAACTATTTCGTCCAGTCGCAGCAGCTCAACACGCGTTTCTGGCTCAACGCCGAAGGCGGCAAGGCCCGTGGCCTGCTGCTGCAGCAACTGCCGCGTGACCGCCAGCCGGACGATGAAGAGCGCGAAGAAAGCTGGCAGCACGTGGTCGCTCTGGCCAGGACCCTCAAGCCCGAGGAGTGGGCAGAAGGCAACGAAACCCTGTTGCACCGCCTCTACCACGAAGACGCCGTGCGCCTGTTCGACATCCAGCCACTGCGCTTCAATTGCAGCTGCTCGCGCGAACGTTCCGGCAATGCGCTGGTCAGTCTTGGCGAGCAGGACGCCAAGGCGCTGGTCGAGGAATGCGGTGGCACGGTCGAGATCGACTGCCAGTTCTGCAACGAGCGCTATTTCTTCGATGCCAGCGATGTGGCGCAACTGTTTGCCGGTGGTGGCACTGAGTCGGCGTCAGAAACTCGTCACTGAAACGTTAAAGCTCAGGGGAATCTCCTGTCGAATTGCGCAAAAACGCAGTTCTGACAGGAGGGGCCTACTTTTTTTGGGCGTTTCTGGCATAATCCGGCCACTTTTTTCGCTGTAGTAGTTTTTTCAAAGCAACTACAAAACGTTTGGAGCACTCGGCCTCGGGCCGGATGGGGTATCTCATGACGCAAGCCAACAACACCGTGTACACCGACCTGAGCGTCGATGAGCTGGTAAAAGAAGCGCTGTCCCGCGGTGAAGGCGTGCTGGCCGATACTGGCGCACTGGTGGTCGAAACCGGTCACCGTACTGGCCGTTCGCCGGCTGACCGTTTCATCGTCGAAGAACCTTCCACCCAGGACCAGATTGGCTGGGGCCCGATCAACCGCAAGTTCCCGGCCGACAAGTTCGATGCCCTGTGGGACCGCGTCGAGGCGTTCAACAACGCCCAGGATCACTTCGTTTCCTACGTTCACGTAGGGGCTGCGGCCGAGCACTACCTGCCGGTGAAGATGACCACCCAGACCGCCTGGCAGAACCTGTTCGGCCGTTGCCTGTTCATCAACCCGGAGCAGGGCCAGTTCAACCCGGCCAAGCGCGATCAGTGGCAGATCCTCAACGTCGCCAATTTCGTGTGCGAGCCTGAGCGTGACGGCACCAACTCCGATGGCTGCGTGATCATCAACTTCGCCCAGAAGAAGGTGCTGATCGCCGGCATGCGCTACGCCGGTGAAATGAAGAAAGCCATGTTCTCGGTGCAGAACTTCCTGCTGCCGGCCGCCGACGTGCTGCCGATGCACTGCGCCGCCAACATCGGCGAAGCGGGCGACGTGACCCTGTTCTTCGGCCTGTCCGGCACCGGCAAGACCACCCTTTCGGCCGACGAAAGCCGTTACCTGATCGGTGACGACGAGCACGGCTGGGGTGAGGGCGTGGTCTTCAACATCGAAGGCGGTTGCTATGCCAAGTGCATCGACCTGTCCGAGAAGAACGAGCCGGTCATCTGGAAAGCCATCAAGCACGGCGCTGTGCTGGAAAACGTCGTCATCGACGATGCCAAGCACGCCGACTATGCCGACGTCAGCCTGACCCAGAACAGCCGCGCAGCCTACCCGCTGAGCCACGTAGCCAAGGTCTCCGAGAAGAACCTGGGCGGCGAGCCTAACGCCGTCATCTTCCTGACCTGCGACCTGACCGGCGTTCTGCCGCCGGTGTCGATCCTGAACAACGAGCAGGCGGCCTACCACTTCCTGTCCGGCTACACCGCGCTGGTCGGTTCCACCGAAATGGGTTCGGGTAGCGGCATCAAGTCGACCTTCTCCACCTGCTTCGGCGCGCCGTTCTTCCCGCGCCCGGCCGGCGTTTACGCCGAGCTGCTGATCAAGCGCATCAACGCTTTCGGCTCCAAGGTGTACCTGGTCAACACCGGCTGGACCGGCGGTGGCTACGGCGTTGGCAAGCGCTTCAGCATCCCGACCACCCGTGGCGTGATCGCTGCCATCCAGAGCGGTGCTCTGGTCGGCGCCGAAACCGAGCACCTGGACATCATCAACCTGGACGTGCCGAAGGCCGTGCCGGGCGTTGAAACCGAGCTGCTCAACCCGCGCAACACCTGGGCTGACCAGGCTGCCTACGACGAAGCCGCCAAGGGCCTGGCCAAGCTGTTCACCGAGAACTTCAAGAAGTTCGACGTTTCCGACGCCATCAAGGCCGCTGGCCCGCAGTTGTAAGCTGCTAGCCGGTACGGAACAAGAAACCGCCCCTCGGGGCGGTTTTTTGTGCCTGGCATTAGGGCCATTGCTGCCGGACGTGGAGGATACGCAGTACCTTTATGGCTTCATCCATGACTCGGTAGACGATGACGTAGTTTGCCCCTACCGCGATCTCCCGGGTATCGGGGTACCTTCCGGATCTGTAGAGGCGAGGGTAGCGTGCTGCGCGTCTGGCTTTGTCCCTGAATGCCTCGTCCAACGCCTGTGCCGCTGCGGGGTTGTCTTCGGCAATGTAGTCCATGATGTGTAAACGATCCTGCAATGCCATCGCTGACCACAGCAGTCGCATCAGCGCTGGCGGGCCTTGAGGTCAGCGCGACGGGCAGCAAAGAGCTTTTCGGCCTCATGGTCTTCCAGCGCAGGTGATCGATCTTGCAAGCTGGCTTCGACCTGTTCGGCGAACCACGCGTCATAGGCAGCCGCTTCATGGGCCCGTTTGAGCGCCTGGGCCCGATCAGGCCGCTTGTAGGTGCTGATTTGTGCCGGGTTCCAGATCGAGCTGTCGACCTCGAAGTGGTCTATACCCAGTTCATGCAGGTAGCTGACCAGCGTTTCGAATTTCTTGAACAACCTGATATCGCCGCTACGCTGCGCGGTGAGCACGTGCTCCTGATCGTTTATATCGACCTGGATGGCCCAGCCTCCGGGCTGTGCAACGATGTGGGTGGCATTGATGCGGCCACCTTCGGCCAGTCGGCTGAGGTTGGCATGATCCAATTGCTGGGTGGGCATGGGTGTGTGTCTCGGTTTCATTGGGTGCCGACCATCTTATGCAAACTATTGTTGATTGCGACTATAGGCGTTCCGAGGTCATTGTGGGAAGCTTCTGCAAATCATCTAGGGATGCTTAGGACGGCCCCATGACCGAATCCCCCCAACGCTCCGCCTTCTGCCACTTCCACCCCATCCTCACCCGTCCCCAGGACAACGGCCTCAACGGCCACCTTGCGGGCTCCACGGTGCATGGCTTCTTCGAGACCGCCATCCAGGCCTTTCTGGTGGAGCAGGCCGAGCTGGACTTGCGCGACGGTGAACTGGCGGCGTTCGTGGTCAGTTCGGCGGCCGACTTTTTCGCCTTGCCGGCGTTCCCGGATGTGCTCGAAGTGGGCCTGGGCGTGACCCGGCTGGTCGGCAGCACGGTGGAGTTTCGCCTGGCGCTGTTCCGCCCGGGTGATGCCGAGGCCTGTGCGGCCGGCACCCTGGTGCAGGTGTTCATCGAGCGTGCATCCGGGCGGCCGGTGGCGCTGCCCGAAACCTTGCGCCTGATCCTGGCGGGGCTTTCGCTCAATCGTTGAGGCGGATGATGCCCTCGCGCACGGCAAACAGCACAAGGCCCGGCACGTCGTGAATCTGCAGGCGGTGCATGATCTGCGCGCGGTGCGCCTCCACGGTTTTGACGCTCAGGCCCAGGCCGTCGGCGATCGAGCGGGTGCTCTCGCCGCGGGCGATCAGGCGCAGGATCTCCAGCTGGCGCGTGGTCAACTGCGTGGCCGGGTTACTCGCCGAGTGCTGGCGGGTGTGCTTCACCGCCTGGCCGATGACCAGCGGCAATACTGCCGAGCACAGGTATTGGCCACCTGCCTGCAATGACTGCAGGGCCAGCTCCAGCTCCAGCACCGTCGCGCTTTTCAACAGAAACCCCTGGGCGCCCTGGCGCAGGCACTTCATCACGAAGTCCAGCTCGGAGCGCGACGACAGCATCAGCACCGCGCTTTCCGGGGCGCGTACCGACAGCTCGCGCAGGGTCTGTTCGCCCTTGGAGGCAAGCGCGACGTCGAGCAGAATGATCTGCGGCCTGAACTGTTCGGCCAGTGCGACCGTCCCCAGGCTGTCACCCGCTTCGCCGACCACGGCATATTCTTGTTTTTGTTCCAGCAGCGCTCGCAGGCCTGCTCTGAACAGTGGCGAGTCGTCAGCAAGGAGTACACGGCAACGCATAGGCTGTAACCTGTCTTGCAAAATAGAGGGAGCGTTGTTGGCATGGCTCTGGCGGCTGCACTGCGCACAGCCGGCGGGGTTGCGCTCGCTTGTGGTGTGCCCGGGTACCCTTGGCAACAGTCGGTTGAACGTTCGGTATGGCGCCGCCCCTGTCATTCCTGGCCCGCAGGTTCGGCAAACTGGCAGATCACCGCAGGCAATCGCTGCAGCGGCTCGACCTGTTGCGCAGCCCCCATCCTGATGGCTTCCTTGGGCATGCCGAAAACGACGCAGCTGGCTTCGTCTTGGGCAACGGTACAGGCGCCGTGTTCACGCATGGCGAGCAAGCCGCGTGCGCCGTCATCACCCATTCCGGTCATGATGATGCCCAGCGCCTGGCTGCCTGCATGGCGCGCAGCGGAGCGAAACAAGACGTCTACTGAAGGCTTGTGGCGATTGACCGCAGGGCCATCGATCACTTCGACCAGAAACTGCGAACCGCTGCGCTTGAGCTGCATGTGCAGGCCGCCGGGAGCGAGCAGTGCCAACCCGCTCTGCACGCGGTCCAGGTGCCTGGCTTCGCGTACTTCGATCTGGCAGAGGCTGTTGAGCCTGCGGGCAAAATCGGCGGTGAATTTCTCTGGCATGTGTTGAACGATCACAATGCCGGGGCAGTTGCCTGGCAAGCGTCTGAGGATGTACTCCAGCGCCAGGGTGCCGCCTGTCGAACAGCCAAGTGTAACGATTCGCTCACAGGTTTTGAGCCCATACGTCGTAGCGGGCGCAGTTTTTTTTTCGTCCTTCGGCTTGTTGGCAACTGCGCGTGCCGGCAGCGCCCGCGCGGCGTTCTCGACACTGCTCACCAGCTCGCCCTCAAGGTCTTCGAGGGCCTTGCGCAAGCCCAGCCGGGCCTTGGTGAAGATGCCGGCCGCGCCGGCCTTCAGGGCCTGCTCGACCAGCGCCGTACCGGGTTCGGCCAGGCTTGAGCAGATGATGGTTGGCGTGGCGCGCTCGCTCATTACCTGGCGCAGAAAGGTCAGCCCGTCCATGCGCGGCATTTCGAGGTCGAGGATCAGCACGTCGGGCCAGTCCTTGCGCAGCTTGTCGATCGCGTACAGGGGGTCGGCAGCCATGCCGATGACGCGAATGTGCGGGTGTTTTTCCAGTAGTTGCGTGAGCACCTGGCGCACCAGCGCCGAGTCATCGACGATGAACACGCGGATCGGCTCCTTGCCTCGTGTACTCATACCCGCTCGAACACCGATGGCTGCACCAGGCGCAAGGGCAGGTCGAAGCCGTGAATGCTTTCGGCATGGCCGATGAACAACAGCCCGCCCACGCGCAGTTGCCCGACGATCCGCCGGACGATCTCCTGCTTTTGCGCAGGCTCGAAGTAGATCAGCAGGTTGCGCAGGAAAATCACATCGAAGGTGCCCAGGTCTTCGGGCAGTGGCCGGACCACATTGACCTCGCGAAAGCGCACCCGTGAGCGCAGGTTGGCCTGGATGCGCAAACGCCCCTCCATGTCGCCGACACCGCATTGGGCATGGCGGCGCAGCCACCCATCGGGGAAGTAGCGGCTCTGTTCCATGCTGTAGATGCCACGCTCGGCCAGCGCCAGCATGCTCTGGCTGAGGTCGCTGGCCAGCACCGACCAGTCGCCGCCCAGGTGCTCGGCGGCGACCATGGCCAGGCTGTAGGGCTCCTCGCCCGATGAACAGGCCGCACTCCACAGGCGCACGGGCGCGCGCTGCTTGGCCAGCCACTGGCCGAGAAACTCGAAGTGCGGGTGCTCGCGAAAGAAGTAGGTTTCGTTGGTGGTCAGCAAGTCGACCACCAGGCGGCGTTCGCGCTGGTGGGCCGGCTCGGCGATCAGCGCCAGGTACTGGTCGTAGTTGTTGAACTGAAAGTGCCGCAGGCGGCGCATCAGGCGCCCGGCCACCAGCGTGCGTTTGTTGCTGGCCAGGTGTATGCCCGAGGCGTCCTGCATCAGGCGTTGCAATTGCTTGAACTGGGCTTCGCCAAGCTTGGGCAGGCTGAGCATGGGTCAGTCTGCCGCCCTGGCTTGGGCCAGATCCAGCAGGTCCTGGGTCGACAGCACTTGCAGCAGGTTGAGGATGATCAGAAAACCTTGCTCCTGCTGGGCCATGCCGGCAATGAAGTCGACGCGGATCTGTGCACCGAAGGGCGGCGGCGGCAGTACCTGGCGGGTGTCGATGTCATGCACGGCGTCCACGGCATCGACCACCAGGCCAAGCCGCTGGCGGGTGTCTTCCAGGGCCAGCTCGGTGATCACGATGCAGGTGCGTTTGCCCGGCGCGGTGCGGCTCAGGCCAAAGCGCGCCGCGAGGTCCAGCACCGGGACGACGTTGCCGCGCAGGTTGATCACCCCGTGAATGTACTCCGGCATCATCGGCACCCGGGTGACCTCGGCGTACTCGATGATCTCGCGCACCAGGTCGATGGGCAGGGCGTAGCCGGCCTGGCGCACCCGAAAGCTCAGGTGCTGGATGCATTGGGCTTCGGCCAGGTTGCCGAACGAGGCTTGCAGTGCGGTCATGGCACGCTCCGGTCAGGAGAAATTGACGAACTGGTGGTCGTCCAGGCTGGCCTTGCGCATGGCTTGCAGCGGCTCGGGCAGCGGCTCGACCGGCCGTTGCAGGCGCGGTAGGCCATCCTGTTGGAAGCGGAAGAAGGCGATCAGTTCCTGCAACTGCCCGGCCTGGGCGTTCATTTCCTCGGCGGTGGCGGCCAGCTCCTCGGAGGCCGAGGCGTTCTGCTGGGTGATCTGGTTCATCTGGCCCATGGCAATGTTGACCTGGCCGGCTGCGCTGCTTTGCTCCTGGGACGCTGCGGTGATTTCCTGCACCAGGTCCGAGGTGCGCTGAATGTTGGGGACGATTTCGCCCAGCAGCACGCCGGCTTTTTCGGCCAGTTGCACGCTGCTCGAAGCCACCTGGCCGATTTCCTGGGCGGCGATCTGGCTGCGTTCGGCCAGCTTGCGCACTTCTGCGGCAACCACCGCGAAGCCCTTGCCGTGCTCGCCGGCGCGGGCCGCTTCGATGGCTGCGTTAAGGGCCAGCAGGTTGGTCTGGTAGGCAATGTCATCGATGATGCCGATCTTGTCGGCGATCTGCTTCATTGCCAGCACCGTGTCGCCGACCGCCGTGCCACCCTGGCCGGCATCGTTGGCGGCCTTGCCGGCGATGTCGTCGGTGAGCTTGGCGCTTTCGGTGTTCTGGGCGATGGAGGCCGACATCTGCTCGATCGAGGCGCTGGTCTGCTCGACGCTGGCGGCCTGTTCGCTGGCGGCCTGGCTGAGCGACTGGGAGGTCGAGCTGACCTCGGCCGAGGCCGACGACAGCGCATCGGCGGCGCTGCGCACATCACCGAGGATGCTGCGCAGGCGTACCGTCATGTTTTGCATCGAACCCAGCAATTGCCCGGTTTCGTCGCGGCGGTTGACCACCAGGTCGTGGCTCAGGTCGCCAGCGGCCATGCGGTCGGCAGCCAGCACCGCGCCACTGAGCGGGCGGGTGATGCTGCGGGTCACCAGCACGCCGATCAGCAAGCCGGCCAGGGTGGCGACCGCGACCAGGGTGATCATCTGCACCCGCGAACTTTCGGCAATGGCAGTGATGTCGCTGTTGGCTTCGCCCGCCCGGTCCTGCTTGGTCTGGCTGGCCGTGCCCAGCAGTTGGTCCAGCTCGGTGGCCGCGGCGATGACCCGTGGCAGCAGTTCGAGGGTCGGGCTGCTGATTTGCAGCTCGCCAGACTGCTGGTGGGTGGCGAGCAGCAGGGTGGCGGCGTTGACGTAGTCCTGCAGGCGCGTGTTGATGTTGTCGACGCTGGCCTTGCCCTCGGGCGTCAGGTGGTAGTCCTTGGCCTTGAGCAGTTGCTCACGGGTCTTGTCCAGGGCCGCGCGGGCATCGGCGGCGGCTTTGTCGCGCTCCTCGCGGGATACCGCCAGCAGGCTCTGGCGCAGCGAGCGCCCGGCGGTGACCAGCTGGATATTGGCGTTTTGCAGGGTGCTCAGGCCCTGGATATCGACATCGAACATGCGGTCCGAGAGCTGGTCGACTTGGTCCAGGTTACGAATCCCGATGAGGCCGATGATGGCGGTGAGCGCCACTACCACGATGAAACCCAGGGTCAGGCGCGCCCCGATTTTCATGTTGCTGATCCACTGCATGTCTCGTCTCCGGAAAGGGTTGCCATCGCCGCCGAGGGGCGATGCTTGGGTTCGTTGCGCTGTTGCAGGTCGCGGAACAGGCTGGCGATGTCGAGGATCAGCGCCACCTGGCCTGAACCGAGGATGGTCGAGCCACTGATGCCATTGAGGTGGCGAAACAGCTGCCCGAGCGGTTTGATCACGGTTTGCAGCTCGCCGTACAGGCGGTCGACGATCAGGCCGACCTGTTGCCGGCCCTGGCTGACCACCACGATGTTGCGCCGGCTGGCCGGTGGTACGCCCAGCGCAAAATGCGTGGTCAGGTCGATGCATGGCAGCGGCTTGCCGCGCAGGTTGAGCGGGCCGCTGGTATCTGAAGGGGCTTCCATGCACTCGGTGACCATGTCCAGTGGGATGACGAAGCGCTCAAGCCCGGCCCCCACCAGAAAGCCATCGATGATCGCCAGGGTCAGCGGCAGGCGGATGCGGAACAGGCAGCCTAGTCCCTGCGCCGACTCGATTTCGATGGTGCCGCGCAGCTCGTCGATGGCGCTGCGCACCACATCCATGCCGACCCCGCGCCCGGACAGGTTGGACACCTGTTCGGCGGTGGAAAAACCGGCCTCGAAAATGAGCATGTGGATATCGTTGTCCGGTAGCAGGCTGTCGGCATCGAGCATGCCGCGGGCAATGGCTTTTTCGCGGATTCTGGCAGTGTTCAGGCCGCGCCCGTCGTCCTGGATTTCCAGCACGATCATCCCCGAGTCATGGCCGGCGCTCAGGCTCAGGTTGCCCTGCGCCGGCTTGCCGGCGGCCAGGCGCTCCTCGGCGCCTTCGATGCCGTGGTCGATGGCGTTGCGCACCAGGTGGATCAGCGGGTCGGCGATGCGGTCGATCAGCGTCTTGTCCAGCTCGGTGTCGCCGCCATGCAGGTGCAACTGGATCTGCTTGTTCAGCGTCAGGCTGACGTCACGCACGACCCGGTGGAAGCGATTGAAGGTTTCGCCGATTTCGACCATGCGCAGCTTCAAGGCGCGCTCGCGGATCTGCTCGACATGCTGGTGTACCGCCTGCACCCGCTCGATGCAGTCGCTGTCACCGCTGTGCATGGCCTGCATGTGCGCGCCGGCGGTGCTGATGACCAGCTCGCCGACCAGGTTGATCAGCTCGTCGAGCTTGTGCGCCGCGACCTTCACCAGGCTGCTGGCGGCATGAACCGTGCGTGGCTCCTCGGTGGCTTGAACGGGCGACAACGTTTGCGCAGGCGGGCTTGCGGGCGCCATGTCGGGCAGCGGCTCGGGCGCTGCCTGGCAGGCCAGGCTCAGTTGGTAAAAACCATCGGCGAGGCTGAACACCTCTTGCAGCTCCTCGCGGCTGGCGAGGGTGCTCAGGGTGATGTCGAAACCCAGGTAGCACTGCTCGGGGTCCATCTGCTCGAGCGGAGGCAGGGCGTCGGTCAGCGTGTGCACGGCAAGCAGCTCGCCCAGCCGCGCCAGGTAGCGGATGAACGCACAGGGGTCGAAGCCGTTGCGCAGCAGTTCGGCATCCAGGCGCAGGCTCAACTGCCAGACAGCCGCGCTTTCAGCGGCTGGCCCCGGGGGGCTGTCAAGCGCTTCGAGCGCAGCCAGCAGCTCGGCCTGGCGGGGTGTATGCGGCGCCAGGGTGGCGGTGTGCGGGTCGATGCTGCGTACCATGGTATTGAGCTCGTCCATGCACTGCAGCATCAGCGAGGTGAGGCTGTCACTGAGCGCGCACTCGCCGTCGCGCAACTGCATCAGGCGGTTTTCCAGCTGGTGGGCCAGGGTTACCAGAGGTTCCAGCGAGAAGATCCCGGCCGAGCCCTTGAGGGTGTGCACCGAACGGAACAAGGCGTTGATCGCCTCGCTGTCGCTGGGGCTGCGCTCAAGGATCAGCAGGCAGTCTTCGGCCTCCCTGAGCAGGTCATTGGCTTCTTCGAGAAAACCCTGGAGTAACTGCTGCCACTGTTGTGCGTCGAGCATGGGTCATCCTGCGCAGGCAGCTTTAAGGTCGAGCGCCAGCTCTGCCGGGCGCAACAGGTCGATTACAGCGGCGGCTTGCTCAGACAGCGCCACCACCTGCAGCGCGTTGGCCTCGGCACCGAACTGCCTGGCCAAGGCCAGCAGCAACTGCAGCCCGGCACTGTCGAGCTCGCCCAGCGCACCGAGGTCGAGCGACCAGGGGCCCGGGTGCTCGGCCAGCAGTGCCAGCAGGGTGGTGTGGGTGTCGCGCGCCTCGAAAATGGTCAGGTCACCGGCAAGGGCCAGGCACGCAGGCAGGTTTTCGGTGCCGGGGCGCAGCGTGAGGCTGGCCATCAACCCACCAGCTTTTCTACGGCAGCCAGCAACTGCTGTGGCTGGAACGGCTTGACCATCCAGGCCTTGGCACCGGCGGCCTGGCCTTCGGCCTTCTTGCTCTGCTCGCTTTCGGTGGTGAGCATCATGATCGGCGTGAAGCGGTATTCGTTACGCGCCTTCAACGCCTTGACCAGGCCGATGCCATCCAACCGGGGCATGTTCACGTCGCTGATGATCAGGTTGACCTTCTGCCCGGTCAGCTTGGCCAGCGCATCCTGCCCGTCGCACGCTTCGATGATGGTGTGGCCGGCGCCGGCGAGGCTGATGCGCACCAGTTGGCGCATGGAGGCCGAGTCGTCGACGATCAGAATGGTTTTGGCCATGGTGAGGGTTACCTGAGGGGTTAGAAGAAGGTGAGTTCGGCGGCATCGCTCGGGGAGTGCCGGCCGCTGCGCTCTTCACGGGTGGTGAAGCGCTCGCGCTGGCCGCGCAGCCAGGCGTCGATGTCGGCCAGCTTCGGGTCATTGGCCGCGAGGGCGGCCAGCAGTTCGCCAAGGTCGATGGCGACATGGTCAAGTACCTGGTCCACACGGTCCTGGAACTGCAGGTTGACCAGAATCGCCTGGATGTCCTGCTGGGTGGTGCGGGTGTCCTGCTGCAATTCCCTGGAGGTCTGGTCGAGGGCCTTGAGGTTGCCACCCAGGCCTTCGATCACCTCGTCGAGCAGTTGCTGCAGGTGTGCAAGGTCAGCCTGGTCATGGGCGCTGAGCGCCTCGGCCGATTCGATGCTGGTCTGGATGGCATGGTTGATTTCACCGACCTTGGCATCCATGGACTGCCCGGTGGTGGCCGACAGTTGCGACAGTTTGCGCACTTCGTCGGCCACTACCGAGAAGCCCCGGCCATAGTCACCGGCCCGCGCCGCTTCGATGGCGGCGTTGAGGGCCAGCAGGTTGGTCTGGTTGGCGATTTCCTGGACATGCCGTGCCATCTGCTGCAACTGGCCGGTGTAGCTGTCCAGGTGGCTGATGCTTTGCAGCACGGCGCTCTGGCGTTGGCCGCGGCTGGCGAAGGCGTCGGTCACCTGCTGCAGTTGCCCGCTGCAGCGGCGCAGGCCATCGCTGACACCGTCCTGCTCGGTGCTGCGGGCGGCAGCATCGAGCGACGCGTCCAGGCGTTGGTGGATGGCCGCAAAGCGCTCCAGCAGGCCGCCGATGTTGTCGGCCACCAGCAAACGGCTTTGCTGCAGGCCGTCGGTCCAGGCGGCGGCAGCCTGCGGCAGCAGCTGTAACAGCGGATGTTGGTGGCCAGGGCTGGCCTCAGGCGGCGTGTTTTCCTGGGCTGGGGTGGTGCAGGCCACCGGGCGGGGGCGCAGCAGCAGGGTTGCAAGCACGATGGCGGCCAGCCCCAGCAGGCCCAACCAGAGCATGCCGGTGAACAGTGCCGTGGCGCATAGCGCTGTGCCGATCCATATGACGAGATACATCCGCATTCCGCTGCGCTGCCTTTTTCAGGTTACGAGTGCGGATGGTACAAGCTGACTTTTGACGTCAAAATCGGGACAGCCCTTAATCCGACCGCTCAGTCATGCAGGCATGCCTGGCCAGGAGGGCACCTTTTATTTGAGTGAGTGGTCAGGTAAACCAGGGGAGAGCGCCAGTGGCTGCGGAGTACGGGCTGTCGCGTTTTGTCGCAGGGGAGGGGGCAAGATCGCTTAAGGGTTAGGAGTATGGCTTAAGCCAATGGTGTGGTGGCAATGTGCCTGGGCGCTTAAGCAAAACGCCTGCGGTGGGCGCCGCAGGCGTTTGTGACAGCCGGCCGATCAGTCGCGCCAGTGGCGCTTGTGCTTGCGGTGGCCGTAGTGATGGCCGCGGTCGTAGTGGCGGCGATCGTCGTAACCGCGGCGGTAGCGGCGGTCGTCGCGGCGCTCGTCTTCGTCGGCCTTGTTGCCCATGTAGTTACCCAGCGCGCCACCGGCGCCGCCGCCTGCTGCTGCACCGATGTAGCTGCCGGTGGTACCGCCCATGGAGCGGCCGACCACGTTACCGCCTGCGGCGCCCAGCGCGCCACCGATGGCGGCCTCGCCACGTTGGCGCTTGTCGGCACCCAGGGCACCGCCGGCCGCACCACCCAGGCCGGCACCGATGGCGCCGCCCGTGCTGCCACCAATGGAGTTGCCCACCACGGAGCCCAGTACCCCACCCAATGCGCCGCCAATGCCGGCCTCGGTGGTGCCGCCTGCCATGGCCACGCCGCTGAGCAAGCTGAAAGACAACAACAGAATCGAGGAGTACTTCTTCATCAAGAGAGCCTCAAATGGATGACGAGGCGGAATTTGAGGCCGGGCGAGGCGGCTGGCAACGGAAATCCGACGAGTAGCACGAGTTGTACACAATTCTCTAAGTTATTGAATTATGTATGAAACTTTCTCGAAAATCGGCTGTCAGAGGTATTTATGACAAAGCCCTGATCCGTTGCGGACAGGGCTTTTTTTGTGGCCGTTACTTGGATCGAGAGGCTGCGCAGAGAGCTGCGAGGAGCAACTCTCTGGCTGGTTCTCCAAAGCAGGCTTCCCACAGGTTTACTGAGGAATCAAGACAGGCGCTTTACCTGTGGGAGCGAATTCAGATGATCCGCCCGTCGTCCCGCGCCCGCTCCAGCTTGATGGCGATGAACTTCGAAGTTGGCGTATGGCTGCCGTCGCCGATGCTCTCCAGCGGCACCAGCGGGTTCACCTCGGGGTAATAGGCGGCGGCCTGGCCGGCGGGGATGTCGAAGGCCAGCAGGGTGAAGCCATGCACCCGGCGTACATGCTCGTCGCCCCACAGCGAGACGATGTCGACCTTCTGCCCCGGCTGGAAGCCCAGGCGGATGATGTCGGCCTCGTTGGCGAACAATACGTCACGCTGGCCGCGCACGCCGCGGTAGCGGTCGTCCATGCCGTAGATGGTGGTGTTGTACTGGTCGTGGGAGCGCATCGACTGCATGATCAGGTCCGGCAACTGGCCGCTGGCGCGCACGCGTTCGTCCAGCAGGCTGTCGGGCAGCAGGTTGGCCTTGAAGTTGGCGCGGCCGGTGGCGGTCTTCCACTGGCGGCTGCCGGCGCTGTTGCCCAGATAGAAGCCGCCCGGCAGTTCCAGGCGCTGGTTGAAGTCGGCAAAGCCCGGGATGGTGTCGGCGATCAGGTCGCGGATGCGCGCGTAATCGGCCACCAGCCAGTGCCAGTCCACCGGTTGCTTACCCAAGGTGGCGGCGGCAATGCCGGCCACCACCGCAGGCTCCGAGCGCATCTGCCGCGACAGCGGCTTGAGCTGGCCGTTGGAGGCATGGACCATGCTGAACGAGTCTTCCACGGTCACCGCTTGCGGGCCCTCGCCCTGCTGGTCGATGTCGGTGCGGCCCAGGCACGGCAGAATCAGTGCCTGCTTGCCGTGGATCAGGTGGCTGCGGTTGAGCTTGGTGCTGATCTGCACGGTCAGCTCGCAATTGCGCAGGGCCTGGGCGGTGCGCTCGGTGTCCGGGGTGGCCTGGGCGAAGTTGCCCCCCAGCCCGATGAACACCTTGGCCCGGCCTTCGAGCATGGCGTGGATCGCCTCGACCGTATTGTGGCCGTTGTGCCGCGGCACCTGGAAGCCGAAGCGCTTTTCGATGGCATCCAGCAGGAACACCGGCGGGCGCTCGTTGATGCCCATGGTGCGGTCGCCCTGCACGTTGCTGTGGCCGCGTACCGGGCACAGGCCGGCGCCGGGTGCGCCGATGTTGCCGCGCAGCATCTGCAGGTTGACGATTTCCTGGATGGTCGGCACCGAGTGACGGTGCTGGGTAATGCCCATGGCCCAGCACATGATCACGCGCTTGCCTTTGCAGTACATGCGCGCCGACAGCTCGATGTCGGCCAGGGTCAGGCCCGACTGCGCCTGGATCTGCTGCCACGAGGTGGCGTCCACCGCTGCCAGGTACTCATCGACCCCATGCCCGTGCTCGGCGATGAAGGCGTGATCGAAGATCGCCGGCTCGCCTGCGGCCTGGGCTTCACGCTCCCACTGCAGGACGAACTTGGCCATGCCGCGCAACAGCGCCATGTCGCCGCCCAGCGCCGGGCGGAAAAACGCCGTGTTGGTCGGGCGGTCGCTGTTGGTGAGCATTTCCAACGGGTTCTGCGGGTGCTGGAAGCGCTCCAGGCCACGCTCCTTGAGCGGGTTCACGCACACCACCTGGGCGCCGCGTTTGACCGCATCACGCAGCGGGTCGAGCATGCGCGGGTGGTTGGTGCCGGGGTTCTGGCCCCAGACGAAGATCGCATCGGCGTGTTCGAAGTCGTCGTAGGTGACCGTGCCCTTGCCCACGCCGACACTCTGGCCCAGGGCCACGCCGCTGGCCTCGTGGCACATGTTCGAGCAGTCGGGGAAGTTGTTGGTGCCATAGGCACGCACGAACAACTGGTACAGGTAGGCCGCCTCGTTGCTGGCCCGGCCCGAGGTGTAGAACTCGGCCTGGTCGGGGGATTCGAGGCGGTTCAGGTGCTCGGCAATCAGCGCAAAGGCGGCGTCCCAGGCAATCGGTTGGTAGCGGTCGCTGGCCGGGTCGTAGACCATCGGTTCGGTCAGGCGGCCCTGGTATTCGAGCCAGTAGTCGCTCTGCCCGAGCAGCGCGCTGACGCTGTAGCGGGCGAAGAACGCCGCATCCACACGGCGCTTGGTGGCTTCCCAGTTGACCGCCTTGGCGCCGTTTTCGCAGAACTTGACCATGCCGCTTTCGGGCGAGTCGCCCCAGGCACAGCCCGGGCAGTCGAAGCCGCCGTTCTGGTTGGTCTTGAGCAGGGCGCGGATGTTCTTCAGCGCGTTGTCGCTGCCAACCCAGGCCTTGGCCACGCTCTTGAGCGCGCCCCAACCGCCGGCAGGGCCGGGGTAGGGCTGGTAGCGAGGGGTGGAGGCGGGGGCGTTGTCCGGCAGTTTTTCGTAGGAGGTCACGGCTTTTACTACTCCGCCGCTGGGCTGAACACCCGCGGTGCACTGTGTTTGGGCAAATGAATGAGGTTGAGGTTGTGCTTGCGTGCCCACTGCAGGGCAAGGCCGGTGGGGGCCGAGAGGCTGACCAGGGTCTGGATACCGGCGCGCAGCACTTTCTGGATCAGCTCCAGGCTGCAGCGGCTGGTGACGATGGCCAGGCCCCCGGCAGTGTCGATGCGCTGGCGCAGCAGGGCGCCGATCAGCTTGTCCAGAGCGTTGTGCCGACCGATGTCCTCGCGGCCCAGCAGCAGCTGGCCGTCGCGGTCCATGAACAGCGCCGCATGTACTGCGCCGCAGTGCTGGCCCAGGGGCTGGAAGGCATCGATGCGCTGGCGCAGGTCCTTGAGCCAATGCACCGGTGGCAGGGGCGCGCCGGGCAGCACGTTCAGTTCCGGCAGGGCCTGCTCCAGGGCCTCGACACCGCACAGGCCGCAGCCACTGGTGCCGGCCAGCTGGCGGCGCTGGTCCTTGAGGTTCCAGAAGGCGCGGCTGGAGATTTCCAGGTCGGCGTACAACGCCGAACCGCTGCCGGACAGCTTCACGTCATAGATTTCGTCGGTGCTGCTGACGATGCCGCTGCCCACGCTGAAACCCACGGCGAAGTCCTCGAGGTCGGTGGGGCTGACCAGCATCACCGCCTGGTTGAGACCGTTGTAGACGATGGCCAGGGCCACTTCCTCGGCCAGCGGCGTGCTGCTGTGGGCAGCGTCGTCGAGCTGGACGTAGTCGTAGGTGTTGCTGGCAGCGGGCAGGGCCAGTGGCGTGGAGGCTGCGCAGACCGGGGGTTTGCTTTGCATCGGGCGAAGAGACCAGCGGCTATTTGATAGCACCAGCCTAGGCCGCCAGGGGGCGCGCGTCTAATCGCTAGGGTCTATGCCTTGATAGACCGCGTCGATTGGTCGCAGCCGGGCGGTAGAAGGGATCCTGGCCTAGACTCCTGGCTCCGAGGGTTTACTCAACGAAAACTCAACAAGGAGCACATCATGAGCCTGTTCAGCTTCGTCAAGGAGGCCGGTGAGAAGTTGATCGACCTGCTGACTCCCGGCAATGCCAACGCCGAGGAGCAGCTCAAGAAACACGTGGAAAGTGTTGGCTTGGGCAACCCGAACATCAGCGCCACTGTAGAGGGGGACAAGGTCATTCTCAAGGGTGAGGTGGCCAGCCAGGAGGAGAAAGAGAAGATCATCCTCGCGGCCGGCAACATCGCCGGGGTGGCGTCGGTCGAGGACCAGATCACCGTGACCGGGCCGGTCGTGGCGGCGGCGCGCTTCGTGACCGTGAAGAAGGGTGACACGCTGTCGGCGATCGCGGTGGTGGTGTATGGCAATGCCGGGCAGTACAACAAGATCTTCGAGGCCAACAAGCCGATGCTCAAGCACCCGGACAAGATCTACCCGGGGCAGGTGTTGCGTATTCCTGATTGATCGTTGCTTGCTGTGATGGCCTCTTCGCAGGCTTGCCCGCGAAAGGGCCATCACAGGCCAGCCAAAAGCTCGCGGTAATCCTCGACTGCGGCAAACTCCTGGGTATCGCGAACGGCCCCCTGGCTATCCGGCTGCCTCACCGCCAGCAGGTGCCCCACCCCAAAGCGCTGCGCACTGCGCAAGATCGCCAGGGTGTCATCGATGAACAGGCTGCGCGCCGGGTCGAAGCCGATGTCTGCCTGCAAGGCATCCCAGAACTGCGGGCTCTCTTTCGGGAACCCGTAATCGTGCGAGCTGATCAGCCGCTCGAAGTACGGCGCCAGCTCCACCCGTTCCAGCTTCAGTGACAGCGAATCGCGGTGCGCGTTGGTGATCATCACCACGCGCTTGCCGGCCTGGCGAATGGCCGCCAGGAAAGTATCGGCGTCGGGCTTCAGGGCGATCAGCTCGGCGATCTCCTGCTTGAGCTCGCGGATCGGCAGGCGCAACTCGCGGCTCCAGAAGTCCAGGCAGTACCAGTTGAGGGTGCCGGCATGGCGCTCGAACAGCGGCTGCAGCTCCATTTCGGCCATCGCCCGGCTCACTCCGTGCAGTTCGGCATAGCGCTGGGGCAGGTGCTCCAGCCAGAAGCGGTTGTCGTAGTGCAGGTCGAGCAGGGTACCGTCCATGTCGAGCAACACGGTGTCGATGGCGGACCAGGGAAGAACAGGCATGGGAAACTCTCGATCGGTCGGCAAGCCACGGTATAGTAACCCGTTCACGCCAAGGAGCTGCCCCATGCGCCAGAAACCCACCGTCCTCAGCCGCGAAATCGTCGCCAGCAGCCGCCTGTTCCGGGTCGAGGCGGTGCAGTTGCGCTTCTCCAACGGCAACGAGCGCACTTATGAACGGCTGGTGGGGCGCGGCAACGGCTATGGCGCGGTGATGATCGTCGCCATGCTCGATGCCGAGCATGCGGTGCTGGTGGAAGAATACTGCGGCGGTACTGACGAGTATGAACTGTCACTGCCCAAAGGCCTGATCGAGCCCGGCGAGGACGTGCTGGCTGCCGCCGACCGCGAACTCAAGGAAGAAGCAGGTTTCGGCGCTCGTCAGCTGGAGCACCTGACCGAGCTGTCGCTGTCGCCCGGCTACATGAGCCAGAAGATCCAGGTGGTGCTGGCCACCGACCTGTACGAGGAGCGCCTGGAGGGCGACGAGCCCGAGCCGATGCGGGTCGACAAGGTCAACCTGCGCGAGCTCTCGGCCCTGGCCATGCACCCGCAGTTCACCGAAGGCCGCGCCCTGGCGGCGTTGTACCTGGCCCGTGACCTGTTGATCCAGCGTGGAGTGATGAGCGCATGAAAGACCTGCAACTGATGCACGAAGTGGTAAAACTCACCCAATTGGCCGGTGAGGCAATTCTGCCGTTCTGGCGCGCCGATGTGGCCGTGTCCAACAAAGCCGATGACTCCCCGGTAACCGCCGCCGACCTGGCTGCACACAGGGTCATTGCCGATGGCCTGCTGGCGCTGGCGCCGCACGTTCCGGTGCTGTCCGAAGAGGATTGCGATATCCCGCAGGCCGTGCGCGAAGGCTGGCAGCGCTGGTGGCTGGTCGACCCGCTGGATGGCACCAAGGAGTTCATCGCCGGCAGCGAAGAGTTCACCGTCAACATCGCGTTGATCGAGAACGGCGAGGTGGTGTTCGGCGTGGTAGCGATGCCGACCAATGGCCGCTGCTACTTTGGTGGGCGTGCGCTGGGCGCCTGGCGCACCGAGGGCGATGGAACCGTGCAGCCGATTCAGGTGCGCACCGCGCCACCAGCCGATCGCCGCTTCACCGTGGTTGCCAGCCGCCGCCATACCAGCCCGCAGCAGGAGGCCCTGCTGGCCGGCCTTGGTGCGGCGGTGGGGGAGCTTGAGCTTGCCAATATCGGCAGCTCGCTGAAGTTCTGCCTGCTAGCCGAAGGCAGTGCCGATTGCTACCCGCGCCTGGCGCCGACTTCGCAGTGGGATACCGCGGCAGCCCAAGGGGTGCTGGAAGGGGCAGGAGGCGAGGTGATCGGCTTGGATGGGCAGGCGTTCCGCTACCCGCCGCGCGAATCGTTGCTCAACCCGTTCTTCCTGGCCTTGCCGGCTGCTGCCGGGTGGCGGCAGGCGTTGGTGACGCTGGCTATTGCGATCGACGCCTGAGGCCCTATCGCCGGCAAGCAGGCTCCTACAGGTACAGCACAGACCTGAAGGTTATGCGATCCCTGTGGGAGCGGCCTTGAGTCGCGATTGGGCTGCGCAGCAGCCCCGGCAATTTTGCATGAGGCCGAGGCCTTGGGGGCGCTTCGCGCCCCAATCGCGGCACAAGGCCGCTTCCCACAGAGGCCGTGTTTGTAGTTTGTTCTATGAGATCCGGCTTGCCGGCGCTAGGTTTTGAGCAGGCAACACGACCCTCAACGATGCAACACGTACTGCCCGCTGAATTTCACAGCAGGCTCGTCACTGCCTTCGTTGCTCACCACCGTCTCCAGCGTCAAGCGCGCCCGCCCGCGGCGCTGGTACATCGCCAGGAAGCGCTCCCAGGCTTTCTCGTCCGGCGCCGGGCAACGTGCCACCGCCGTGCCGGTCACCGGCAGCGGGTAACTGATCTGCCCCTCCTGGATGACGATATGCCCGTCATCGATACCCAGCTCGCGCAACCTCAGGTGCAGCCAGCCCCAGCCCGCCAGCACCGCGCCGCAGTACAGGCTGCCGCCGAACATGGTGCTCTTGTGGTTGACGTTGGGCGCCAGTGGCAATTGCAGGCGCAGGCACTGCCCGTGCCAGTCAAGCACCTGCATGCCCATCTCGCGGGTCAGGGGGATATCGCTGTGCAGCACGGCTTGCAGGTATTGGCTGTCGCAGGTCACAGGCGTGCCTCCTCATGTTCTTCATGCCCGCCGCCGGCACCGTCGAAGTTCAGGCCATGCTTGCGCAGCTTGTCGTGCAGGGTCTTGCGCGGGATACCCAGGGCCTCGGCAAGGCTGCGCATCGAGCTGTGCGGCTGGGCCAATTCGGCGGCGATCAGCGAGCGCTCGAACTGCTCGACCTGTTCGCTGAGGTTGCCGCTGGGCACGGGTAGCTGCACCTGTGTGCTGACCGCCGGGGCCTGGCCATCGAGGGCCAGCTCCAGGCCCAGGGCGAAGCGTTCGGCGGCGTTTTGCAGCTCGCGCACGTTGCCTGGCCAGTCGTGGCGCAGCAGCAGCGCGCGCTGGGCCGGCTGCAGGCTGTGCGGGGGCAGGCCGTGGCGCTGGCTGGCGGCATCGGCGAAGTGCTGGAACAACACCAGAATGTCGTCACCGCGCTCGCGCAGGGCCGGAATGCGCAGCGGCGCAACGTTCAGGCGGTAGTAAAGGTCGGCACGGAAGCGCCCCTGGTCGGCCGACTGGCGCAGGTCTTCCTTGGTGGCGGCGATGATACGGATATCCAGCGGGATCAGCTGGTTGCCGCCCAGGCGCTCGACCACCCGCTCCTGCAGCAGGCGCAGCAGCTTCACCTGCACGTCCAGGCTCATGCTTTCGATTTCGTCGAGGAACAGGGTACCGCCGTTGGCGAACTCGAACTTGCCGATGCGCCGTTTCTGCGCGCCGGTGAAGGCCCCCGGCTCATGGCCGAACAGCTCGCTTTCGACCACCGACTCGGCCAGGGCACCGGCGTTGATGGCCACGAACGGGCCGTCGCGACGGCTCGACAAGTCGTGCAGGGCGCGGGCCACCACCTCCTTGCCGGCACCGGTCTCGCCGAGGATCAACACATCGGCGCGGGTACCGGCCAGCGCGCCGATCTGCTCGCGCAGGCGCTGCATCGACGGCGACTGGCCCACCAGACGGGTGGCCAGTTGCTGGCGGTCGCTCAGGGCCAGGCGCAGGCTGCGGTTGTCCAGCACCAGGCGGCGCAGGGCCAGGGCGCGGCGCACGCTGTCCAGCAGGGCATCGGTGGCGAAGGGCTTTTCCAGAAAATCGTAGGCCCCGGCGCGCATGGCCTGCACCGCCAGTGGCACATCGCCGTGGCCGGTGATCAGCAGCACCGGCAGCTCGCTGTCGCGGGCATGCAGTTGCTCCAGCAGTTGCAGGCCGTCGATGCCCGGCATGCGGATATCGCTGACCACCACCCCCGGCCAGTCGGCCTCTATGCGCCCGGCCAGGCCCTGGGCGTCGGCCAGCGTCACCACCTTGAGCCCGGCCAGGTCGAGGGTCTGGCTCAGGGCCTGGCGCAGGTGCGGGTCGTCATCGACCAGGATCACCTGGGCACGGCTGTCGATCAGTGTCTCGGTCATGCCGAGGTGTCCTCCGAAGATTGCAGGTTGGCGCCGGGCTTGGCCACGCGCAGTTGCAGGGTCAGCAGGGCGCCGCCTTCCGGGTGGTTGGCCAGCAGCAGTTCACCGCCCAGGGCGCGCATCAGGCTTTCGCAGATGGCCAGGCCCAGGCCCAGGCCCTGGGTGCGGGTCTTGGTGGTGAAGAACGGCTCCTTGGCGTGCTCCAGGGCCTGGCGGCTGAAGCCCGGGCCGTTGTCACGGATGTACAGGTAGACGCAGTCCTCGACGCGCTCGGCACTCAGCCACAGTTTGCGCGGGTTGGCTTTTTCGGTGAGGGCGTCCAGGGCGTTGGCCAGCAGGTTGCCCAGCACCTGACGCAGGCGGGTTTCTCCGGCCTGTACCCACAGGGTGGCCTCGGGCAGGTCGCGCACCAGCTCCACCGCCATCGCCCGGCGGCGCTTGGCCAGCAGCGCCAGGGCGTCGTCCAGCGCCGGTTGCAAGGCCACGCTCTCGGGGGCGTGGCGGTCGCGGCGGGCGAAGGCGCGCAGGTGGGCGATGATCGAGGCCATGCGCCCGGTCAGCTCGCCGATCAACTTGAGGTTGCCACGCACATCGTCGGTGCGCTCATGGTCGAGCAGGATCTCGGCGTTTTCGGCATAGCTGCGGATCGCCGCCAAAGGCTGGTTGAGCTCGTGGCTGATGCTCGCCGACATGGTGCCCAGCACCGACAGCTTGCCGGCCTGCACCAGTTCGTCCTGGGCGCGCACCAGCTCCTGCTGGGCGTTCTCGCGCTCAAGCACAGCGCTTTTCAGGCGGGTGTTGAGGCCTTCGAGGGCGGCGGTACGTTCGGCAACGCGCTTTTCCAGCTCTTGCCGGGCATGGGCTTCGAAGTCGATGCGGTCGATGTAGTGGCGCCGGCGCTGCATCACCAGGCCGGCCAGCAGCATGGCCACCAGCAGGGCGCCGGCGCCGATGGCCATCACTGTCTGCACCGAGCGGTCGACCAGGATGCGCGGGGCGAGGATGCTCACCTGCCAGCCGGTTTCCTTGATGTCGCGGGTCTGGGTGATCCAGGCGTCGACGGGCAGGGTCAGCGGCTGCGGGGCCTGGGTCGGGTAGGGCTGGATGGCGATGATCGCCTGGCGTTCGGCGTCGGTCAGCTCGCGGGTGGCGCGAAAGCGCCAGTCCGGGCGTGAAGTCAGCACCACCACGCCGTTCTGGTCGGTCAGCAGCAACTGTTCGGGGGTGCGGCCCCACAGGGTTTCGGTGTGGTCGAGGTCGACCTTGACCACCAGTACGCCGATCACCCGCTCGCGGTCGCGCACCGCTGCTGCGAAGAAGTAGCCGCGCTTGGCCGAGGTGGTGCCCTGGCCGAAGAAACGCCCCAGGCGCCCGGCCATGGCCTGGTTGAAGTACGGGCGGAAGGCGAAGTTGCGGCCGACGAAGCTATCTTGCTTGTCCCAGTTGGAGGCGGCCAGGGTGTTGCCGCTGACGTCCATCAGGTACATCACCTCGGCACCGCTCTGGTGGGTGATGTCCTTGAGCAGGCGGTTGGCGTTGGTCACTGCCTCGAGCTTGAACGGGTCGGCCAGGGCGCCACGTAGTGCCGGCAGGTCGCCGAGGATCTGCGGCAGCACCTCGTAGCGGTGCAGGGTGCCGAGCAGGTTGGCGACGTACAGGTCGAGGGTTTGGCGGTTCTGTGAGGCGAGTTGGTCCTGGTAATAACGCTCGGCCAGGTGGTGTAGCGGCCACAGCAGCGGCGCCAGGCACAGGGCCAGCAGGGCGAGGCTGCGCCAGCGGGGACGGCGGGGAGGCGTCGGTTTTACGATCATCAGGTAGCTGCGCCAGAGAAGGTCTGGCGCAATTATGCGCTACTTGAGGCAGTCGATCAGCGCTTGATGCCAGTGCGGCTGGCTGACCTGCCACTGTTCGGCGAGCCGGCTGCAGTCCAGGCGCGAATTGAGCGGGCGCCGGGCCGGGGTCGGGTACTCGCTGGAGGGGATCGGCAACAGCTCGGCGCAGGGCAGGCCGCGGGCCTTGAGCTGCTCGCCGATGGCCTGGGCGAAGCCGAACCACGACGTTTCACCCTGGGCTGTCAGGTGGTAAGTGCCCCAGGCGCCAGCCTGGCCCTGTTGCCAACGCTCGATCAGCGCGCGGGTGCTGGCGGCGATGGTGCCGGCCCAGGTGGGGGCGCCAATCTGGTCGGCCACCACTTTGAGCTGCGGCTTTTCCTGCAGCAGGCGCTGCATGGTCAGCAGGAAGTTGCGCCCATGCTGCGAGTAGACCCAGCTGGTGCGCAGGATCAGGTGCTTGCCGCCGACGGCAGTGATGGCGCGCTCACCCGCCAGCTTGCTGGCACCATACACCCCCAGTGGGTTTGGCGTGTCATCCTCGGTGTAGGGCGCAGGTTTGCTGCCGTCGAACACGTAGTCGGTGGAGTAGTGGATCAGCGGCACGCCCAGGCGCGCGGCTTCTTCGGCCAGCACCCGGGGGGCTTCGGCATTGATTGCGAAGGCGAGTGCTTCCTCGCTCTCGGCCAGATCCACTGCGGTGTGGGCGGCGGCGTTGATGATCAAATCGGGTGCCTGATCGCGCAGCGGCGCACGCAACTGCTCGGGCTTGGCCTGGTCGAGCTGGTCGCGGCCAAGCAGCAGCACCTCGCCCAGCCCCACTAACGAGCTGCCCAGCGCCTGGGCTACCTGGCCGTTATGGCCGCACACCAGAATTTTCATGGGAACAGCTCCGCGTCCTTGAGCAGAACAGCGGCCTGGTCCTTGGCCGACAACTGTGGCTGCAGCCCGTCCAGCTGCCAGTCGATGGCCAGTTGTGGGTCGTCCCAGCGGATGCTGCGTTCGGCGGCGGGGTTGTAGTAGTCGGTGGTCTTGTACAGAAACTCGGCCGATTCGCTGAGCACCACGAAACCATGGGCGAAACCAGCCGGGACCCACAGCTGCCGGTGGTTGTCGGCACTCAGCCGCTCGGCTACCCAGTGGCCAAAGGTCGGCGAGCTGCGGCGAATGTCCACCGCCACGTCCAGCACCTCGCCCTGTACCACCCGCACCAGCTTGCCCTGGGGGTTCTGCACCTGATAATGCAGCCCGCGCAGCACGCCGCGTTGCGAGCGCGAGTGGTTGTCCTGGACGAACTCGATGTTGACACCGGTTCGCTCGGCAAAGGCGCGGGCATTGAAGCTTTCGTAGAAAAAGCCGCGGCTGTCGCCGAAGACCTTGGGCTCGATGATCAGTACGTCAGGAATTACGGTGTTGACGATGTTCATGGCGTCTCTTCAAGCAGCTTGCTCAGGTACTGGCCGTAACCTGTCTTCTTCAGTTCCTCTGCCTTCTTCTCCAGCTGTTCGCGGCTGATCCAGCCTTTCTGGAAGGCGATCTCCTCGAGGCAGGCGACTTTCAGGCCCTGGCGGTGTTCGATGGTCTGCACGTACTGCGAGGCTTCCAGCAGGCTGTCGTGGGTGCCGGTGTCGAGCCAGGCGAAGCCCCGGCCGAAGCGTTCAACCCGCAGGTCGCCGCGCTTGAGGTAGGCATTGTTGACGTCGGTGATTTCCAGTTCGCCACGTGGCGATGGCTTGATGGTCCTGGCGATTTGCACCACATCGTTATCGTAGAAGTACAGCCCGGTCACGGCGTAGCTGGACTTCGGCTTCGCCGGTTTCTCTTCGATCGACAGCGCTCGGCCCGTGTCGTCATATTCAACCACGCCGAAGCGCTCCGGATCTTTTACCCAGTAGCCGAACACCGTGGCGCCGGATGGCTGGTTGACCGCACGCAGCAACTGCTCGCTGAAGCCCTGGCCGTGGAAGATGTTGTCGCCGAGGATCAGGCAGACCGGGTCGTTACCGATGAATTCTTCGCCAATCAGGAACGCCTGTGCCAGGCCGTCCGGGGACGGTTGTTCGGCGTAGCTGATGTTCACGCCGAACTGGCTGCCGTCACCGAACAGCTGGCGGTACTGGGGCAGGTCCTGGGGGGTGGAAATCAGCAAAATATCGCGAATGCCGGCAAGCATCAGTACCGAGATCGGGTAGTAGATCATCGGCTTGTCGTAGATCGGCAGCAGTTGCTTGGATACGCCGAGGGTGATCGGGTGCAGCCGAGTCCCGGAGCCTCCCGCTAGTACGATACCTTTTGTCATGCAATCAGATCCTTGATGTTGGAGTTGCCCAGGCGCTGGCCCTGGTAGCTGCCATCCTGCACATGCTGGCACCAGTCCAGGTTGGCCAGGTACCACTGAACGGTCTTGCGCAGGCCGCTCTCGAAGGTTTCATCCGGGGTCCAGCCGAGCTCGCGCTCGATCTTGCCGGCATCGATGGCGTAGCGCTGGTCATGACCCGGGCGGTCCTGGACGTAGGTGATCAGGTCGGCGTAGTTCGCCACACCGGCGGGTCGTTCTGGGGCGAGTTCCTCGAGCAGGGCGCACAGCGAGTGCACCACGTCGATGTTCTTCTGCTCGTTGTGCCCGCCGATGTTGTAGGTTTCGCCGACCTTGCCGGCGGTCACCACCGTGAGCAGCGCGCGGGCGTGGTCTTCGACGTACAACCAGTCGCGAACCTGCTGGCCGTTACCATAGACAGGCAAAGGCTTGCCGGCGAGGGCGTTGAGGATGATCAGTGGAATCAGCTTTTCCGGGAAGTGGAATGGGCCGTAGTTGTTCGAGCAGTTGGTCAGCAGTACCGGCAGCCCGTAGGTGCGGTGCCAGGCGCGTACCAGGTGATCGGAGGCCGCCTTGCTGGCCGAATAGGGCGAGCTGGGGGCATAGGGCGTGGTTTCGGTGAACAGGTCATCGACCCCGTGCAGGTCGCCATAGACCTCGTCGGTGGAGATGTGGTGGAAGCGGAAAGCCTCGCGCCCGGGCGCCTGCAGAGTGTTCCAGTAGCCGCGCACCGCTTCGAGCAGGCTGTAAGTGCCGACGATGTTGGTCTGGATGAAGTCCGACGGGCCGTCGATCGAACGGTCGACATGCGACTCGGCAGCCAAGTGCATGACCGCGTGCGGTTGGAAGCGCGCCAGCAGGGCACTGACAGTAGCCTGATCGCCGATATCGGCCTGGACGAACTCGTAGCGGCTATTGCTGGCGATGCTTTGCAGCGATTCCAGGTTGCCCGCGTAGGTCAGCTTGTCGAGGTTGAGAACTTCGTGCTCGGTGTTGTCGAGCAGGTGGCGAATCAGGGCGGAGCCAATGAAGCCGGCACCGCCGGTGACGAGAATGCGCATGTACGGTTGCCTGTCAAAGAGGAAATGGCAATAGCATAGCGTGTCGGATGCCTCCCTAGATGGCAAGCACATCGGTGACTTGCCGGGAATTTAAACTTTTCCTATTGCCGCTTGTGTATCGGCCACGGTAATGGCGATATAGGCAAAAAAAAACGAGGTCCCCTGCAAATGCCCCTGAGTACCCTGATCCAGCGTTCGAGCCAGCCAAGCCCATCGTTGGGTGAAGCCCAGGCCCATGACCTGCTGCGGTCGCATTACGATTTGCAGGGCAGCCTGCAGGCGCTAGGCAGCCAGCAGGACCTGAATTTTCGTGTCGACACCGATCAGGGCCGCTTCGTGCTCAAGGCCTGCCACGGCAGCTACGCCGAAGCAGAGCTGCAGGCCCAGCATGCAGCGCTGGCCTATCTGCGTCTGCACGGTGTGCCGGCGCCGAAAGTGCGCCCGGCGAAGAGCGGCGACGAGCTGCTGGCGGTGGAAATCGATGGCCAGCCACTGCGGGTACGCCTGCTCGACTATATCGACGGCGAGCCGCTGACCCGCCTCAAACATATGCCGGTGCGCCTGATGGCCGAGCTGGGCGCCTTGTGCGCACGTCTCGATCTGGCCCTGGCAGGCTTCGATCACCCAGGGCTCGAACGCACCCTGCAATGGGACCCGCGCCATGCCGTGGCGTTGGTCGAGCACCTGTTGCCAGTGGTCAGCAACCCGCAGCGCCGCGAGCAGGTCGCCGCGCTGGCCGCCCAGGCGGCGCAGGCGCTGGCTCCGCTGGTGGCGCAGTTGCCGGTGCAGGCGGTGCACCTGGACATCACCGACGACAACGTGGTCTGGGCCCGTGACGAGCAGCGCGAGTGGCAGGTGCAGGGGGTGATAGACTTCGGCGACCTGCTGCGCACCTGGCGCATCGCCGACCTGTCGGTGACCTGCTCGGCCTTGCTGCACCACGCCGAAGGCGACCCGCTGCGAATCCTTGCGAGCGTTTCGGCCTACCACGCCGTGAACCCGCTGCAAACCGCCGAATTGCGCGCCCTGTGGCCGCTGGTGCAACTGCGCGCCGCGGTATTGGTGCTGAGCAGCGAGCAGCAACTGGCGGTCGATCCGGGCAACCAGTACACCCGCGATAACATCGCCCATGAATGGCAGATCTTCGATACCGCCAACGCCGTGCCGGCGGCTCTGATGGAGGTGGCGATCCTTCAGGCCGCTGGCCAGGCACCGGCGCAACCGGACCTGAGCGGTTGTGCACCGTTGCTGGCGTCCATCGCCGGGCAAGCGGTGCGGCATGTCGACCTTGGGGTGCTCAGCCCGCACTGCGAAGCGGGCAATTGGCAGGCGCCGGGTTTCGACCAGCGCCTGCTGGCTGCGCAGCCTGCGCCGGCCTGCAGCTTGTATGGCCAATACCGCCTGTCGCAGACCCATATCGACCGCGCCGATGAACCGGCCACCTGCGCCTTGGGCGTTGAGTTGCACGTGCTGCCGGGCAGCGCCTTGCAAGCCCCGCAGGACGGCGTATGGCAGCGCGTGGACGCCCAGCGTGGCTGCCTGCGCACCGAGGCCTGGAGCCTCTGGCTCGATGGCCTCGAAGAGGCCCCGGCCGACGGCCAGGTGTTGCAACGTGGTCAGGCGCTGGGCGCGACCTGCGGGTATCTGCGGGTGCAGCTGTGCCTGGGCAGCGAGGCCCGGCCGCCGTTCTTCGCAACGCCCGCGCATGCTGCTGCCTGGCTGGCGCTGTGCCCGTCGCCGACAGTATTGCTCGGTGTTGACTGCGACGCCGAACCGCTGGCCGACCCGCAGGCGCTGCTGGCCCGGCGTGACGCAAGCTTCGCCCGCTCGCAGAAGCACTACTATGCCCAGCCGCCGCACATCGAGCGCGGCTGGCGCAACTACCTGATCGACATGCAGGGCCGCTCGTACCTCGACATGCTCAACAACGTCGCGGTGCTTGGCCATGGCCACCCGCGCATGGCCGCCGAGTCGGCGCGCCAGTGGTCGTTGGTCAACACCAACTCGCGCTTTCACTACGCGGCCATCGCCGAATTCTCCGAGCGCTTGCTCGAGGTGGCGCCAGAAGGCTTCGACCGGGTGTTCCTGGTCAACAGCGGTACCGAGGCCAACGACCTGGCGATCCGCCTGGCCTGGGCCTACAGCGGCGGGCGTGAGCTGCTCAGCGTGCTGGAGGCGTATCACGGCTGGTCGGTAGCCACCGATGCCATCTCCACCTCCATCGCCGACAACCCGCAGGCGCTGGAAACCCGCCCCGACTGGGTGCACCCGGTCGAGGCGCCGAACATGTTCCGCGGGCGTTTCCGTGGTGCAGACAGTGCCGACGACTACTTGCGTGACGTCGACGCCAAGCTGGCAGCCATCGATGCCAGCGGGCGTCAGCTGGCCGGCATGATCTGCGAGCCGGTGTACGGCAACGCTGGCGGCATTTCGCTGCCGCCGGGCTACCTGCAGCAGGCATACGCCAAGGTGCGCCAGCGCGGCGGGGTGTGCATCGCCGACGAGGTGCAGGTGGGCTATGGGCGCCTGGGCGAGTATTTCTGGGGTTTCGAGGAGCAGGGCGTGGTGCCGGACATCATCACCATGGCCAAGGGCATGGGCAATGGCCAGCCGTTGGGCGCGGTGATCACCCGCCGCGAGATTGCCGAGGCGCTGGAGGCCGAGGGCTACTTCTTCTCGTCGGCCGGCGGCAGCCCGGTGAGCTGCCGCATCGGCATGGCGGTACTCGAGGTGATGCGCGACGAGGGCCTGTGGGACAACGCCCGTGATGTGGGCCGTTACTTCAAGGCGCGCCTCGAGGCACTGGTCGATAAACATCCGCTTGCCGGCGCCGCCCATGGCTCGGGCTTCTACCTGGGCCTGGAGCTGGTGCGTGACCGCAACACCCTGGAGCCTGCCAGCGAGGAAACCATGGCCCTGTGCAACCGCCTGCGCGAGCTGGGGATCTTCATGCAGCCGACCGGGGACTACCTGAACATCCTCAAGATCAAGCCACCGATGTGCACCACCAAGGCCAGCGTGGACTATTTCGTCGACAGCGTGGACCGCATTCTGTCCGAAGGGTTGTGAGCGCCCATCGGCCTGATCGCCGGTGTGGGCAGCACAAGGCAGGCGCCCCCTCAGACTCGCGGCGTGCCTTGTCTGCCTCCTTAAAATCGATTGTTATCGGTGTTATCTTGCGATTATAAGAAAATATTTTCTCAATCGCTATTTAAAGCCGATATTTATCGGTTGTAATATCGGCTACCTTATCGCCTGCCTATACTGGCTGGCCTGCTTGCACCCTATTCGTTCAACGACCTGGCGCCCCTGGCCCGGGCCTTCGCAGAGGTTACCCATGAAGACCCTCAATTCGACCCCGCGCGCCGACGGCTTCCACATGCCCGCCGAATGGGCCCCGCAAACCCAGGTCTGGATGGTCTGGCCGGAGCGCCCGGACAACTGGCGCCTGGGCGGCAAGCCGGCGCAGGCGGCCCACGTGACCCTGGCCAAGGCCATCGCGCGTTTCGAGCCGGTCACCGTGGCGGTGTCCGCCGGGCAGTACGAAAACGCCCGTCGCCAGCTGGACATGCCCAACATCCGCGTGGTCGAAATCAGCAACGACGACGCCTGGGTACGTGACACCGGCCCGACCTTCGTGATCAACGATCACGGCGAAGTGCGCGGCGTGGACTGGGGCTTCAATGCCTGGGGCGGCTTCGATGGCGGCCTGTACGCACCATGGAACCGTGACGAAGAGCTGGCCGCCAAGGTCATGGAAATGGAACGTGTGCAGCGCTACCACACCGAGGGCTTCGTGCTTGAGGGCGGCTCGATCCACGTCGATGGCGAAGGCACCCTGATCACCACCGAGGAATGCCTGCTCAACCGCAACCGCAACCCGCACCTGAACCGCGAGCAGATCGAAGACGTTCTGCGTGAGCACCTGGCGGTGGACACCATCATCTGGCTGCCGGACGGCCTGTACAACGACGAGACCGATGGCCACGTCGACAACTTCTGCTGTTACGTAAGCCCGGGCGAAGTGTTACTGGCCTGGACCGATGATTCCAACGACCCCAACTACGCGCGCTGTCACGCCGCCTTCGAGGTGCTGAAAAATAGCCGCGATGCCAAGGGCCGCGAGTTTGTGGTGCACAAGATGCCCATCCCCGGCCCGCTGTTCGCCACCGAAGAAGAATGCGCCGGTGTCGACCAGGTGGCCGGCAGCCAGGAGCGCGACCCGTCGGTGCGCCTGGCTGGTTCCTACGTGAACTTCCTGATCGTCAACGGCGGGATCATTGCGCCGAGCTTTGACGACCCGGCAGATGCACAGGCCAGAGCCATCCTGGCGAAGATCTTCCCCGACCATGAGGTGGTTATGATCCCCGGTCGCGAGCTGTTGCTGGGCGGTGGCAACATCCACTGCCTGACCCAACAGCAGCCGGCACCCGCCAAGCGCTGAGCCCTGGCAAAGCAAAAGCCCGTCCTTGTGACGGGCTTTTTTGTGGGCGACGACGGGCTGCAGGGCAGGATGGCACACCTCTTGTATTGTTTTTTCATTGTGTTTCAGCGGGATAGGTCTACGCCGTTCTGTAACAAACCTTACGTAAGTTAGCCGCTCACGGGCCCAGGGAGTGCGTGTGGAAATGAATGCAGCAAGTGAGTCGGCTATGCCCCCATCGGCAGTAAACCATGAATCGCTCAAAATTCTGGCGCAGTGGCTTAAGCACCATGGAAGCATCCGGGTCAGGACGACCGACCCACGACGTCTGCTGAATGGGCGATACCCTCAGGGGCTGATCAGCGATGCAGAGCTCGATGCGCTGCTGGCTGTGTGGCACTGAATCGGGACGCAGCCTTTGCGTTAAAAAAACGCCAGCGCATTTGCGCTGGCGTTTTTGTTTGCCCGCCCTGACGCAGGTTGTGTAGGAGCGGCCTTGTGTCGCGAAAGGCCTGCGCAGCAGGCCCGGCAATCGTGGGTGGAGCGCAAATCCTGGGCCCGCTACGCGGGCCTTTCGCGACACAAGGCCGCTCCTACAGGGGGCGTCAGAAGCTATAGGTCCCGGTCACCACCAGGTTGCGCGGGTCGCCGAACTGGATCTGCGCCGCACTGGTGGCCGAGCTGTAGTAGGTCTTGTCGGCGATGTTGTTCAGCGCCGCGCGTACATCCCAGTCGCGGGTGCGGTAACCGGCCAGGGCATCCCAGCGGCCATAGCCCGGCAGCCTGATGGTGTTCTGGTTATCGGCGAAACGCTCGCCCACCAGGGTCAGCCCGGTTTCGGCGTACCAGCCTAGCTGCGGCTTCCAGGTCACGAACAGGCTGGCGTTGCGCCGGGCCACATCATTGATGCGGTTGCCTTCCTGGCCGTTGTTGTCCTTGACGATGGTGGCGTCCTGCAGACCGATGCCGCCGCGTACGTACCAGTTGCCCCCCACGTGGCCGTTGGCGGTCAGCTCGATGCCGCGCGAGCGTTGCAGGCCCGACATCAATGTGATGGTCGGGTCATTCGGGTCGCGGGTGCGGCGGTTGTACAACTCAAGCTCGTAGATCGCCAGGGTGGTGGTCAGGCGCTCGTCCAGCCAGTCGCTCTTGACCCCGATTTCCTTTTGCCGGGTCTGCTCCGGGTCGGTCTGGTTGGTGTTGCCGGTTGCGCCCGGGGTGATGCCGATCAGCCCGCCGCCCACCGGCGAGTAGGTCTTGCTCCAGGAGGCATAGAACGAATGCTCGCGCCACGGTGTGTAGACCACGCCCAGGCGCGGGCTGACGCTGTTGTCGTCCTGCTTTTCGCTGAGGCCGTTCAGCTTGTTGGTGGTGTCTACCTCGAACTGGTCGAAGCGCACGCCGGCCAGCAGTTGCCACTGCTCGTTCAGGCGAATCTGGTCCTGCAGGTAGACGCCGCGGCTGTCGACCACGGTGTGGTTGTTGCTCGACACCGGCATCGGGCCGTTGTGCTGCAGGCCACGGTCGGGGTTGTTCAGGTCAAGCGAGGGTACCGACCCGTTGCGGGCGCTGCGCAGCACCGGGTCGCGGCGCTGGTTGCCGAACTCCAGGCCCAGCAGCAGGGTGTGCTCCAGGCCCCAGGTGGCGAAGTCGCCCTCGGCCTCGAGGTTGTTGAACAGGTTGCGGGTGTTCAGGTCCTGCTGCCAGCGCTGCCGGGTGAGCAGGTTGGTGCGTGGGTTGTAGGCGGTCTGGTAGGTGTTGTCGAACTCGCTGTCGAGCTTGAACAGGCCCAGGGTGTGGCGCAGCTGCCAGTGCTCGTTCAGCTGGTAGTTCAGGCGCGAGCGCAGCGACTCGGCGCGGTCATCGATGTAGTCACGCTGGATATCGCCGTACGTTGTGCTGCGGCTGACGTCCGCCGGGCGCCCGGTCAGCGGGTTGCCCGGAATGCCGCGGTCGGGGGTACGGTTGTAGCGGCTGTACTCGTACTGCACCAGCCAGTCCAGGTCTGGGCTCAGTTGCCAGCGCATCGAGGGGGCGAACAGCTGGCGGTTACCGTCGACGCCGTGGCGGAAGCTGTTGCTGTCTTCGTTGCCCATGTTCAGGCGCAGGCTGAGGGTGTCGCTGGGGTCGGCGCTGAGGTCGGCATAAAGGCTGCGCAGGTCCTGGCTGCCGGCCTGGGCCTCGATGCTCGAGCGGCGCCCGTGCTCGGGTGCCTTGCTCACCCGGTTGACGATACCGCCCTGGCTGCCACGGCCATACAGCACGGCAGCCGGGCCTTTGAGCACCTCGACCCGTTCGATGTTGTGCAGGTCGCGGGTGTACTGGCTGTCGTCGCGAACGCCGTCCAGGTAGAAGTCGTTGCTGGCGTCGAAGCCCCGGATGCGCAGGCTGTCGAAGCGGGTGTCGGCGCCGCTACTGACGTTGGGTATGCCTTCGAGTGCCTTGCCCAGGCTGCTGTTGCCGTAGTCCAGGGCGGTGCGCGCCTTGACTGTGTCGATAGCCTGGGGCACGTAGCGCACCGGGGTCGAGGTGCGGGTTGCGGTGCTGACTTCGCGCACGCGCGGGTTGTCTTCCTCGCGTTCGGTGTCAGCGTTTACCGAGGTTTCCGGCAGGGTGGTGGCGGCACTGGCCAGGCTGGCGCCGAGCAGCAGCGTGAGGCCCAGGGGTGATAGGTGGCGGGGGGCAGGCATTGCAGGTGTCCGGATAGAGGGATGAGAAACCGGCGCGGATGTTAATGGGATGTATTCGCTATTGCATGCCTATTTGTAAAGCCTTGTCTTTACATATGTATCCATTTGTAACGTTGATGTCGTTCGGAATCGCTCATCCCTAGCGCTTTTCTCGGCCTGGGTCTGTCAGGCGTATATGACAGTTGTGCGGTTTTTTTCCGCAATTCATGAAAGAGATAAAAATGCGCTGACTCAGGGCATTCAGGCGTGAGAATGCACTATCTCTGACCTCGTTTTTGGTTATATCAACCTACAATTCACGTTTTTTTGACATGTATAAGCAGGCGCGGATAGGATTCGGCCTCTACGCCTGCTGGCCATGACCTGGCCATGAGGCTCAAAGGCCCGCCGCAGGCACTCTGCAGGCCTTTGAGCCGGATCCGCATAGCGTCGAACCTACGAAGGGGCGTTGGTTCCTGGCGTTTTTATGCAGCGCGTTTTTGAACTAGCAATAAGGAAAATAAACAATGTTGAAAACCAGGATCAGCCTGGTCGCCCTGGCGATGATCGCCGCGACCCAGGCACAGGCCAATGAGCAGGCCGATAGCAAGGGCTTCATCGAAGACAGCCACGCCAGCGTGCTGCTGCGCAACGCCTTCATCAACCGTGACAAGAAGCACCACGACAACGACCAGTCCCAATGGGGCCAGGGCGTGATCGCCAACTTCTCCTCCGGCTTCACCCAGGGCACCGTCGGTGTCGGCGTCGATGCGTTCGGCTTGTACGCCGTGCGTCTGGATGGCGGCAAGGGTCGCAATGGTGGCGGCGGTATCGACTTCTTCAAGCGCGAGAACAGCGTCAATGCCCGCGAGCGCAGCGATGCAGCCAATGACCTGGCCCGTGCTGGTGGCGCCATCAAGTTCCGTGTTTCCAACACCGTGCTCAAGTATGGTGACCAGATGCCGGCCTTGCCGGTGCTGCAGTACGACGATTCGCGCCTGCTGCCGGAAAGCTACACCGGTACCCTGATCACCTCCAAGGAAATCAAAGGCCTGGAGCTGAACGCCGGTCACTTCACTTCCGAAGCGCGCAAGAGCGCCGAAGGTCGTGACAGCGGCGGCCTGAAGTCGATCGATGTCCTCGGCGGCAGCTACAAGTTCACCGACAACTTCACCGCCTCCGTCTATGGGTCTGACATTCAGGACGTGATGAAGAAGTACTACCTGGGCCTGAACTACGTCTACCCGATCGCGGCCGACCAGTCCCTGACCCTGGACTTCAACGGCTACAAGTCGAGCATTGCCGACAAGTACGTGCAGAAGGCCGAGCTGACCGGTGACAGCAACACCATCTGGAGCCTGGCGGCCACCTACGCCTTCGGCCCGCACTCGATCACCCTGGCTCACCAGCGCAGCACCGGCAGCACCGGCTACAACTACGGCTGGTACCAGAACCAGGGCGGCGTGGGTGACGGTGGTTCGACCATCTACCTGGCCAACTCCTACTGGTCCGACTTCAATGCCGAGGATGAGCGTTCCTGGCAACTGGGTTACGGCTTGGACTTCGGCGCCTTCGGCATGCCTGGGCTGACCTACAAGATCGCCTATGTGGTGGGTGACAACATCAACACCCACGGCTTCGGCGAAGGCAAGGAGCGCGAGATCTTCAACCAGCTGCGCTACGTGGTCCAGGAAGGCCCGGCCAAGGACCTGTCGGTCAAGCTGCGTGGTTCGTTCCTGCGTACCAACAACGCAGTCCAGCAGAACGGCTACAACGACGACGGCAACGAAGTCCGCGTATTCGTCGAGTACCCGATCAGCATCTTCTGATACTGACCAGGCGTCTCCAGCAACCCCGGCCTTGGCCGGGGTTGTTCGTTTCTGGCTCTGCAACGTTGCCACTGCTCGTGTGGGAGCAACTGTCTTGTGCTGCCTGAACCGGCCTCATCGCCGGCAAGCCGGCTCCTACAGGTACAGCGCAGGCCTGAGGCTAATGCGATCCCTGCGGGAGCGGGAGAACGGCAGCTTGTCGTCATCACTTTCGATCAGGTAGCGGATGTTGCCCAGGATCGGGTAGTTGCGCCGTACGACGTGGTGGGTTTGGTGCATATCGTTGAGCCCGACCAGGCTCAGCAGGGCGCAAGCCAGACCCAAAGGCCACAGTGTGGAGAGGAAGAATAGGCTGGTGAAGATGCCCAGCAGGCACAGCGCCAGGCAGGCGTAACGGCTTGGGTGCGAGGCTTTCATGGGGCCGCCGCAGGCGGCGGAAAACCAGGGGGTCGGTAAAAGACTGTTACGCAGCAGGTGGGCTGCGCCCCGCGTTCAGGCAACGCCGGGGCAGCAGGTGCGCGCGAGCGCTATCAGGCCTTGCCGGTGATGCGGCGGTACTTGGCCATCAGTTCGTCTTCGGTCTCGGGGTGGGCTTCATCCAGGGGGATGCAGTCGACCGGGCAGACCTGCTGGCATTGCGGCTCGTCGTAGTGGCCCACGCACTGGGTGCACAGGTTGGGGTCGATCACGTAGATCTCTTCGCCTTGCGAGATGGCGGCGTTCGGGCACTCGGGTTCGCAGACGTCGCAGTTGATGCAATCGTCGGTGATGATCAGGGACATGGGGACTCCGGCCGGGGCGTCGGGCCCGGGCATGTTTCAAAGCGATGTGCGCAATTGTGCCGCATTCGGGCCCGCAGTGCACGCAGGCGCGACCAGCAAGCCGCGCCGTTGCCTTTAAAGCTTACTTGCGAAAGCGCTCGGTCAGCGCATCGGCCACCGCCGGGTGGACGAATTTGGTGATATCACCGCCTAACGCTGCGATTTCCCGCACCAGCGTCGAGGAAATGAACGAATAACGCTCGGACGGGGTGAGGAACAGGCTCTCGACGTCCGGGGCCAACTGGCGGTTCATGTTGGCCAGCTGGAATTCGTACTCGAAGTCGGACACCGCGCGCAGGCCGCGCAGGAACACGTTGGCGCCCTGTTCCTTGGCGAAATGCGCCAGCAGCGAGGAGAAGCCGATGACTTCGACATTGGGCAGGTGCTTGGTGACCTCGCGGGCCAGCTCGACCCGTTGTTCCAGCGGAAACAGCGGGTTTTTCTTGGGGCTGGCCGCCACGGCGATGATCACGTGGTCGAACAGCCGCGAGGCGCGCTCTACCAGGTCGCCATGGCCTTTGGTAATGGGGTCGAAAGTACCCGGGTACAACACTCGGTTCATCGCGTCTTCCTGGCTGGAGTGCGTTGGGGACTCGGATGGTAGCGCAGCGACTGCGCCCGGCCAAGTCGTGCGGCCGCCCGATGGCACTATAGACAGGGCATGCGCGGGCTGTCATGCCCCGGGTGCCAGGCGGCCGAGCAGCCCATCGCTGAGCCGTGCGGCCAGGGCATACACCGACAATTGCGGGTTGGCGCCAATGCTGGTGGGGAACAGCGAGCCATCGTGGACCGACAGGTTGGCCAACTGGTGGTGCCGGCCGAGGCTGTCGCAGACCGCCTGGCGCGGGTCTTCGCCCATGGCGCAGCCGCCCATCACATGGGCGCTGCCCAGGCGCATGCGCATGGTGTCCAGGGCCAGGCCGTCGATCATGGCCCGCACCAGCTCGCGGCTTGCGGCATAGCCTGCGTCGCCGTGGACCGGCATCACCTGGCGGGCGCCAGCGGCGAACTGGATCTGCGCCATGTTGTGCCAGGCTCGGCGCAAGCCATCGCGCAGGTAGTCGTTGACGGGGTAGTCGAGCACCGGCGAGCCATCGTCGCGTAGTTGTACCTGGCCGCCCTGGCTCTGCGGGTGGAAGCCGTCGCGCAGCAACGCCAGCATCACGTGGGTGTGCGGCAGTTCGGCCATGCGCAGAGCATTGTTGCGGCCATGGCCGCCGAGCAGGGTGCTGGCCAGCGCTGGGTGCAGCGGCGGCACCTCAAGCTTGTAGCCCACCGGGCCATCGACGCCACCCTGCCATTGGAACTGGTCGCTGTAGATCGATTGCGGTGCACCGTAGTAGGGGTCGATTTTCTCCTCGAACTGCGCGGCGCTGAAGTTCACCAGGTGCAGGAAGGTGCGCTTGCCCAGGCGCTGGTGCGGGTCGGGCGCCTGGGAGCGCAGCAGCAGGGCCGGGCTGTTGATACCGCCACCGGCCAGTACGTAGTGGCGGGCCTGGACCCGGATTTGCCGCCCGGTCGGGTGCACGCCCTTGGCGTCCAGGGCCTGGCAATGCAGTTGCAAGATGCGCTCGCCGTCATGGCTCAAATACATCGCGCGGGCCAGGTAGAGCAGTTCGCCGCCGTGCTCGAGGGTTGCCGGGATGCTGGTCACCAGCATCGACTGCTTGGCGTTCACCGGGCAGCCCATGCCGCAGTAGCCCAGGTTCCAGCAGCCACGCACGTTGCGTGGGATTACCGCCCAGCGGTGGCCGAGGGCTTCGCAGCCGCGGCGCAGTACGTCGTTGTTGGGGTTGGGCGGCATGGCCCAGGGGCTGATGCCCAGGCGCTGCTCCATGCGCTCGAACCAGGGCGCCATGCTGGCCTGGTCCAAGCCCTTCACCCCGTGCACCTGGGCCCAATGCTGCAGGGTTTGCGCCGGGGTACGGAAGCTCGAGGCCCAGTTGACCAGGGTGGTGCCGCCCACCGCCCGGCCCTGCAGGATGGTGATGGCGCCGTCCTTGCTGAGCCGGCCGAGGCCCTCCTGGTACAGGTCGGCGTAGGCCTCGCTTTCCAGCAGGTGGAAGTCGCTGCTGGTCTTCAGCGGGCCTTCCTCGATCAGCAGCACTTTCAGCCCAGCGGCGCTGAGGATCTCAGCCGTGGTGGCGCCACCTGCGCCGCTGCCGATGATGGCGACGTCGGCCTCAAGCGTCAGGTCCTGGTCCAGGCGCGAGCCATCGTGGGTGATCCAGCCTCGTTCGAGGCCTTGGCGAAACGGGTCGGGTACGGGCATCGCGGCGTCAGTCCTCATGGAAAATCGATAACGGGCTGGCTTGGCAAGAACACTGTGGGAACAACTGTCTTGTGCTGGCTGTACCGGCCTCATCGCCGGCAAGCCGGCGATGAGGCCGGTACAGCCAGCCCAGGACGGTTGCTCCCACGCAGAGCACTCAGATCTTGGGTGGGCCTGGGTAGCCACAGGCGGCCCAGGCCTCGGGCCGTTCGTACCAAGCCATCAGCAGCAGTTGCAGCAGCGATGCATGCCCCTGGCGCAGCATTTCCAGTGAGCTGGTTCGCCAGCGCTCGAGAAACGCCTCGACCTGCTTGCTGCTCGCATTACCCCAGCTACCCCACACCCCGGTCAGCGGCCCGCGGGTCACCGGCAGGCTGAGCACGTCGAACAGCTGCCGGGTGAGCTTGAGCATGGCCGGCGACAGCGCCGCGACTTTGCTGTCCAGGCTGCTCAGCACCGTGTGAACGCTAGCCTGGGTGCCCGCCAGCACCACGGGTATCAAGGCTTCGAGCAGCGGCAGGTCGTCATCGCGCAGCACCTGGTAGCCGGCTGCGGCCCCTTGCTTGCTGCAGCCGACCAGGCTGGCAGTGCCGAGGAACAGGCTGGCGCCCAGGCCGAATTTGAGCAGCTCGCGTCGTTGCATGGGCGGCCCCTTTTCAACGGATGAACAGCTTGTACACCAGGCGTTGCAGGGCTTTGCCATAGGGCGGATAGATCAGCCGGGCAGCGTTCAGGCGCTGCTTGGCCAGCACCGCCTTGGCCTTGCTGAAGGTCTGGAAACCCTCGCGCCCGTGGTAATGGCCCATGCCCGAAGGGCCGATGCCGCCGAACGGCAGGTCGTCCTGGGCCACGTGCAGCAAGGTGTCGTTGAGGCAGACGCCGCCGGAGTGGGTGTCGCGCAGGACCCGCGCCTGCTCGCTGCGGTCGTAACCGAAGTAGTAGAGCGCCAGCGGGCGAGGGCGCTGGTTGATATAGGCCAGTGCCTCATCAAGGCTGTCGTAGGGCACCAGAGGCAGCAGCGGGCCGAAGATTTCTTCCTGCATCACCTGCATGCGCTCGTTCACCTCCAGCAGCAGGTGTGGCGGCAGGCGCCGGCCCTGGCGGGGCTGGTCAGGGTACAGGTCGCGCACCTCGGCGCCTTGTTCGCGGGCATCGCTCAACAGCCGCTCCAGGCGCTCCAGCTGGCGCGGGTTGATGATCGCGCTGTAGTCGGGGTTGTCGGCAATGCGTGGGTACAGCCGGTGCACCGCCTGGCGATAGGCCTCGGCAAAGGCGCCCAGGCGCTCGCGGGGCACCAGTACGTAGTCGGGGGCGACGCAGGTCTGCCCGGCATTGAGGGTCTTGCCGAAGGCGATGCGTTCGGCGGCGGTGGCCAGTGGCACGTCCTGCGAGACGATGGCCGGCGACTTGCCGCCCAGTTCCAGCGTCACCGGTGTGAGGTTTTGCGCTGCGGCCAGCATCACCTGGCGGCCGACGCCGGTGGCGCCGGTGAACAGCAAGTGGTCGAACGGCAGGCGGGCGAAGGCCTGGCCCACCTGCACATCGCCCAGCACCACGCTCACCAGGTCTTCGGGGAATACCCGCCCCAGCAGCGTCTTGAGCGCTTGCCCGGTAGCCGGGGTGGCTTCGCTGAGCTTGAGCATTACCCGGTTGCCGGCAGCCAGGGCGCAGGTCAGCGGGCCGATGGCGAGAAACAGCGGGTAGTTCCACGGCACGATGATGCCCACCACCCCCAGCGGCTGGTACAACACCCGCGCGCTGGCCGGCTGGAAGGCCAGGCCGGCGCGGCGTCGGGCAGGGCGCATCCAGCGCTGCAGGTGGCGCTCGGCATGGCGCAGGCCCTGCACCGATGGCAGCAGTTCGGCCAGCAGGGTTTCGTCCGCGCTGCGCCCGTCGAAGTCGCGGTCGATGGCCTCGATCAGTGCCTGCTGCCCGCTCACCAGCGCTTGGCGCAGGCTTTTCAGCCACTGCCGGCGCTGCGCTGCGGGTGGCATGGAGTGGCTGGCAAAAGCCCGGCGCAGGTCGGCGAACGTCGCCTCCAGGCCGAGGTCCGAACAGACAGGGGGCAGTGTCGAGGTCATGGCGCGGGTACCGGCGATCAAAGGTGAATAGAGCCTATACTCTAATTCGCTGCCCGGTGAGGGGTTTTTCCGCCCAACCTGCGGACTTTTACGCAGCCTTCATCTGACGCATCGCGGTGGCAAACCGTATGATGCCGACTTGACCGTGAGCCTGGAGACTGGAGCTGAGCATGGCCCCGCGCATGAAGACCCGTGAGCGCATCGTGCAGAACAGCCTGGAGCTGTTCAACCAGCAGGGCGAGCGCAGTGTCAGTACCAACCACATCGCCGCGCACATGGAAATTTCGCCCGGCAACCTCTATTACCACTTCCCCAACAAGCAGGCGATCATCGCCGTGCTGTTCAGCCAGTACGAAGAGCTGGTCGACAGTTTTTTGCGCCCGCCCCAGGGCCGCGGCGCCACGGTCGAGGACAAGCGTTTTTATCTGAAGGCACTGCTGGCGGCGATGTGGAATTACCGCTTCCTGCATCGCGACCTCGAGCACTTGCTGGACAGCGACCCCGAGCTTGCCGCGCGCTACCGGCGTTTCTCGCAGCGTTGCCTGCAGCAGGGCCAGGCGATCTACCGGGGCTTCGTCGAGGCCGGCATCCTGGCCATGGACACCGCACAGATCGAATCGCTGACCATCAACGCCTGGATCGTGCTGACGTCCTGGGTGCGTTTTCTCAGCACCACTCGCGAACATTCCGCGCACCTGGGTGAAGAAGCCTTCAAGCGCGGCGTCTATCAGGTACTGGTGCTGGAGTTGGGTTTCGTAACGCCCGGCTCGCGTGCTGCGGTCGGCAGTTTATGCGACGAATTCCACATACCCTTCAACCAGGCGCTGGAGCACTGAGCCGGCGCCCTTGAGCCATCCATCAGGAGATTGTCATGCCCCTTGCGCAACTGATCACCCCGCAGCAGCTGGCCGAGCGCCTGGATGTGCCAGGCCTGGTGATCCTCGATTGCCGTTTTGCCCTGGAAGATGTCGATTATGGCCAGCGCAGTTATGCCCTGGGGCATATCGCCGGTGCGCATTTCGCTGACCTTGAGCGCGACCTCAGCGGGCCGGTGGTCAAGGGCCGGACCGGGCGGCACCCGCTGCCTGAGCCTGGGCACTTGGTCGAGCGCCTACGTGAGTGGGGTATGGATGCCGACAGTGAGGTGGTGCTGTATGACGACGGCCCGGGTGCGTTTGCCGCGCGGGCCTGGTGGTTGCTGGCCTGGTTGGGCAAGCGCGACGGCGTGTTCATTCTGGATGGCGGCCTGAAGGCCTGGCACGCGGCGCACCTGCCGCTGAGCCTGGACCCGCCGGTGCGCCGCGAAGGCACCTTCAGCGGTGAGCCAGACATGAAATTGCTGATCGATGCCCAGCACCTGGCCAAGCGCCTGGACGACCCGGCGATGACCTTGCTCGATGCTCGGGCGTTGCCGCGGTTTCGCGGTGAGGTGGAGCCGATCGACCCGGTGGCCGGGCATATTCCGGGGGCGCAGTGTGCGGCGTTTACCGAAAACCTGGGGGCGGATGGGCGGTTTTTGCCGGCCGAGCAGTTGGCTGCGCGGTTTGCCGAGAAGCTGGGAGGGCGTAAGCCCGAACAACTGGTGGCTTATTGCGGGTCGGGGGTGACGGCTTGCCATAACCTGTTTGCCCTGGCGTTGGCGGGGTATCCGTTGGGGCGGTTGTATGCGGGGTCTTGGAGTGAGTGGATCAATGATTCTTCGCGGGGGGTTGTTAAGGGGGGGTGAGGGGCGGATGTTGATTAATTGATTAATTGATTAATTGGTTAATTGATTAATTGATTAATTGGTTAATTGGTTAATTGGTTAATTGGTTGGTTTTGGAAGTTGTATGCGCATTCATTATTTGTAGTGACGCTTATTCACCTTTCCGCCCTTACGGCGGCTCACTTTTTGAAGCATCAAAAAGTAAGCAAAAAATGCTCGCTCCATTCATCCGGCCCCTGCGCTGCGCTCCGGGGTCCCCTCACTCCGGGCTTGCTCCGGGGGTACGCGCCGACGGGCCGTCCCTGGCCCGATCGGCGCTCGACCGGCATCCATGCCGGTCGCCCCCCTACGCAATCCCTGCGTTCGGCCTCCTGAAGTCGCGAAGTTAGGGGCGGCGCCTGGGAGTACGCAGCTCGGTCGCTAGTTGCCACCGTGGGAACTCAGGATTTAATCGCGGGGCAAGCCCGCTCCCACGTGGTTCAGCGTGCGCAGTTCTAACGTGGGAGCGGGCTTGCCCCGCGATTGCGTCAGAACAAACAACACATCAATAGCAATCAAACCAACATCCCAGCTGTTGATCTGGCTGTTGATCTGGCTGTTGATCTGGCTGTTGATCTGGCTGTTGATCTGGCTGTTGATCTGGCTGTTGATCTGGCTGTTGATCTGGCTGTTGATCTGGCTGTTGATCTGGCTGTTGATCTGGCTGTTGATCTGGCTGTTGATCTGGCTGTTGATCTGGCTGTTGATCTGGCTGTTGATCTGGCTCTTGATCTGGCTCTTGATCTTGCTTCTAAGCGCGCGGTAGTTCAGACAACACAAATCGCGACTTCAGGAGGCCGAGCGTAGGGATTGCGTAGGAGGGCGACCGGCATGGATGCCGGTCGAGCGCCGATCGGGCCAGGGACGGCCCGTCGGCGCGTACCTCCGGAGCAAGCCCGGAGCGAGGGAACCCCCGAAGCGCAGCGTAGGGGGCCGGATGATGGGAGCAGACGGCTTTGCCTACTTTGGCCACGACCAAAGTAGGCCGCCGTAAGGGCGGAAAGGTGACGAAAAGCCTCTATCGTCAATGAATGCGCATACATCTCCCAAAGCAATCACCATAAAGACCCGAACCCCTTCACCCCCCACCCATCAAAAACCCAGGAATCCGCCGCTCCAGATAATACCCAGGCCTACGCAAACTCCCCTCGACAAACCCCACATGCCCACCCCGCTCATGCAGCTCAAGCCGCGTCTGCGCCGCCAGCTCATCAGCGCCGGGCAAGCTATGCCCAAACACAAACGGATCATCGCTGGCCTGGATGATCAGGGTCGGCGTGCGATTGTCCCCCAGGTAATAGCGGCTGGACGCCCGCCGATAATAATCATGGGCATCGCGAAACCCGTTGAGCGGCGCGGTCACCTTGCCATCGAAGTCCCAGAACGTGCGCAGGTTGCGCAGCGGCCCCAGGCGCTCGATCTCGGCCAGACGCTCATGGTGACCATGGGCAAGGAAATGCCGCTGCTTGCTCTGCACATAGGCCAGCATCTCGCGCATGAAATGCGCCTGGTAGACCCTGGAAAACCCTAGGCCGATGCGGTCGGCGCACTGGTCCAGGCGAAACGGTACCGAAACCGCTACCGCCGCTTCCAGCTGGCTCGCCGAGCCACTCTCGCCCAGGTACTTGAGGAGGATGTTGCCACCCAGCGAATAGCCAACCGCATACAGCGGCGCCAAAGGGCGCTTGGCCCGCAGGTGGCGGATGGTTTCGGCAAGGTCTTCGCTGGCACCGGAGTGGTAACTGCGTGCCAGCAGGTTCGGCTCGCCCGAGCAGCCGCGCCAGTTCACCGCGACACTGGCCCAACCCTGGGCCTGCAGCGCCTGTTGCAAGCCTTTGACGTAGGGTGAACTCGAAGAACCGGTCAGCCCGTGCAGTACCAGCACCAGCGGTGCGTCGGCCTGGTGCGGGCCATGCCAGTCGAGGTCGAGAAAGTCGCCGTCGGCCAGCCACAGCCGCTCGCGCTCGCGTGCAAGCTCCGGCAGCTTGCGCCACAGCGGGCCCCACAGGGTTTGCAGGTGCGGGTTGGAAAGGCCGGTGGCCGGGCGAAAGGTGGCGGTGAGGATGGGCATGCTGGGCAGCTCGTGGTGTGCCTGCCTAGAGTGCCATGAAACACCGCCACTGTACCTGCGCTATTGGTCGGACGTGGGCGTCAGGGGTATTTGCGCGACACTGGGCCCGACGCTGACCAGCACGCATTGGTTGAGGTCAAGGTTTGACTGGCTCAGCTCACGCACCTGCCGGGCGTTGATCGTCGCCAGCCGTGGCAGGTAGGTGTTGAGATAGTCGTCGGGTTGGCCCAGGTGGCCCAGCTCGGCGAGCAGCTCGGCCAATCGTGCGTTCTGCGCGATGTTGCGCACCAGCAGGCCCGCTATCTGCTGGCGGGCATAACGCAGTTCGGTGTCGCTTGGCCCCTGGTGAATGAAGGTTTCCAGTGTTTCACGCACCAGTGCAGAGGAGGCAGCGACCTGGTCCGAGGCCACCTCCCACTGCACCACGAACAGTCCGCCGCCCTGCAACGGCAGCAGCCGGGCACGTACGTCATAGGTCAGCCCGTGGCGCTGTCGCAGCGTTTGCATAATGCGGCTCTCGGGGCCCGAACCCAGCACTACGCAGGCCAGCACCAAGCCGAGGTATTCCGGGGCGTTGGCGGGGACGGTGATGGGAAGCGCCAAGGCTACGGTGTTGCTTGCGCCGCTCTGCTCGATATGGACCCTGCCAGCTCGTGGCACCGGCAAGGGTGGCAACTGCGCTGCCGTCCAGCGTTGCGGCAGGGCAAGGCTGAACTGCTCGGTGATGGCCTGAGCGTGTGCCTGCGACAGGTCGCCAACCAGCACTACCTCCAGGTTGCTGGCGGCATAAGCCATGCGGTGAAATACCCGCAAGTGCTCAGTGTCGGTGGCGGCGATGCCTTCTGTGCTGCTGCCTTGCGGATGACCGTAGGGGTGGCCATCAAACAGGTAGCGGTAAGCTTCACCGATCACCCGGTTTGGCGCCTGTGCGCTGCGGCTGGCCTGCGCGGCGAGCAGTTGGCCCTTGACTCGTTCCAGGGCCTGGACGGGGAAGTCCGGGCGTGCGACGAGGTCGCTGAACAGGGCCACGGCGGGCTCCAGGATCTGTGGCGCGCTCAGGCAGCGCAGGCTCAGTTGGGCGTAGTCCAGGCGCACGCGCTTGTCCACCACGGCGCCCAGACGCTCCAGGCGCTCGGCGTGTTCATGGCCGCTCAGGCCCGCGCTGCCCTCATCCAGGTTGTAGAGGGTCAGCGCGGCCACGCCACTGTGCCGGGTATCCTGAACACTGCCGGCCCTGAAGCGCAGGATCAGGTCGACCATGGGTAACCCGCGGGCCTCGACGAATCGCACCTGAGTGCCGGCGCTGGTTTGCCATGATTGGACCTCAAGGTCGATAGCCGTAGGCTCATCCAAGGTCAGGCCCTGGGCGCTGAGCAACCGGCTTGGCAGATTCAGGGGTGGGGGCGTGTGGTCATTCATGGGCGAGCTCCTGGCCGTGCATGTAGGTAAGTGTCGCGCGGGCTTCGGTCAGGAAGAGCGTCGCCGCCTCGCAGATCATTTCGCCGGTCACGGTCTGCATGGCTTGCTGTTCGGTGTCCATCAGGCGTGGGTCGAGACCGCTGACGGCACGCAGGCCAATGGCATGGGCTTGTTCGCCGATGTCGTCGCGGGCAAAGACTTGCCTGGCCAGCAGGCGGGCCTTGGCCCGTGCCAGTTCGTGTGCATCGGGCGCGGTCTGGCCAAGCCTGCGCAGTTCATCAAGGACCCGTTGTGCGACGGCCTCGGGGGTAGCGACATCGGCGTTGGTGAAGGCGTAGAGGTCGAGCAAGGTGTCACCCCGCTTGAGCGGGTCATACCGGCAGCTCAGCGCCTGGACCAGGCCGCTTTCGCTGATCAGTCGCTGCTTCAGGCGGGCGCTGCTGCCCTCGCCAAGCAGGCCGGGGAGCAGGCTCAGGGCCTGTGCAAGTTCAGGGGGGGCTGCAGTAGCTGCGCTGGGCACGTTGAAGCTCATCAGCACGCCTTCGCGCAGGCCCTGTTGGCGTATGAGCTGGCTGCGCCTGGACAGGCTGGCGCTGGCCCGCGGCTGAACGGTCACAGGTAATGGTTGCGCCGCAATGGCGGCGAAATGGCGACAGACCAGGGTTTGCAGATGCTCCAGGCGTACTGCGCCAACCACGGCAAGGGTCGCGTTGTTGGGGTGATACCAGGCTTTGTACCAAGCGTGGGCTGCGGCTGGCGTCAGGCGCTGCAGGTCGGCCAGATGGCCGATCACCGGGCTGGCGTAGGGGCTTTGGCCATGGGCAAGGCTGTTGTGGCGCTCCAGCGCCTGGGCCAGCGGGCTGTTATCGACCTGGCTGCGGCGCTCGGCCATGACCACGTTGAGTTCACGGTTGAACGGCGCCACGTCGAGGGTTGCGCTGGCCATGGCGTCGGCCATGGCTTCCAGGCCGATCTCCAGGCGGTTGGCGGGCAGGGTGAGCGGGTAGCTGGTGGCGTCGTCGACGGTGAAGGCGTTGGGCTCGGCGCCGATGCGGGTCATCAGGGTCGAGTATTCGCCAGGCGCGAGCTTGCTGCTGCCTTCGAACATCAGGTGTTCCAGCATGTGCGACAGGCCGGTTTGCCCGGTGTGCTCGTGGCTGGCGCCCACGTGGTACCACAACTGCGCACTGACCAGCGGGGCGCGGTGGTCTTGGCGAAGGTAGACCTGCAGCCCGTTGGACAGGGTGAAGTGCTGCAGTGGGAAGGGCTGGGGGTTCATGACTGAAACGCTCCGGTGTGGGGAGCGGAGCAGTTTCAGCCCTGAACGGTGGCGGGGTGCGGTAACTATCTACCGAGCAGTCGTGCTCAGCCTCGCTGCCACAGCGCGTAATGCACCTGGCCGGTCTTTTTTTCGCGGTGCAGGCGCCAGTTGCCCGGCATCACCAGCGTCGAGGGTGCCGCTTCGCTTTCGGTGTAGACCCAGGCTTGCTCGCGCAGCCACTGGCCCTGCTCCAACAGGTTGCAGGTGGTCGCCAGCAGGTCCTTGTGGAACGGCGGGTCGAGGAACACCACGTCGAACTGCTGCTTGGTCGGGCCTTGCAGGTAGCGCAGGGCGTCGGTCTGCAGGATCTGCCCACGCGGGCAGCGCAGCAGTTCGAGGTTGTGCTTGAGGTTAGCGATGGCGGCCGGGTTGCTGTCCAGCGCCACGGCATTCTCGGCGCCGCGGGACAGCGCCTCGAGCACCAGCGCGCCGCTGCCGGTGAAGGCGTCGAGCACCTGGGCGCCTTCGATGTAGGGCGCCAGCCAGTTGAACAGGGTTTCCCGTACGCGGTCCGGGGTGGGGCGCAGGCCTTCGCCTTCGGGCACCGCCAGGCGGCGGCTGCGCCACTCGCCGGCGATGATGCGCAACTGGCCGGCCCCTTTGCTGGGGGCCGGGTTGGGGGTGGAAGGTCTTGCCATCAGTGCTCCGGTACACCGAGCGGCTGCTCGGCGGGTTTGTCAGTGGGGGCAGGCAGCGGCTTCTGCTCGACCTTGGGGCCGGCGGTGACGATCACCAGCTTGTCTGCCGCCAGGTGCTTGTTCATGGCGGCCTTGACCTGCTCGACGGTCAGCGCCTGGGACTGCTGCATGAAGTCTTCCAGCCAGCTCAGGGGCAGGTTGTAGAAGCCGATGGCGCCCAGTTGCCCGACGATGCTGGCGTTGCTGGCATTGGACAGCGGGAAGCTGCCGGCCAGCTCGCGCTTGGCGTCGTCCAGTTCCTGCTGCGTGGGGCCGGTTTTCAGGTAGTCGGCGAGGATGCCCTGGACCAGTTTGAGGGTGCCTTCGCTGAGCTCGGCGCGGGTCTGCAGGTTGATCATGAACGGGCCGCGCACCTGCATCGGGCTGAACACCGAGTACACGCCATAGGTGAGGCCGCGCTTCTCGCGCACTTCGCTCATCAGCCGGGTGCCGAAGGCGCCACCGCCGAGGATCTGGTTGCCCAGTGACAGGGCGGCCCAGTCCGGGTCGTTACGGTCGATGCCCAGCTCGGCCAGCATCAGGTGGGTCTGCTTGCTGGGGAAGTCGATGTGGGTCACGCTCGGTTTTGGTTCGACCGGTTGCTCCGGCTTGGTCAGTGCCGGGCCCTTGGGCAGGCCGGCGGACACCTGGGCGGCGATGGCTTCGGCCTCGCTGCGGCTGAGGTCGCCGACCAGCGCGATTACCGTGTTGCCAGCGGTGTAGGCCTTGGCGTGGAAGGCACGCAGCTGTTCCAGGGTTATGCCGGGAACGCTTTGTGCGGTGCCGTCGCTGGGGTGGGCGTAGGGGTGGTTGCCGTACAGGTTGGCGAACAGCGCCTTGCCGGCGATCTTGCCGGGCTGCTGCTTTTCATACTCGAAGCCGGCCAGCAGCTGGTTCTTGATGCGCTTGAGGGCGTCCTCGGGGAAGCTCGGCTTGCCGACCACCTCGGTGAACAGCTTGAGCGCCGGCTCGCGCTTGTCGGCGGCACTGAGGCTGCGCAGCGAGGCCACGGCCATGTCGCGGTACGAGCCGTTGCCAAAGTCGGCGCCCAGGCCCTCGAAGCCCTCGGCGATGGCGGTGACGTCCTTGCCGGCCACACCCTCGTTGAGCATGGCGTTGGTCAGGGTGGCCAGGCCTGGCGTGGCACCGTCCTGGCTGCTGCCGGCGGCGAAGGTCAGGCGCAGGTCGAACATCGGCAGCTCGCGGGCTTCGACGAACAGTACCCGGGCGCCTTCGGCGGTGGTCCAGTTTTGAATGTTCAACTGGCGGCGGCTGGGGGCCTTGCCGTCCAGCTCGGCCAGCGACTGCAGCGAGTTGGCCGGGCGCGCGGCGCTTTGCGCCTGGCTGGTGCTTTCGGACTGGGCCGGGCGCGCCAGCAGCAGGGCGGCGCCTACCACTGCGGCGATGAGGGCCAGGCCGAACAGGGTGTAGCGCGGTGCGCTGCGATCACTCATGAGCGGACTCCTCGGGCAGTACGTGGGCAACGCTCAGGCGTTCGCGGGTGAAGTAGGTGCGGGCAGCGCTCTGGATGTCTTGCGGGGTGACGCGCTTGAGGTCGTCCAGTTCGCTGTCGATGAGTTTCCACGACAGGCCGACGGTCTCCAGCTGGCCGATGGTGGTGGCCTGGCTGCTGATGGAGTCGCGGTCGTAGACCAGGCCGGCGATCACCTGGGCGCGTACGCGCTCGAGCTCTTCGCTGGTCGGCGGGGTGTTCTTGAGCTCGTCCAGCAGTTGCCACACGCCTTTTTCGACGTCGGCAAGGGTCTTTTGCTTCTGCACGTTGGGGGTGGCGGAAATCAGGAACAGGCTGTCGCCGCGGGTGAAGGCGTTGTAGCTGGACGAGGCACCGGCCACCAGCTCCTGGCCGCGCTCCAGGCGTGCCGGCATGCGCGCGCTGTAGCCGCCGTCGAGCAGTGCCGAGATCAGGCGCAGGGCGTTGACCGTGCGCGGGTCCTTGGCGGTGGCCATGGCCGGCACGTTGAAGCCGTAGATCAGGCTCGGCAGTTGGGTGCGCACGTGCAGGGTCAGCTGGCGCTGACCGGGCTCGGCCAGCTCCAGCGGCAGCTTGCTTGGTGGCACGGCGCGCTTGGGGATGGGGCCGAAGTACTTCTGTGCGAGGGTTTTCACCTCGTCAGGGGTGACGTCACCTACCACCACCAGCGTTGCATTGTTCGGTGCGTACCAGGATTCGTACCAATGGCGCAGCTCCTCGACCTTCATGCGTTCGAGGTCGGCCATCCAGCCGATGGTCGGGGTATGGTAGCCGCTGGCCGGGTAGGCCATGGCGCGGAACAGCTCGAAGGCCTTGGCGCCGGGCTGGTCGTCGGTGCGCAGGCGGCGCTCCTCCTTGATGACCTCGATTTCACGGCTGAATTCGTCGGCCGGCAGGCGCAGGCTGGCCAGGCGGTCGGCTTCCAGCTCGAAGGCCACCGGCAGGCGGTCGCGGGCCAGCACCTGGTAGTAGGCGGTGTAGTCGTCGCTGGTGAAGGCGTTCTCTTCGGCGCCGAGGTCGCGCAGGATGCGCGAGGCTTCGCCCGGGCCTACCTTGGCGCTGCCCTTGAACATCATGTGCTCGAGGGCATGGGAGAGGCCGGTCTGGCCTGGTGTTTCGTAGCTGGAACCGACCTTGTACCAGATCTGCGAGACCACCACAGGGGCGCGGTGGTCCTCGCGCACGACCACTTTCAGGCCGTTGTCGAGGATGAATTCGTGGGTGGGTTGCACATCGGCGGCCAGGGCCGCAAGCGGCAGGCACAGCGTGCCGAGCAACAGGCCAGCGGCGCGGCGGGCTAGAGCATTCATACAGTGTTTAACCTGTTCGGCGGCCCGCTTGGGTTTAGCGTCGGCGGGCCAGGAGGTGCTAGGATACTGATCCGGTTGCCTGGCGACCATGCCTGCCGCCGTTCTGGCCCGCAGGCCCTTACGACAAAACGTTGCGCATGAACCAGCCGGATACAAAGTAGTCTGTTCTGCGTGAGTGAGAATTCCCGATGCGCCGCTGCTGGCCCATCGCTACCCTGAGATAGCCGTCTTCCATGTTTGGTTCCAACGACGACAAAAAAGCGCCGGCCGCGGCTGGCGAGAAGAAAGGCCTGTTCAGCTGGTTCCGCAAGAAGCCGGAACAAACAATCGCCGAACAGCCACAAACCCCCGAAGCACAGGCCCCGGAGCCGGTTGCGCCGCAGATTGCCGTCGAGCCGTCCGCTCCGGTCGAGCCAGTTGCGCCGGTGGTCCAGGCGCCTGGGCCTGAGTTTGAGCCGCCTGCGCCTGAACCTGTGGTATCCGGGCCGCTGCAGGCCGCACCGGTGGAGCCGGTCGCCTCGGAGTCGCTGCTGGCACCCGTGGTCGAGTCTGCACCCATTGCAGAGCCCGCAGTTGTCTCGCCGGTTGAGGTTGCGCCAGTCGAAGCCCCGCCAGCGCCGGTCAGCAACCTGGTGCTGCCGGTGGCCGAAGAGCCGGTTGCCTTGGTGCCGGACCTGGAGCCCAAGGCGCCGCCTGCCATCCCGGAGCGCCCGGCTGTCGAAGCTGTGGCCGAGCCAGAGCCTGTCGTTGCAGTCGAGGCCGAAGTGGCACCTGTCGCCGCTGTGTCGGTGCCTGCCGAAGCCGCCAAGACCGGCTTCTTCGCCCGCCTCAAGCAGGGCCTTTCGAAAACCAGCGCCAGCATTGGCGAGGGCATGGCCAGCCTGTTCCTGGGCAAAAAGGCTATCGATGACGACCTGCTGGATGAAATCGAGACCCGCCTGCTGACTGCCGACGTGGGTGTCGAGGCCACCTCCGCCATCGTCCAGAACCTCACGCAGAAGGTCGCCCGCAAGCAGCTGGCCGACGCCGATGCGCTGTACAAGTCGCTGCAGGACGAGCTGGCCGCGCTGCTGCGCCCGGTCGAGCAGCCGCTGAAGATCGAGTCGCAGACCAAGCCCTACGTCATTCTGGTGGTCGGCGTGAACGGCGCCGGCAAGACCACCACCATCGGCAAGCTGGCCAAGAAGCTGCAGCTCGAAGGCAAGAAGGTCATGCTGGCGGCCGGCGACACCTTCCGCGCCGCAGCGGTAGAGCAGTTGCAGGTGTGGGGCGAGCGCAACCAGATCCCGGTAATCGCCCAGCACACCGGTGCCGACTCGGCCTCGGTGATCTTCGACGCCGTGCAGGCCGCCAAGGCCCGTAACGTCGATGTGCTGATCGCCGACACCGCCGGGCGCCTGCACACCAAGGACAACCTGATGGAAGAGCTGAAAAAGGTCCGTCGGGTGATCGGCAAGCTCGACGTCGAGGCGCCCCACGAGGTGCTGTTGGTGCTCGATGCCGGCACCGGGCAGAACGCCATCAGCCAGGCCAAGTACTTCAACCAGAGCGTCGAGCTGACCGGCCTGGCCCTGACCAAGCTCGACGGCACCGCCAAGGGCGGGGTGATCTTCGCCCTGGCCAAGCAGTTCAACATCCCGATCCGCTTCATTGGTGTGGGCGAGGGTATCGACGACCTGCGCACCTTCGAGGCCGATTCCTTCGTCAAGGCACTGTTCGCCGAGCGAGAGCCTGCATGATCCGATTCGAACAGGTCGCCAAGCGCTACCCCAACGGCCACGTCGGCCTGCACGAGCTGAGCTTTCGAGCGCGCCGTGGCGAGTTCCTGTTCGTCACCGGCCACTCCGGCGCCGGTAAGAGCACCTTGCTGCGCCTGCTGCTGGCCATGGAGCGCCCGACCAGCGGCAAGCTGCTGCTGGCCGGGCAGGACCTGGGGCAGATCAGCAACGCGCAGATCCCGTTCCTGCGCCGGCAGATCGGCGTGGTGTTCCAGAACCACCAGCTGCTGTTCGACCGCACGGTGTTCAACAACATCGCCCTGCCGCTGCAGATTCTCGGGCTGTCCAAAGCCGAAATCGCCAAGCGCGTGGATTCGGCGCTGGAGCGTGTGTCGCTGAGCGACAAGGGCGAGCTGTTCCCGGCCGATTTGTCTACCGGCCAGCAGCAGCGGGTCGGCATTGCCCGCGCCATCGTCCACCAGCCGGCCCTGCTGCTGGCCGACGAACCCACCGGTAACCTCGACCCGCGCCTGGCGGCTGAAATCATGGGTGTGTTCGAGGATATCAACCGCCTGGGCACCACGGTATTGATCGCCAGCCACGACCTGGCGCTGATCGCGCGCATGCGCCACCGCATGCTGACGCTGCAACGCGGCCGCTTGATCGGCGATGGGGAGGCCGGGCAATGAGCACCACACGTACACCAAAGGTTTCCGAGCGCGTTGCGCCCAAGGCCGCCGACCCGCAGCCTGCGAAGAAAAAGCGCGGCGACCCTGACGACGACGGCCCGGATTTTCGCACCCTGCTGCATGCCTGGCTGGAGAGCCACCGCGCCAGCCTGGCCGACAGTTTGCGGCGCCTGGGCAAGCAGCCGATCGGCAGCTTTTTCACCTGCCTGGTGATGGCTGTGGCGCTGAGCATGCCCATGGGCCTGTCGCTGCTGCTGAAAAACGTCGAAAAGCTCGGTGGCTCGTGGCAGCGCGCGGCGCAGATTTCGCTGTACCTCAAGCTTGATGCCAGCAGCCGCGATGGTGAGGCCCTGCGCGACGAGATCAAGGGCATGGCCGGTGTGGCCGAGGCCCAGTACGTCAGCCGCGAACAGGCGCTGGAAGAATTCCAGCAGCAGTCCGGGCTGGGCGAGGCACTGCGCGAACTGCCGGACAACCCGTTGCCGGGCGTGGTGGTGGTGACTCCGACCGAGGTCGACAAGCCGGCCCTGGAAGCCCTGCGTCAGCGCCTGGCGGAGCTGCCACGGGTCGAGGCGGCGCAGTTGGACCTAGTGTGGGTGGAGCGCCTGGCGGCCATCCTCAAGCTGGGTGACCGATTCGTCTTCGGTTTGGCGGTGATGCTGATTTCTGCCTTGCTGTTGGTAATTGGTAACACCATTCGTCTACATATCGAGAACCGCCGGATCGAGATCGAGGTGATCAAGCTGGTGGGCGGCACCGACAGCTACGTGCGCCGGCCGTTCCTCTACATGGGGGCGTTGTACGGCCTGGGCGCCGGCGTACTGGCCTGGGGCATCCTGGCGTTCGGCCTGAACTGGCTCAACGACGCGGTGGTGGGGCTTTCCGGCCTGTACGGCAGTGATTTCTCGCTGGGTGGGGTGCCGGGCTCTGACGGAGTTTCCCTCTTGATCGGCGCGGTATTGTTAGGGTATATCGGTGCATGGATCGCAGTGGCACGCCACCTCAACGAGCTTGCCCCGCGATAATGTTTGTTCGCCAGCATTGACTTTTTTCATCCAGGAACTTGTTTCGCGGTTCCGGGTCTATGCTGGCAGTGCCCACAAGGCACGAGTCCAGTGAGTCGGAGGTACTTGAATGACCACTTCGTTGCAACCTGCCTATGCCCTGGTTCCCGGTGCAAACCTGGAAGCCTACGTGCACACGGTCAACAGCATACCCCTGCTGACGATCGAGCAGGAGCGTGATCTGGGCGAGCGTCTCTATTACGAGCAGGATGTCGAAGCCGCTCGGCAAATGGTGATGGCCCATCTGCGTTTTGTCGTACATATCGCCCGTAGCTACGCAGGCTACGGGCTGGCCCAGGCCGACCTGATCCAGGAAGGCAACGTCGGCCTGATGAAAGCGGTCAAGCGTTTCAACCCGGAAATGGGCGTGCGCCTGGTATCGTTCGCGGTGCACTGGATCAAGGCCGAGATCCACGAGTTCATCCTGCGCAACTGGCGCATCGTCAAGGTGGCTACCACCAAGGCCCAGCGCAAGCTGTTCTTCAACCTGCGCAGCCAGAAGAAGCGCCTGGCCTGGCTGAACAATGACGAAGTGCATCGTGTGGCCGAAAGCCTGGGCGTGGAGCCCCGCGAAGTGCGCGAGATGGAAAGCCGCCTGAGTGGCCATGACATGGCCTTCGACCCGGCCGCCGAGGCTGACGACGACAGCGCCTTCCAGTCGCCTGCGCACTATTTGGAAGACCACCGCTACGACCCGGCCCTGCAACTGGAGGATGCCGACTGGAGCGACAACTCCACCAGCAACCTGCACGAAGCGCTGCAGGGGTTGGATGATCGTAGCCGCGACATCCTCTACCAGCGCTGGCTGGCCGAAGAAAAGGCCACCCTGCACGAGCTGGCCGAGAAGTACAGCGTATCTGCCGAGCGTATTCGCCAGCTCGAGAAGAACGCGATGAACAAGGTCAAGGCACTGATCGCCATCTGATCGGCCCTGGTCTCACGAAAAAGCCGCTGTTCTCGCAAGAGACAGCGGCTTTTTTATTGGTCCCTTTAGAGGCAACAGCCCTGATACTGCCTGAACCGGCCTCATCGCCAGCAAGCCGGCTCCTACAGGGATTGCATAAGCCTCAGGCCAGTGCCGTACCTGTAGGAGCCGGCTTGCCGGCGATGAGGTCGGCTCAGGCAGCGCAAGACCTTACGGCCTGCGCGAAGCGTCCAGTTGCATGAGGTAGCTCGGCCCGCCCAGCTGGCTCATCTGCCGGCGGATCCACCCGGCGCGGCTGGCCACATAAGCGCTGGGGCGGCTGGCGCTCCACTTGATCGGGCTCGGTAGCACTGCAGCCAGTTGCGCGGCCTGTTGCCGGGTCAGGCGGCTGGCGTCCACACCGAAGTGATAGCGCGCCGCAGCCTGGGCGCCGAATACGCCCTTGCCCCACTCGGCACTGTTCAAATACACCTCAAGGATGCGCTCCTTGGGCCAGAACAGCTCGATCAGCGCTGTGAACCAGGCCTCCAGCCCCTTGCGCAGCCAGCTGCGGCCAGACCACAGGAACAGGTTCTTCGCCACTTGTTGCGTGAGTGTGCTGGCGCCGCGGACCTTGCCGCCACGCTCGTTGTAGGCCAGCGCCGCCTGGATGGCCGGGATATCGAAGCCCCAGTGGCTGGCGAACTTCTGGTCTTCGCCGGCGATCACTGCCACCTTGAGCTCATCGGAGATACCTTCCCAGGGCGTCCAGTCGCGCTGCAGGTCGATCGGCTCGCCACTGGCCCACGACTGCACCTTGCGCTCGACCATCAGCGCAGTGCCAGGTGGCGGCACCCAGCGCAGAACCAGGACCACGACGATGCTGCCGGCAGCGAACCAGAGCAGGGCGCGGGTGAGGCGACGCAGAATGGATGACAGCATGGTGATGGCTTGGCCCGACGGATGGAACGGGCCATTATACAGACCCCTTTCGAGGAGTCGTCCCATGCTTCGCAGCTTCCTGATGCTTGCCGCGTTCTTCGGCTTTACCGGTGTCGCCCTGGGGGCGTTCGCCGCCCATGGCTTGAAAAACCGCCTGACGGCCGATTACCTGGCGATCTTCCATACCGGCGTCACCTACCAGCTGGTGCATGCCCTGGCGATCTTCGGCGTGGCGGTGCTTGCCGCGCACTTGCCCGGCCGGCTGGTGGGTTGGGCCGGTGGTTTGTTTGCCTTAGGCATAGTGCTGTTCTCCGGCAGCCTCTACCTGCTCACCCTCACCGGTGTGGGCAAGCTCGGCATCATCACCCCCATCGGCGGCCTGTGCTTCCTGGCCGGCTGGCTGTGCCTGGGGCTGGCCGCCTGGCGCCTGGGCTGACCGAGCGGTCCACAATCGCGACTAATGGCGTCAGCTGCCCTTGGGTTGCGAGGTGGATCGGGGCTAGAATGCGTGCCCCCAAAGAACAATGGTGGCCGTGCGCATGCGCATCCAATTGAACGGTGAGCCTTACGAACTGCCCGCAGGCGAGAGCGTCGCGGCGCTGCTGGGCCGGCTGGAGCTGGCCGGCCGCCGGGTGGCGGTGGAACTGAACCTGGACATCGTGCCGCGCAGCCAGCACGAAAGCACGCTGTTGAGCGAAGGCGACCAGGTCGAAGTGGTCCACGCCATTGGCGGCGGTTGAGCAATTACCCGGCGCTTCACCCGATAGCCCCGTAACCTTTGCAGAGGAACATCGATGAGCAACGTTCGCAGCGACAAGCCTTTCATCCTGGCCGGGCGTACTTTCCAGTCGCGCCTGCTGGTCGGCACCGGCAAATACCGTGACATGGAAGAAACCCGCCTGGCCACCGAGGCCTCGGGTTCCGAGATCGTCACCGTAGCTGTGCGCCGTACCAACCTGGGCCAGAATGCCGGCGAGCCGAACCTGCTCGATGTGCTGTCGCCCGACAAGTACACCATCCTGCCGAACACTGCTGGTTGCTATGACGCGGTCGAGGCGGTGCGCACCTGCCGCCTGGCCCGTGAGCTGCTCGAGGGTCACAAGTCCCACGAGACTCGCACCCTGGTGAAGCTGGAAGTGCTGGCCGATCAGAAAACCCTGTTCCCCAACGTGATCGAGACCCTCAAGGCCGCCGAAGTGCTGGTCAAGGAAGGTTTCGACGTGATGGTCTACACCAGCGACGACCCGATCATCGCCCGTCAGCTGGCCGAAGCCGGCTGCATCGCAGTGATGCCGCTGGCCGGCCTGATCGGCACCGGCCTGGGTATCTGCAACCCCTACAACCTGCAGATCATCCTCGAGGAATCGAAAGTGCCGGTGCTGGTCGATGCCGGTGTGGGTACCGCTTCCGACGCCACCATCGCCATGGAGATGGGCTGCGAAGCGGTGCTGATGAACTCGGCCATCGCCCACGCCCAGCAACCGGTCGTGATGGCCGAGGCCATGAAGCACGCCATTCTCGCTGGCCGCATGGCGTACCTCGCCGGGCGCATGCCGAAGAAACTCTATGCCAGCGCGTCCTCGCCGCTGGAAGGTCTGATCAAGTAAGAGCCCCCGATGACTGACTCGCAAGAAACGCCGATCACCGCCGAAGGCGAAGAGCGCCCGCACCGCCGCATCAAGAGCTTCGTGATGCGCGCCGGGCGCATGACCGAAGGCCAGCAACGCGGCCTGGACCAGGGCGGCCCGCAGTTCATCCTGCCGTTGGCCGACAGCCCGGTGGACTACGACCAGGTGTTCGGCCGTTCGGCGCCGCGCACCCTGGAGATCGGTTTCGGCATGGGCCACTCGCTGCTGGAAATGGCCGCGGCCTCGCCCGAGCTGGACTTCATCGGTGTGGAAGTGCACCGCCCGGGTGTCGGTGCACTGCTCAACGGTGTGCTGACCCAAGGCCTTACGAACCTGCGGGTGTACGACTGCGACGCCATCGAAGTGCTCAACCGCTGCGTGGCCGACAACAGCCTTGACCGGCTGATGCTGTTCTTCCCCGACCCATGGCACAAGGCGCGCCACCACAAGCGCCGTATCGTGCAGGCAGGCTTTGCCGAGCTGGTACGCAGCAAGCTCAAGGTGGGCGGCGTGTTCCACATGGCCACCGACTGGGAGCCCTATGCCGAGTACATGCTGGAAGTGATGAGCGTGGCGCCGGGCTATCGCAACCAGGCCGCCGATGGAGCTTACGTGCCACGCCCTGAAGAGCGCCCGATCACCAAGTTCGAGCGCCGTGGCGAGCGCCTTGGGCATGGAGTGTGGGACCTCAAGTTCGAGAGGGTCGACTGAGCTGCCGACGCTCTCTGGTGCCCGGGCCTGCATAACTGCAGGTGAAAAAAAACCGCCTTATGAAGGGCGGTTTTTTGTATGCGGGCTTCGGGTTACGAGGCCTAAGCCTGCGGCACTTCGATTTCACTGGAGATAATCCACAAACGCGATACTAGGACGCGCTTGAAGGTGCGTCAATCGAGGAAATATCCAGCATCAGGTGTGACTGAGCGGGTAACAGTCTTGAGTACTCCGCTGGCGTAAGATCGCTTCGCTCTCGTGAGAGTATTTCCAGTGGCGGGCCGGTGATGAATTCGTTTCGTTAACTCGGCCCCTTCGACGCGGCCTACGAACCGCGCCGGTGCGATGCTCGAAGGGCCATCAACCTGGCCACTTCACTGGAGATAATCCACACGATCTCCGAAGGTGTCGAAGTGCCGGTTAGACACTGGAAGATTGGCCCAGCCAACACGGAGGCCAAGGCTTATGAAGCGTTTGCTGAATATGCTGAGCCGCGTCTGGAAGCTCGTTCGGGTGCTGATCCTTTTCAGAACCCTGAGGGATTTCCTGCGTGATCACTTCGATGATGCCCGCTAAGGGTTGATCGGGTGAGGGGCCGCCCCGGCTGGCCGGGGCGGCCTTTTAGTCAGCAGCTTCGACAAGGGCGCAAATAGCAAATGTTATGACCTGCTGCCAGGTCCGAAATGTGAGCCTCCTGTCCTGGGCGATATGCCCTAACAAGCCAGGAGACCTTTCATGATCGCTACACGCCTGTTGCCCCTCGCATTGATCTTCGCCGCTTCTGCAGCCTGCTCGAGCGTCAATGCGCAGGCCTCTTCCCCGGCCACGGTGCAAAGCCTGGACCGCTCCGCCATCGCCCGCTACGACCGCACCTGGCGTGCAGCATCGGTACTCTTCGGGCCGGGACAAGCCCAGCGGAGCACGGCATTTCTTATCGACAATGGCAACGATGGTGCGCCGGCGCTGCTGGTCGCCAGTGGCCATGCGGTGGATGAGCGCTCCGATATTGTTGCCGAGCAGCTTGCCGGGCGGGGGCACGTCACGTTCGAAGGTATCGACGGGGCGGTGTTCAAGGTCGCGCATATTCGCTACACATCGCAGCGGGGTCTGGACTTTGCCGTGTTCGAGTTGACGCAGACCCAGGGCGCACTCAAGGCACTGGGGATCGTGCCCATGGTGCTGGCCGGGCGCAGAGCCCGCGAGGGCGATACGGTTACCGTTGAAGCGGGGGTGAGCGGTGTGGTTGACGGTAGCGTCCACTGGCCGACTCAAGATCTGGCGCGAATCGATTTGAAGACCGGGCGAGGCTTTTTGCAGCGGCATCTGCTGCTGATGGAGGGCGCCCTGCTGCAGCCCGGCGATTCCGGCAGCCCGGTGCTGGAGCCGGCAACCGGCGCAGTCCTCGCTGTTGCCCACACCCGTAGCCCGCGAGGAGGCGAAGCATCGGACTTGAGCTTCTTGCCTGCTTGCCTGAACAACGGGTTGTTCGACGCTAACGCAGCCGGCTGCGACTTGAACCACGTATTCAATGTTGCGCTGGACGAAGATGATGACCGCATGATCTACAAGGTTGGCAGTAGCGCGGTGCAGATCAGCCAGGTTCTGCATTCGACCACGACGCTGTACCAGACAAAACTCGCCCAGTGGCCGGACCAGTGCGAGCAGGCCGACGGCTATGGCCCGGTGCAAGCATCGGGGAGTCCGATCAATGTACCGATCGAGGGCGTTACCCTGGCGCCGGAGAACCCGACCGTGCTCGCGCTGTGTGTCTGGGGGCGTGAAGCGCAGGGGCCGGAACCTGCGAACCGCAATGCCCTTGCCCTGCCTGTTGTGGTGCACCCGAAAGGCCCGGCCACACAGCCTGAGTTGAACATCGACCCGCCCTACAAAGACTTGGAGGGCCGTAATGCCTATCTTGTAACCGTCGAGCCCGAGCAGGTGCTGTTCAAGCGGGTCGAACTCAAGAGCGGGCCTTGGCACTCCATCGACTGTGGTGACGAGTCGGGTTACCGGGCGCTGGCAGGTATAAGAAAGGTTGCGGTGACGGAAGACACCCGGCTGTGCGCGGTCGGTGTCGATTACGCCGGGCAGCGCTCACAACCGCTGGAGATGAAGTTGCTACCGTGAGGCAAACCTGCAACCCATGAAAACCGCCCCGCAAGAGGCGGTTTTTCAGTTGGCGATCAGCCGCGCCTGTCGGCCACCACGCCAATCAGCACCAGCACCACCAGCAGCACCGGCGCCAGCGCATAGTTGTTGAACTGCGCCAGCCCTCTGACCACCCACGGCGTTGCATAGATCAGCGCTGCGCCACTGCCGATCATCACCAGCAAGGCCATGAACGGCACGCGCAGGGCGCCGGCCAGGCCGCCCAGGCGCGCTTCCACCCAGCTTTTGATATCGGTGCCGAACAGCACCAGCAGGCAGCCCACCAGGGCCAGCGAGATCTCCGACAGGTTGCTGCGGCTCCAGCGGGAAACGGTCGAGAGCAGGTCAAGTACCAGGTCCATGGGTCATCCTTAGTTCAAGAAGTACTGCAGCAGGTCGTTGAGGAACAGCTGGCCCCTGGGTGTTGCCGCCAGTCGATCCGGTTCGACCTGCAAAAGGCCTTTTTGTTCGGCGTCACGGCGCGCCCGGGCCAGTTGCGCCAGCGGCAGGCCGGTGCGCTGGGTGAACAGTTCGGCTTCCACGCCATCGGTGAGGCGCAGGGCGTTCATCAGGAACTCGAACGGCAGCTCGTCGGCCGGCAGCAGCTTTTCGCCGGCTTTGAACGGCTTGGCCGGGTTCAGGTAGTCCTTGGGCAGGCGGGTCTTCCAGGTGCGCAAAATGCGCCCGTCCGGGAACGACAGCTTGCCGTGGGCGCCCGCGCCAATGCCGATGAAGTCGCCAAAGCGCCAGTAATTGAGGTTGTGGCGCGCAGCGCGACCGGCCTGGGCGTAGGCCGAGACTTCGTATTGCTGGTAACCATGCTTGGCCATCAGCGCCTGGCCGGCTTCCTGGATATCCCAGAGGATGTCGTCCTCGGGCAGTTCGGGTGGCTGGTTCCAGAATACGGTGTTGGGTTCGACGGTCAGCTGATACCAGGACAGGTGCGTCGGCGCCAGGTCGATGGCGGTGCGCAGGTCACCCAGGGCGTCCTCGAGCGACTGGTCCGGCAGGCCGTGCATCAGGTCCATGTTGAAATTGTCGAAGCCCGCCGCACGCGCCATGTCGGCGGCGCGTATCGCTTCGTCACCGTTGTGGATGCGCCCGAGCTTTTCCAGCTTGGTAGCTTGGAAGCTTTGCACGCCGATGGACAGGCGGTTGATGCCGGTCTGCCGGTAGGCCTTGAACTTTTCCTGCTCGAACGTACCGGGGTTGGCTTCGAGGGTGATCTCGATGTCGGCTGCGAACGGGATGCGTTGTTCCACGCCACGCAGCAGGCGCCCCAGGGCATCGGCACTGAACAGGCTCGGAGTGCCGCCGCCAAAGAAGATGGTGCTGATCGGGCGCCCCTGCACGGCAGGCAGTTCCTGCTCCAGATCAGCCAGCAGGGCGTCGATGTACTCGTTTTCAGGCAGCGTTGGCCCGGCCTGGTGCGAGTTGAAGTCGCAGTAGGGGCACTTGCGCACGCACCAGGGAATATGGATGTACAGCGACAGCGGCGGCAGCTCGGGAAGGATCAGCCCCGCCGACTGTGGGGACGGCTTTACGGTCATGCCAGGCCCAGGCGTTGACGCAGCAGGGCCATGGCGCGGGCGCGGTGGCTGAGCTGGTTCTTGTCGACAGGGGCGAGGTCGGCGCTGGAGCACTTGCGTTCCGGCACCCAGAACAGCGGGTCGTAGCCAAAACCATGCTCGCCGCTGGCCTCGAACAGGATGCTGCCGTGCCACAGGCCTTCGCAGAGGATTGGCAGCGGGTCGTCGGCATGGCGCACCAGGGCCAGCACGCAGACGAACTGCGCGCCGCGCTGCTCTGGCGGCACGTCTTTCAGTGCTTCGAGCAGCTTGGCGTTGTTCGCCGCATCACCCTTGCCATCGGCGTAGCGCGCCGAATAGATGCCAGGGGCACCGCCCAGAAAGTCCACCGCCAGGCCTGAGTCGTCGGCCAGTGCCGGCAGGCCGGAAATGCGTGCGGCATTGCGCGCCTTGAGGATGGCGTTCTCGACGAACGACAGGCCGGTTTCTTCCGGCTCCACCTGGCTGAATTCGCCGATCGAGCGCAGCTGCACGGCCTCGCCGAGCATGGCCTGCAGTTCCTTGAGCTTGCCGGCGTTGTGGCTGGCCAATACGAGTTGGGTAAGATTCATCATTCGCCTGGGAATACTTCCTGGTTGAAACTGAGTTTATGGCTGACGCCGCCGGTTTCGACGTTCAGGTCGAATGTCAGGGTTTCGGCCTGGTCGATCTTGAACTGGGCGATGTAGTACACCGCACCTTGGTCAGTGATCTGTTTGAACGACAGCGGGCTACTGCGCCCGGTAAGGTCTTTCACCGTGCCGCTGACCACCGCCATGGCCGGTTTGTCGGCCTTGAGCACGGCAACGTTGAGCACGCCCTGGTTCTTGCTGCGGGTGAGCCCCGTGGCTGCCGCGATATCGGGCTGCAACATGCTCGAGGTGAAGGCGCTGTAGTGGACCGTCACATCGCCGAACGCTTCCTTGCGCTCGGGCCTGGCGGCATCGGCAGCCAGTGCCGGCAAGGCCAGGCACAGGCTGATCAGAAACAGTGCAAGACGACGCATGATGCCATTCCTCCGTTCGCGAAGGTCAGACCGCGAGCTGGTGCTCCTGCAGGCCCGGGCTGCTGACCCGATAGATACCGATTTCTCCTAGAAGATTAGGCCAAAGCCGGCCGCCCAACCCGTTACGGTGCAGGTGGTCGACGGCCAGGCGATCGAGCACCTTGGCGTTGCGGTCGTGGCACAGGTTCTCGAAGTCTTCGAAGGTGCAGAAGTGGATGTTCGGGGTGTTGTACCAGGTGTACGGCATGAAGTCGGACACCGGCATACGCCCCTTGGTGGCCAGGTACCAGCGGCAGCGCCAGTGGCCGAAGTTGGGGAAGGTGATGATGCACTGGCGGCCGACGCGCAGCATCTCGTCGAGGATCCGGTCGGGGTACTCCACGGCCTGCAGGGCCTGGGTCATGACCACCACGTCGAAGCTGTTGCTGGCGAAGTTGCCCAGGCCCTTGTCCAGGTCCTGCTCGATGACGTTGACGCCCTTGGCCACGCACTCGGCGATGTTGTCGGCGTCGATTTCCAGGCCGTAGCCGGTGACGTTCTTGCGCTCGCGTAGCGAGGCCAGCAGTTCGCCGTTGCCGCAGCCAAGGTCGAGTACCCGGCTGCCGGCGGGGATCCAGTCGTGGATGATTTCCAGGTCGGCTCTCATGGGGCCCTCAGACGCTGATGCGGTTCATGTAGTTGGCGAAACCCTGCATGTAGCGAGGCGTCGGGATGAGGAAGGCGTCGTGGCCGTAGGGCGAGTCGATGTCCAGGTAGCAGACGTTCTTGCGCGCAGCCATCAGCGCATTGACGATCTCCCGCGAGCGGGCCGGCGAGAAGCGCCAGTCGGTGGTGAACGACATGATGCAGAAGTCCGCCGTGACGTGGGCCAGGGTGGCGGCCAGGTCGCCGCCGTGGGCGGCTGCCGGGTCGTAGTAGTCCAGCGCCTTGGTCATCAGCAGGTAGGTGTTGGCGTCGAAGCGCCCGGAAAACTCCTCGCCCTGGTAGCGCAGGTAGCTTTCGACCTGGAACTCGACGCTGTGGAAGTCGTAGTTGAGCTTGTCGCTTTTCAGTTCGCGGCCGAATTTCTCGCCCATCGAGTCATCCGACAGGTAGGTGATGTGGCCGACCATGCGCGCCAGCATCAGGCCGCGCTTGGGGATCACGCCCTGGTCCTGGAACGAGCCGCCGTGGAACTCGGGGTCGGTGAGGATGGCCTGGCGCGCCACTTCGTTGAAGGCGATGTTCTGCGCCGACAGCTTGGGGGCCGAGGCGATGTCCACGCAGTGGCGCACGCGGTCCGGGTAGGTCATGGTCCATTGCAGCGCCTGCATGCCGCCCAGGCTGCCGCCGACGATGGCGGCCCAGGTGTGGATGCCCAGGCGGTCGGCCAGGCGCGCCTGGCTGTGCACCCAGTCGACCACCGTGAGTACCGGGAAATCGGCGCCATAGGGCTTGCCGGTGGCCGGGTTGACGCTGCTGGGGCCGGTGCTGCCGTTGCAGCCGCCAAGGTTGTTCAGGCTGACCACGAAGAAGCGGTTGGTGTCGATCGGCTTGCCCGGGCCGATGCAGCTGTCCCACCAGCCCGGCTTGCGGTCGCTGGCAGCATGGTAGCCGGCGGCGTGGTGGTGGCCGGACAGCGCGTGGCAGATCAGCACGGCGTTGCTGGCAGTGGCGTTGAGCTGGCCGTAGGTTTCGTAGATGAGTTCGTACGAGGCCAGCGAGCGGCCACAGGCCAGGGCCAACGGTTCATCGAACCGGGCGATCTGGGGGGTTACCAGACCGACGGAATCTTCGGGAAAGACAGTGGACATCGACCCTGCTCACGCTTGACGGAGGCGTAAGTCTAAAGAGCGCTACCCCCTGCGGCAAGCAATGGCTTGCCGCAGGGTGAAGGTGGCTCAGATCATCCGCCACAGCTCCTGCGGCATACCGGCGTAGGCCGCCAGTTGCGGCATCAGGAAGGACTGGATCACCTGGATGGCGATGAAGGCGAAGATCGGCGAAATATCCATGCCGCCCAGGTTCGGCACGATGCGCCGGAACGGTGCCAGCACCGGTTCGGCGATCTGGTAGGCCAGCTCTGCTGCGGGGTTGTGGCTGTTGGGTGCGACCCACGAGACGATCACCATCACGATCATCGCCACCCAGAAGATTTTCAGGAACAGCGAGGTGATGCCGAGGATGGCCCACATCAGCAGGTGCAGCACATCGCCGAAGGTGCCATAGGTGACCATCAGTACGAAGGCCATCAGCAGCGCCTGGATGACGATCGACAGCAGCAGCGACGAGGTATCCAGGCCGGCGATGCTGGGGATCACCCGGCGCAGCGGCTTGAGCAGCGGCTGGGTGGCGCGTACCGCAAACTGGCTCAACGGGTTGTAGAAGTCGGCCTTGACCAGTTGCAGCACGAAGCGCAGCAGGACGATCACCAGGTACAGGCTGACCAGGGTTTGCACCACGAAAATCGCGGCGCCGGACAGTGCATTCATTCAACGGCTCCTTATTGGCCCGGTTATTTGCCCAGTTGTTCGGCCAGCTCCGCAGAGCGGTGGGCGGCGGCTTGCAGTGCCTGTTCGACGATGGCCTCGAAACCGCTGGCCTGGAACGACTTGATCGCCGCTTCCGTGGTGCCGGCGGGCGAGGTGACGCGGCGGCGCAGCTCGGCGGCGTCGACATCGCTGGCAACCGCCATGTGCGCGGCGCCCAGGGCGGTCTGCAGGGTCAGTTGCGAGGCGGTTTCGCGCGGCAGGCCGAGTTTTTCGCCCGCTGCGGTCATGGCCTCGATCAGCAGGAAGAAGTATGCCGGCCCGCTGCCGGAAACGGCGGTGACGGCGTCCAGCTGCTGCTCCTGCTCCAGCCACAGGGCAGTACCCACGGCCGAAAGCAGTTGCTCGGCGTGTTGGCGCTGTGCGGCGGACACTTCAGAGGTGGCGTACAGGCCGCTGACGCCCTGGCGCAGCAGCGCCGGGGTGTTGGGCATGCAGCGCACCACCGGGATGGCGCCCAGCCAGGCCTGCAGGCTGGCGCAGGTGATGCCAGCGGCGATGGAAACGACCAGTTGGCCAGGCTTGAGGCTTGGCTTGAGGGTTTCGCAGACCGCCTTCATGACCTGCGGTTTGACCGCCAGCACGATCACATCAGCGCCATCGATGGCCTGGGCGTTGCTTTCGAATGCTTCGATGCCGTGTTCGGCCTGCACCCGTGCGCGGGTCTCGGCGCCCGGGTCGCTGGCGCGAATCTGCGCGGCGTCCAGGCCCTGGGCGCGCAGGCCGCCGATCAGGCTGGCGGCCATGTTGCCGGCGCCGATAAAGGCAATACGAGTCTTGCTCATGTCAGGTCCTTTCAGGAAAGCGTGAGTTAAGCATGGAATCAGGGCTGGCCGTAATCGCGGGCACCGAACAGCGCGGTGCCGATGCGTACCCAGGTCGCGCCCTGGGCAATGGCGGCCTCGAGGTCGTGGCTCATGCCCATCGACAAGGTGTCCAGGCCCAGGCCCAGGCCCAGTTGCGTTTGCAACTGGCGCAGGGTGGCGAAGGCGGCTTCTTGCTCGGCGCGCTCGTCGGTCGGCTCCGGAATGGCCATCAACCCGCGCAGGCGCAGGTTGGGCAGGCTGGCGACAGCCTGGGCCAGTGCCGGCAGGTCGGACGGGGCGCAGCCGGACTTGCTGGCCTCGCCGCTGACGTTGACCTGCAGGCAGATGTTCAGCGGCGCCAGGCTGGCAGGCCGCTGTTCGGACAGGCGTTGGGCGATCTTCAGGCGGTCCACGGAATGTACCCAGTCGAAATGCTCGGCGATGGCCTTGGTCTTGTTCGACTGGATGGGGCCGATGAAGTGCCAGATCAAGGGCAGGTCAGACAGTTCCTGCTGTTTTGTCAGCGCTTCCTGAAGGTAGTTCTCGCCGAAATCGGCCAGCCCGGCCGCGTGGGCCGCGCGGATGGCGCTGGCGGGCTTGGTCTTGCTCACGGCCAGCAGTTGCACGCTGGCCGGGTCGCGGCCGGCAGCCCTGGCCGCACCCTGGATGCGGTCGCTGATGGCGCTAATGTTGTCTGCTAGGGTGGACATGGATCGTCGCCGTGCGGCTTTTGGGGTCTGCGGCATTCTACCTGCTTGATGGCTGTTGGGGAGTCTCATGGATGTGACCGACCTGCTGGCCCGCGCCGTGGCGGCCGGGGCCAGCGATCTGCACCTGGCAACCGGCGAAAGCCCGCTGCAACGCCTGGATGGCGAGCTGCGCCGCATGGGCCTGCCGCCCATGCAGCCCGAGACCCTTGAGCGTGGGCTGGCCGAATGGCTCGACGCCGGGCAACGCGAGCAATGGGCGCGCGGCGACGAACTCGATTTGGCACTTAGCCTGCCTGCGCTTGGGCGCTTTCGTTTGAACCTTTACCGTCAACGTAATGGCCCAGCCGCCAGTGCGCGGGTGATCCCGGCACGGCTTGCCTGCATCGAAGAGCTTGATCTTAATGAAGTGTTTCAAAGCATTGCGCAGCAGCGGGATGGGCTGGTGCTGGTGTGTGGAGCTACCGGTAGCGGCAAGTCCAGCACCCTGGCGGCGCTGGTCGACGGGCTGAACCGTGAGCAGGCGCTGCACATCGTCACACTCGAAGATCCCATCGAATTCATTCATTCCGGCCAGCGCAGCCTGGTCAATCAGCGTGAGATCGGCACCCACAGCCGAGACTTTGCCCAAGGGCTGCGCAGCGCCCTGCGCCAGGACCCGGATGTGATCATGATCGGCGAACTGCGCGACCTGGAGAGTATCCGCCTGGCCCTGCGCGCGGCGCAGACCGGGCACCTGGTGCTGGCCACGGTGCATGCACGTTCGGCGGTAAGTTGTGTCGAGCGGCTGGTGGAGGTATTTGCCGCTGAGGAAAAGGTGCTGGTGCGGGCGATGCTGGCCGAGTCGTTGCACATGGTGGTGGCGCAGCAGTTGTTACGGCGTGCGGGTGGCGGGCGCGTTGCAGCACGGGAGGTGCTGGTGGCGACGCCGGCGGTGCGCAACCTGATCCGCGAGGGGCGCATGGTGCAGGTGTCGTCGCTGATGCAAGCGGGTGCGGGGCAGGGGATGAGGACGATGGAGGGGGCGATGCAGGCCTTGCGATCCAATGGCCTGCTGGCAGGGTGAATGCGGCATGGCACCGGCTGCGCCGGTGTTCGCGGCTGAAGCCGCTCCCACAGGTACGGCGCTTGCTTCAGGCCTGTGCGGTACCTGTAGGAGCCGGCTTGCCGGCGATCACCGGTGAAACCGGTGCCATCCAGGGCAAGGCTGCAGGCCCCATCGCCGGCAAGCCGGCTCCTGCAGAGGTTTGGCTGGACTCAGCGCTTGGCCAGGCGCAGCGCCTGTTGTTGCTGCTCTTTGGGCAGTACGCGCTTGGCCACGACGTAGTGCTTCTGCCAGTAAGGCTTGGTCAGGTTGTCGATGCTTACCCGTTTACCGGTGCGCGGCGCATGGATGAAACGGTCGTTACCCAGGTAGATGGCAACGTGGTTGACCCGGCGGCTCTTGATGTTGAAGAAGATCAGGTCGCCGGGCTTGAGGTCGCCCTTCGCCACCTTGACGCCCTGGCCTTGGGCCATGGCGTTGGAGGTGCGCGGCAGGTCGACGTCGGCCACGTCGTTGAAGGCGTATTTGACCAGGCCGCTGCAGTCGAAGCCCTTTTTCGGGCTGCTGCCACCCCAGCGGTAGGGGGTGCCGAGCACGTTGACGGCACGGCTGAGCACTTCGCTGCTCTGCTTGGGCGACATGGCCACGGCCTGCAGCCCCTGTTGCCGGGCGGCGTTGTTCGGGCGGGCATGTACCGTGGCGTTGCGGTACTGAACGGGTGCGCGTTTCACCGATGCATCGGCGTTGGCCGTGTAGCCGGTGAAACCGCTGGGAAGACGTTGCTCACGATTGGTGGCGTGGGCGGCCAGGGGCAAAAGGAGGCAGAGGGTCAGCCATGTCTTGAAGAAAGGCGGCATAGTTGAAGCTCTTATAAGTGTTGGCGCGCAACTTTATAACAGCTTTTTGATCAAATTCTGATCCGTTGGTCGTATCAACGCGTACCATATGTCGGGCAGACACGGAAAAGTCACATTTTTCGTTAGAAAATTTTCGGCTAACCCTCGAGGGCTACGAATGAATGGTTATCAACAGGGTGGGGCGGTGAACGACACCCACAGCAAGGTCCTCGGCTACCTGCTGTGGATCTTTGGCTTCACCGGTGCCCACCGCTTCTACTACGGCAAACCGATCACCGGCACCCTCTGGTTCTTCACCCTCGGCCTGCTCGGTATCGGCTGGCTGATCGACCTGTTCCTGATCCCGTCCATGGACCGCGAGGCGGACATGCGCTTTCAGTCGGGCAGCGTCGACTACAACCTGGCGTGGGTGTTCCTGACGTTTCTGGGGGTATTCGGTGTGCACCGCCTGTACCAGGGCAAGTGGATCAGTGCGCTGATCTACCTGTTCACCGGTGGCTTGTTCCTGCTGGGGGTGCTGTATGACTTCTGGACCCTGAACAGCCAGGTGTCCGAGGTGAACGCCGAGCGGCGTCGAGCATAGCGAGGGGTGCACCCTGCAGGAGCCGGCTTGCCGGCGATGGCGCCTGACCTGCCTGGCGCCGAGGCTGATAGCCTCATCGCCGGCAAGCCGGCTCCTGCAAGGGGTGTCAGGGGCGGCGCTGCTGCAGCAGCAGGTTGCTGAAGCCCGCCCCGGCCAATTGCTTCTGCGCCACGGTCAGTTGCTCGCGGTTGCTGTACGGGCCGACCATCACGCGGTACCAGGTTTCTTCCTTCACCGTCCCTGATTCCACCTTCACCGCCTGGCCGAGCAGGATGATCTGCGCGCGCACCTTGTCGGCGTCAGCCTGCTTGCGGAACGAACCGGCCTGCAGGAAGAACTGCGTGGTGGCCGCCGGCTTGATCACCGGTGGTGCCGGTGGCGGGGTTTGCCCCAGCAGCGCGGCCTGGGCGCGGGCGGTGTCGATCTTCGCCGCTTCCGCTGGTGTCACCGGAGTGGTCGGCACCACGGGCACTGGCGGTGTTTTCTCCGGCACCGCTTCAGGCGGCACGATCACTTCCGATTCTGGCAGCAGGGTGTAGAAGTCGTACTTCGGCTTCACCGGCTGCTGGGTGGCCGGGGTGGTGTTCTTGCTGGCCTCGGCGACTTTTTCGGGCTTCTGCTGCTCGGGCTTGGTGCGCTTGATGTCGCCGCCGCCCGGCTCGAGCTTCATCAGGAAGACGATGAAGGCGCCCACGGTCAGGCCGACCGCCAGCCATACCCAGCCGGGTATCGGCTGCTTGGCTGGGGCGGTCTGGCGGCTGGCGCCGCGCTTGGGTGCAGGTTTTTTCTTGGCAGCCAACTTACATGCGCTCCAGGGTTTCCAGGCCCAGCAGCTCCAGGCCCTGCTTGAGGGTACGGCCGGTCAGGGCGGCCAGGCGCAGGCGGCTTTGCTGCTGCTGCGGGGTTTCGGCAGACAGGATCGGGCAGTTCTCGTAGAAGCTGGAGAACAGGCCGGCCAGGTCGTACAGGTAGCTGCACAGCACGTGCGGGGTGCCCTTGTCGGCCACGTTGTTGAGGATCTCGCCGAACTGCGCCAGGCGCGCGGCCAGGTCCTGCTCGTGGGCGGCCTGCAGCACGATGTTGCCATCGACCTCGTCGAAGCCCTTGCCGAGCTTGCGGAATACGCCGGCCACGCGGGTGTAGGCGTACAGCAGGTAAGGTGCGGTGTTGCCTTCGAAGTTGAGCATCAGCTCGAAGTTGAAGCTGTAGTCGCTGGTGCGGTGCTTGGACAGGTCGGCGTACTTGACCGCGCCGATACCCACCACTTCACCGATGTTGCGCAGCTCGTCCTCGGCCAGGCTCGGGTTCTTCTCCTTGACCAGTGCGTAGGCGCGCTCCTTGGCCTCGGTGAGCAGGTCGATCAGCTTGACGGTGCCACCGTCGCGGGTCTTGAACGGGCGGCCATCGGCACCGTTCATGGTGCCGAAGCCCATGTGCTCCATCTGCATCGGGTGGCCGACGAAGCCTGCGCGGCGGGCTACCTCGAACACCTGGTTGAAGTGCAGCGCCTGGCGCTGGTCAACGAAGTACAGGGCGCGGTCGGCCTTGAGCACATTGCTGCGGTAGCGCACGGCAGCCAGGTCGGTGGTGGCGTACAGGTAGCCGCCGTCAGCCTTTTGCACGATGACCGGCAGCGGGTCGCCGTCGCTGTTCTTGAACTCTTCGAGGAACACGCACTGGGCGCCCTGATCTTCGACCAGCAGGCCCTTGGCCTTGAGGTCGGCGACCACGTTGGCGAGGTCTGCGTTGTAGGCGCTTTCGCCCATCACGTCGGCCATGGTCAGCTTGACGTTAAGCAGCTCGTAGGTCTTCTGGCAGTGGGACAGCGAGATATCCTTGAAGCGCGTCCACAGCGCCATGCACTCGGCATCACCGGCCTGCAGCTTGACCACCAGGCCGCGGGCGCGGGTGGCGAAGTCTTCGGACTCGTCGAAGCGCTTCTTGGCGGCGCGGTAGAAGTTCTCCAGGTCCGACAGCTCGTCGCTGGTGATCGGGTTCTCTTCCAGGTAGGCCAGCAGCATGCCGAACTGGGTGCCCCAGTCGCCCACGTGGTTCTGGCGGATCACGTCGTCGCCGAGAAACTCCAGCACGCGCGCCACGCTGTCACCGATGATGGTCGAGCGCAGGTGGCCGACGTGCATCTCCTTGGCAAGGTTCGGTGCCGACATGTCGATCACCACCTTTTGCGCAGCACCGGCCTTGCGCACGCCCAGGTGGCCGTCGGCCAGGGCGGCGTCCAGGCGGCTGGCCAGGGCGTCGGTGTTCTGGAAGAAGTTCAGGAAGCCGGGGCCGGCGATCTCGACCTTGCTGATGTCGGCGCTGGCCGGCAGGGAGGCGATGATTTTTTCGGCCAGGTCTCGCGGCTTCATGCCGGCGGGCTTGGCCAGCATCATGGCGATGTTGCTGGCGAAGTCGCCGTGGGTCTTGTCCCGGGCGTTTTCCACCTGGATCGCCGGCGCCAGCCCGTCAGGCAGCACACCGTCGGTGACGAGTTGGGTGAGGGCTTGCTGGATGAGCTGGCGAATGGTGTCTTTCATGGGGATCTCTTTTCGACCGCAAGCGCGGTGGGGCGCTTCGATGCGCAGGTGGAAAAACTGGGCATTATCCGTTGCCGGGGGCAGGTTGCCAACCTTTGCAGGACTTCTGTCGCCGATCCCTGTAGGAGCCGGCTTGCCGGCGATGAGGTCGGTCGACTCAGTAAAGATCCACCGGGTCCACATCCAGCGACCAGCGCACCTGCCGCCCGGAAGGCATCTGTTCCAACACTAGCAACCAGGCACTGATCAGTCGATGCAAGTGCGCCCGGGCATTGGCCTGAAGCAACAGTTGTGCGCGAAAACGCCCCGCCCGTCGCTCCATCGGCGCCGGTACCGGGCCCAGCAGTTCGATGCCCTGCAGGCGCTGTTCGTTCAGCAGCCGCTCGGCTGCCGCGCAGGCTTCGTCGAGGAAACCCTCGGCCTGCCCCGGCTTGTGCGCATCGGCGCGCAGCAGGGCCAGGTGGGCGAAGGGCGGCAGGCCGGCGGCGCGGCGCTCGCTCAGGGCCTGCTCGGCGAAGGCGAAGTAGCCCTGTTCGGTCAATTGCACCAGCAGCGGGTGGTCAGCCAGGTGGGTCTGCACGATCACCTTGCCGGGTTCTTCGGCGCGGCCTGCACGGCCCGCCACCTGCACGATCAGCTGAGCCATGCGTTCGCCGGCGCGAAAATCCCCGGAGAACAGCCCGCCGTCGGCATCGAGGATGGCCACCAGGGTAACCCTCGGGAAGTGATGCCCCTTGGCCAGCATCTGGGTGCCCACCAGAATGCTCGGCTGGCCGCGCTGGATGGTGGTGAACAGGTTGTGCATGGCGTCCTTGCGTGAGGTGCTGTCGCGGTCCACACGCAGGATCGGGTAGTCCGGGAACAGCACTTTCAGGCGTTCTTCGGCACGCTCTGTACCGGCGCCCACCGGGCGCAGGTCGACGTGGGCACACTGCGGACATTGCAGCGGCAGGTGTTCGTCATAGCCGCAGTGGTGGCAGCGCAATACCGCCGAACGCTGGTGCACGGTCATGCGCGCGTCGCAGCGCGGGCATTCGCTGAGCCAACCGCAGTCGTGGCACAGCAGGGTGGGGGCGAAGCCGCGTCGGTTGAGGAACACCAGCACCTGCTGGCCGGCCTCCAGCGTCTGCCGAATGGCCTGTTGCAGCGGGCCGCTGATGCCGCTGTCCAGCGGCAGGCTGCGCACGTCCAGGCGCAAGAAGCGCGGGGCGCGGGCGCCACCAGCGCGCTGGTTCATGCGCAGCAGGCCGTAGCGGCCGCTGTGGGCGTTGTGCAAGCTCTCCAGCGACGGGGTGGCCGAGCCCAGCAGGATCGGAATGTTCTCCTGGTGCGCGCGCACCACCGCCAGGTCGCGGGCGTGGTAGCGCAGGCCTTCCTGCTGTTTATAGGAGCCGTCGTGCTCTTCATCGATGATGATCAGGCCGGGGTTTTTCATCGGCGTGAACAGCGCCGAACGGGTGCCGATGATGATGTCGGCCTCGCCGTCGCGCGCCGCCAGCCAGGCGTCCAGGCGCTCGCGGTCGGCCACCGCCGAGTGCAGTAGGGCGATGCGTGCGTTGAAGCGCTGCTCGAAGCGCTGCAGGGTCTGTGGCCCGAGGTTGATCTCGGGGATCAGGATCAGCGCCTGCTTGCCGGCCTCGAGGGTTTCGCGGATCAGTTGCAGGTAGACCTCGGTCTTGCCGCTGCCAGTCACCCCGGCGAGCAAAAAGGCGTGGAACGCCCCGAAGCCCGAGCGCACGGCCTCGAAGGCGGCGCGTTGCTCCTCGTTGAGCGGCAACTCCGGCTGCGCCAGCCAATGCTCGTGGCGCGCCGTCGGCAGGTGACGGCGTACCTCGATGCTCACCAGGTCCTTGGCCAGCAGCAAGTCCAGGCTGTCCTTGTTCAGGCCGAGCTTGCCCAGCAGGCTGTGGGCCACGCCGTGGGGGTGTTGCGACAAGGTCTTGAGCGCCTCGCGCTGGCGCGGTGCGCGGGCAATGCGCGGGTCTTCCAGGCGTGCGCCGGGGGCCACGTGCCAGAAGCGCTCCTGACGGGCTTCGGCGGCCTCGCCCTGGCGCAGCAGGGTCGGCAGGGCCCAGCTCAAGGTGTCGCCGAGGCTGTGCTGGTAGTACTGCGCAGTCCACAGGCACAGCTTGAACAGCGCCGGCGGAATCGGCGACACCGGGTCGAGCAGGGCGACGGCGGGCTTGAGCTTGTCGGCGGGCACTTCGCTGCTTTGCGCCACTTCTACCAGCACGCCGATCATCTCGCGGCGGCCAAACGGTACGCGGATGCGCATGCCCGGGGTCAGTGCCTGGCGCGCCATGCTCGCCGGGGCCCGGTAGTCGAACAGGCGACGTAGCGGCGAGGGTAGGGCAAGGCGCAGGATGACGTCGGACACGCGGAAGGTCTCTGGAGGGCGTTTCGGTAATCGGGCGAGCCTAGCAGACGACGGCCGGTGCAAGCGACAACTTGCGCTGGCCCCGTGCTCTGGTATTATTCGCCGCCTAATTACGTGCGGTATTCAACAATAGGTGTTGGGTGGCGGCACGCAGCTCGAGGAAGTGACCATGAAAGCAGATATTCATCCGAACTACGAAGCAGTTGCCGTCACCTGCAGCTGCGGCAACAAGTTCGAAACTCGTTCGACCCTGGGCAACACCCTGGCGATCGACGTTTGCAACCTGTGCCACCCGTTCTACACCGGTAAGCAAAAAGTCCTGGACACCGGTGGTCGCGTACAGAAGTTCGCCGATCGCTTCGGTATGTTCGGTACCAAGAAGTAATCATGCGCATGGCGAATCTCTCGAGGTTCGCGTTGCTGCAAAAAAAGGCGCCCCTTGCGGGCGCTTTTTTTATGGGCGTTTTCTGGCAACTGCCGGCCCTGGCGTTTTGCCCGTTGCCCGAGCGGGCGCCGCAGGTGGCGGTGCGCCACGTGGTCGATGGCGATACCGTTCGGCTGGCCGATGGCCGCAGCGTGCGCCTGATCGGCATCAATGCGCCCGAGCTGGCACGCAAGGGGCGCCCGGCAGAGCCCTACGCCGAGGCTGCGAAAAAGCGCCTGCAGGCACTGGTCAAGGCCAGCGGTGGCAAGGTCGGGCTGGTCACCGGTAGCGAGCCCAAGGACAAGTACGGGCGCACCCTGGCGCATATCTATAGCCGCACTGGCAACAATCTGGAAGCACAATTGCTCAGCGAAGGCTTGGGCTATCAAGTTGCCTTCTCGCCCAACGTGCACCTGGCCGGCTGCCAGGCGCAGGCCGAACAGGTGGCGCGCCAGCGTCGGCTGGGGGTCTGGCGCCATTCGCCGGTGCAGCCGGCATGGCGAGTTCGGCAGGCCGGTTTTGCCTTGATCAGCGGCAAAGTAAGCAGTATCGAGCGCAATCGTGGTGGTATCTGGCTGCACCTGGATGGCGCCGTCACGCTTCAGGTCCCCGCTCGTCTGCAGCGCCACTTCCCGGCCAGCTTCTTGGCTACCCTCAAGGGACGCCAGGTCGAGGCGCGTGGCTGGGTAGTGGACCGCTCCCGCAAGGGTGCGCTCAAGCCGGGGCAGCGGCGCTGGCTGTTGCCATTGACCGACCCGAGCATGCTCAAGGCTGTTTCCGGCTAAATAGTTGTAGACAGTTTGATATTGGATTGTACACACTGGGTTTTCCCAAACCCCGTGGGTCATAGCGTAAAGTCGTAGGCCAAAGGCCTTGACACTAGTGACCGGGCAGTCTTGTCGCCCCCCGGCACTTTGCGTATCCTCGGCGGTCCGTCAGAACAGTAAATAGCGGAATGCCCATCATGTCAGACCTGAAAACCGCCGCTCTCGAATACCATGCTCAGCCTCGCCCGGGGAAACTGAGCGTCGAGCTCACCAAGCCAACCGCCACTGCCCGTGACCTCGCCCTGGCCTACAGCCCAGGCGTCGCCGAACCAGTACGCGAAATCGGCCGTGATCCAGAGTTGGCTTACAAGTACACCGGCAAGGGCAACCTGGTCGCGGTAATCTCCGATGGCACCGCTATCCTGGGTCTGGGTGACCTGGGCCCGCTGGCCTCCAAGCCGGTCATGGAAGGCAAGGGCGTTCTGTTCAAGCGTTTCGCTGGCATCGACGTGTTCGACATCGAAGTCGAGTCGGAAAGCCCGCAGGCCTTCATCGACACCGTGCGCCGCATCTCCATCACCTTCGGTGGCATCAACCTCGAAGACATCAAGGCACCTGAGTGCTTCGAGATCGAGCGCACCCTGATCGAACAGTGCGACATCCCGGTGTTCCACGATGACCAGCACGGTACCGCCATCGTCACCGCGGCCGGCATGATCAACGCCCTGGAAATCGCCGGCAAGAAGCTCGAAGAAGCCAAGATCGTCTGCCTGGGCGCCGGCGCTGCCGCCATCTCCTGCATGAAGCTGCTGGTGAGCATGGGTGCCAAGGTCGAGAACATCTTCATGATCGACCGCAGCGGCGTGATCCACGCTGGCCGTGACGACCTGAACCAGTACAAGGCCCAGTTCGCCCACGCCACCGACAAGCGCACCCTGGCCGACGCCCTCGACGGCGCCGATGTGTTCGTTGGCCTGTCCGGCCCGAACCTGCTGAGCCCGGAAGGCCTGAAGTCGATGGCTGCCAACCCGATCGTGTTCGCCTGCTCGAACCCGGACCCGGAAATCTCGCCAGAGCTGGCCCACGCCACCCGCAACGACGTGATCATGGCCACCGGTCGTTCCGACTACCCGAACCAGGTCAACAACGTACTGGGCTTCCCGTTCATCTTCCGCGGTGCCCTGGACGTTCGCGCCAAGCGCATCAACGAAGAAATGAAGATCGCCGCCGCCATCGCCCTGAAGGACCTGGCCAAGCTGCCGGTACCGAAGGAAGTCTGCGACGCCTACGGCGTACAGGCGCTGGAATTCGGCCGTGAGTACATCATTCCGAAGCCGCTGGACGCTCGCCTGATCACCGTCGTTTCCGACGCCGTGGCCAAGGCCGCCATCGAATCCGGCGTGGCTACCCTGCCGTATCCGAAGCACTACCCGCTGACCTGCGTGGATGACGTGTTCAACGGCTGATTTGCCGTAGCGTCATGCAAAAGCCCCGGCTCGTGAGAGTCGGGGCTTTTTTGTGGGGAATGCTCTCACGTTGTCGGAGGGTGGCCTTCACCGGGTAAGCCTTGGTGGCAAGATGCAATATCAGCGTGTGCGCTGTAGGCGCCTCGGATTGCCCAAGGCATGCATCGAGGCAGGCGCGTGTATTCTCACAGGAATGATTGGCCCGAAATAAATGTAGGAGCCGGCTTGCCGGCGATGCGCCGCGCGAGCGGCGCTCGATCTGGCAGGCGCTGCAAGGTTTTCGGCAAACGCCTTGCGGCATTCACGCGAAAACCTTGAAGGGATGGCTTTTAGAACAAGTCCATCGGTGCCGCTTCATCCGCCGGCAGCGGGCTGCCCGGTGCTGCTCCGTTGCCCAGTTCATCCACCGACGGTGGCGAGTCTTCGGCCTTGAACAGCTCGAAGTAGGCGTTCGGCGTGCTCGGTGTGGCGGCGCGGCCGCTGACCGGGTCGACGCGCAGGCTGAGGATGCCTTCGGGTTCGGCCGGGGCATGCTCAGGCTTGCCCTTGAGCGCGGGGCCCATGAAGTTCATCCAGATCGGCAGCGCCACGGTGCCGCCGTACTCGCGCCGGCCGAGGGTTTCCGGCTGGTCGAAGCCCACCCACACGGTGGTGACGTAGTCGGCGTTGTAGCCGGAGAACCAGGCATCCTTGGATTCGTTGGTGGTGCCGGTCTTGCCCGCCAGGTCGCCACGGCCCAGGGCCAGGGCGCGGCGACCGGTGCCGCGCTTGATCACATCCTGCAGCATGCTGGTGAGGATGTAAGTGGTGCGGCCGTCGACGATTTGCTCGGCCACCACCGGTGCCTGCGGTGCCGGGGCGGTCTGGCCCAGGGCCGACGGCGCCTCGCCTGGCATCGCTGCAACGCTGATCGGCTGCTCGGGCGCGGCAAGGCCGGCCTGGTCCTGGTTGCCCTGCGGTACCCGCGCCGGGTTGGCGGTGAACAGGGTTTCGCCGCTACGGCTCTCGATACGCTGGATCAAGTACGGGTTGATCTTGTAGCCGCCGTTGGCAAAGGTGCTCCAGCCAGTGGCGATTTCCATCGGCGTCAGGGTGGCGGTGCCCAGGGCCAGTGACAGGTTGCGCGGCAGGTCCTGCTTGTTGAAGCCGAACTTGGCGATGTAGTCGATGGTGCGGTCCACGCCCATGGCCTGCAGCAGGCGGATCGACACCAGGTTGCGCGACTTGTACAGCGCCTCGCGCATGCGGATCGGGCCGAGGAAGGTGTTGGTGTCGTTCTTGGGTCGCCAGACCTTGTCCAGGTACTCGTCGACGAACACGATCGGCGCATCGTTGACCAGGCTGGCGGCGGTGTAGCCGCTGTCCAGTGCTGCGCTGTAGACGAACGGCTTGAAGCTCGAACCTGGCTGGCGCTTGGCCTGCATGGCACGGTTGTAGTTGCTCTGCTCGAACGAGAAGCCACCCACCAGCGCGCGGATTGCGCCGTCGTACGGGTCGAGGGTGACCAGTGCACTCTGGGCGCCCGGTACCTGGCTGAACTTGAGCTTGCCGTCTTCCAGGCGCTGCAGGCGTACCAGGTCGCCGACCTGGGCCACATCGGCCGGCGATTGTGGCGCGCGGCCCAGGGAGTTGTTGTTCAGGTAGGGGCGGGCCCACTTCATGGTGTCCCAGGCGACGGTTTCTTCAAGACCGGCGCGGGTCATGACCTTGAGGCCGGTTTTCTCGACCTGGGTGACGATGGCCGGCTCCAGGCCGCCGAGGGGGCGCTGTTTGCTCAGTTCCTGCAGCCAGGCAGCGCGGGTCTTGCCCGGGAAGCGCGACTCCGGGCCGCGGTAGCCGTGGCGTTCGTCGTATTCGGAGAGGCCGTTGAGCACCGCGCTGTTGGCCATCTGCTGCATGTCGCTCGGCACCGTGGTGGTGACCCGGAAGCCTTCGGTGTAGGCCTCGCTGCCGTAGCGGCCGACCATCTCGGCGCGGGCCATTTCGGCGACGTAGGGCGCGTTCACTTCCGGGGCCGGCACGTGGTAGCTGGCGTTCAGCGGCTCGGCGAGGGCCGCCTGGTAGCTGGCTTCGTCGATCTTGCCGAGCTTGTACATGCGCCCCAGGATCCAGTCGCGGCGCTCCTTGGCGCGTACCGGGTTGGCCAGCGGGTTGAAGCGCGACGGCGCCTTGGGCAGGCCGGCGATCATGGCCATCTGCGCCAGGCTCACGTCTCGGATCGACTTGCCGTAGTACACCTGTGCAGCGGCGTCGATGCCGTAGGCGCGGTTGCCCAGGTAGATCTTGTTGACGTACAGCTCAAGGATTTCGTCCTTGGTCAGTTCGCGCTCGATCTGCAGGGCCAGCAGGATTTCATTGGTCTTGCGCGAGAAACTGCGTTCGCTGCTGAGGAAGAAGTTCTTCGCCACCTGCATGGTGATGGTGCTGCCGCCGCTCTGGATATGCCCGGACTTGACCAGTTGCGTGGCCGCACGCATCAGGCTGCTGGGGTCGACACCATAGTGGTTGAGGAAATTGTCATCCTCGGCTGACAGAAGCGCCTGAATGAACTGTGGGGGAATTTCCTGGAACTTGATCGGCGAGCGGCGCATCTCGCCGAACTCGGCAATCAGCTTGCCGTCGCTGCTGTACACCCTCAGGGGGATTTGCAACTGGACGCTTCTGAGCGAATCGACCGACGGGAGGTTGGGGCTAAGATACAGAAACGCACCGCTCACACCGAGTACGAGCGCGCAGATGACTGCGACAAAAGACCACCAGAAGAACTTCAGCAGGCGTATCAAGGCTTTTGGGTGTCCAGGTTGAGGGGTGGATTGCACGCGGGGCCAGCGGATAGGGAAAAATCGCTGGGCATTATAAGCATTTTTCGCCCCGCCGGGTGACCGGCCGGGCTGCCGCCTTGACCGTCCGTGCCGCAACGGCGCGGCTTGCGGGCGGCCACGAAGGAATAGCCATGCTTGGACGTTTTGGCAGGGATGCCGGTTCACTGCTGGGGGTGGAAATAACCTCTGGCGGCATAAGAATGATGCAGACTCGCCAGCAGGCCGGCCAATACCGGGTTCTCGGCTGGGCATGCGAGAAACTCGAGCTGCCGCGGCCCGGCGGCCCCGACCCGATGGTGTGCGCGCTGCGCCAGGCCCATCGCCGTTGTGCAACCCGTCAGCGGCAGGTGGCCGTGGCGCTGCCGGCCTCCCAGGTGATCTGCAAGGTCTGCCAGGTGCCGCGAGGGGCATGTGCGCAAGCTATCGAAACACAGTTGCTGGCAGAGGCCGGCCAGCTGTTCCCGTTCCCCCTCGATGACCTAGCCTTGGACTTCCAGATGTTGCGGCCCTCGGCAAGCCAACCCGAAACCCTCGACGTGCTGGTCGCAGCATGCCGTCAGAGCCAGCTCGACCCGCTCGAGCAACGGTTCGCCGAGGCCGGCCTTGAACTGGTGGCCATGGAGGTCGACAGCTTTGCGTTGCGGCGCGTGTTGGGGCCTGCGCCATCGGTTGGCATGGCGCTGTTGCAGTTGGAGCGAGAAGAGGTGGTGTTGCATCGCTGGCAGTCTGACCAACTGCCCCTGCGTCAGCACCTGCCGTTGGCAGCGCCAGGGCAGTGGGGCGAAGTGGTGTCGGGCTTGCTGCAATTTAGCAGCGACAAAATCGATGAATTGGTGCTTAGCGGCGTGGCCGCCGATGCCGCAGCAGCCAGGCGGCTGAGTGAGCAGTTGGGGGTCAGTTGTCGGGTTGTGGCGTTGCCTTTGGCCAATCTCCCGGCCGGGTTTTCGAGCGCCGCAATGGCATTGGCATGCGGGCTGGCAGTGGGCGGGCTGCGGTGATGGTGCGCTTGAACCTGATGCCGTGGCGTGAACGGCGACGCGCCCAGGTGCTGCGGCGCTTTTACGTGATGCTGGTTGGCAGTTGTGTATTGGCACTGGCTGGCCTGCTGCTGCTCGATCAACTGGCCCGCGCGCGACTGGCGCGGCAGGTCGCAACTACCACGCTGTATCAGGCGCAGTTGAAGCGCCTCGACAGTCAGCAGGTAACCATCACCGAGCTGCGTAACGAGCGCCAGGCTGTACAGCAGCAACAGGCGGCACTGATGCGGCTGAGGGCTGGCCAGGCGACGCTTGGCAGTCTGTTCCTAAGTTTGGAAAAAGCCATGCCCAGCGGCGCCCAGTTGACCGAGCTGAGCCTTGAAAACGGGCGCATGCGGTTGGCTGGGTTGGCCGCCTCGGCTGCGGTGGTGGCCCAGTTGATGCGCGATCTGGAGGCCATGCAGGTACTGAACGGGCCGGAACTGGTGTTCCTGCGCCATGGGGCTGCCGGGGATGCCTTCTTGATCACCGCCGAACTGTCGGCGGGTTGGTCATGACCCCTATGCTTTCCTTCGACTGGCAGTCGCTGGCTACCCGCTCAAGGCTGTCGCGGGTACTGGTCATGCTGCTTGCGGTACTGCTGATCATGCTGCTCGGTTGGTTCGCTGCTTTGCGAGAAACGCAAAATGCCCATCGGCTTGCCGGTGAGCAGGCGCGCGAGGCATTGCAGGCACTGGCGATGAGCAAGGCCGAGGTTGCCGGGCTTGAGCCTGAGCGTGCCGCCCTGGCAAGCGCCCGCCAGCAGTTGCAGGAGGCCCGATGGCGGTTGGATGCCGGCGAAGGCATGAGCGAGTTGCTCGAGCAACTGGCGGTGTCCGGGCACGAGCACGGGTTGCTCTTCGAGCACATCGAAGTGTTGCAGGAACGCCAGACGACGGCGGGTTATCAGCGTGTGCCGCTGGATATTCGGGTGGTTGGTCACTACCCCGCGCTACGGGGTTGGCTGGAGCAGTGGCAGCAACAGTTGCGATTGCTGCAGGTCGCCCAGCTCAATCTGGCGCAGGTGGTCGGCAAGCCCGGGCTGGTGCGTGCGCAGTTGCGGGTACACGCCTATCACGCTGACGAGCCGCTACCGGTGCCTCCGTCGCTGGTCGACGAACCTTCGCGGCCTCCTGTGGCCAGCAGCGCGTTCGATCCCTTCCAGCCTTGGTCCAGCGGGCCGATTGCGGATGGCCTGGGGCGTGTTCCGCTGGAGCAGATGAAAATGGTTGGCAGCCTGTCTACTGCCGGGCGGTACCAGGCGCTGCTATCTGTGGCCGGGCACCTGCATCGGGTCAGCGAGGGGCAGCGGCTGGGCCGCGACGAAGGGGTTGTGGTGCGCATCGACGAGCGACGCATGGAGGTGCGCGAGCGGTTGTACATGGCCGGAGGCTGGCAGCAGCGCTCCCGGTATCTGGCGTTCGGGAAGGGCGCGCGTGGGGAGGGCAGGGATGATGAGGGTGAAGCAGGGCGTGGCCTGGGTGTTGGTGCTGCTGACGGGTATGAGCCTCGTGCAGGCGTCGCCCCAGAAGGGTGAGCCGATGTCGCTGAACTTTCAGGATGTCGAGGTTCGTTCGGTGCTGCAGGTGATGGCCGATTTTGCCGGCATCAACCTGGTGGCCAGCGATACGGTGCAGGGCCGCATCACCTTGCGCCTGGAAGCGGTGCCCTGGGAGCAGGCGCTTGACCTGGTGCTGCGCAGCAAGGGGCTTGGCCGGCGCATGGAGGGCTCGGTAATGGTGGTGGCGCCGCTCGCCGAGCTTGCCGGGCAGGGCGAGGAACTGGAGCAGATGCCATTGCAGCGGGAGCTGTTGGCCGTCCATCACGCCAATGCTGCCGAGTTGGCCGAGCTTTTTCGGACCAGCCTGGCCGAGGAAGGTGCTTTCGCCGGGCGGGGCAGCGTCAGCGTGGATGCGCGGACCAACACATTGGTGGCGGTGCAGCCGCCGAGCCGGATGGCCGAGCTGCGCGAGCTTGTGACGAGGCTGGACGTGCCCGTTCGTCAGGTCATGATCGAGGCGCGTATCGTCGAGGCGGGGGTGGATTACGAAAAAGTCCTCGGGGTGCGCTGGGGGCGCCAGTTGTATGGGGAAAATGCCCGCCTGGGCCATGAACTGTTCGTCGACCTGGGGGTGGAGCGGGCCACCTCGGGTGTCGGTGTCGGTGTCGGGCTGCTGCGCAGCGATATCCTGCTGGACCTGGAGCTGAGTGCCATGGAGAAAAGCGGCCATGGCGAGATCATCTCGCAGCCCAAGGTGGTCACCGCCGACAAGGAGACGGCACGAATCATCAAGGGCACCGAGGTGCCGTACCAGGAAACCACCAAAAGCGGCGCCACCTCGATTTCCTTTCGCGAAGCCTCGCTGTCGCTGGAGGTGACGCCGCAGATCACCCCCGACGGCAAGGTGGTCATGGCGGTGCGGGTGACCAAGGATGAGCCTGACTTCGTCAATGCCCTCAACAACGTCCCGCCGATCCGCAAGAACGAGGTCAATGCCAAGGTGCAGGTGGCGGATGGCGAAACCATTGTGATTGGTGGCGTGTACTCGACGTCGCAGAACAAAGTGGTGGATAAGGTGCCATTTTTCGGCGATCTGCCGTATGTTGGGCGGCTGTTTCGACGCGATGCATTACAAGAGAAAAAATCCGAGCTGCTGGTCTTCCTGACTCCGCGTATCATGAATGACCAGGCGATTGCTGTGAGTCGTTGATTCTGTGCGAAATTTGATACTTGTAGGGCCCATGGGCGCTGGTAAAAGCACCATCGGGCGCCTGTTGGCCAAAGAGCTGCGCCTGTTGTTCAAGGATTCCGACAAGGAAATCGAACTGCGGTCCGGCGCCAATATCCCGTGGATCTTCGACAAGGAAGGCGAGCCGGGCTTCCGTGACCGTGAGCAGGCGATGATCGCCGAGCTCAGCGCGCTCGATGGCGTGGTGCTGGCCACCGGTGGCGGCGCGGTGATGCGCGAAGCCAACCGCGCGGCGCTGCATGCTGGCGGCCGGGTGATCTACCTGCATGCCTCCGTCGAGCAGCAGGTCGGGCGCACCGCCCGTGACCGCAATCGGCCCTTGCTGCGCACCGCCAACCCGGAGGCCACCCTGCGTGCCCTGCTCGAGGCGCGCGACCCGCTTTACCGGGAAATCGCCGACCTGGTGGTAGAAACCGACGAACGGCCACCGCGCATGGTGGTGCTCGACATCCTCGAGCGTTTGCAGAAGTTGCCGCCCCGCTAAGCCGGGGTCTATCCTCGGCGACCAACGCCGGGGCGGGGTTGAACGTCACCGCGCGGCGCCGCACTGTCGGCACCGCGCCCAAGTACATTGTGGGGATACATGCAGACACTGAAGGTCGACCTGGGCGAGCGTAGCTACCCCATCTACATTGGCGAAGGCCTGCTGGACCAGCCCGAATTGCTGGCGCCGCACATCCGCGGCCGGCAGGTGGCCATCGTTTCCAACGAAACCGTCGCGCCTCTGTATCTCGAACGCCTGAGCAAGACCCTGGGTGCCTACTCGGTGCAGCCGGTGGTCCTGCCGGACGGCGAAGCCCACAAGAACTGGGAAACCCTGCAACTGATCTTCGACGGGCTGCTGACCGCCCGCCACGACCGCCGCACCACCGTGGTCGCCCTGGGTGGCGGCGTTATCGGCGACATGGCCGGCTTTGCCGCTGCTTGCTACCAGCGCGGTGTCGACTTCATCCAGGTGCCGACCACGCTATTGTCCCAGGTGGACTCGTCGGTGGGCGGCAAGACCGGCATCAACCATCCGCTGGGCAAGAACATGGTCGGGGCCTTCTACCAGCCCAACGCCGTGCTGATCGACACCACCAGCTTGAAAACACTGCCAGCGCGTGAACTGTCCGCCGGGCTTGCCGAAGTCATCAAGTACGGGCTGATCTGCGACGAGCCGTTCCTAGGCTGGCTCGAAGACAACATGCAGGCCCTGCGCACGCTGGAGCCTGCCGCCCTGACCGAAGCCATCCGCCGCTCCTGCGCTGCCAAGGCGGCAGTTGTGGGCGCTGACGAACGCGAGTCAGGGGTGCGTGCCACCCTCAACCTCGGCCACACCTTCGGCCACGCCATCGAGACCCACATGGGCTATGGCGTCTGGCTGCATGGCGAGGCGGTGTCGGCAGGTACGGTGATGGCCCTGGAGATGTCCATGCGCCTGGGCTGGATTGACCAGGCCGGGCGTGACCGAGGCATTCGTCTGCTGCAGGACGCAGGATTGCCGGTGGTGCCGCCACAGCAAATGACCCCGGCGCATTTCATGGAGCACATGGCAGTCGACAAGAAAGTGCTCGATGGCCGCCTGCGCCTGGTGCTGTTGCGCCAGATGGGCGAGGCCGTCGTCACCGACGACTATCCGAAAGAGATTCTTCAGGCCACGCTGGCGGCGGATTACCGCGCGATCGTGGCCCAGCTTTGAGGTTGTGACAACGCAATGAGCACTCTGCATGCCGATGAGGCGTTCCTCGAACATTATCAACTGACCCACGACCCGTTCGCCCCGCGGGTGCCGGGCTTCAAGTTCTTCCCGGCCCAGCGCAAGCCGGTGCTGGGCCAGCTGCACCACCTGGCGCGCTACAGCCAGTTGATGCTGGTGGTCACCGGCCCCGTGGGCAGTGGCAAGACCTTGCTGCGCCAGGCGCTGGTGGCCAGCACCAACAAGCAATCGGTGCAAAGCGTGGTGGTGTCCGCCCGCGGCGCTGCCGATGCGGCCAGCGTGCTCGGCCAGGTGGCACAGTCGCTCAACGTGGCCCAGCCTGAAGTGCAGGCGATCCTGTCGCAGGTGGTGCAGTTGGCGCTGACCGGCCAGGAAGTCTATTTGCTGGTGGACGATGCGGAACAACTCGACGAGTCGGCACTCCAAGCGTTGCTGGAGTTGGCGGCGGGCGTGGCCGAAGGCCGTCCGCACGTGTTCCTGTTCGGTGAGCCTTCGCTGATCGCCGGGCTCGATGAGCTCAGCATCGAGGAAGAGCGCTTCCACATCATCGAGCTTGCGCCTTACAGCGAGGAAGAAACCCGCGAGTACCTGGAGCAGCGCCTGGATGGTGCAGGCCGGGGCATCGAGGTGTTCACCCGCGAACAGATCGTCGACATCCACGAAAACTCCGACGGGTGGCCTGGCACCATCAACCAGGTCGCTCGCGATACCTTGATCGAAGCCATGATCGCCAGCCGGACCACGGCCAAGCGACCATCCATGGGGTTCAAAATGCCTAAGAAACACGTGCTTGCGCTGTCCGCTGTGGTCGTGGTCGCCGTTGGTGCTGCGGTACTGATGCCGAAGAAGGGCGACAAGGCGCCTAGCGAGGCGCCTGCCGCCCAGGCCCAACTGCCCTTGGGCCAGCAAGGTGGTGCGGCGCCGAACATCGAGTTCTCTGGTTCGTCGCAGCCGATGCCACTGCCGTTGGTCGGCCAGTCGCAGCCGGTGATGCGCGAACCGCTGGCTCAGGCTGCGGGCATGGGTGAAGGTGAAGAAAGCGGCCCGGCAGGCAACACGGCGCTGCAACCTGCCGCCCCTTCGACTGCGGTACCGCCAACCGTGACCACCATCGCGCCGCCACAAGGGGCTACGGCCAGCGCAGCGCCGGCACCGGCCCAGCCAGTGACCAACGCGCCGGTTGCGCCTGTGCAAAAGCCTGTAGCAACCCAGCCGGCCAAGCCGGTTGCGCCTGCCAAGCCGGCTGCGGCACCGACCCAGGTCGCCACTGCCAAGCCTGCCGCCAAGCCAGCCGAAAAACCGGCCGCCGGCGGCGCTGGCAACAGCAGCTGGTACGCCGGGCAAAAAGCCGGTAATTACGTGGTGCAGATCTTCGGCACCAGCTCCGAGGCGTCGGCCCAGGCCTTCGTCAAGGCGCAGGGTGGCGACTATCGCTACTTCCGCAAGAACCTGCAGGGCAAGCCGCTGTACGTGGTCACTTACGGCAACTTCGCCAACCGCGATGCAGCCGCTGCGGCAATCAAGAACTTGCCAGCCAAGGTCCAGGCTGGTAAACCTTGGCCACGAACCGTCGGCAGCGTCCAACAAGAGCTGGCCACGGCCCGCTGATACCTTCCGGGCGGCATCACCCCGCCGCCCAGTTGCCGAGCGACTTCCAGCTTTTCAACTAGCCTGCTGCGCCTGAGCGCGGCAGGCTTTTCTGTCCCAGACTGCCGGCCACAAGCCCTCTGTTGCAGTCATGGCTGAAACGCTTCACACTCGAGTCAAGCCGTACCACGGCTCATGGCGCAAAAACATTCAAAATTGCGACATAAATTTTCAATGGTGAGACATGAAAATTTGTGGGCGTCGCTGTCCCTGTGCAACAATGGTTTTCCATGGCCACCGCAAAAAAGCTGGCGTTTGATCGGCGTGGATGGTAAGTGGTTGTTAAAAAAGAGATTTGCCTCCGGCTGAGGGGCGAACCTGGTGAGAAAGTGTCTATGAAAACAGGTCTGTACCATCCCGAAGAATTCAAGGACAACTGTGGTTTTGGCCTGATCGCCCATATGACGGGCGAGCCAAGTCACCACCTTCTGCAAACCGCCATGCAGGCCCTGACCTGCATGACCCACCGCGGCGGTATCAACGCCGACGGCAAGACCGGTGACGGTTGTGGTCTGCTCATGCAGAAGCCCGATCAATTCCTGCGTGCCGTGGCCCAGGAACACTTCGCCGTCGAACTGCCCAAGCAGTACGCCGTCGGCATGGTGTTCTTCAACCAGGACCCGGTCAAAGCCGAAGCCGCCCGCGCCAACATGGACCGCGAGATCGTCAACGCCGGCCTGAAGCTGGTCGGCTGGCGCAAGGTGCCGATCGATACCAGCGTGCTCGGCCGCCTGGCGCTTGAGCGCCTGCCGCAGATCGAGCAGGTGTTCATCGGCGGTGAAGGCCTGAGCGATCAGGAATTCGCCATCAAGCTGTTCAGTGCCCGTCGCCGTTCGTCCGTGGCCAACGCCCACGACGCCGACCACTACATCTGCAGCTTCTCGCACAAGACCATCATCTACAAAGGCCTGATGATGCCGCGCGATCTGGCGGCCTTCTATCCGGACCTCGGTGACGAGCGCCTGCAAACCGCGATCTGCGTGTTCCACCAGCGCTTCTCCACCAATACCCTGCCGAAATGGCCGCTGGCCCAGCCATTCCGCTTCCTCGCCCACAACGGCGAGATCAACACCATCACCGGCAACCGCAACTGGGCCATGGCCCGTCGCACCAAGTTCGCCAACGACCAGATCCCCGACCTCGAAGAGCTCGGCCCGCTGGTCAACCGCGTCGGTTCCGACTCCTCGAGCATGGACAACATGCTCGAACTGATGGTCACCGGCGGCATCGACCTGTTCCGTGGCGTGCGCATGCTGGTACCGCCAGCCTGGCAGAACGTCGAGACCATGGACGCCGACCTGCGCGCCTTCTACGAATACAACTCCATGCACATGGAGCCGTGGGACGGCCCGGCCGGTATCGTCATGACCGAAGGCCGCCACGCGGTGTGCCTGCTCGACCGCAACGGCCTGCGCCCGGCACGTTGGGTGACCACCACCAACGGCTACATCACCATCGCCTCGGAAATCGGCGTGTGGGGCTACCAGCCTGATGAAGTGCTCGCCAAGGGCCGTGTCGGCCCGGGCCAGATCCTCGCCGTCGACACCGAGACCGGCCAGATCCTCGACACCGACGCCATCGACAACCGTCTGAAGTCGCGCCACCCATACAAGCGCTGGCTGCGTCAGCACGCCACGCGCATCCAGGCGACCCTGACCGACGACCAGGGCGTGGCCAGCTACGACGCCGACCAGCTCAAGCAATACATGAAGATGTTCCAGGTCACCTTCGAGGAGCGTGACCAGGTGCTGCGCCCACTGGGTGAGCAGGGCCAGGAAGCGGTCGGCTCCATGGGTGACGACACGCCGATGGCCGTGCTGTCGCAGCGCGTGCGTTCGCCGTACGACTTCTTCCGCCAGCAGTTCGCCCAGGTGACCAACCCGCCGATCGACCCGCTGCGCGAAGCGATCGTCATGTCGCTGGAAATCTGCCTGGGCGCCGAGCGCAACATCTTCCAGGAATCCCCCGAGCACGCCTCGCGGGTGATCCTCAGCTCGCCGGTCATCTCGCCTGCCAAGTGGCGCTCGCTGATGAACCTGGAGCGCGAAGGCTTCGACCGTCAGCTGATCGACCTCAACTACGACGAAAGCGTCGGCCTGGAAGCGGCCGTGCGCAACATCGCCGACCAGGCCGAAGAGGCCGTGCGCGCTGGCAAGACCCAACTGGTGCTGAGCGACCGCTACATCGCCCCGGGCAAGCTGCCGGTGCACGCGTCGCTGGCCGTCGGCGCGGTGCACCACCGCCTCACCGAACAGGGCCTGCGCTGCGACAGCAACATCCTGGTCGAGACCGCCACCGCCCGCGACCCGCACCACTTCGCCGTGCTGCTGGGCTTCGGTGCCTCGGCCGTGTACCCGTACCTGGCCTACGAAGTGCTGGCCGACCTGATCCGCACCGGCGAAGTGCTGGGCGACCTGGACGAAGTCTTCAAGTACTACCGCAAAGGCATCTCCAAGGGCCTGCTGAAGATCCTGTCGAAGATGGGCATCTCCACCATCGCCTCGTACCGCGGCGCGCAGCTGTTCGAAGCCATTGGCCTGGCCGAGGAAGTGGTCGGCCTGAGCTTCAAGGGCGTGTCCAGCCGCATCAAGGGCGCGCGCTTCGTCGATCTTGAAAGTGATCAGAAGCTGCTGGCTGCCGAAGCCTGGAGCGCGCGCAAGCCGATCCAGCAAGGTGGCCTGCTGAAGTTCGTCCACGGTGGCGAATACCACGCCTACAACCCGGATGTGGTCAACACCCTGCAGGCCGCCGTGCAGCAGGGCGACTACGCCAAGTTCAAGGAATACACCACGCTGGTCGACCAGCGCCCGGTGTCGATGATCCGCGACCTGCTCAAGGTCAAGGTGGCCGACCAGGCCCTGCCGCTGGAGCAGGTCGAACCGCTGGAGGCCATCCTCAAGCGCTTCGACTCCGCCGGTATCTCGCTGGGTGCACTATCGCCAGAAGCCCACGAGGCCCTGGCCGAGGCGATGAACCGCCTGGGCGCGCGCTCCAACTCCGGTGAGGGCGGTGAAGACCCGTCGCGCTACGGCACCATCCGCAGCTCGAAGATCAAGCAGGTGGCCACCGGCCGCTTTGGCGTGACCCCGGAATACCTGGTCAACGCCGAAGTGCTGCAGATCAAGGTTGCCCAGGGCGCCAAGCCCGGCGAAGGCGGCCAGCTGCCAGGCGGCAAGGTCAACGGCCTGATCGCCAAGCTGCGCTATGCGGTACCGGGTGTGACCCTGATCTCGCCACCGCCGCACCACGACATCTACTCGATCGAAGACCTGGCCCAGCTGATCTACGACCTCAAGCAGGTCAACCCGCAGGCCCTGGTATCGGTCAAGCTGGTGGCAGAAGCCGGTGTCGGCACCATCGCCGCCGGTGTGGCCAAGGCTTATGCCGACCTGATCACCATCTCCGGCTACGACGGTGGCACCGGCGCTTCGCCGCTGACCTCGATCAAGTACGCCGGCGCGCCGTGGGAGCTGGGCCTGGCCGAAACCCACCAGACCCTGCGCGGCAACGACCTGCGCGGCAAGGTGCGGGTACAGACCGATGGCGGCCTGAAAACCGGCCTGGACGTGATCAAGGCCGCCATCCTCGGCGCCGAGAGCTTCGGCTTCGGCACCGCGCCAATGATCGCCCTGGGCTGCAAGTACCTGCGCATCTGCCACCTGAACAACTGCGCCACTGGCGTAGCCACGCAGAACGACAAGCTGCGCAAGGACCACTACATCGGTACCGTCGACATGGTGATCAACTTCTTCACCTTCGTCGCCGAAGAGACCCGCGAGTGGCTGGCCAAGCTGGGCGTGCGCAGCCTCGGCGAGCTGATCGGCCGTACCGACCTGCTCGACGTGCTGCCAGGTGACACCGAGCGCCAGCAGTACCTCGACCTGTCGCCACTGCTGGGCAGCTCGCACATTCCGGCCGACAAGCCGCAGTTCTGCGAAGTGGACAAGAATCCGCCGTTCGACAAGGGCGAGCTGGCCGAGAAAATGGTCGAGATGGCCCTGGCGGCGATCCGCGACCAGGCCGGTGGCGAGTTCAGCCTCGACATCTGCAACTGCGACCGTTCCATCGGTGCCCGTATCTCTGGCGAAATCGCCAAGCTGTACGGCAACCAGGGCATGGCCGCCAAGCCGATCACCTTCCGCTTCAAGGGCACTGCCGGGCAGAGCTTCGGCGTGTGGAACGCCGGTGGCCTGAACCTGCACCTGGAAGGCGATGCCAACGACTACGTCGGCAAGGGCATGACCGGCGGCAAGGTGACCATCGTGCCACCGGCCGGCAGCCCGTTCGAAACCCAGCACAGCGCCATCGTCGGCAACACCTGCCTGTACGGCGCCACTGGCGGCAAGCTGTTCGCCGCCGGTACCGCTGGCGAGCGCTTCGCTGTACGTAACTCCGGCGCCCACGCTGTGGTCGAGGGCACCGGCGATCACTGCTGTGAATACATGACCGGCGGCTTTGTCTGCGTATTGGGCAAGACCGGTTACAACTTCGGTTCTGGCATGACTGGCGGCTTCGCCTACGTGCTCGACATGGACAACACCTTCGTCGACAAACTCAACCATGAGCTGGTGGAAATCCAGCGCATCAGTGGTGAGGCGATGGAGGCCTACCGCAGCCACCTGGCGCGGGTCCTGGGCGAGTACGTCGAAGAAACCGGCAGTGAGTGGGGGCGTGAGCTCTTCGAGAACCTGGACGACTACGTGCGGCGCTTCTGGCTGGTCAAGCCCAAGGCGGCCAACCTCAAGCAACTGCTGTCCAGCACCCGTGCCAACCCGCAGTAACAACAGCTGCAAGTGGCAGGCCCCGTGCGCGGTGCCTGCCCGGCTCAAGTGATCGTCTTGCAGCTTGCGGCTGATGCCGGCAACTGCGGTAAAGAGGTTTTGAAAAATGGCTGAACGTCTGAACAACGACTTCCAGTTCATCGAAGTGGGCCGCAAGGACCCGAAGAAAAAACTGCTGCGCCAGCGCAAGAAGGAGTTCGTCGAAATCTACGAACCCTTCAAGCCGCAGCAGTCCGTCGAGCAGGCACACCGCTGCCTGGGCTGCGGCAACCCGTACTGCGAGTGGAAGTGCCCGGTACACAACTTCATCCCCAACTGGCTGAAGCTGGTGTCCGAGGGCAACATCCTGGCTGCGGCCGAGCTTTCGCACCAGACCAACACCCTGCCCGAAGTGTGCGGCCGCGTGTGCCCGCAGGACCGCCTGTGCGAAGGTGCCTGCACCCTCAACGACGGCTTCGGTGCGGTGACCATCGGCTCGGTGGAGAAGTACATCACCGACACCGCCTTCGCCATGGGCTGGCGCCCGGACATGTCCAAGGTCAAGCCCACCGGCAAGCGCGTCGCCATCATCGGCGCAGGCCCGGCGGGCCTGGGCTGCGCCGACGTGCTGGTGCGTGGCGGCGTGACCCCGGTGGTGTTCGACAAGAACCCCGAGATCGGTGGCCTGCTGACCTTCGGCATCCCCGAGTTCAAGCTGGAAAAGACCGTGCTCAGCAACCGCCGCGAAGTGTTCACCGGCATGGGCATCGAGTTCCGCCTGAATACCGAGGTGGGCAAGGACATCAGCATGGAACAACTGCTCGCCGAGTACGACGCCGTGTTCATGGGCATGGGTACCTACACCTACATGAAGGGCGGCTTCCCCGGTGAGGACCTGCCCGGCGTGCACGATGCGCTGGACTTCCTGATCGCCAACGTCAACCGCAACCTGGGCTTCGAAAAGTCGCCGGAAGACTTCGTCGACATGCAGGGCAAGAAGGTCGTGGTGCTGGGTGGTGGCGACACGGCGATGGACTGCAACCGCACCTCGATCCGCCAGGGCGCAAAGTCGGTGACCTGCGCCTATCGCCGCGACGAGGCCAACATGCCGGGCTCGCGCAAAGAGGTGAAGAACGCCAAGGAAGAAGGCGTGAAGTTCCTCTACAACCGCCAGCCCATCGCCATCGTCGGTGAGGACAAGGTCGAAGGCGTGAAGGTGGTCGAGACCCGTCTCGGCGAGCCGGATGCCCGTGGCCGCCGCAGCCCCGAGCCGATCCCGGGCTCCGAGGAGATCCTTCCGGCCGATGCCGTGGTGATCGCTTTCGGCTTCCGCCCAAGCCCGGCGCCGTGGTTCGAGCAGCATGGTATCCAGCTGGACAGCCAGGGCCGCGTGGTGGCGCCAGAGAAGGCCAGGTTCAAGCACCAGACCAGCAACCCGAAAGTGTTCGCCGGTGGCGACATGGTGCGCGGTTCGGACCTGGTGGTGACGGCGATCTTTGAAGGCCGCAACGCCGCTGAAGGCATCCTCGACTACCTGGAGATTTGACCCCGGTACCGCGCGTCAAGGCGCGCGGTCGGCAGCATGGAAGGCTGTCTGTCTGCTGCCAGCGTCGCTGATCTTCAAGACTGGGCCACTGCACAAGCAGTGACCTATCTCAGTCGAGGACAGTGACATGCACAAGCTGACACCTATGTTGATCATCGCCGGCTTATGGCTGGCAGGCACCCAAAGCGCCCATGCAGAGCCCGGTTCATCGTTCGATGGGCCGGGCTTTGCTTCTTTGATTCCACCCGATGCGAACGACTTCGCAAGCGCTCGCGAACTGCAAGAACGCATGGCGTCAGGCACTGTCACCTCGGTGCAGCTGGTCGAGCGGGGGCTGGCCCGCATTGACGCGCTGGACCGCCAGGGGCCTGGGCTCAATGCGGTCGTCGAGATCAACCCCGATGCCCTGGCTATCGCTGCCACCCTTGACCAGGAGCGCGCCGCAGGCGTGGTGCGCGGCCCCCTGCATGGCCTGCCGGTGCTGCTCAAGGACAATGTCGACACTGCTGACTCGATGCAGACCAGCAGTGGTTCCCTGGCGCTGGTAGGGCAACCTGCGCTTGAAGATGCAGCCGTCGTCCAACACCTGCGCCAAGCCGGAGCCGTGGTGCTGGGCAAGGCCAATGGTGCCGAGCTGGCCGGGTTTCGGGACTGGGCCATCCCGCTGGGTTGGAGCGGGCGAGGCGGCCAGGTACGCAACCCTTGGGGGCTGGACCTTCCCGTTTGCGGGTCGAGCGCAGGCCCGGCGGCGGCGCTTGCGGCAGGCTTCGCACCGCTATCGGTGGGTACCGAGACCAACGGCTCGATCATCTGCCCTGCCTACGCCAACCTGGTTGTGGGCCTGCGTCCCACCCTCGGGCTGCTGAGCCAGGCCGGGCTGGTACCCCTGTCGAGCTGGCAGGATACGCCTGGGCCGATGGCCCGCTCGGTCAGCGATGTCGCCCTGCTGCTAGGCGCGATGGGCCCGACCGATGGGCCTGGCGTGACGGCGTCGCCAAGTACCGATTACCTTGGGCAACTCGACGGCGATGCGCTTCAAGGCAAGCGCCTGGGGTACCCGCTGCACCGCTGGGACGGTTCGCTGACTATCGAACACCCGCATTTCAGCAGGCTGGCAGCGGTGCTCGAAGGCGCGGGGGCGACGCTGGTGCCCATCCCCATGGTGATTCCGAACCTGTTCAGCGAACAGCTGGCGGTGTTGAGCTATGACATCAAGCGTGAGCTTGGGCGTTACCTGCGTGCAAGGCCAGGCATCGAGGCGCGAAGCCTTGCCGATGTCATTGCCCATAACCGGGAGAACCCAGGGCCGGAAGGCTACGGGCAGCAATTGCTCGAAGATGCCCAGGCCCTGGAGTTTGACGAGCCCGCCTACCGGCGTGCGGCTGACAAACTGCGGGGCGATAGCCGGATGTTGCTCGACAACGCCACTGCCCAGCATGTGCTGGATGCCTTGCTCGACCTGCCCGATGGCGGCTTGCGCGGTGTTGGGGCGCAGGCAGGCTACCCGGGTTTGAACGTGCCCGCGGGGCTCGACGAGGCTGGGCAGCCAGTGGGGCTGTATTTTTCCGGTTTGCCGTTCAGCGAGGCGTCGCTGTTGTCGATGGGGTTCGCCTTCGAGCAGGCGCTGGGGACGCGCTAGTCGGCACAGGAACTTTCAAGTTTGTATACAAAATCTATTGACCTAGCGCATACCGATAGACAAAAGGCACGGCAAACAGCCGTGCCTTTTCTGTGTGCGTCTGAGAAAATGCCCGCACTTTTTTTCCGGATGCCGACATGACTGCCCTGAAGAACGATCGTTTCCTGCGTGCGCTGCTCAAGCAACCCGTAGACGTCACCCCGGTCTGGATGATGCGCCAGGCCGGCCGCTACCTGCCGGAGTACCGTGCCAGCCGCGCCAAGGCCGGCGACTTCATGAGCCTGTGCATGAACCCGCAGTTCGCCTGCGAGGTCACCCTGCAGCCGCTCGAGCGCTACCCGCTGGACGCCGCGATCCTGTTCTCGGACATCCTCACCATCCCAGATGCCATGGGCCAGGGCCTGTACTTCGAAACCGGCGAGGGCCCGCGCTTCAAGAAGGTCATCAGCACCCTGGCCGACATCGAGGCGCTGCCGATCCCCGACCCGCAGAAAGACCTGGGCTATGTGATGGACGCCGTCAGCACCATCCGCCGCGAGCTCAACGGCCGCGTGCCGCTGATCGGTTTCTCCGGCAGCCCCTGGACCCTGGCCACTTACATGGTCGAGGGCGGCTCGTCGAAGGATTTCCGCAAGACCAAGGCCATGGCGTACGACAACCCCGAGGCCCTGCACCTGCTGCTGGATAAACTCGCCCAGTCGGTTACCAGCTACCTCAACGGGCAGATCCTTGCCGGTGCGCAAGCGGTGCAGATCTTCGACACCTGGGGTGGCAACCTCTCGGCGGCGGCCTACCAGGAGTTCTCGCTCAACTACATGCGCAAGATCGTTAGCGGCCTGATTCGAGAGCACGAAGGGCGCAAGGTGCCGGTCATCCTCTTCACCAAGAACGGCGGCATGTGGCTGGAGAGCATCGCCGAGGCCGGTGCCGACGCACTGGGCCTGGACTGGACCTGCGAAATTGGCGACGCCCGTCGCCGCGTCGGTGACAAGGTGGCCCTGCAAGGCAACATGGACCCGACCGTGCTGTACGCCAAGCCCGAAGCCATCCGCAAGGAAGTGGCGCGCATTCTGGCCAGCTACGGCAAGGGCACCGGCCATGTGTTCAACCTCGGCCACGGCATTACCCCGGAAGTCGACCCCGAGCACGCCGGCGTGTTCATCAACGCTGTGCACGAGTTGTCGGCGCAATACCACGCTTGACCCGCAGCGTGCGTTCCCGCCAGGCCGCAATGGCCTGGCGAAGCATGCGCCCTCAGGAAATTTCCCGCAAAGCTTGGGTTTTTTCCGCTACAGCGGCATCTAACCCCTCTCTACTCTGCTTTTTTCGCCAGCCACATCGTTTTTCGAGGCTGGTAAATTCAAGAGTGGAGTTGCCATGAACAAAGGAAATGCAACGAGCAAGGGGCTGCTTACCGGCAGCCTGCTGACCGCTATTGCCGCAACAGCAAGCCTGCCGCAGCTGGTACATGCGCACGGCTATGTCAGTGACCCGCCGTCGCGCGCCTATGCCTGCAAGCTGGGCCTGAACCAGCAATGTGGCGCGGCCCAGTATGAGCCACAGAGTGTGGGCGAAATTACCAAGGGGTTCCCCGTTGGCGGGCCGGTGGACGGCAAGCTAGCCAGTGGTGGTAACCCTAGCCGCCCCGACTTCGCGCCGCTGGATGAACAGTCCGCTAGCCGCTGGCACCTGACCCCGATTACCTCCCGTGACATTGCGTTCGACTGGTATTACACCGTCGGTCACCCAGCGACCAAGTTCGAGTACTTCATCACCAAGGCCGGCTGGAATCCTAACGAGCCATTGTCGCGCGCCGCATTCGAGCTGACGCCGTTCTGCTTCGTGGATGGCAAGGGCGAGAAGCCCGGTCACGGCGACCAGGAAGGCCCGGCGCGCGAGAAGCACCATTGCACGTTGCCCGCAGACCGCAACGGCCAGCATGTCATCCTCGGCATCTGGACTGTGGATGATACGGCCAACGCCTTCCACAACGTCATGGACGTCGACATCCAGATCGAAGGCGGTACGCCCGAGTGGCCGCGGGTCGGCAATATCACGCCGCACCGTGACCTGCGCCAGGGCGACAAGGTCAAGGCGCGTGCCTTCATCGGCACCACCGAAAGTGCGCAACACAGCGTAAGCATCAGCATCGACAATGCGCAGGACGGTATCGGCGGCAACTGGTCGCACAAGCTGGCCAAGCACATCAACGAAACTCAGCCTTTGGTCAAGGCCGGCCAGGTCGATGCGCAAGGCAACATTCGCCCGGTCGTGGGTGCCAACCTGATCTTCGCCAAGGCCGCCAGCGGCGTGACCAGCTACCAGCTGGATTTCGAAACCAAGCCAATCGATGACGCCTACCTGCACCTGCATGGCATCAAGCCCGAGTACGTGCTCAAGGAGGGCCAGGGCACGATCGATTTCAGCGTCATGACCAACCGCAAGCTGCAGGTCACATCGCAGCTGTTCGATCAGCAGAACCAGCAGGTCGGCCACACCAGCCAGCTGGTCGATGCCAGCACTGCGCCGGTTGCCCTCGAGGCGTCCTCCCGTGCCGGCAAGCACCTGCTCAAGGTGGTGGGCGTGGATGGTGACAAGCGTGTGGTGCTGCAGGAGGAGCGCGAGGTTAGCCTGCTCGATGCCGGCAACACTGAGCACGACTACGTCTTCCCGCAGTCGATCGAGACCTACAAGGCCGGCACTCTGGTGCTGCAGGGCAAGACCGGTGAAGTCTTCGAGTGCAAGCCGTTCCCGGTCGAGGGCTGGTGCCGCATCTACTCGCCGAACGCCAACCAGTACGAGCCTGGGGTAGGTAGCCACTGGCAGGACGCCTGGATCAAGCACTGAACAAGTGCACCGGTGCCGCCTGCGGGCGGCACCGGTTTGCGGAAACACATCCCATGCACGTTGAAAAATATCGCTGGCAGCAGGCCTTGCTCCACTGGGCCTCTGCTGCGCTCATTCTTTGGGTACTGATCAGCGGCTTTGTCGTCGCCCATTTCGAAGTGGCGCCTCGCACCTTCGACCTGGTCTCGTTTGCCAACGTCGCCCTCAGTACGCTCTACATTCCGGTTTTCTTGCTGCGCTGGGTGCTGCACCTGCGCTGGAGCAAGCCGGTGCACCTGCACCATGACCGGTTGATGCGATGTGTGGCAGCGCTGGTTCACGAAGGCCTCTACGCAGTGACCGGGTTCGTCCTGTTGTCGGGCGTACTGATGATGACGCGCGAGATCGACGTGTTCGGCTGGTTCGCCATTGCGCCGCTGCTCAGCGACTCAGGCTGGCAGGCGCTGTGGTTCACCCTGCACATCATTGCCTGTGTGGTGCTTGTCATGTTGCTGGTGATGCACATTGGCGCCGTGATGATGCACGAGCTGCTGGGGCGGCGTGTGCTGCGCAGGATGCTGCCCTGAGCTCCCCGCTGCGGATAGCCGGCTGGCTTGCGCCGTTGTTGCTGACGGGCGGGCTGCTGCTGGTTGGCGAACTGCGCCATCGCGCTGCTGCCGAGCCGATGCAAACGATGCCGGTGGTACCAGCGCAAGCTCTCCCCCAGCCACTGGCAACCCAGGCATTGACCTTGGCCTTAGGTATTCGCCCGGCTGACCCGTCGGCCAGCCAATTGGCGCTTACCCTCAAGGCCTGCTTCACCTCCAGCCTTGGCGAGTCGCGGGCGCTGGTGGCCAGCGCTGATGGCCAGGCGATCTACCGTGTCGGCGATGAGTTGCCTGGTGGCGCCAGGCTCCGACAGGTCGACAAGCAGTCCGTCACGCTTTGGTTCAACGGCGCCGAGCAGCGGCTGAACCTGGTTGCTGACGGGCAATCGGTACTGCGTCCTGTCGCTTCCGGTGAGGCCGGCCCAACTCCCTCTCTCCCTTCACCGCGCTTGCTGCGCGAGGTGCCCTGATGTTCAACCACTACCTGCGCGCGGCCTCGCTGGGCGCCTGCATTGGCCTGGTCACGCTGCCCGCCTGGGCCCAATCGCCCACCTGGCAGCTGGCGATGAGTGATGCCGACATTCGCGATGTGGTCCGTGAAGTGGGGCAGATCCTCGATCAGACCATCATCCTCGACCCGCGCGTGCAGGGGCGGATCACCGTGCTGTCCAGCGAGGAGCTCGAACGCGAGGGGATTCGCCGGCTGTTCTATTCGGTGCTCAATGCCCAGGGTTTCGCGGCCGTGAATGACGGCGACCGTTTGCTGGTGCTGCCGGCCAGTGAGGCCAAGGCCTGGGCCAACCAGCAGGTCGAGGCCATCCCGGCGGCATTCACCACCCGGGTGTTCAGCCTGTCGGGCAGCAAGGCCGCCGACCTCGCCGGTCTGCTCAGGCCGCTGGTGTCGGGCAATGGCTACATTGGCCCGTCCAGTTCGGCCAACGCCTTGGTGGTGACCGACTCGGCAGCCAATCTGGACCGCATCCAGGCGCTGGTCCGCCAGCTGGACAGCGGCCAGCAGCACGACCACGAGCTGGTCGGCCTGCGCAGGGCCCAGGTCAGTGACGTGCTGCCGGTGATCGAGGCCGCCGCTGGGGGGGCTGACAGCGGCGTGCGCGTGCTGGGCGATGCGCGCAGCAATCGCTTGCTCATTCTCGGGCCGGCCACGTTACGCAAGCGCATGGCGCAGATGGCCCGATCACTCGACGTACCGCCGGCAGTCACTTCGCAGAACTGGCGGGTGGTGCGCTTGCAGCACTCCAATGCCGAGCAGTTGGCCGAAGTTCTGGCAGACGTGGGCAAGCGCCTGGGGGCCAAGCCGTCGCCCGACAACCTGGAAAGCGCAGCCCTTGGCCAGGCCGTGATCAAGGCAGACAGCAGCCAGAACGCCCTGGTGCTGTTGGGCACGCCTGAAACCCTGACCAGCGTGGTACGCATCGTCGAGCAGCTCGATCAACCGCGCGCCCAGGTGCTCATTCATGCGGCAATCGTCGAGGTCAGCGGTGACATCAGCGAAGCGCTGGGGCTGCAGTGGGGCATCGACCGTGGCAGCCTAAAGGGCGGGGTCAGCTTCCCGGAAAGCAGCATCTCGCTGCCCGATATGCTTGGCGGCAAGGTTACCTTGCCCGCCGGCGCCGCCCTGGCCGCAGGCTCGGACCGTTTCGCCGTGCTGGTGTCGGCGCTGGCCAGCAACAGCCGCAGCAACCTGCTCTCCACCCCCAGCCTGCTGACCTTGGACAACCAGGAAGCGCACATTCTGGTGGGCCAGAACGTGCCGTTCAAAACCGGCTCCTACACCACCTCCGGCAGCGGCGCAGACAACCCGTTCACCACCGTCGAGCGCAAGGACGTGGGCATCAGCCTCAAGGTTCGGCCCTACATCAACGAGGGGCGCAGCCTGCGCCTGGAGGTCGAACAGGAAAGTTCGGAGGTGGTGCCCAGCGCCCTGGAAGACGACCTGATCACCAACAAACGCTCGCTCAAGAGCACCATCCTGGCCGAAGACGGCGAGATCATCGTGATCGGCGGCCTGATCAAGGACAGCACCAAGACCGAGCAGCGCGGGGTCCCGGGCCTGAGCCGCCTGCCACTGATCGGGGCGTTGTTCCGTTGGAACCGGGAAACCCAGGAAAAGACCAACCTCATGGTCTTTTTGCGCCCCACCGTGCTGCGCAGCCAGGCGCAACTGATCGAGCAGGGCGAGCGTGCCTGGCGTGACCTGCGCGAGGCGCCCACCAGCGGCCTGCCCCAGGACGCCCGGCAACTGTTCGAGGGGCCCCGGCCGTGACCCAGGTGTTGCCCTTCGGTTTTGCCAGGCGTCACGGCATCCTGCTCGATGACCAGGCTGCCGTGCCAGCCTGGCTGGTGCGCGAAGGGGCGCATTTGCAGGCGTTCTCGGAAGCCTGCCGCATGGCAGGCAGTGGCTGGCCGGTGCGCCAGGTCGATGAGGCTGGCTTTGCCGAGCGCCTGGCGGTTTGTTATGGCAACACCCAGGATGCCGCCGAGACCGTGGTCCAGGGGCTCGGCCAGAGCATCGACCTGGAACGGCTGGCCGAGACCCTGCCGCAAGCCAGCGACTTGCTTGAGCAGCAGGACGACGCACCGATCATCCGCCTGCTCAACGCATTGCTGAGCGAAGCGGTTCAGGCCCGGGCATCGGACATCCACCTGGAAACCTTCGAGCAGCAGTTGCGCGTGCGCATGCGTATCGACGGGGTGATGCGTGAAGTACTGAGCCCGCCACGGGCATTGGCCGCGTTGCTGGTATCGCGAATCAAGGTCATGGCTCGCCTGGACATCGCCGAGCGCCGTGTACCGCAGGACGGGCGTATCAGCCTGCGCCTGGCAGGGCACGAGGTGGATGTGCGGGTTTCCACCCTGCCGGCGGCCCATGGCGAGCGCGTGGTGCTGCGGCTATTGGACAAGCAGGCAGTACGCCTGGATATCGAGCACATGGCCATGCAACCTGCGGCCCGTGCAGGCTTCGAGCACATGCTGGCGCGCCCGCACGGCATCTTCCTGGTCACCGGCCCCACCGGTTCGGGCAAGACCACCACCCTGTACACCGCACTGGCGCAACTGAACCAGGCCACCCGCAACATCCTCACCGTCGAGGACCCGATCGAATATCACCTGCCCGGCATCGGCCAGACCCAGGTCAACGGCAAGGTCGACATGACCTTTGCCCGTGGCCTGCGCGCGATCCTGCGCCAAGACCCGGACGTGGTCATGGTCGGTGAGATCCGCGACCGGGAAACTGCGGATGTGGCGGTACAGGCCTCGCTGACCGGGCATCTGGTGCTGTCGACCTTGCACACCAACAGCGCCCTGGGCGCCATCACCCGCCTGGCCGACATGGGTATCGACACTTGTCTGCTGGCCTCGTCGCTGGCGGGGGTCATGGCCCAGCGCCTGGTACGCAGGTTGTGCCCCCAGTGCAAGCTCGCCTGCCCGCTGGACCCGGCGGCAGCCCAAGTGCTGGGCGTGGCCGTTGATGCATCGACATGCCTGTACACCGCACAGGGCTGCGAGCAATGCCAGCAGGGCTACAGCGGTCGCCTGGCGTTGCACGAGATGGTGCTGGTGACACCGGACCTGGCCCAGGCCATCCATGCCAAGGCCTCTGAGGCGCAGATGCTGGCGTTGATTCGCCAGGGTGCTGCAAGCCTGTTCGAGCATGGCGTGCAGCGCGTGCTGCAAGGCGAGACCAGCGTGGCGGAACTACTGCGTGTGGCCGGGCAGGATTGACATGGCCTCATTCAGGTACCGCGCTCTCGATCGGCAACAGCGCGCGCAACGCGGCAGGCTCGAGGCTGTTGATGCGCGGCAGGCGCGCCAGCAATTGCGTGAGCGCGGCTGGCAAGTGTTGCAGCTGCGCCCGGCAGGGGTTGCCCTGCTGACAAGGCTCACCCCTCATGGGCGGTTGGGGGGGCTGCAGCGTTCATTGCTGACCCGACAACTGGCCACCTTGCTGCACGCGGGCATGCCCTTGGCCGAGGCGCTGGAGGCACTTTCCGGGCAGAGCAACCAACGCCAGGTGCGTCAGGTGATGCGTGGGGTAGCGGCACGGGTTGCAGAGGGCAATGCCTTGACCGATGCCCTGGCCCATTACCCAGCGGCTTTCCCTGTCGTCTATCGGGCCACGGTAGCTGCGGCCGAGCGCTCCGGGCATTTGGCCGAGGTGTTCGAGCGCCTGGCCGAGCATGGCGAGCAGCAGCAAACCACGCGTCAGAAAGTTCAGCTGGCCATGGTCTACCCGCTGATCCTGCTGGGCGTCTCGATACTGGTGGTGGGGTTCCTGCTGGGCTTCGTGGTGCCCGACGTGGTGCAGGCTTTTGCCCGGGACCAAGCCACCTTGCCTACTCCAACCCGGGTGTTGATTGCCTTGAGCGACGCGGTGCGCCACCACGGGCTGCTGACCCTGGTAGTGCTCGCCCTGGCCGGGGCGCTGCTGGCTGGCGTACTGCGTCATCCGGCACGCCGTCGGCAATGGCACCTCCTCGTACTGCGTGTGCCGCTGTATGGCGACTTTGTCCGTGCCCGTGATGCCGCGCGCTTTGCCAGCACCCTGGCGATCCTTGGGCGCAGTGGCGTGGCGCTGGTCGAGGCGCTGCAGATCGGCGCCTCGGTGGTCGGCAACCTGCTATTGCGCGAGCGGCTGCAAGCTGCCGCCGGCGAACTGGCCGAAGGCGCCAGCCTGGCCAGCAGCCTGGGGCGCAGCGCTGCCTTGCCGGCGCTGATGTTGCACATGATCGCCAGCGGCGAACGGTCCGGCGAGCTGGACAGCATGCTCGAACGCGCCGCCGACCTTCAGGAAAAACACCTCGCCGCGCGGGTCGCGTTGCTGATGAGCCTGTGCGAACCGCTGATGTTGCTGGTGATGGGCGGCATCGTGCTGTTCATCGTGCTGGCCATCCTGCTGCCGATCCTCAACCTCAACCAACTGGTGACCTGACATGTCCTTTCGTTTTTCGCGCCGCGCCCAAGCTGGTTTCACCCTGATCGAGATCATGGTGGTGGTGGTCATCCTCGGTGTGCTCGGTGCCCTGGTGCTGCCCAACCTGATGGGCCGCCCTGATCAGGCCAAGCTCACTGCCGCCCGCACCGATATCCAGTCGATTTCCACCGCGCTGGAAATCTATCGCCTGGACAACGGCCGCTATCCCACCACCGCCCAAGGCCTGGAGGCGCTGGTCAAGCGGCCAAGCCTGGCCCCGCTGCCCCGGCTGTGGAACCCGCAGGGCTACCTGAAAAGCATGCCCGCTGACCCCTGGGGCACCACCTACCAGTACGCAAGCCCTGGCACCCGCTCGAACCTGGGTTACGACCTGTACTCGCTGGGTGCCGATGGCCAGGCCGGAGGCGAAGGCCTGGATGCGGAAATTGGTAACTGGCCTGAATGAGCCGTCTGACTTCGCGGGGTTTCACCCTGCTGGAGCTGTTGCTGGTCCTGGCGTTGCTGGCAACGCTGGTGGGTTTGACCGGTCTGTCGTTCGGCCACGACCCGCAACGACAAGCACAGCAGGAGGCCAGCCTGTTCCGGCAGATGTTGCAACTGGCACGTCAGCGCGCGGTGCTGGAGGGAGCGCCTTTTGGGGTGTGGGTGGAGGGGCAGGAGTACCGCCTGTACCGGCGTAGCCAGCAAAGTTGGGAACCGGCAGGCGAACCTCGCGATACCGGTTTGCGGCTATTGCTGCTGCTCGACGGCCAACTGCCGGCTCAGGACGGCGAACCGCAATTACTGATTCACGAGAATGACGAACACAGCGTGTTTTCCCTGCACTTTCACCAGGACGTCGAGCGCCTGGCCTCGGTCTCGAGTGATGGCCTCAATGACCCCTGGCTCGAATGACCAGCACGGTTTCACCTTGCTTGAGGTGCTGGTGGCGCTGAGCGTATTCGCGGTGCTGGCGGTCGCCATGGGTAGCGCGACCCAGCACATGCTGGCGCAGAGCCGGCAGATGGAGACGCGCCTGCTGGCCAGCTGGTTGGCCGACAACCACATGGTCAGGCTGCGCCTGCAGCCCGCGCCGGGGCCGGGCAGCCGCAGCCTGGAAGTGGACTTCGCCGGCCGGCGCTGGGTGCTTGAAGAGCAGCGGCGGGTACTGGCCGGCAAACAGCTACTGCAGGTCGATGTGCAGGTCCGGGGCGCCGGTGCACCCGCTTTCGAGCACCATGCCAGCGGCTGGTTGGAGGTGGACGATGGCTCCCAGTGAGCGCTGCCGGCGTCAGCGTGGGTTCACCTTGCTGGAACTGATGCTGGCGGTGGCGATCTTCGCGATGTTGGCCGTGGGCAGCGCGCAGTTGGTCGAGCGCATGGTGCGAGCCGATGCCGCGCGCCAGATGCAGGCGGACGAACTACGTGCGTTGGGACGGGCGCTGAGCCTGATCCAGCGTGATGCGGTGCAAGGGGTGTTCGTCGGCGAGCTGCTGCACGCGGCATTCGCCGTGTCCCTGGATGGCACCCGGGTACAGTGGCTGGTGGGGGCGCAACAGGCGACCGGCATGCTTGGAGCCAGCGATCTGCGGGTGGTCGAGTACTGGCTTGAGGGTGGCACCTTGTGGCGCCGACGGCGCTCCCTGGAGCATGGCGAGGGGCGCGAGCAACGTTTGCTGGAGGGCGTTCAGGCACTGAGTTGGCGGCTGCACACACAAGATCAGGGGTGGTTGTCACAATGGCCGGGCGCCAAGCGGCCGAAGTCGGCGCCGGACGCTCTGGAAGTCAGGCTTTCCACTGCCCGTTACCAGCAGGTGCTGCGGGTGTTGCCCATGGCCGGGGCGAGCCGGTGAGGGCGGCCCGCCAGCGTGGGCTGGCACTGGTCACGGTATTGCTGGTGATGGCCCTGTTGACCCTGCTGGTTGCCGGCATGTTGCGCAGCCACCAACTGCTGGTGGTCGGGGTTGGCCAGCAACTGGAGGCGAATCAATTGTTACAGCTGGCATCCGCCGGCGAACGCCTCTTGCTGCGCCAGCGGGCTAACCATGGGCCGCAACAACTGCAGTTGGCCGACAACCGGCTGGAGCTGCGCGTCGAAGACCTGGGTGGGCGCTTTAACCTGGGCGCGCTGATCGGCCGTGAGGCGCTTGACCCGGTGCTGCTCGAGCGTTGGCAGCGGCTATGCGCATCCTTGCAGATTTCCGTGCCGGCAGTGGACGCACTGGTCGGGCAGACGATCCTCGACGTCAGCCAGCTGCGCCAGTTGCCAGGCCTGAGCCCCGAGGCGTTCGAGCGCCTGCGGCCCTGGGTCGCGGCCTTGCCCGCCAAGGCTGGCCTGAACGTCAACAGTGCTTCGGCTCGGGTACTCGCCACGCTGGACGGCATCGGGCTGGCGACAGCCCGGCAGGTGTTGGCCGAACGCCCGCCGGCAGGTTTTGCCAGCGTGCAGCAATTTCTTGCCACCCCGGCGCTTGCCGGGCGGGTGGTACAGGCCCAGGGGCTGACGGTGAGCAGCCGCTGGCTGCGCCTGGAAATACTGGCCGACCGGCCATCGCGGCGGCTCTACCTCTACAGCGATGTGGAAATCGATAGCGAGACGGGACAAGTGCATGTGGTGCGTCGACGTTTTTCGGCAGTGCGCGAGCCGCAGCCGGATGAGTGAGCAGGGCATCTACCTGCTTGCGCAGGGCTTGCAGCAGGTATCGGACAACTGGCCGGTGGTGTTCTGGACCCGGCAGGGTGAAATTGGGCGTTGCCGCTTGGGTAGCCTGCCTGCCGGTTTTGCCGGTGAACCCACGGTGCTGGTGTTGCCGATGGAAATGCTCGGCAGCGCCCAGGTGCCCGGCCTGCCAGGGCGCCGGCCGTCGCGCGAGGCGCTGGGCTATGCGCTGGAAGAGCAACTGGCGGCACCGCTGGAAATGCTCCACCTGGCATACGCGCCTGCCGGGCGGCAAGGGCCGCGGCGGGCGCTGGTCATCGAGCGTGAGCGCCTGCACGCCGTGCTGGCGCTGCTGCACGGCCAAGGTATCGACCCCTTGGCCATCCACGCCGATGCTGACCGACTGTTCGACCAGGCCGGGGCGCTATGGCTGGAAGGCCGTTGGCTGGTCGGCGGGGCAGGGCAGCCGCTGCTGGCGGTGAGTGCGCCTGCGGTGGCGGGCCTGGCCCCGTTGTTGCCAGCGATGCCGTGGTTGGCCGAGGACCTCGCCCAGGCCCCATGCAACGAGCAGCTCGACAATGCCATGGCGCTGCTGGTGCGGGGACGCAGCGCAGCCATCGATCTGCGTCAGGGTGATTTTCGCAGGCGCAGGGCCGACATACCTTGGCAGCCGGCGTTGGCGGTGGCTCTGGTGGCCTGGTTGATGGTTTGTCTGGCCGATCAGTTGCGTGCCGATTGGCTGGAGCAGCGTACTGCCCGTTTGCATGCCGAGAATCTCCAGCAGGTTCAGCGCTGGGTACCTGGCCAGGCACCTGTCGGTGACCTGGCTCCGTGGGTCGAGGCGCTGCAGCAACGGCCGCCACCGACCACCCAGGTGCAGCAACTGGCTAAGTTGGGGGAGCAACTGGTGCAAACCGGCAATCTGCGCCTTGAGCGCGTCGAACGGGCCTTGGGCCAAGGTTGGCGGTTGGAGGTAGTGGGGCAGCGTTTCGACGACCTGGAGCGTTTGCGAGAGCGCTTGCCGGGCCTGGTGATGGGCCAGGCCAGGCAGGCTGAACAGGGTGTGCAGGCAAGCCTCACCTGGGCGGGGGATCAATGATGGCCAAGCTGGTTTCCAGCCTGAGTGCGCAGTGGCAGGGGCTTGGCGCACCTCGCCGGGTCTGCTTGCAACTGTCGGGCTGGTTGCTGCTGGCGGTGCTGACCTGGCTGTGGCTGTGGCAACCCGGGCAGCAACGGATGCGTCTTGCCGAGCAGGCGCTGTCGCGTGAGTTGGCGCTCGGCAGGCAGTTGCTGCAGGTCACTGGCGTACCCAGCCTTGGGGCAGGGCAGGTGCTGACCCCGGCGCGCCTGAGTGAGGGCGCTACCGCCGCCGGCTTGCAGATCATCGACCTGCACACCCGCGAGGGGCGTATCGAGGCCAGCCTGCAGGGGGCTCCTGATGCCCTGTTGCAATGGCTGCACGGGCTGGAGCAGGGCGGCGCCCGGTTCACAAGCCTGCAACTTCAGGCGCGCGATCGGCAATTGCACGTACGGCTGGGTCTGTCGCTGGACCCTGGCTGATTAAGCTTGGCTTCAGCAGGCGCCGCTAACCTGTGCCCATCGAAACCCGCAAAGGACACTCCCCATGAAAGCCCGTTACCTGCCCCTGATCCTCGCCCCGCTGTTCAGCACCGCCGCCCTGGCTGCCGGCTATACCGGCCCCGGCGCACAGTCGGTGACCACCGTCGCCGCTGCCAACGAGGCCGCCGATGACACCCCGGTGGTGCTGCAAGGCTACGTGACCAAGAAGATCAACAACGACGACAAGTACGAGTTCAAGGACAACACCGGCACCATCACCGTCGAGATCGACGACGAAGACCTGCCGCCGACCCCGTTCAACGACAAGACCAAGGTCAAGCTGACCGGCGAGGTGGAGAAGCACCTGATGAGCCGTGAGGTAGATGTGGACATCGTCGAGATCATCAACTGATCTGCAGGCCCAATCGCCGGCAAGCCGGCTCCTACAGGGTGACGCGCATCCCTGTAGGAGCCGGCTTGCCGGCGATTGGGCCCTTCAAGCGACCTTGGGCGGCAGCTTGCTCAGATGAACCGCCACCAGCAACGCCACCGCCAGCAAGCTGCCAATGAACAACCCGATGCCGTTCCAGCCCCATTGGTGCCAGAACACCCCGCCAGCGGTGCCCGCCACACTCGACCCCGCGTAGTAGCAGAACAGGTACAGCGACGATGCCTGCCCCTTGGCCTTCAATGCCCGTCGGCCGATCCAGCTGCTGGCCACCGAGTGCGCGCCGAAAAAGCCGAAGGTGAACACCAGCATGCCGACGATGATCATCGCCAGGGGGCTGGCCAGGGTCAGCAGCAGGCCGCCGCTCATCACCAGGATGCTCGCCCAGAACACCTTGCGCCGGCCCAGCTTGTCGGCCAGCGCGCCCACCTGCGCCGAGCTGTAGATGCCCGACAGGTACACCACCGACAGCAACCCGACCAGCGCCTGGTTCATGTGGTAAGGGCCGGCCAGCAGGCGGTAGCCGATGTAGTTGAAGAGGGTGACGAAAGCGCCCATCAGCAAGAAGGCTTCGAGGAACAGCCAGGGCAGGCCGGCATCCTTGAAATGCTGGGTGAAACCGTCCAGCAGGCTGCGCGGGTTGAGTGCCTGGGGGCGGAAGTTGCGCGACTCGGGCAGCACCTTCCAGAACACCAGCGCTGCCGCCAGGGCCAGGCCACCGATCACCAGCATTGCCGTGTGCCAGCTGACGAAGTCGATCAGCACGCCGGTGATCAGGCGTCCGCTCATGCCGCCAATGGCGTTGCCGCCAATGTACAGGCCCATGGCCAGGCCGATGTGCTGCGGGTGGATCTCCTCGCTAAGGTAGGTCATCGCCACCGCTGCCAGGCCACTCAGCGACAGCCCCACCAGGGCGCGGGTGGCCAGTACCAGCTCCCAGCTCGGCATCACCGCACTGGCCAGTGTGGCCAGTGCGGCGCTGGCCAGGGCGAAGACCATCACCGGCTTGCGCCCGATGCGGTCGGAAATCGGCCCGGTAATCAGCAAACCGATAGCCAGCATGGCGGTGGCCACCGAAAGCACCAGGCTGCTTTGCGCGGCGTTGATGGCGAACTCCTGCGACAGCAGCGGCATCATCGGTTGCACGCAGTACAGCAGGGCAAAGGTGGCGAAGCCGCCGCTGAACAGGGCGAGCACGGTCTTCATGAAGGCCGGGGTGCCTTTTTCGATCCAGCTGTCGTTGAAGACGGGGGCGGGTTCGGCGGGCAGGGGGGCGACGGCAGATCTCACGGATGGGTACCTCGGGCGCGCTGGCCGGTGTTGCAGTGAAGAGTTGCAATGGAAAGCTGCGATGAAAAAATCATATAGCCGGCTAATAATTAGATCCAATATATTGTTCGACCTGTTTAAGACGTTTTACGACCTATTAGGGGCCGACCTTGGAACTGCGCCATCTGCGTTACTTCATCGCCGTAGCCGAAGAGCTGCACTTTGGCCGTGCGGCCCAGCAGCTGGGCATCTCGCAGCCGCCCCTGAGCCAGCAGATCCAGGCCCTGGAGCAGGAACTGGGGGCGCGGTTGTTCGAGCGCACCAACCGTCGGGTCGAGCTCAGCGAAGCCGGCCGGCTGTTCCTGGACGAGGCCCGCCAGGTGCTGGCGCAGGTGGACAAGGCCGCTGACGTGGCGCGCCGGGCGCAGTTGGGCGAGCTGGGCGAGATGAAGATCGGCTTCACTTCCTCGGCGCCTTTCACCTCGCGCATTCCCCAGGCGATCCATGCCTTCCGCCAGCGTTTCCCTTCGGTGCACCTGAACCTCAAGGAGATGAGCAGCCGCGACGTGGTGGAGGCGGTGTACGACGAGTCCATCGAAGTGGGCCTGATGCGGCCGATGCCGCTGCCCGAGGGCATTCATTGCACTGAGCTGTTCCGCGAACCGCTGGTGGCCGTGCTCAACGCTTCGCACCCGCTGGCGGCAGGCAGCGAGCAGGGGATTTACATGCAGGCGCTGGCCCATGAGCCGTTCGTGTTCTTCCCGCGCAGCTACGGCAGCGGGTTGCATGCGCAGTTGCTGAGCCTGGCGCGCCAGGCCGGTTTCAGCCCGCATTTCGCCCAAGAGGCCGGCGAGGCGATGACCATCATCGGGCTGGTCTCGGCGGGGCTTGGGGTGTCGGTGCTGCCGGCCTCGTTCCAGCGCATGCGCATCGAAGGCGTGGTGTACCGCACCCTGCTGGACGAGCAGGCCATGACCGCGGTGTGGCTGGTGCGCCGCGAAGCGTCGAGCTCGGCCATGGCCAACGCCTTCGTTGCCCTGCTGGCCGGGCTGCAAATGCCCGAAGGTGCTGGCTAAACCGCTGCGCTGGTCACATACTCGGGCATTCGTTGATACACGGAGGTCTGACATGCGGCGCGTGGTATTCAATCAGAAAGGTGGCGTGGGCAAGTCGAGCATTGCCTGCAACCTGGCGGCGGTCAGTGCCAGCGAAGGCTACCGGACCCTGCTGATCGACCTGGATGCACAGGCAAACTCCACCCAGTACCTCACCGGCCTGACCGGCGACGACATCCCCATGGGGATTGCCGACTTCTTCAAGCAGTCGCTGTCCAGCGGCCCGTTCGCCAAGAAGAACAAGGTCGATATCTACGAAACCCCGTTCGACAACCTGCACGTGGTCACCGCCACGGCGGAGCTGGCCGACCTGCAGCCCAAGCTTGAGGCCAAGCACAAGATCAACAAGCTGCGCAAACTGCTCGAAGAACTGGACGAAGACTACGACCGGATCTACATCGACACCCCGCCGGCGCTGAATTTTTACGCGGTTTCTGCGCTGATCGCCGCTGATCGCGTGCTGATTCCCTTCGACTGCGACAGTTTCTCGCGCCAGGCGCTGTACGGCCTGCTGGCCGAAATCGACGAATTGAAGGAAGACCATAACGACGAACTGGTGGTCGAGGGCATCGTGGTCAACCAGTTCCAGTCACGCGCCAGCCTGCCCCAGCAGATGCTCGACGAGCTGCTGGCCGAGGGTTTGCCGGTGTTGCCGGTGTACCTGGGCAGTTCGGTGAAGATGCGCGAATCGCACCATGCCAGCCTGCCGCTGATTCATCTGGAGCCACGGCACAAGCTGACCCAGCAGTTTGTCGAGCTGCATGACTTGCTGGAGCGTAGTGCTTAAGCCCAGCTCTGCACTTGCAGCGCTGGTGGCTTGTGGCTAACATCTCCCAAAATGGGAGGTTTTGCCTGGATGCGGGTTATCGCAAAGCGAACGTTGGTCAGATTCTGGCAGTCGTCTGGACATGAGGATGCCAAGGCTCCGCTCGAAAGCTGGCACGATCTGATGCTCAAGGCCGACTGGTCATGCCCTCAGGATGTAAAAGCGCAGATCGGCAGTGCCAGCATTTGTGCGAACAACCGCGTGGAGTTCAATATTGGTGGCAACAAGTACCGCCTTGTGGTGGAAATGCAGTACCGGGCCGGTATCGCCTGGGTGAAGTTCGTCGGTACGCACAAGCGTTATGACGAGATCGACGTGGAGACGATCAATGAATATTAAGCCTATCCGCAGCGATGCTGACCTGCAGGCCGCTTTCCAGCGGCTGGAAGCCATTTTTCAGGCCGAACCCGGCACCCCGGAGGCGGATGAAATGGAAGTGCTTGTGACGTTGATCGAAGTCTATGAGAACAAGCATTACCCCATCCACGCGGCCGACCCGATCGAAGCCATCAAGTTCTGTATGGATCAGCAAGGGCTCACACCTCGGGATCTTGAGCGCTACATCGGGCCGAGTGGTCGGGTTTCCGAAGTGCTGAACGGTAAGCGTGGCTTGAGTCTGAAAATGATCAAGCGCCTGCATGATGGTCTGCGAATCCCATACGAATCCCTCTTTGCAGGCGCTTGACCGTCCCCTTGCGTGCAGTCTAGACCCCTTGGCCGCGTAGCCACTCAAGCAACGACTGCAACGGAAACGCCCCCGCCTGACGCGCCACTTCGCGCCCGTTCCTGAACAAGATCAAACTGGGGATCGAGCGAATGCCCAACTGCCCGGCCAGGTTGCGGTTGGCTTCGCTGTCCAGCTTGGCCAGCCGGCAGCGACCGCTGAGCTGGCGCGCAGCCTGTTCGAACACCGGGGCGAAGCTCTTGCACGGCCCGCACCAGTCGGCCCACACATCCAGCAGCAGCGGCAGGTCGCCCTTGATCTGGGCGCTATAGTTGGCTTCGCTCAGATCGAAGGGGCGGAGCAGCAGCATGTCCTGCTTGCAGCGGCCGCATTTCGGGTGGTCGCCCAGGCGTTCGGCGGGCAGGCGGCTGAGGCCGTTGCAGTGGGGGCAGGGGATAACCAGGGGGTTGGACATCAAGGTCTCCAGTCGAAAAGTGCAGGGGCCGCTGTGCGGCCCAATCGCCGGCAAGCCGGCTCCTACAGGGAACGTGCATGGCTTGAGAATCAGGATGAGCAGCTGATTTCCAGGTGCTTGCCCCACTCCGGTGGCCGTTCGGCATACGCCTGCATGCCATCCTGCTCGTCGAACGGCTTGCTCAGCACCTGGTGCAAGCGCCGCACCTCACTGTAATCGCCCGCCTCAGCCGCCTCGATGGCCTTCTGCGCCAGGTAGTTGCGCAGTACATACAGCGGGTTCACCCCGTGCATGCGCTCGCGCCGCCCCTCGGCATTGCCCGGCTCGCGCTGGCAGCGCGCCAGGTAGTCGGCGCCCCAGGCGTCGAACCCGGCCAGGTCGATGAAGTCGTCACGTACCACCTGCAAGGCTTCGGCCACCGGCTGCTCGCCAAGGCGGCGGAAGAACAGCGTGTAGTCCACGCCGCCGCTCTGCATGCGCTGCAACAGGCGCTCCACCAGCGCCATGTCGTCGTCCTCGGCGGTGGTCAGGCCCAGCCGGCGGCGCATCAGGTCGAGGTAATGGGCCTGGTACAGCGGCAAGAACAGCCCCAGTGCCTCTTTGAGCGGCTCCACCTCGATGACCGTGGTCAGGGCCTGGGCCAGGGCGCTGAGGTTCCAGTGGGCGATGGGCACCTGGTTGGCGTAGCTGTAGCGGCCACGGTCGTCGGAGTGGTTGCAGATGAAGTTGGCGTCGAAGTCGTCGAGGAAGGCGTAGGGACCGAAGTCGAAGGTGATGCCGAGGATCGACATGTTGTCGGTGTTCATCACCCCATGGCAGAAACCGTAGGCCTGCCAGCGGGCGATCAGCTCGGCGTTGCGCTCGACGATGCTGCGGAACATGGCCAGGTACGGCTGCTCGGCTTCGACGCACTCGGGGTAGTGCTCGCGCAGCACATGGTCGATCAGCACGCGCTGCTGTTCGGGCTGCTGGGTGTAGTAGAAGTACTCGAAGTGGCCAAAACGCACATGGCTCTGCGCCAGGCGCAGCAGCATGGCTGCGCTCTCGCGGGTTTCGCGCCATACCGGGGTGCTCGAGCCGATCACGCACAGCGCGCGGCTGCTGGGAATGCCCAGGGCGTGCAGCGCTTCGCTGGCGAGGAACTCGCGGATCGACGAGCGCAGCACGGCGCGGCCATCGCCCATGCGCGAATACGGGGTCTGGCCGGCACCCTTGAGGTGCAGGTCCCAGTGCTCGCCGGCGTCGTTGACCGCCTCGCCCAGCAGCAGCCCGCGGCCATCGCCCAGGCGCGGGTTGTACGAGCCGAACTGGTGGCCGGAATAGACCATCGCCCGCGGCTCGGCCTCGGCCCACAGCTTGTGTCCGCTGAAAAGCTCGGCGAACACCGGTTCATGGGCCTGGGCCGGATCGAGGTCGAGCAGGGCCATGGCCGACTCGCTCGCCACCACCAGGCGCGGCTCGGCGATGGGGTCGGGCAGAACCTCGGTGGAAAAGGCATCGCCCAGGCGGGCGAAGCGGTTGTCGAAGCTGAGGTGGTCGAGGGCGTTCACGGGCCTGCTCCTGGGTATCGGGCTACTGGGGTCGCGCTGCGACCCTTCGCGGGCAAGCCCGCTCCCACAGGTCAAGCGCAATGCGCAATTGCGGCGCGGTCCCTGTAGGAGCCGGCTTGCCGGCGATCGAGGGCGCAGCCCTCGCTGGGTTTGAGCACAGAATAAAGTATTCGAACCCTCTTAGGCCCCAGGCGTGCCATCCGCTTTGCCATCCATGGGAATCAACTGCTGCCGGCCACCTTTGGTGTCCATCAGGAACACCTCTACCTGGCGCACCGAGATCTTGATGCCGTGGGCCTTGAACTCGCGGTCGATGTAGCGGTTGACCTCGTCCAGGGTCGGGTTGCGGTCGCCCAGGTCGCGCACGTGCATGCGCAACTCGTGGTCCAGCGCGCTTTCGCCGAAGTTGAGGAAGTACACGATCGGCTCCGGGTCCTTGAGTACCCGCGGGTTGTCGTGGGCGCCCTTGAGCAGCAGGTCACGCACCAGGTCCAGGTCCGAGCCGTAGTCGATGCCCAACTTCAGCGTTACCCGGGTAACCGTGTCGGTCAGCGACCAGTTGATCAGCTGGCCGGTGATGAAGGTCTTGTTGGGGACGATGATGTCCTTGCGGTCGAAGTCGGTGATGGTGGTGGCGCGGATGCGGATCTTGCTCACCGTGCCGGACAGGTTGCCGATGGTGATAGTGTCGCCGATGCGCACCGGGCGCTCGAACAAAATCATGATGCCGGAGATGAAGTTGGCGAAGATCTCCTGCATGCCGAAACCCAGCCCCAGCGACAGCGCCGCCACCAGCCATTGCAGCTTGTCCCAGCTCACCCCGAGGGTTGCCAGGGTGCTGACGATGCCCACCCCGACGATCACGTACGACAGCAGCGTGGTGATGGCGTAGGCACTGCCCTGGGCCAGGCTCAGGCGCGACAGCACCAGCACCTCCAGCAGGCCCGGCAGGTTGCTGGCCAGGGCCACGGTGATGCCGGCGATCACCAGCGCGCCGAGCAGGTCGCCGAGGCTGATCGGCACCATGCTGGCGGTGGCGCCGGTGCCGCTGCTGTACTCGTACAGGGTGACGTTGTTGAGGTAGGAGAACACGCTGATCAGGTCGGCCCACACCCAGTACAGCCCGGCGATGAAGCCGCCGAGCAGGGCCAGGCGGATCAGGCGCAGCGACTGCTGGTTGACCTGTTCGATGTCCAGCGTCGGCTCCTCGATCACCACCTCGCCATCCAAACCTTCCTTGGCCGCCTGGCGCTTGCTCAGCGCACGCTGGTAGGCCAGGCGCCGCGCCGCCACCGACAGGCCGCGCACGAATGCGGCCTCGATCACCAACCAGAACAGCAGCAGGTAGAGGGTGTAGATGAGCCGGTCGGTGAGCTTCAGGGCGGTGTAGTAGTAGCCGAAGCACACGGCGACGAACAGGGCGATGGGCAGGGCGGTGAAGGCCACCCCGACCGCCTTGCGAAACAGCGAGGTGTCACGGTGCGCCGGGCTGCTCAGCAGCAGGCGGCTGAGCAGCCAGGCCATCAGCGCATAGCAGGTCAGCACCACGCCGATGCCCAGCACGTCGTCGGCCAGCGCCGAGGGCTGGTGCTCGGCCACCGCCACCACGCCCACCAGGGCCAGCACCACGGTGCCCAGGCGGCGCACCCAGCCGCGCAGGAATTCGACCTGCGGCTTGTGCCAGCGGAAGTGGATCTCGGCCACACCGCCCGGGGCCAGGATGCGATACGCGGTATAGAACACCAGCCAGGCCTGGGCCAGTTGCCACAGGGCGGCGCCCAGGTTGGCGTTCTGCCCGCGGGCGTCGATCTGCAGGGCGTAGCTGCCCAGGGCCAGGGCCAGCGCCAGGGGCATCGCCAGCAGGATGTTGACCAGGATCGCCTGGGGCGTATGCCACTGGCTGTCGCGTTTGAAGTGGCCGATGTCCTGATGGACCTTGCCCAGGCGTCGGTACAGCGCCTTGCGCCGCCACAGCAGCGCGCCGATCACCAGCAGTAGCGGCAGGAACAGCAGCGGGCGCTGGATCAGCCCGTCGGCCACTTCGCTTATGCCCGAGCCCCAGGGCAGGCTGGCGACCTGGTCGGCCAGGCGCTGCGGCACGTACTGCAGCCATTCCCAGTCCAGCGGCTTGTTGCTGGGGATCCAGAACATCTGCTCTTCGAGGGTGGTGCGCAGGTTCTGCGCGGTACCCAGCAGCTGCTTCTGGTTCAACTGCAGGGTGATCGACTCGTTGAGCAGCGCCGAGAGTTCGCGGTTGAGCCGCTCGAGCAGGTCGCTGCGGGTGATCGCCACCTCCAGCAGGGCTTTGCGCAGGGCCGGGCTGGCATCCTCTTGGGGCTGGCTGGCGAGCAGCTTGTCGACGTAGCTGGACGGGCTGCTCATCTGCTCGCGCTGCTGGTTGATCTCGAACTGGTACAGGCGGATGTCGGCGATCTGGTCGGCCAGGTCGCGGTCCAGCTTGAGGTGCGGCAGGGCCTGCTTCTGCTTGTAGAGGATCTTGGACAGCAGCAGGCTGCCCTTGAGCACGTTGATCTGCTCGTCCAGCGCCTGGTCGGCCTGGGTCAGACTGTCGAGCTGCTGCTTGGCGCGCAGGTTCTGCTGGGTCAGCTCGTTGAGCCGGTCGGTGCTCTTGAGCAGGTAGTCGGAGAGCTTGAGGTTGGCCGCGCTTTCGTTGGCCAGCAGGGTGCTGCCGCCGGCCTTCTGCGCCTCGATCGACTGCTGGGTGACGGTTTGCTGGGACTGTGCCAGGCGCTTGTTGTTGATCAGCGTCTGCAGGTCCTGGATCTCCTGCTCCAGGCGCGCGGCGCGCTCGATCAGCAGGTCGTGCTGGGCGCTGCCGAGGTCCTGCAGCAGGCTGTTGCCGGCCAGTTCCTGGCGGCGCAGCAGGGTCAGGGCGTTGAGCGAGGCCTGCTCGGCGTTGAGCTGGTTGCGCAGGTCGCTGGTCAGCGGCTTGCCATTGTCCTTGCCGGCCTTGAGCGCGTTGCTGATCTGCTGGATGCGCGTCTGGTTGTTGCTGATTTCGGCCTGGGCGCGCTCGGGGCGGGTCTGGGCGTTGATGATCAGGCTGTTGGCTTCGCTCAGGGCCTTCTGCAGCTCGCCCTGCTGGGTGCTGCGTTCGCTGAGCATCTGCTCAAGCTGCGGCACGTTGAGGTTGGCGTAGCGCTGGGTCACCGGTGCGCTGCTGCTGCCCTTGAGCTTGATCAGTTCACGCTGGCTGTCGCGGATCTGCTGGGGGGCGCCGGTCAGCTGCTGCTTGAGGGCGGCGAGCTTGTTCTCGCTATCCTCCTTGCTGGCCAGCAGCGCCAGGGTCTGTTCCAGCACCTGCTGCACGGCTTTCTGCTCGGCTTCGGGCAGCTTGCGCTCGGCGATCTTGTCGAGGCTGGTCTGGATGCCGGGGGTGGTGGGTACTTCCGCCGCGCCGGCGGCGAACGACAGGGTCAGGCACAGCCCTAGCAGGGCTGCGCGGCTATACACGCGCAGGGACATAGGCAGAATTCTTGTGCGACGAGGCAAATCGGAGTTTAGAGGAACAACCCGGGGCTTGGCCGGGTTCCTTCGGGGAATCTGACGCCCACTTTCTGGATCTTGTTCCCGTCCATGACTGCGACGGTCCAGATCGTGCTGTGCCATTCGATCTGGTCGCCTACTACTGGAGCGCCTCCGACCTTTTGTCGGATGAACTGCGCCAGCGGCATTTTCGCGTCCAGGCCATCGAGTTTCAGGCCGTAAAGCGCCGCCACCGCACCCAGTTCGGCATCGCCTTCGAGCACGAAATCGCCGAAGAAGCGCAGGTCCAGGCCGCGTTGCGGTGCCTGGCTGAACAACTTGCCCAGGGCCGGCAGGTTGTGTTCGTGGCCGATCACGCAAAGCATGTCGCCCACCTCCAGTACCGTGCTGCCCGAGGGGTGCAGCAGTTGCTCGCCACGAAACAGCGCGGCGATACGCGTGCCTTCGGGCATTTTCAGCTCGCGCAGGGCGGCGCCGATGCACCACTTTTCGGCGCCCAGGCGGTAGACGAACAGCTCCCACTCGCTGGTGATATGCACCTCCAGCGCCGAGCGCGAGATCGGCGCCGGGTCCGGCGGTACGGTGACTTTCAGCAGCTTGGCCATCCACGGCAGGCTCGTGCCTTGCACCAGCAGCGACACCAGCACGATGAAGAACGCCAGGTTGAAGAACAGCTGGGCGTCCGGCAGGCCGGCCATCAGCGGGAACACCGCCAGAATGATCGGCACCGCGCCGCGCAGCCCGACCCAGCTGATAAAGCCTTTTTCGCGACCATGGAAAGCCTTGAACGGCAGCAGGGCGGCAACCACCGACAGCGGCCGCGCCACCAGGATCATCCACAGCGCCAGGCCCAGCGCGGGCACGGCGATGGGCAGCAGGTCGTGGGGGGTGACCAGCAGGCCCAGCACCAGGAACATGCCGATCTGCGCGAGCCAGGCCATGCCGTCGAGCATGTGCAAAATGCCGTGGCGGCTGCGGATCGGCTTGTTGCCCAGCACCAGGCCGCACAGGTACACGGCGAGGAAGCCGCTGCCGTGCAGGGCGTTGGTCAGCGAGAACACCGCCAGCCCCCCGGCCACCACCAGAATCGGGTACAGGCCACCGGCCAGGTTGATGCGATTGACCAGTTGCAACATCAGCCAGCCGCCGCCCAGGCCCAGCAGGCTGCCGATGCCGAACTCGCGCAGCAGGTGGGTGAGCAGGCTCCAGTGCAGGCCGGTCTGGCCGCTGGCGATCATGTCGATCAGGGTGACGGTGAGGAACACCGCCATCGGGTCGTTGCTGCCTGACTCGATCTCAAGCGTGGCCGTGACCCGCTCGTTCAGGCCCTTGCCGCCGAGCAGCGAGAACACCGCCGCAGCGTCGGTGGAACCAACGATGGCGCCGATCAAAAGGCCCTGGATCAGGCTCAGGTCGAACAGCCAGGCGGCGACCATGCCGGTCAGCCCGGTGGTGATCAACACCCCGACCGTTGCCAGCGACAGCGCCGGCCATAGCGCCACGCGAAAACTCGCCACCCGGGTGCGCAGGCCGCCGTCCAGCAGGATTACCGCCAGGGCCAGGTTGCCCACCAGGTAGGCGGTCGGGTAGTTGTTGAAGATGATGCCGCCACCGTCGACGCCAGCGACCATGCCGACGGCGAGGATGATGACCAGAATCGGGATGCCCAGGCGCGAGGACAGCGAGCTGACCAGGATACTGGCCCCGACCAGCAGAGCGCCGATCAGGAACAGGCTGTTGATGGTGCTCGCATCCAAAGGCGTTACTCCGGTACATCGCGGGGAAAAAGGACCTTGATAGCCTCGGGCTAGCAGGTCGCGTGCCAATCGATTCTAACCTGATGAATTGGCAGGCTGTAAAGCGTTTCTGCATATGAAAAAAGGCACCTCGAGAGGTGCCTTTTTTAGGGGGTTGCCTGGCCGGGCCTCATCGCCGGCAAGCCGGCTCCTGCAGAGATCCCTGTAGGAGCCGGCTTGCCGGCGATTGGACTTGATGCGGCCTTCAGCCTTGCTTCACTTCACGCATCGGCTTGCCCTTCACCGGGGCGTCACCGGCCACGTAGTACTTGGCGGTGCTGCGCGGCAAAGGCTTGCGGCCACGGATCTTGTCGGAGATTTTCTCGGCGATCATGATCGTGGTGGCGTTGAGGTTGCCGGTGATGATCAGCGGCATGATCGAGGCGTCGACCACACGCAGGCCCTGCATGCCGTGCACGCGGCCTTCGCCATCCACTACCGCCATGTCGTCGGTGCCCATCTTGCAAGAGCAGGACGGGTGGAAGGCGGTTTCGGCGTGCTCGCGGATGAACTTGTCCAGCTGCTCGTCGGTTTGCACGTCGGCGCCCGGGCTGATTTCGCGGCCGCGGTACGGGTCCAGCGCCGGCTGGGCCATGATTTCGCGGGTCAGGCGGATGCCATCACGGAACTCCTGCCAGTCCTGCTCGGTGGCCATGTAGTTGAACAGGATGCTTGGGTGCTGGCGCGGGTTCTTCGACTTGGCCTGGATACGGCCACGTGCCGGCGAGCGCATGGAGCCCATGTGCGCCTGGAAGCCGTGTTCTTTGACGCCGTTCGAGCCGTTGTAGTTAATCGCAACTGGCAGGAAGTGGTACTGGATGTTCGGCCACTTGAACTCGGGGCGGGTACGGATGAAACCGCCGGCCTCGAACTGGTTGCTGGCGCCGATACCGGTGCCTTTGAACATCCACTCGGCGCCGATGGCCGGCTGGTTCCACCACAGCAGCGACGGGTACAGCGACACCGGCTGGGTGCAGGCGTACTGCAGGTACAGTTCCAGGTGGTCCTGCAGGTTTTCGCCGACGCCTGGCAGGTCGTGGACCACCGGGATGTCGAGGCTTTCCAGCAGGGCGCGCGGGCCGACGCCGGAGCGCTGCAGCAGTTGCGGCGATGCGATGGCGCCGGAGCTGACGATGACTTCCTTGCGGGCGCGGGCTTCGACGCGCTCTTCGCTGTCACCCACCAGGTAGGTCACACCCACGGCGCGCTTGCCGTCGAACAGCACGCGGTCGCTCAGGGCGTGGGTGACGATGGTCAGGTTGGGGCGCTTCTTGGCCTGGTCCAGGTAACCGCGGGCGGTGCTGGAGCGGCGGCCGTTCTTGGTCACCGAGCGGTCCATCGGGCCGAAGCCTTCCTGCTGGTAGCCGTTCAGGTCTTCGGTGCGCGGGTAGCCGGCTTGCACGCCGGCCTCGACCATGGCGTGGAACAGCGGGTTGTTGCCGGCTTTTGGCGTAGCAACGCTGACTGGGCCTTCGCCGCCGTGGTAGTCGTTGGGGCCGATGTCGCGGGTTTCCGCTTTGCGGAAGTACGGCAGGCAGTCCAGGTAGGTCCAGTCTTCCAGGCCTGGCAGTTCAGCCCAGCCGTCGAAGTCCATGGCGTTGCCGCGGATGTAGCACATGCCGTTGATCAGCGACGAGCCACCCAGGCCCTTGCCGCGGCCACACTCCATGCGGCGGCCGTCCATGTGCGGCTCCGGGTCGGTCTCGTAGGCCCAGTTGTAGCGCCGGCCCTGCAGCGGGAAGGCCAGGGCGGCCGGCATCTGGGTGCGGAAGTCGAAGCGGTAGTCGGGGCCACCGGCTTCCAGCAGCAGGACCGTGACGCTGGCGTCTTCGGTCAGGCGGGTGGCCAGGGTGTTACCGGCAGAGCCGGCACCGACGATGATGTAATCGAATTCTTGGGACATGCAAGTACCCTCGTGTTGGCGGTGATCAGGGAGCGGGAACGCCCGTGCGCAGCGGCACGGGCGGGGCTATACGCGGTTTAGAAAACCGAGTTGTAGCCGCCCAGCTCGACCTGGACCGACTTGATGCGAGTGTATTGAGCCAGCGAGCTGACACCGTTCTCACGGCCGACGCCCGACTGCTTGTAGCCGCCGACCGGCATTTCGGCTGGCGATTCGCCCCAGGCGTTGATCCAGCAGATACCGGCTTCGAGCTTGTGGATGATGCGGTGGGCGCGGGTGATGTCGTTGGTGCACACGCCGGCGGCCAGGCCGTACTCGGTGTCGTTGGCGCGGCGGATGACTTCTTCTTCGGTCTCGTAGGACAGAATGCTCATCACTGGGCCGAAGATCTCTTCCTTGACGATGGTCATGTCGTCGGAGCAGTCGGTGAACACGGTCGGGGCAACGAAGGCGCCCTTGGCGAAATCACCGGCGGTCAAACGCTCGCCGCCGCACAGTACGCGGGCGCCTTCTTCCTTGCCCTTGGCGATGTAGCTGAGCACGCTTTCCATGTGCTGGAAGCTGACCAGCGGGCCGAAGTTGGTGTTCTCGTCTTCCGGGTTGCCGACGCGGATGCGCGCAACGCGCTCGGCGATCTTGGCTTCGAAGGCGGCTTTCATCGAGGCCGGGATGAACACGCGGGTGCCGTTGGTGCACACCTGGCCGGAGCTGTAGAAGTTGGCCATCATGGCGATGTCGGCGGCCTTGTCCAGGTCGGCGTCTTCGCAAATGATCAGTGGCGACTTGCCGCCCAGTTCCATGGTGACTTCCTTGAGCGAGGAGCTCGAGGCGCTGGCCATGACTTTTTTGCCGGTGGTGGTGCCGCCGGTGAACGAGACTTTCTCGATGCGCGGGTGCTCGGTCAGCCAGGTGCCGACTTCGCGGCCACTACCGGTCAACACGTTGAACACGCCGTTCGGTAGGCCCGCTTCGGTGTAGATCTCGGCCAGTTTCAGGGTGGTCAGCGAGGTGACTTCCGAAGGCTTGAAGATCATCGCGTTGCCGGCGGCCAGGGCCGGGGCGGACTTCCACAGGGCGATCTGGATCGGGTAGTTCCAGGCGCCGATACCCACGGTCACGCCCAGCGGCTCGCGGCGGGTGTAGACGAAGGAGGATTCGCGCAGCGGGATCTGCTCGCCTTCGATGGCCGGTACCAGGCCGGCGTAGTATTCGAGCACGTCGGCGCCGGTGACGATGTCGACGTAGCGGGTTTCGGAGTACGACTTGCCGGTGTCCAGGGTTTCCAGCTGGGCCAGTTCGTCGTTGCGCTCACGCAGGATGTCGACGGCGCGGCGCAGGATGCGCGAACGCTGCATGGCGGTCATGGCGGCCCAGATTTTCTGGCCGCGCTCGGCGCTTTCGACGGCCTTTTCGACGTCGGCCTGGGTGGCACGCTGTACGTGGGCGAGGACTTCGCCGGTGGCCGGGTTGATGGCCTCGAAGGTGGCATCGCTGCCAGCGTCGACGTAAGCGCCATCAATGTAGAGTTTTTGCGTTCCGAAACGGGCCATAAAGTCCTCGCAAGTGCAGTGTGTGGTTGGCTGCCGCGTCACGCCCCCGCCGGTTGGCTGGTGGCTGCGCGCGGCTTGGCAGCGGCCTGGTCTTGTGTGCCCAGGGTCTGCTGTTTAGCCAGTTGTAGATCCATGTATTCGTTAGCGATGCGTATTGCCTGTTCGGTGTCGAATGCATCTCCCGACAGGGCGCCACGCAACCACAGGCCGTCGATCAGGGCTGCCAGGCCGCGGGCTGCCTTGCGCGCATGGTAGAGCGGCAGGGCGCGGCGGAACTGGCAGCACAGGTTGGAATACAGGCGGTGATCGTTGATCCGCTGCAACCTGTGCAAAGACGGCTGGTGCATGCTGGAGGCCCAGAAGGCCAACCAGGTTTTCATTGCCGGGCCGTTCACCTGGCTGGCATCGAAGTTGCCCTCGATGATCGCCTGCAGGTGGGCTCGCGGGCCATCGTCCTCAAGTGCTGCGCGGCGTGCGACAACGCCGTCGCTGAGCATTTTCATGATGTAGCTCATGGTCGCTGCGATCAGGCCGTTCTTGTCCTGAAAGTAGTGACTGATGATGCCGTTCGACACACCGGCCAAACGGGCAATCAGCGCAATGCTGGCGTCCCCCAGCCCCACCTGATCGACCGCCTGCAGGGTGGCTTCGATCAACTGCTGGCGGCGGATGGGTTGCATACCGACCTTGGGCATCTTGCTTTCTCCTCAGGCCTGCGAGCAGACGACAAGCGGCTGACTCGGCGAAGGCCAGTCTATTTTGTTTTGATTGAACGTTCAATCAATAAAGAATAAGCTCTGCGACAATTTGTGCCATTGACAGTTTTTCAGGCGGTCAAGGAAGCACGGATTGGCACCCCAGGAAATCGCGTAACCCCCGTAATACAAGGCGTTGACGGGCGCGGGCGATGCAAAGGCAGATTCTGCCGCGCGGCAACAGGCTGCGCGGTCGGCCCTTGGAAAGGGCCTGGCGGCTGTGGCGAATGCGCGCACTTCTGACGGATTGCGCAGCTCGAACACGGCTCACCGGTCTGCTTTTTTGCAGCGTTTCGATTCGGGATCACGGTTTCCAGGGTGCTTTTATAACACCTGTAGCAGTAGGGCTATTGCACCAATTGCACGGGAAATGACTGATTAGCCTCCACTGCCGCACTCCCCGGAGCATTCGTGCAATGAGTTCTGCCTCCCTGACAAAGCCCCCCGCCGAGCGGGTACGGGTCAACCGCGTGGTGTTTTTCACCTCGGCGATGATGATCCTCGTTCTGACTGCCCTGCTGATCGCTGTACCTGAAACCGCCGGCGAAGTGCTCGGTGTCGCCCAGAAGTGGCTGACCCGCACCTTCGGCTGGTACTACATGCTGGTGATCTGCAGCTACCTGCTGTTCGTCATCTACCTGGCGTTCTCCGACTTCGGCAAGCTCAAGCTCGGTGGCAAGGACGATACTCCCGACTTCAGCTACGGCGCCTGGGCCGGCATGCTGTTCTCGTCCGGTATCGGCATCTCGCTGCTGTACTTCGGTGCCTCCGAGCCGCTGGACCACTACTTCAACCCGCCTGAAGGCACCCCGGCCAGCCTCGAAGCTGCGCGCCAGGGCCTGCAGCTGACCTTCCTGCACTGGGGCCTGCACGGCTGGGCGATCTACGCCCTGGTCGGCCTGGCCGTGGGCTACTTCGCCTACCGCCACAACCAGCCGCTGGCACTGCGCTCGGCGCTGTACCCGCTGGTCGGTGAGCGCTGGGTCAAGGGCGCCGGCGGCAACGCGGTGGATATCTTCGGCATGTTCGTCACCCTGCTGGGCCTGGTGACCAACCTGGGTATCGGCTCGATGCAGGTGGCCTCGGGCCTGGAATACCTGTTCGGCATGGACCACAGCAAGACCAACCTGCTGGTGGTGATCCTGGTGATGGCCGGCGTTGCCACCGTCGCTGCGGTGTCGGGCGTGGAGAACGGCATCCGCCGCCTGTCCAACCTGAACATCCTGCTGTTCAGCGGCCTTTTGATCTTCGTGCTGCTGGCCGGCAACACCCTGCACCTGTTCAATGGCTTCGTGCAGAACGTCGGCGACTACTTGAACGGCTTCGTGCTCAAGACCTTCGACCTGTACGTGTACGAAGGCGCAGGCGACAAGTCCGAGCGCTGGCTGGGCCTGTGGACCGTGTTCTACTGGGCCTGGTGGATCTCCTGGGGCCCGTTCGTGGGTATGTTCATTGCCCGTATCTCCAAGGGCCGTACCGTGCGCCAGCTGGTCAGCGGCGTGCTGCTGATCCCGCTGGGCTTCACCCTGGCCTGGCTGTCGATCTTCGGCAATACCGCCCTGGACCTGGTGATGAACCACGGCGCCGTGGAACTGGGCAAGACCGCGCTCGAACAGCCGTCAATGTCGATCTACCAGTTACTCGAATACTTCCCGGCGTCGAAAATCGTCATCGGTGTGGCGGTGTTCGTCGGCTTCGTGCTGTTCCTCACCCCGGCCGACTCAGGCGCGGTGATGATGGCCAACCTGTCGTGCACAGGCGGCAAGGTGGACGAAGACGCCCCGCACTGGATGGTGGTGTTCTGGTCGGTGGTGATCACTCTGGTGACCATCGGCCTGCTGTTCGCCGGTAACTTCGAAGCCATGCAGACCATGGTGGTGCTGGCCGGCCTGCCGTTCTCGGTGGTGCTGGTGCTGTTCATGTTCGGCCTGATGAAGGCGATGAAGCAGGACGTCGCGGTCGAGAGCGAGCGCGCCGAACTGGCTGCCCGTGGCCGTCGCGGCTTCAGCGAGCGCCTGAGCCAGCTGGACCTGCAGCCGACCCAGGCCGTGGTACAGCGCTTCATGGACAAGCAGGTCAGCCCGGCACTCAAGGAAGCCGCCGAGCAGCTGCGCACCCTGGGCTTCGAGGTCGAGACCCGTGTTGGCCAGTCGCGCAATATGATGGGCCTGCGGGTGATGATGGAAGAGGGCAACCCCTTCGTCTACGAAGCCAGTCTGGACGGTTACCTGGCCGCGCCGAGCGAGGCGCCGGTCGAAGGCGAGCCAGAGGTGCAGCAGCGCTTCTACCGCGCCGAGGTGTACCTGCACGACGGCAGCCAGGAATACGACCTGATGGGCTTCACCCGCGAGCAGATCGTGCGTGACGTGCTGGATCAGTTCGAAAGCCACCGCCAGCTGCTGGGGCGTGTGTACAGCTGATTGCAGCCGTTGCGGTGAAACAGGGCTCTGGTCTATCGATCAGGGCCCTTTTTCATGGGCGCTTGCCAGCAATATGCACCTCAGCGGTGCTGCGGACTTTTTCTACCTTGGCGCGTCAAACACGGCCATAAGGTATCGATCATGCCCACCCCTCCTGCTGTTTCGCCGACCACTTTGCGTCAGGCGGTGTCCAGTTGTTTCGTGTCCCGTCCGACCCTGCGCCAGGTGCTGGATAGCGAGCTGTACAAGCTACTTCTGCGGCATGTGCCGTCAGTGTTGACCTACGCTCCGCACCTGCTCTCGGCAGGTGAGATATACGTACAGATGCCTGTGGACAACAACAATTTCCGCGCGGTCAAACCGCTGCTCGATGTTTTCATGCAGGCGCTGGTCGAAGGGCAGCCGGTCACTTTCAGCGCTGAGCACCTGTTCACTACCCTGCGCGATGGCAAGCTGCTTCAGGACCTTGTCGTCGAGGAGGGGCATAGCATCAAGCAGGTGATACTTGACCCGAGCCTGCTCAACGCCAGTTTCGCCCAGCTGCAGTCAGAAGCCCTTGAGCTTCTCGCGCGCGCGCAGGTGAGTTACTGGAGCGCATCTGCGTATCCGGATGCTGCGTTTGGTGGAATCAGCAGGCATCAGTGGTTGGGCGAGATGCTGCGCATCAGCATGGCCTGCAACCTGAAAACCGCCCGGTTGAGCGAGGGGCAGCGCGACTGCCTGGTGGACGTGCTTCTGGGCGACAGCGGGACGTTCGAGTTGTTTGCCGTCGAAGCCAGCATGAGCCTGGACGGTGACAGCTTCGAGGAGCTGCAAGCGGAACTGCTGGTACATGCCAGCGACGAGACCCACCATGTGCTGCTGTGGTGTCGCCCGGACGGGCGTGTCGAAGGCTTTGACGATATCGCGGCCTTCGGCGACGCATTCGAGGCGGACATGGCGCGCCGCTACCGCTTCGACGCCTTGAGCTGGCGCCGGTATCAGCTTGAAGGGGATGCACGCTTGCAGCAGCCCGGTTTGATGCTGCAATACCTGCTTGGCAGGCTTACCCGCTTGCAGACCTTTGCCTTCGAGCACGTAGAAGCCCTGGAAGCGCAGCTGTTCAGGCTGACCGATCCGGGCTCGCTCATGCTTGAGCTCGATTGTTCCGAGCAGGGCGATGCTGATGATGAGCTGCCAGGCTATTTGCAGGGCGGGACCAGCAGGCGCCGCCTCGCTACCTGGCAGGTATTGATCGACCTTGGCTTGCAGCAAGCCAAGGTCTCGAGCGCGGCTTCGCTCGAAGGCATCGAGGGGCCTCGCACCTATGCCGAGCGGCGCCTGCGCGAGCGGGCCGGGGAGTTGCACCCCGAAGGCTCGGCCTTCTCCCCCGACGACCTGCAGATCCTGCTCGCCCCCCAGGATGATGACACCCCGATCAACACCACGACCTTGACCGAATGGGCTGTGAACAAGCATCTGGCGTTCGATGGGCGAACCGCGCTGGGTGTCGCCCACCGGGTAGCGGGCAGCGAACTGCCAGGCTGGGTCACGCTGGCAACCTTGGAAGCCTTGGTGGACGATGTGGATGTCGGTGGCCATTATCCGGAATATGTCACGCAAAAGCTCGACGACCCCCGCATGGCGGCGGTGCGCAGCAGCCGTTTTGCCGTGGAATGGCGGCAGCAATTGCTGGCGTGCGGCTTGAAGGCCTTGGCTCAAGGTGATCTGGACGAGGCGCGCTGGCAGGCGCTGGCCGAGTTTTGCCGCAGTGGCAGGGATTTCAAGGTCAATGTCGACATCGCCCCGTTGGCCTTCAAGGTCAGGGACCTGCGTCAGGGCGACGAAACGACCTACATGTTCGTGCTGCGTTTTCGCGAGCCTGCATTCGTGTTGTTGTACTGCCCGCACTATGAACAGGACCCGCTCACCTGCGTGGATGACCTGGCCGGGTTACTGCTGGCGATCAGGCGCTCGCCAAGCCTGCAGGCGCGCATCCTCGATGGCCTGTCGCCCGCGGCCCGGGCCACTTACGACAATGGTGGCTTCGAAAAACCACATCTGACCCAGGGGGTGGGCCTTTCGCCCGACCAGTTGCCGATCCCGAGCATCGGGCCGGTCGAGATCGCTTTCAGCCCCTGGCTGGCCGACATCGACTTCAGGGTCTATCAGCACCGTCGTTCGATGATCATTCGCCTGGCCGACACCAGCACCGTGTCCAACAGCGAGCAGCGTTGGGCCAGGGTTGCCGAACTGGTGGCCACCATGACCTCCCTGACGGCCCTGTTGCCTGGGCCGGTCGGTGCAGCGGCGCGGGCGCTGTTGGCGATAAAAGTGCTGAACAGCCTGGTGGATGAGCAGGCGTACGTCAGCCAGGCGGTGTTGCGCGAGCGTACGCTGAGCCGGTTCCTCGACATGGCGTGGCGGCTGCTGCTGGATCAGTCCCTGGCCGTAATCGATGCCGCTGTGGCCGGACCCTGGGTAGGCCTTGATGGCGAGCCATTGGCGAGCGCGCCTGTTGCCACTGCATGGGTTGCAGGCGAGCAGGGGGCCGTTTATCTCGCCGGTGAACTGGAACATCGGCCTGCGCAACGGGTGCAGATCAGGCCTGCTTGGGGGGCAGGGCCCATTGCCAGGCGCCAAGCCCTGGCGGACTACGTGGCAAGTGTGAAACTGAGTGCCGCGACGCTGGACCCTAACAGCAATGTGCATGTGGTGAATGGGGCAAACTACATCGTGATGGAGGGTGGGTTCTATCAGGTGCGTCGTGATGGCGCCGACCTGCGGATTGTGGCCGCTGATGGCCGAATGGGGCCTGCGCTGTGGCGGGATACGGCATGGCACGTCAAGGAAGGGCTGTTCGCCGGTAGCGGCCGCGCAAGCCAAAAAACCGGCTCCATCGCCAAAACACGGGAAAAAGTGCGGCGCAAGCTCAAGGGCCATGTCGACAGGGCGCTGCAGTTGCAGAAGGATTTCCTGGCGTTGGCACCCGGCCTCGGCAACAAGCAGGCAGAACTCGAACGTGAGTTGGGCAAGCGCAAACTGACCCAGGACAACCCCGGCGATCGCCTGACCGAACAGCAGGTCAAGGATCGGGTCGCCACCATCGATGCCCAGATAGCGGTCTTGCAAAGCGAGTTTGCCGTAATGCGGCTGCAGGGGGTTTCGGTCAGGGAGCAGGGTGTGGAAGCCCAGCTCAAGCTGGACGAGCAACTGATCCAGGAGATCAAGTTGACCCCGGTGAATGAGCAGCCGGCAAAAATGGCGAAACGCGAAGAATGGCTTGTCGCCACCTTGTCCGACGCCGTGTATGCCCGGGATGAGCTGCTCAGGATGAGCGATCGCGAAGCGTTGCACACCGCCGCCAGGGCCTTGAGTGGCAGGCGCATGGTCGAGATTGGCAAGGAGCTTGCGGACTACCGTCGCCGGCTCGGGGATTCGATGCCGCTGTTCGCACGGGCACTTGAAATGATGCAGGTGATCGATGCTCTGTTGGTCCAGTTACCTGATTCGACAGTCTTTCATCAGGGGATCAACGAGACGTCGGTTGGCACCTTCATCAGGCATAGGCAAATCAACATCATCGATTTGCGTTTCGAGCACATCATCGCCTCGGCCGAATTGTCCTTGAACCCCTTGAAGGCCAGGGGCCTGTCGCGCTGGCACAAGGCGATCAACCAATTGTCGGGCAAGCGCCTGCGCGCAGCAGCTGCAGCGCACGCTGATGTGCTGACCAGCGAGCTGAGCCCCGAGGACCGCGCCGAGGTACTGCAGGAGGCCTGGCACCAGTATTCGATGGCCATTTACCGGGCGTCCAGGCAATTGGAGCAGGGCGGGGCGCTGGTGAACGCCATGAGGTTGAAGGAGTATCAGAAGTATCTGGGTGCGCTGAAGGTATCGGTGAATGAGTTGCTGTTGCAGGAGGCCGGCAAACGCTCGGCTTACTGGCTCAGCGAGGACGTACGCAAGGCCGTGCGTACGGCCGATGGGCGGTTGGTGATTGCGACCGAACAGATGGACGAGGACGGGTTGCAACTGGTGGTGACCGATGCAGACGATACGCTGATTCACCGCTTCCGCAAAATCGACGACGACTGGCAGGAAGTGTTGCCGGAGGACGATGCGCTCGAGCCCTTGCCGGCCACGTCTTCCGAAATCGAATTGCACGCCCGGGCGGTGCTGGATGAGGGAGTCGCGTTGCACGACCTTGCCCAGGAGTACCTGCGTAACGATCTGGACCACCTTGACCTGACTGGCGAAGTTGACCGCTATATCTTGCGCCTTGAACAGGCCCGCGATGCCATCCAGGGCAACGATACCTTGCGCCAGGCACTGGCTACGGCCGTCGACGCGTGCCAGGCGAACAAGACACAGTGGTTGACGCAATTGCACGGAAAAACCGAAAGGCCCGGCGCAGCGGCGCTCGCGTACCTGCATCAGCAGGGCCTTTTGAAGATTACCTACGTGCGCCGCGAGGTGACCAGTGGGGGCGGAGTATTCGACGAGTACAGGGTCAACCTGCTGGCTGGCACCGTAGCGAAGGAGGGCAGGCCGATATGGGCAGCCCATTTCCATTTGCGCAGCCAGGATGCCGATGCTGCTGACTTTACGGTTGGGCATTTGAAGTTGTGGCGCGAACGCAAGTTCGGCAGGGCGGATGAGGAGAAACTGCGCGAGGAAGGCAGGATTCTGCATCGTGGCCGGCTTGGCAGCCAGCAGGTGGCAGGCATCATTCCCTTCCACGGATGATCAGCCCTGAGCAGGCTGGGGCGTCTATGCAGCTGTTTGATGCAATGGCAAGAAAAGGCCCGGTTCAGCCGAATCGGGCCTTTGTCGGGGCTGCGTGCGGCGCCAGGCCTGCCCGTGAGCCCTGCCGCGGCCGCTTGCGGCATGCCAGAGGGTGGCTGTCATGCCTTTGGCCGAAGGTTTTCAGCGGTAGCGGCCATGGCTGCCATGGGCGGGCATGGCCTGGTTACCACGCTGGGCGATCATCTGGCGGATCGGTATCCACTCGATACCCTGGCTTTTCAGCCGGGGCAACTCGCGCTCCAGCACTTCCAGCGTTTGCGGGTAGGGGTGGCCGATCAGCACCGCCGAGCCCTGCTTGCGCGCCAGGGCGATGCCCTGCTGCAACTGCGCGGTAATGGCTTCAGGGGTGCGAACATCGTCCAGGAACACGTCCCGCGAGACATGAGCCAAGCCGATGTCCTGGGCTTTGGCCGCCGCCACGGTGGCAGCGCTGGTGCGGCTGTCGACGAAGAACAGGTGGCGGCGCTGCAACTCGCCCATCAGCCAGGCCATGGGCTCGGGCTGGGAGGTCATGCGGCTGCCCATGTGGTTGTTGATGCCGGCGGCGTAAGGCACCTTGGCCAGCGCGGCGTTCAGGCGCCGGGCCAGTTCTTCGATGGGGATGCCGGGGTGCCAGGCGTAGGGCCCGGTGGCTGGGTCCATGGGCATGTGCAGGATCACCGTCTTGCCGGCCTTGTGGGCCTGGCGGGCGAAGTCGGTGGCGTGGGGCGTGTCGGGCATGATCGCCAGGGTGACCGGCCCGGGCAGCGCGAGGGTGCGGCTGTCGCGTTCGGGGCTTTGCCCCAGGTCGTCGATGATGAGGCTCAGGTAGGCCTTGTTGGCCGGCGCCGCTTGCAGGGCGCCGGCCAACAGGCAGCACAGCAGGAACAACAGATAACGCATGGCCGCAGGTCAATCGCCCTTGGTGATGTTCAGGCCCTTGAGCAGGCTCAGCGCCTGGCTCAGCTGGAAGTCGTTGTCCTGCGGGCGTTCCTTGCGCTTGCTGCTGCCGGTGGGGCGGTCGGCGCCGCCGTTGCCGTTGCCCAGGTGGCCTTGCAGGTCGGCTTCTTTGAAGGTGTCGTTGTCGGCCTCGGCGGTGAGCTTGGCCGGGCGTACTTCGATGTCCGGGACGATGCCCTGGGCCTGGATCGAGCGGCCGTTGGGGGTGAAGTACAGCGCGGTGGTGAGCTTGAGCGCACGGTCGTTGGCCAGCGGCAGCACGGTTTGCACCGAGCCCTTGCCGAAGCTGTCGGTGCCCATCAGCACAGCGCGTTTCTGGTCTTGCAAGGCGCCGGCGACGATTTCCGAGGCCGAGGCGCTGCCGCCGTTGATCAGCACCACCAGCGGTACGCCTTCGCTGGCGTCGGCAGGGTCGGCCGAGAAGCGCAGCTCGGAGTTGGCGATACGGCCCTTGGTGTAGACGATCAGGCCTTTGGTGAGGAAGTGGTCGGCCACTTCCACGGCCGACTGCAGCACGCCGCCTGGGTTGTTGCGCAAGTCCAGCACCACGCCACGCAGCTTCTTGCCGTTGTCCTTGCGCAGCTTGGCCAGGGCCTTGCCCACCTCGTCGCCGGTCTTGACCTGGAACTGGGTGATGCGGATGTAGCCGTAGTCGTTCTCCAGCAGCTGGCTCTTCACGCTCTTGACCTGGATCACCGCGCGGGTGAGGGTCACGTCGAATGGCGTGCCGCCGTCGCGCACCAGGGTGAGGGTGATCTTGTCGCCAACCTTGCCGCGCATCTTGTCGACCGCCTCGGTCATGGTCTGGCCGCGGGTCGGGGCACCGTTGATCTTGACGATCAGGTCACCGGCCTGAACGCCGGCGCGGGAGGCCGGGGTGTCATCGATGGGCGAGACCACCTTGATGAAGCCGTCTTCCTGGCCCACTTCGATGCCGAGGCCGCCGAACTCGCCGCTGGTGCTTTCCTGCAGCTCCTGGAAGTCTTCCGGGCCAAGGTAGGCGGAGTGCGGGTCAAGGTTGCTGAGCATGCCCTTGATGGCGTTCTCCAGCAGGGTCTTGTCGTCCACAGGCTCCACGTACGCGGCCTTGATGCGGTCCATCACCTCGGCGAAGGTGCGCAGCTCTTCCAGCGGCAGCGGTGCCTTGGCGGTCACCTCGGTGGCCGGTACCGCGGCCGGCTTGGCGGCGACGGCTGGCTTGGCCGGCTCGGCGGCAATGGCCAAGGGCGCGCCGATGACCAGGGCGATGGTCAGGGCCAGCTGGGTGAGGCGAGGCGAGTGCAGCATGTCGAACGAACTCCTGATCCTGTTGGCGCCCCCCGGGGGGAGCATCGGCGCAGCTTTATATCACCGCGCCGTAAAAGTAGTTGGTACCTGGTGTCCTGTCTCGGACACTATCCTCGGCACCATTGCGCAGGGTCGGTGGGCCGGCCTTGCTGGCGAATCGCGAAGTACAGCCCGGCGTTGTCCTGGCCGCCACTGTCGCCGACGGTGGAGATGGCCTCGCCGGCCTTTACGATGTCGCCGGCGCTCTTGAGCAGGCTCTGGTTGTGCCCGTACAGGCTCAGGTAACCGTTGCCATGGTCGAGAATGACCAGAAGTCCGGCGCCGCGCAACCAGTCGGCGAACACCACGCGCCCGCCATGTACGGCGCGCACCTGGGTGCCTGCGCTGGCGCTGATCATCACCCCGTCCCACTTGGCCCGGGCATCGCTGCCGCGCGCATCACCGAAACGTGCCAGCAATCGACCATTGACCGGCCATGGAAGTTTTCCGCGCGCTGCAGAAAATGCACCGCCATAGTTGGCGCCGTCGCTGGAAACCACCGGGCCCAGGGTGGTGCGGGCCTTTTTCGGGGGTTCTTCGGGTTGTTCGTCGCGGGCGGCGGTCAGGGCCTGCTGCTTGCGGCGTTTTTCTTCCTCTTGCCTGGCCAGCAGCGCACGCTGGCGGGCTTCTTCAGCTTCGCGGGCCTGGCGGGCGAGGGTCTCTTCGATGGTTTTCAGCACCTTGGCCAGATCAGCCTGGTCCTGTTCGCGGGCCTGCAGCTTCTGGTCGCGCTCTTTCAGGTCGCTGTTGAGCTTGGCCAGTACCTGCTGGCGCTTGTCACGCTCGCTGACCAGGGCCTGGCGGCGGCTATCGAGGTCGGCTTGCTGGGCGAGCAGCTGTTGCTGCTGGCGGCTGATGTCCTGCTCGACATTGGCCAGCTGGCGCAGGGTCTCGTTGAAGGCGCGCAGCTGCTCGGTGCGGGCCTTGCTGAGGTAGTCGTAGTAGGTCAGGGTACGGGCGAACTTCTCGGGGTTCTGCTGGTTGAGCAGTAGCTTGAGGTATTCCTCGCGACCGTTGTTCTGGTAGGCCGAACGGGCCTGGATGGCGATCAGGCGTTGTTGTTCAACGCGGGCGCTCTGGAGTTTTTTTTTCTCGTGGTCAAGGCGCTCCAGCTCGCCCTCGGTCTTTTTTAGCTCTTGCTGCAACGCCTCCACCTGTTTTTCGAGGTTGCCGATGTCAGTCTCGGTGCTCTTGAGGTCTTTTTGCACGCCGGACTTTTCGTCCTGGAGCTTGCCCAGCATCTTTTTCAGCTCGGCGATGTCCTGGCGGGTGGCGTCCAGCTGCTGCTGGGTCTGTGCGCGATCGTCGGCGGCGAAGGCCGGGGCGAGCAGGCATGACAGGGCGAGTAATAAAAGGGCGCGGAGCATGGGGTTGGGCGTACCAGGGATGGAGACCGGCCTAGTATGCCCGCCCGTCGCGGCAAAAAAAACGCCCCGCGGCAGATGCGGCGGGGCGTTTGTCTGGAATTCACCTGCTTTGTGGGGCAATCGGCTTCTGCAGGCGAGCGCATTCCCCTGTAGCCGCCGGCTTGCCGGCGATCAGGCGTCGACCAGGATCGAAGTACCGGTCATTTCCGCAGGCTTTTCCAGGCCCAGCAGCTTGAGCATGGTCGGCGCCACGTCGGCCAGCACGCCGCCGTCACGCACCTTGACCTTGCGCTTGCCGACATAGATGAACGGCACCGGCTCGGTGGTGTGGGCGGTGTGCGCCTGGCCGGTGCACTCGTCTTCCATCTGCTCGACGTTGCCGTGGTCGGCGGTGATCAGGGCTTCGCCGTCGACCGTGTCCAGCGCCTCGACGATGCGCCCGACGCAGGTGTCCAGCGCCTCGACGGCCTTGACCGCGGCCTCGAACACGCCGGTATGGCCGACCATGTCGCCGTTGGCGTAGTTGACCACGATCACGTCGTAACGTTGTTGCTCGATGGCCTCGACGATGCGGTCGGTCACCTCGGGGGCGTTCATTTCCGGCTGCAGGTCATAGGTGGCGACCTTCGGCGACGGGATCAGGATGCGCTCTTCGCCTTCGAACGGCTCCTCGCGGCCACCGGAGAAGAAGAAGGTCACGTGGGCGTACTTCTCGGTCTCGGCAATGCGCAGCTGGGTCTTGCCGTTTTTCGCCAGGTATTCGCCGAGCACGTTGTCCAGGCTGGCCGGGGCGAACGCGGCCGGGGCCGGGATTTTTGCCGAGTACTGGGTCAGGCCGATGAAGGCTGCGACTTTTGGCAGGCGCGCGCGGGGGAATTCGTTGAAGTCCGGCTCGACGAACACGCGGGACAGCTCGCGGGCACGGTCGGCGCGGAAGTTCATGAACACCACCGCGTCGCCATCCTCGACCTTGACCGCATCACCAACACGCGTGGCCTTGACGAACTCGTCGCTCTCGTCGCGGGCATAGGCGGCTTCAAGGCCGGCCAGGGCGGTTGGCGCGGTGAATTCGGCGGCGCTGTCGACGATCAGATCGTAGGCGGCTTGTACGCGGTCCCAGCGGTTGTCGCGGTCCATGGCGAAGTAGCGGCCGATCAGGCTGGCGATGCGGCCCTTGCCAAGCTTGGCGAAGGTGGCGTCGAGCAGTTCGATGGACGACTGGGCGCTGCGCGGCGGGGTGTCGCGGCCGTCGAGGAAGGCGTGCAGGTAGATTTTGTCGGCGCCACGCTGCGCGGCCAGTTCGGCCATGGCCACCAGGTGGTCCTGGTGGCTGTGCACGCCACCGTCGGACAGCAGGCCAAGAATGTGTACGGCCTTGCCGGCACCCACGGCCTTGTCCACCGCGCCGGTCAGTACCGGGTTTTCGAAGAACTCGCCGTCGCGGATGGCCTTGGTGACCCGGGTAAAGTCCTGGTACACCACGCGGCCGGCGCCGAGGTTCATGTGACCGACTTCGGAGTTGCCCATTTGCCCGTCTGGCAGGCCGACATCCATGCCGGAACCGGAGATCAAACCATGCGGCTGGGTGGCGCGCAGGCGGTCGTAGACCGGTGTGTTGGCGGCGTAGATGGCATTGTATTCGGGGCTTTCGCTGTGACCGAAGCCATCCAGGATGATCAGAACCAGGGGTTTAGGCGTACTCGTCATCAATCAAACTCACGGTTGTTCAAAGATGATAAAGACACGCATTTTAGGGCAAATACGCCACCTGCGGCGAATATTCCTCCCCTTGCCCGACCAATGCAGTCGGAATTGCAGCATGAAGCCTGCCATCCCTCCGGCCCGCCGGGCTTTGGCGGTCATGGGGGGCTGTGTATACTGGCCGCCATTTTCAATCGCCTGGAACACCCCCGATGGTTGCTCACCTGATTCAATTCGCGACAGATCACTTCATCCTGGTGGCGATCTTCGTCGTTCTGCTGGTACTGCTGCTGATCAACGAAGTGCGTCGTGGCGGCCAGAGCCTGAGCACCGGCCAGCTGACCGCGCTGGTCAACGCCGACAAGGCCCTGGTGATCGATATCCGCCCTGCCAAGGAATATTCCGCCGGGCACATCGTCGGTGCGGTGAACATCCCGCAGGACAAGCTGGTCAGCCGCATGGCCGAGCTGGAAAAACACAAAGAGAAGACCCTGATCGTCGTCGACGCGATGGGCCAGCAGTCCGGCACCATCTGCCGCGAGCTGCTCAAGGCTGGTTACACCGCTGCCAAGCTCAGCGGTGGCGTCTCCAGCTGGAAAGCCGATAACCTGCCCCTGGTGAAGTGATATGAAGCCCGTCATCGTCTACTCCAGCGACTACTGCCCCTACTGCATGCGCGCCAAACACTTGCTCCAGAGCAAGGGCGTGGCGTTCGAGGAGATCAAGGTCGACGGCAAACCGCAGGTTCGCGCCGAAATGAGCCAGAAGGCCGGCCGTACCTCGGTGCCGCAGATCTGGATCGGCAGCACGCATGTCGGTGGTTGCGATGACCTTTATGCCCTGGAGCGCGCCGGCAAGCTCGACGCGCTGCTGGCGGCCTGATTTCGCACTGCATTCAAGAACATTAGGAAAAGGATCTGCCATGACTGATCAACAGAACAACGGCGCCGCCGAAGCCAACGGCCCACAATTTTCCCTGCAGCGCATCTACGTGCGTGACCTCTCCTTCGAGGCCCCGAAAAGCCCGCAGATCTTCCGCCAGCAGTGGGAGCCGAGCGTTTCGCTGGACCTGAACACCCGTCAGAAAGCCCTGGAAGGCGACTTCCACGAAGTGGTGCTGACCCTGTCGGTGACCGTCAAGAACGGTGACGAAGTGGCCTTCATCGCCGAAGTGCAGCAGGCCGGCATCTTCCTGATCTCGGGCCTGGACGCCGCGTCCATGAGCCACACCCTTGGCGCGTTCTGCCCGAACATCCTGTTCCCGTACGCCCGCGAGACCTTGGACAGCCTGGTGACCCGTGGTTCGTTCCCGGCGCTGATGCTGTCGCCGGTCAACTTCGACGCCCTGTACGCGCAAGAGATGCAGCGCATGCAGGAAGCCGGCGAAGCGCCGACTGTGCAGTAATTGCAGCGGTCATGAAAAAAGCGCCTCTCGGGGCGCTTTTTTTGTGTTGGCTGTACCGGCCCTATCGCGGGGCAATGCTTCAGCTCCCGGCAAAGCCGTTCTGCCGCCAGGCCTCATACACTGTCACCGCCACGGTATTGGACAGGTTCAGGCTGCGACAGCCCGGGCGCATCGGCAGGCGCAGGCGCTGTTCGGCCGGCAGGCTGTCCAGCACCTCGGCCGGCAGGCCGCGGCTCTCGGGGCCGAACAGGAAGGCATCGCCGGGTTGATAGGCGACTTCGTGGAACGGGTGCGAGCCCTTGGTGGTGAAGGCGAACAGCCGCGGGTTGGCGAGGCTTTCAAGGCATGCGGCCAGGCTTTCGTGGCGCTTGAGCGTGGCATACTCGTGGTAATCCAGCCCGGCGCGGCGCAGGCGCTTGTCGTCCAGCTCGAAGCTGATCGGCTCGATCAGGTGCAGGGTGCAGCCGCTGTTGGCGCACAGGCGGATGATGTTGCCGGTATTCGGCGGAATTTCTGGTTGAAAAAGGATGACGTGAAACATGCACGGCTCCAAGCATGAAGATGACGGGCATTCTACCCCCGAACCCGATGTGCGTTCGAAGGCCATGCCGCGAATGATCCTGTCGCTGGCCCTGGTCGGGGTGATGGTCGGGCTGATGATCGGCCGCCTGACTGCGCCTGACGAGCTGCTGCTCGAGCAGGTGGCGGTGGTGCAGGACGGGTTGGACCTGTGGTTCAACGAAGAACCACCGCTGCATGGCGAGAATGTCGAAGGTACCGTGGCCGTGGTGTTCCAGGCCGAGGGCAAGAGCCAGCGCGGGCAGCTGATGCTGCAGGGCAAGCCGGTGGGGTGGCGCTTGCAGAAGAGCCAGGAGGGCCTGCTGCTGACCGTGATTGCCGCGCGCCCCCTGCGTGGCGAGTGGGCCGGTGCAGAGGACGCGGGGCGCTGGAAAGTGCAGGTGAGGCTGCACGAATAAAAGAGGGGAATTCCCGGCCTGCCTGTACCGAGGTCCCCAAAGCAGGTGTTGCTGGAATAAAAAGGGGATTTCCCGGCCTGCCTGTACCAGGGTCCCCGAAGCGGTTGCATGGCTGCGAATAAAAAGGGGATTTCCTGGCCTGCCTGTACCAAGGTCCCCGAAGCGGGTGTCGCTACGAATAAAGAGGGGGATATCCCGGCCTGCCTGTACCGAGGCCCCCGAAACTGGAGATGTATTGCTTATTGCAGGGGGCGTGCCAGTTTTGCAACGCCCGCAAATACAGGGCCTTGAGGGGGATTTGGCCGGTTTTGCAGGGGGGTTGTGCCTTCGCGAGGTGCAGCAGGCACAGGATCGGTGCATGGGCAGCTTCCCGCTGCGGGGAGGGGCGTAGCGTGGGAGCGGGCTTGCCCCGCGATTGCAATCTCCCTCTATACCCAAATCGCATCCCAGTGCGAGTAGTCTCCTGCTCGGCTGACCAGCCCCGCCCTGACGGGGTTGGCAACCACATACCTTGCAAAACTTCGCAGGTCTTCTTCGCGCCTGATGGCTCGATCGTGGTAACCGGCTTGCCATAGCTGTCCCTTGAGCTTGCCCATTTTGTACAGTGAGCAACGACTGCGGGATTTGAAGCGACGCATAACGGTGGCCAGGGTGTCGTTTTTGAGTTCAATCAACCAATGCACGTGATCGGGCATGATTACCCATGCAAGGCTCAAGACCGAGCCTTCGGCCTCTGCCTGAGCAAAATGAGGTGGGAGGCAGCGCGCTGCTTGGAAATCGAGAAACAGCGGCAGCCGGTCCTTGGTGGTGCTGGTCAGCAGATAGGCCCGGCCAGGCTCAGAAACTCGACCGCGGCGTAGTCGATGGGAGGCAGGACTTTCCATGTCGTATTCCTCGTATAGGGGAAGCAACAAGGTAGGTCGGCAGGACCAGGTGTGCTCAAGGCAATGGGCACACCATGTTTCAGGGGGGAGGCCATCGCGGGGCAAGCCCGCTCCCACGGCGATGGCAATCCAACAGCAACCCTCAGTGCTCGTCGCCGTCGTCGTCCTCGGCGCCGTCCACCTTCATGCCCAGCTCCTTGATCTTGCGGGTCAGGGTGTTGCGCCCCCAGCCCAGCAGCACGGCGGCATCGCGGCGCCGGCCTGCGGTGTGCTTGAGGGCGGTTTCGATCATGATCCGCTCGAAGCTGGGCACGGCGCTGTCGAGCAGGCTCGACTGGCCGCGGGCCAGGGCCTGGTCGGCCCACTGGCGCAGGGCCTGCTCCCAGTTGGTGACCGGCGCGGCGTCCGATGGCAGGTTGAGCAGTTCTGGCGGCAAGTCGCCCACCAGCACCTCGCGGCTCGAGGCCATCACGGTGATCCAGCGGCAGGTGTTCTCCAGTTGGCGCACGTTGCCCGGCCACGGCAGGTTGCGGATGAACTCTTCGGTTTCCGGTTTGAGCAGCTTGGGTTCTACCGCCAGTTCCTGGGCAGCGCGGCCAAGGAAGTGACGGGCCAGGGCCGGGATGTCCTCGCGCCGGTCGGCCAGGCGCGGGATGTGAATGCGGATCACGTTCAGGCGGTGGAACAAGTCCTCGCGGAACTTGCCGGCCTGCACCAGCGATTCGAGGTTCTGGTGGGTGGCAGCAATGATGCGCACATCCACCTTCACCGGCACGTGGCCACCGACGCGGTAGAACTCGCCGTCCGCCAGCACCCGCAGCAGGCGGGTCTGGGTATCGGCCGGCATGTCGCCGATCTCGTCGAGGAACAGGGTACCGCCGTCGGCCTGCTCGAAGCGCCCGCGGCGCAGGTTGGCGGCGCCGGTGAAGGCGCCCTTTTCATGGCCGAACAGCTCGGACTCCATCAGGTCCTTGGGGATCGCCGCCATGTTCAGGGCGATGAACGGCGACGCTGCCCGCGGGCTATGGCGGTGCAGGGCGTGGGCCACCAGTTCCTTGCCGGTACCGGATTCGCCGTTGATCAGCACGGTGATGTTGGAGTGGCTCAGGCGGCCGATGGCGCGGAACACCTCCTGCATCGCCGGCGCCTCGCCGATGATCTCGGGGGTGCGGGTGAGGGCCTGGGGCACGTCCAGCGCCTGCTGCTCCTGGGCGTGCTGGTTGGCACGCTTTACCAGCGACACCGCCTCGTCCACGTCGAACGGCTTGGGCAGGTACTCGAAGGCGCCGCCCTGGTACGAGGCCACCGCGCTGTCCAGGTCGGAATGGGCGGTCATGATGATCACCGGCAGGCGCGGGTGCTGCTCGCGGATCTGCGCCAGCAGGTCCAGGCCGCTGGCTCCGGGCATGCGAATGTCGGAGATGATCACGTCCGGCTGCTGGCGCGCCAGGCGGCCCATGACGCCGTCGGCGCTGTCGAAGCTCTGGGTGTTCATGCCCTCCTGCTGCAGGGCCTTTTCCAGCACCCAGCGGATGGAGCGATCATCATCGACGATCCAGACGGTTTCACTTCGGCTCATGAGGCGTTGGCTCCTTGTTCCAGCGGCAGGTAGATCGAGAACGCGGTATGGCCAGGGTGGCTTTCGCACTCGATCAGCCCCTGGTGCTGGCTGATGATGTTCTGGGTGATGGCCAGGCCCAGCCCGGTACCGTCCGGGCGACCGCTGACCATGGGGTAGAAAAGGGTGTCCTGCAGCTCGGCGGGGATGCCGGGGCCGTTGTCGATGATCTCGACCCGCGCCACCAGGCGGTGGCGCACATGGCCGATGGTGAACTGGCGCACCGCGCGGCTGCGCAGGCTGATGCGCCCCAGGCGCAGTTCGTTCTGGCTGCTGATGGCCTGCATGGCGTTACGTACGATGTTGAGCACGGCCTGGATCATCTGCTCGCGGTCGATCAGTACGTCCGGCAGGCTCGGGTCGTAGTCGCGCACCAACGTGATGCCGCCCTGGGTTTCGGCCTCGACCAGGCTGCACACGCGCTCCAGCACTTCGTGGATGTTGGTCATGGCCAGCGACGGCAGTTTGTTCGAGCCGAGCATGCGGTCGACCAGGTTACGCAGGCGGTCGGCCTCTTCGATGATCACGTTGGTGTAGTCGCGCAAACCGTCGTTGGGCAGCTCGCGGGCCAGCAACTGCGCCGCGCCGCGAATGCCGCCCAGCGGGTTCTTGATTTCGTGGGCCAGGCCGCGCACCAGCATCTTGGTGGTTTCCTGCTTGCTCAGCTGGGCCTCTTCCTTGGTGATGCGCAGCAAGCGGTCGCGCGGGTGCACCTCCAGCAGCAGCAGGGTGTTGCCCTGGTGCAGGATCGGCGTCACGGCGTAGTCGACAGTGATCGCCTGGCCGGTCAGCGAGGTCAGCTGGGCTTCGCGCTTGGTGAACGGGTGCGCCTGCTCCACCGCCTGGCGCAGCGAGTTGAGCGCCTCGGTCGATTCGGTGAACAGTTCACTGATGAACTGCCCATGGCTGCGCTGGCCGCTGACGGCCAGGAGCATCTCGGCGGCCGGGTTCATGTACTCAAGGCGCAGTTCGGCATTGAGCAAGAGCGTGGCCGTGGTCAGGTTGTCCAGAAGCAGACGGTGCTGTGCATCGCTGATGGTCATAAGGCGTCGTTGACCTCTTTTGGCGCCTGCCTGCCCCGGTGCATGCCCGGGGCAGGGGCGCTATGGATCCGCTGATGCGAGGAAAATGCAAGAAACAAACCAAGGCTCCGAAAAGAAGCGGAATTCCCTGATAAAGACCTTGAAGTGCGCAAATTCGGCTCAGGTTTCACTGATTTATCGTTTCATGCGACCCGTTTTGGTGTACAGGGCGGGTGCATGAATGAATTTATGCACCAATATAGAGCATTGCGTGCTTCACTGTTTTCGGCACAACTGCCCGCTGGCGCGAACCAAGGCCAGGTGGCGCAGCGGGTCGTGAGTGCGTGCGGCCAGTGCCTGGGCCAGTTTGCGCGGGCAATCCATCGGCGGCTGGTGGTCCATTTGCCCTAGTTCGAACAACAGCGAGGCCTGGAGCTTGTCCAGCCTTGGGCGCAGCTCGCTGGACAGGTCGCGTGGCGCCTCCTGCGGCGCGCGACCCAGTGCACGCCAGCGGTCGAGCATGGCGTACTGGACCAGCTTGTTGGCTTCGATCTGGTCAGCAAAAAAGGCCTTGGCGCGCTCGGGAGCCAGGCCATAGTCGGAAGCGGCGGCGCGCACCTGTTCCAGCACTTCGGCCTCCCGTACGGGGGCCTGCACCGCTATGTCGTGCGCCCATTTGTGTCGGGCGACCGAGCTTGCCAGGTCCAGGCGCTGTTCGATGGCGCTGAGCAAGGGGGCGAATTCGGCATGGTAGGACGGGGGGGCGCTGCACCCTGGCAGGGCGAGGGCCAAACACAGCGGAAGCAGGGCGGGGGTGTGACGCATGTTGATCTCCTTATACCGGGAGACCACAGTGTTGGGCAGCAGGGGGCAGGCTGCTTGTAGGACGCTTCTGAAACAGGAGTATGAACAAACAAAAACGGCCTTCCGAAGAAGGCCGTTTCAGAGGTTATCGACGCCAGGCGCCGATCACATCAGCAGCTGTAGTACAGCTCGTATTCCAGCGGGTGCACGAAGGTGCGGACCTTGATTTCTTCTTCGCTCTTCAGCTCGATGAAGGCGTCGATGAAGTCGTCGGAGAACACACCGCCCTTGGTCAGGAACGCACGGCCTTTGTCCAGCTCTTCCAGGGCCTCTTTCAGGCTGCCGCAAACCTGCGGGATGTCCTTGGCCTCTTCTGGCGGCAGGTCATACAGGTTCTTGTCGGCAGCATCGCCTGGGTGGATCTTGTTCTGGATGCCGTCCAAGCCAGCCATCAGCAGGGCTGCGAAGGCCAGGTACGGGTTGGCCGATGGGTCCGGGAAGCGCGCTTCGATACGGCGGGCTTTCGGGCTGCCGACGTAAGGAATGCGGATCGAGGCGGAACGGTTGCGGGCCGAGTAGGCCAGCATGACCGGGGCTTCGAAGCCTGGGACCAGACGCTTGTACGAGTTGGTCGACGGGTTGGTGAAGCCGTTCAGGGCCTTACCGTGCTTGATGATGCCGCCGATGAAGTACAGGGCGGTATCGGACAGGCCGGCATAGCCTTCGCCGGAGAAGGTGTTCTTGCCTTCTTTCCAGATCGACATGTGCACGTGCATGCCCGAGCCGTTGTCGCCGTACAGCGGTTTCGGCATGAAGGTGGCGGTGCGGCCGTAGGCGTCGGCAACGTTGTGCACGACGTATTTCAGGGCCTGTACTTCGTCAGCCTTCTTCACCAGGGTGTTGAACTTGACGCCGATCTCGTTCTGGCCGGCAGTTGCCACTTCGTGGTGGTGAACTTCGACGGTCTGACCCATTTCTTCCAGTGCGTTGCACATGGCAGTACGGATTTCGTGGTCGTGGTCGAACGGCGGAACCGGGAAGTAGCCGCCCTTGACGCCCGGACGGTGGCCTTTGTTGCCGCCTTCGACGTCCGCGTCGCTCATCCACGAGCCTTGCTCGGAGAAGATCTTGAACATCGAACCGGAGATGTCCGACTTGAACTTCACTTCGTCGAAGATGAAGAACTCAGGCTCTGGGCCGGCGAAGACGGTGTCACCGATGCCGGTGCTCTTCAGGTACTCTTCGGCGCGCTTGGCGATCGCACGTGGGTCGCGATCGTAGCCCTGCATGCTCGACGGGTCGACGATGTCGCAGGTGATGATCAGGGTCGGCTCTTCGGTGAATGGGTCAAGCACGGCGGTGTCGTCGACTGGCATCAGGATCATGTCCGATGCTTCGATGCCTTTCCAGCCAGCGATGGAGGAGCCGTCGAACATCTTGCCGACTTCGAAGAAGTCTTCGTCCAGGCCATCACGCGCCGGCATGGTCACGTGGTGTTGAACGCCCTTGGTGTCCGTGAAACGCAGATCAATCCACTTGACGTCATGATCTTTGATGAGTTGAACCGACTTCGACATGTTGTCCTCCGGATGGTCTAGGGTGCGTCAGAACGCTGCCCTGGAAAAAGGGTGTCGCCGGGCGCGGATAGTCGGCCAAGCTTACCTGCCTCACAAGGGAGCAAATTGCATGCCAGTGCCCGAAAATGGCGAGGGCGGAATAAAAGGGGGCGTTTGCGGGCATTTGGCGGTGGGGGTAGGTGAAAAAACGCACTCTAAAGAGGCGGATTTCTGTACTTGCGCACTATTATGGTGCTTTGTTTTCCGGCGGTGCATTCTTTGAGGGCCTATCGCCGGCAAGCCGGCTCCTACAGGTTGTCGTGGTTGCCAGCCGGTGGCGCATTCCCTGAAGGGGCCGGCTTGCCGGCGATGGGGCCTGCCCAGGCAACATAAATGCAACCTCCTGTACAAAAGTTGCTCAAAACCTGAGCAATTTCCGCTATAATTCGCGCCCCCTATTTTTGGCAGGCCCTGCGCGCGCTGTTAAACCAATGAAACTTATCGTCAAAGTCTTCCCAGAGATCACCATCAAGAGCCGGCCGGTGCGCAAGCGCTTCATCCGTCAGCTCGGCAAGAACATCCGCAACGTGCTCAAGGACCTTGACCCTGAGCTCGCGGTCGATGGTGTCTGGGACAATCTCGAGGTGGTCAGCCGCATCGAGGACGAGAAGATCCAGCGCGAGATGATCGAGCGCCTCACCTGCACCCCGGGCATTACCCACTTCCTGCAGGTCGAGGAATACCCACTGGGCGACTTCGACGACATCGTCGCCAAGTGCAAGCAGCACTTCGGCCACCTGCTGGCCGGCAAGCGCTTTTCGGTGCGCTGCAAGCGCGGCGGCCACCATGACTTCACCTCGATGGACGTCGACCGCTATGTCGGCAGCCAGCTGCGCCAGCAGTGCGGCGCCGCCGGCATCGACCTGAAGACCCCTGAAGTCGTGGTGCGCATGGAAATCCGCGACCAGCGCCTGTACGTGATCCACAACCAGCACAACGGCATCGGCGGCTACCCGTTGGGCGCCCTGGAGCAAACCCTGGTGCTGATGTCCGGCGGCTTCGACTCCACCGTGGCGGCCTACCAGATGATGCGTCGCGGCCTGATGACCCACTTCTGCTTCTTCAACCTCGGCGGCCGTGCCCACGAACTGGGCGTGATGGAAGTGGCGCACTTCTTGTGGAAGAAGTACGGCAGCAGCCAGCGCGTGCTGTTCATCAGCGTGCCGTTCGAAGAGGTGGTCGGCGAGATTCTGAACAAGGTCGACAACAGCTACATGGGCGTGACCCTCAAGCGCATGATGCTGCGCGGGGCTGCGCACATGGCCGAGCGCCTGCAGATCGACGCCCTGGTGACCGGCGAGGCGATCTCGCAAGTGTCCAGCCAGACCCTGCCGAACCTGTCGATCATCGATTCGGCCACCGACAAGCTGGTGCTGCGCCCGCTTCTGGCCAGCCACAAGCAGGACATCATCGACCAGGCCACCGAAATCGGCACTGCCGACTTCGCCAAGCACATGCCCGAGTACTGCGGCGTGATTTCGGTGAACCCGACCACCCATGCCAAGCGTCACCGCATGGAGCATGAAGAAAAGCAGTTCGACATGGCGGTGCTGGAGCGTGCTCTAGAGCGCGCCAAGTTCATCTCCATCGACCACGTGATCGACGAGCTGGGCAAGGATATCGAAATCGAGGAAGTGGCCGAGGCACTGCCAGGCCAGATCGTCATCGACATCCGTCACCCCGATGCACAGGAAGACGAACCTCTGGCGCTGGACGGTATCGAAGTCCAGGCCATGCCGTTCTATGCCATCAACAGCAAGTTCAAGCACCTGGACCCTACGCGCCAGTACTTGCTGTATTGCGACAAGGGTGTGATGAGCCGTTTGCACGCACACCACCTGCTCAGTGAGGGACATGCCAATGTGCGTGTTTATCGTCCGGCATAAGACGCCAGGGCTGTATGGCGGCAGCATCCGCCATCGCCCTCCCGACCACCGGGCCCGCTGAGCCTAAAAGCGTACATATTCGCCGCCTACACTGGGTGGCAACCGAATCCTCTGATCGAGATACAGTTGTGATCGAAAAACTGCGTAACATCGCCATCATCGCCCACGTTGACCATGGTAAAACCACCCTGGTCGACAAACTCCTGCGCCAGTCCGGCACCCTGGAACGTAACGAGCTCAACGACGAGCGCGTCATGGACTCCAACGACCAGGAAAAAGAGCGCGGCATTACCATTCTGGCGAAGAACACCGCCATCAACTGGAACGGCTACCACATCAACATCGTCGACACCCCCGGCCACGCCGACTTCGGTGGCGAGGTCGAGCGTGTAATGTCGATGGTCGACTCGGTGCTGCTGCTGGTCGACGCCCAGGACGGCCCGATGCCGCAAACCCGCTTCGTAACTAAAAAAGCCTTCGAAGCAGGCCTCAAGCCAATCGTCGTGATCAACAAGGTCGACCGTCCGGGCGCGCGTCCTGACTGGGTTCTGGACCAGATCTTCGACCTGTTCGACAATCTCGGTGCCACCGACGAACAGCTGGACTTCAAAGTCGTCTACGCCTCGGCCCTGAACGGCATCGCCGGCCTGGACCACACCGAAATGGGCGAAGACATGACCGCCCTGTACCAGTCGATCGTAGACAACGTACCGGCTCCGGACGTTGACCGTGAAGGCTCGTTCCAGATGCAGATCTCCGCTCTGGACTACAACAGCTTCCTGGGTGTTATCGGCGTTGGTCGTATCGCCCGTGGTCGCATCAAGCCGAACACCCCGGTGGTTGCCATCGACGTCGACGGCAAGAAGCGTAACGGCCGTATCCTCAAGCTGATGGGTCACCACGGCCTGCACCGCGTTGACGTCGAAGAAGCCCAGGCTGGCGACATCGTCTGCATCAGCGGTTTCGACGAGCTGTTCATCTCCGACACCCTGTGCGCCCCGGACGCGGTAGAGGCCATGAAGCCGCTGACCGTCGACGAGCCGACCGTTTCGATGACCTTCCAGGTCAACGACTCGCCGTTCTGCGGTAAGGAAGGCAAGTTCGTCACCAGCCGCAACATCAAGGACCGTCTGGACAAGGAGCTGCTGTACAACGTGGCCCTGCGCGTTCAGGAAACCGATTCCCCTGACAAGTTCAAGGTATCGGGCCGTGGCGAGCTGCACCTGTCGGTGCTGATCGAAACCATGCGTCGTGAAGGCTTCGAGATGGCCGTAGGCCGCCCTGAAGTGATCATCCGCGAAGTCGGCGGCGTGAAGCAGGAACCGTTCGAAAACGTCACCATCGACATTCCTGAAGAATCCCAGGGCAAGGTCATGGAAGAGATGGGCCTGCGTAAGGGCGACCTGACCAACATGGTTCCGGATGGCAAGGGCCGTGTGCGCCTGGAGTACAACATCCCGGCCCGTGGTCTGATCGGTTTCCGTAACCAGTTCCTGACCCTGACCAACGGTGCAGGCATCCTGACCTCGATCTTCGATCGCTACGACACCATGAAGTCGGGCCAGATGTCCGGCCGTCTGAACGGCGTTCTGGTTTCGGTCGAGACCGGCAAGGCCCTGACCTACTCGCTGGAAACCCTGCAGGCGCGCGGCAAGCTGTTCGTCGAGCACGGCCAGGAGATCTACAACGGTCAGATCATCGGCCTGAACAGCCGCGACAACGACCTGGGCGTGAACCCGACCAAAGGCAAGAAGCTCGACAACATGCGTGCTTCGGGCAAAGACGAAGTCATCGCCCTGGTACCGCCAGTTCGCCACACCCTCGAGCAGGCCCTGGAATTCATCCAGGACGACGAGCTGTGCGAAGTGACGCCGAAGTCGATCCGTCTGCGCAAGAAAATCCTGGACGAAGGCGAGCGTACCCGCGCTGCCAAGAAAGCCAAGAACTGAGTCATTAGTTCAGGCTGAATGAAAACGCCCCCGGTCGAAAGGCCGGGGGCGTTTTTGTTTGTATTGCATTTCTTGGTATTGCTGTTGAAGCACTTGCTCACGAAGCCTTTTTGGCAGCGCGATCTGGGCTCAGTAGCCTGTCTGTTCGAGGTGCTACGGAGAAGTGCATGAAAGGCAAGGCGTGGCGTGAACATTTGGCTGCCGGAAGGATCGAGGCCGCCGGCAGGTCATGGTGCCTGCAGCATCTTCAGGCGCATACCCATGGATTGTTGCTGCCAGGGTTGCCAGTGGCCATCGAGGCGACACTGCACTTCGAATACTCGAGCCACTGCGTCAGCCATGGCCCGCCTCACGGGCAGGCGTTGGACTTTCAGGCCATCGGCCTTGACAGGTTGGTGATTGACAGCAGAGGGATTAGCCGGGCGTTCTGCCCGGTTCGGTATGGCTTGTCATTGCAGTTGCCAAGCATCATGAGCACCTTGGCCGACAGACAGTGCCTGTTCACCGGTCACAGCAACTGGTTGACAGTCGAAGGCAATCAGTTCGGTTTTCCCGAGGGTACTCAGTACGAGGTGTATTTCAATATGCGCCGCGAATCGACAAAAGTTCTCAAGGTCCATGTCGAGAGCGCGTACGTGCGAGACCCTGAGCACCCATCGGCGGGCAAGGGAAGGTTCAAGCGGCATGAGAAGATCAAAGGCTGGTTGCTGATGCTGAAGAAGCTGAGAAACGAACCTGTGCGCAGGCCCGCACGCCGGTAGGCTTCCCCCAGAAATACGAAACCCCCAATGAAGGGGGTCGTATCGCGGATGCCCTTAGGGATTGCTCCCATCAACCGGCACGGCCGGAACCACATGGCGGCGTCTGGACACTTGCCCGAAGGAAAGCTCCGTGTATATCCAGACAAGCCGGATTTTATAGGGCATGCAGTGACAGCGTCAACGCCCGACCACCTTGGGCTTGTACGCACAATACCCTGGCCGCGGCCCGACCTTGGGGTGGTTGCGGCAGGTGTCCGGGCGCTTGTCGTAGATGGTGCACAGGCGGCTCTTGCGGTCCAGGTACATGCAGTCATCGTTGCTCATCCGGGTCAGGGTGAAGATCCCCGACTTCTGGTTGAAGCGCTCGATGATGCCTTCCTTCTGCAGGCGCTTGGCTACGTTCTTCGGCGGCTCGTCCTTTTCGAATTCATCCACCACGCCAATGCGGATCAGATCCTTGATCTTCACCTCCACCGGCAGGGTGCAGCAGGTCGAATGGCAGCCACCGCACATGTGGCTGGCATAGCGCTGCCAGGTCTCCAGGCGGTCGACTTCGGCGGCGGCGATCAGGGTCGTTTTCATTTTTTGGGGGCGAATCACGGTCTTTGGGCGCGCGATCATACCGGAGTTGTTCAAAATGTGAACAACCTTTCGCCTGATTCGCCACGGCTTTATGAAAACCGCGAACCGTCGCTGTCGCTCCGTGTCAGAGCGTCTAGGCTGAACAATCTCCCTGTGCTTTCGCCTACTTGCCCGAGGATGCCGCATGTCCCAGGAAAACAAGGCCCGTGAGGCCAAAGCTCGTGATGTAGAGGTGGCCCAGTTTCGCGCCGCCGTGCTGGCCAAGCTGACCTACGCGGTCGGCAAGGACCCGGAGCACGCCTTCGACCATGACTGGTTCGAAGCCATCGCCCTGGCCGCCCGCGACCACATGGTCGACCACTGGATGGACCACACCCGCCAGGCCTACCGCCGCAGCCAGAAGCGGGTGTACTACCTCTCCCTCGAATTTCTCATCGGCCGGCTGCTGTACGACAGCCTGAGCAACCTCGGCTACCTGGACATCGCCCGCGAGGCGCTCGAAGGGCTGGATGTGGACCTTGAGCGCATCCGCCTGCTGGAGCCCGACGCGGCGCTGGGCAACGGTGGCCTGGGCCGTTTGGCGGCGTGCTTCATGGAGAGCATGTCGACCCTGGGCATCGCCGCCCACGGCTATGGCATTCGCTACGAACACGGCCTGTTCCGCCAGGCGGTGGTCGACGGCTGGCAGCAGGAGCAGACCGAAAACTGGCTGGATTTCGGTAACCCCTGGGAGTTCGAGCGGGCCGAGGTGATCTACCCGATCAGCTTTGGCGGCAGTGTCGAGACCGTGGTCGAAACCAACGGCCAGCAGCGCCAGGTGTGGACGCCGGGCGAGACAGTGCGCGCGGTGGCCTACGACACCCCGGTGGTCGGTTGGCGCGGTTCCAGCGTCAACACCCTGCGCCTGTGGCGTGCCCGGGCACTGGAAGAGCTGCACCTGGAGCGCTTCAACGCCGGTGACCACCTGGGTGCGGTGGCCGAAGTGGCCCGCGCCGAAAGCATCTCGCGGGTGCTGTACCCGGCCGACAGCACCGAGGCCGGCCAGGAGCTGCGCCTGCGCCAGGAGTACTTCTTCGTGTCGGCGTCACTGCAGGACCTGCTGCGCCGCCACCTGAACATGCACGACAACCTGCTCAACCTGCCCGACGCTGCGGCCATCCAGCTCAACGACACCCACCCATCGATTGCCGTGGCCGAGCTGATGCGCCTGCTGGTGGACCAGCACGAAATCCCCTGGGACACCGCCTGGGAGCTGACCGTCGGCACCTTGGCCTACACCAACCACACGTTGTTGCCTGAGGCGCTGGAAACCTGGCCGGTGGCACTGATGGAGCGCATGCTGCCGCGGCACATGCAGATCATCTACCTGATCAACGCCTACCATATCGACGCCCTGCGGGCGAAGGGCCTGCACGACTTCGACGTGCTGCGCGCGGTGTCGCTGATCGAAGAAGACAACGGCCGCCGGGTGCGCATGGGCAATCTGGCGTTTCTCGGCTCGCACAGCGTCAACGGCGTGTCGGCGCTGCACAGCAAGCTGATGAAGAGCACGGTGTTCGCCGAACTGCACAAGCTCTACCCGCAGCGCATCAACAACAAGACCAACGGCATCACCTTCCGCCGCTGGCTGTACCAGGCCAACCCGCAACTCACGGCGATGCTGGTGGAGGCCCTGGGTGAGGGCGTGCTGGACGACCCCGAAGGCAAGCTCAAGGGCCTGGTGCCGTTTGCCGACAAGGCGAGCTTTCGCAAGCAGTTCGCCGCCCAGCGCCTGCACAGCAAGCGCGCCCTGGCCAGCATCATCCAGGACCGCATCGGCGTCACGGTCAACCCCGAGGCGCTGTTCGACGTGCAGGTCAAGCGCATCCACGAATACAAACGCCAGTTGCTCAACCTGCTGCACACCGTGGCGTTGTACCAGGCCATGCGCAACGACCCGGGCACCGACTGGGTGCCGCGGGTGAAGATCTTCGCCGGCAAGGCTGCGGCCAGCTACCACCAGGCCAAGCTGATCATCAAGCTGGCCAACGACATCGCCCGGGTGGTCAACAACGACCCCACCGTGCGCGGGCTGCTGAAAGTGGTGTTCCTGCCCAACTACAACGTCAGCCTGGCCGAAAGCATCATCCCGGCGGCGGATTTGTCCGAGCAGATCTCCACCGCAGGCTATGAGGCGTCCGGCACCAGCAACATGAAGTTCGCCCTCAACGGCGCGCTGACCATCGGCACCCTGGACGGCGCCAACGTCGAGATGTGCGAGCAGGTGGGGGCGGAGAACATGTTCATCTTCGGCCTGACTGCCCAGCAGGTGGGCGCCCGGGGCAAGGCCGGCGACTTCGGCGCCAATGCCGCAATTGCCGCCTCCAGCCGCCTGGGCGATGTACTGCAGGCGATCCGCAGCGGGGTGTTCTCGCCGGACGACCCGTCGCGCTACACCGGGCTGGTGGACGGCCTGGTGGCCTACGACCGCTTCCTGCTGTGCGCCGACTTCGACGCCTACTGGGATGCCCAGCGCCGGGTCGAGGAGCTGTGGCATTCGCCCCAGGAGTGGTGGCGCATGGCGGTGCTCAACACCGCGCGGATGGGCTGGTTCTCCTCCGACCGGACAATCCGCGAGTACGCCAGCGAGATCTGGAAGGCGCTGGATTGACCGGGTGATGCGCGGTACCTGTGAGGGCAACTGTGCCTGCACCGGCCTCATCGCCGGCAAGCCGGCTCCTACAGGTACAGCGCAGGCCTGTAGGAGCCGGCTTGCCGGCGATGAGGCCGGTGCAGGCCGTTGTGGCACCCCGCCAACCGACCATCGGCTTGGCCATGGCTGAACTCAAGGCTTGCTGTCGAGTCTCTTTGCTCGCTAGCCCGCAACACTCCCTGTAAACTGCGGGGGTTTTTTCCCCCTATCCTTTTCGGAGCCATACATGTCCCGCGTTACCCTGAGTCGCTATCTGATTGAGCAGACCCGCAGCAACAATACCCCTGCCGATCTGCGCTTCCTGATCGAAGTGGTGGCGCGTGCATGCAAGGAGATCAGCCACCACGTGTCCAAGGGCGCCCTGGGCGGCGTATTGGGCAGCATGGGCACCGAGAACGTGCAGGGCGAAGTGCAGAAGAAGCTCGACGTGATCTCCAACGACATCCTGCTCGAAGCCAACGAGTGGGGCGGCCACCTGGCCGGCATGGCGTCCGAAGAAATGGACAACGCCTACCAGATCCCGGGCAAATACCCCAAAGGCGCCTACCTGCTGGTCTTCGACCCGCTGGACGGCTCGTCGAACATCGACGTCAACGTTTCGGTCGGCACCATCTTCTCGGTACTGCGTTGCCCCAACGAGTACTTGAGCCAGAACGAAACCCTGAACGAAAACGCCTTCCTGCAGCCAGGCACCCAGCAGGTTGCCGCCGGTTACGCCATCTACGGCCCGCAGACCATGCTCATTCTGACCCTGGGCAACGGCGTCAAGGGTTTCACCCTGGACCGCGAGCTGGGCAGCTTCGTGCTCACCCACGAGAACATCCGCGTGCCGGAAAGCACCGCCGAGTTCGCCATCAACATGTCCAACCAGCGCCACTGGGAAGCGCCGATCCAGCGCTACGTCGGCGAGCTGCTGGCCGGTGAGACTGGCCCGCTGAAGAAGAACTACAACATGCGCTGGATCGCCTCGATGGTGGCCGACGTGCACCGCATCCTCACCCGTGGCGGCCTGTTCATGTACCCGCGCGACGCCCGTGACCCGAGCAAGCCGGGCAAGCTGCGCCTGATGTACGAAGCCAACCCGATGTCGTTCATCATCGAACAGGCCGGCGGCGTGTCCACCGATGGTTACCAGCGCATCCTCGACATCCAGCCTGAAGGCCTGCACCAGCGCGTGTCGGTGATTCTCGGCTCGAAGGAAGAGGTGGAGCGCGTCACCGCCTACCACAAGGAGTAACCCATGCTCGCACCTTGGCAGCCGTTGCTGGAATGGTGGTTCGGTTGGGGCACCAGTGCCCAGGCCGTGGCTGACGAGAAGAACACGCTGTGGTTCGGCAAGCATCACGATGCCGAGGCCCATGCGCAGTTTGGCGACCTGGTCGAGCAAGCCCTGGCCGGCGGGCTCGACGAGTGGCAGCAAAGCCCGCAGGGCTGGCTGGGCCTGTTGATTTTGCTGGACCAGCTGCCACGCATGCTCTACCGCGACACGCCGCGCGCCTTCGACGGCGACCGGCGTGCGCAGGTGGTGGCGATGCAGGGTTTGCAGAAGGGCTGGGACTACCAGCTGCTACCGATCCAGCGGGTGTTCGTGCTGCTGGTGCTGGAGCATGCCGAAGTGCTGGACTGGCAGAACCTGTGCGTCGAGCGCTACCAGCTGTTGCTCGCCGAGCAGCCCGAGGCCAACCGCCGGTTGTTCGAAGGGTTTCTCGACTACGCCGAGCAGCACCAACGGGTGATCGCCCGCTTTGGCCGCTTCCCGCACCGCAACCTGGTGCTGGGCCGGCCGAGTACCAGTGACGAGATGGACTTCCTGCTGGAGCCTGGGTCCAGGTTCTAGTGCCAATGGGGCTGCTCTGCAGCCCTTTCGCGGCGCAAGGCCGCTCCTACAGGAGAACGCATTCCCTTGTAGGAGCGGCCTTGTGTCGCGAAAGGGCCGCAAAGCGGCCCCAGCGGTTTCAGATCCTGAAGCTGCCCACCAGATGCTTCAACCGCTCCACCTGGCGTTCCAGGTCGGTGCAGGCACGCAAGGTGCTCTGCAGGTTCTGCACCCCTTCCTGATTCAGCGTATTGATTTCGGTGATGTCGACATTGATCGACTCGACCACGGCCGTCTGCTCTTCGGTGGCGGTGGCCACCGACTGGTTCATGCCGTCGATCTCGCCGATGCGCTGGGTGACGCTGCCCAGGCGCTCGCCGGCCTGGTTGGCGATGCCCACGCTGCGGTCGCTGTGCTGCTGGCTCTGGCCCATGGTGCTCACCGCCATCTGCGCGCCGGCCTGCAGCTCCTCGATCAGGCGCTGTACCTGCTGCGCCGAATCCTGGGTGCGGTGGGCCAGGTTTCGTACTTCGTCGGCGACCACGGCAAAGCCACGCCCGGCTTCGCCAGCGCGGGCTGCCTCGATGGCGGCGTTGAGCGCCAGCAGGTTGGTCTGCTGGGAGATGCCGCTGATCACATCGAGAATCTGGCCAATGTTCACTGTGTGGCCGTTCAGCGTCTCGATGTTGCCACTGGCATCGCTGATGCGCGCCGACAGCTGGTTCATTACCTCGATGGTTTCGCCGACCACCTGCTGGCCTTCTTCGGCCAGGCCCCGGGCAGCACTGGAGTGCTGCGAGGCCAGGGCAGCGTTCTGGGCGATTTCCTGGGCGGCGGCGCCCAGCTGGTTGATCGCCGCGGCCACGCTGCTGGTGCGGCTGGACTGCTGGTCGGCGTTGTGGATCGACGCGTTGGAGGCGCTGATCACCTGGCCGGCCACGGTGTTCACCTGCCCGGTGGCCGAAGCCACCTCGCGGATCGACTCGTGGATACGCTCGACGAAGCGGTTGAACGACTGCGCCAGGCTGCCGAACTCGTCCTGGGCGTGGATTTTCAGGCGCCGGGTCAGGTCGCCTTCGCCTTCGGCGATGTCATGCATGGCGCGGCCCATCACGTGCAGCGGCTCCATCAGCACGCGAATCAGCAGGCCCAGCAGGCCGATGATCACCAGCACTGCAATCAGCGTGGCTACCACCGCCGAGGTGCGCAACTCGCCCAGCATGGCGAAGGCTGCGTCCTGGTCCAGCACCAGCGCCACGTACCAGTCCGCCGACGGCACGCCGTCGACGTGGGTGAAGCTGATGAACTGCTTGCGGCCATCGACTTCGACCTCTTTCAGGCCGCTGCCGATGCGCGGGGTGTTGCCGGGGTACACATCGGCCAATGCCTTGAGTGCCAGCTCGCCCTTGGGGTGGATGAGGATCTTGCCTTCGCCGTTGACGATGAAGGCATGGCCATGGCCGTCGAAGTCCAGGGTGTTGATCAGGTTGCTGATGGTTTGCAGGTCGGTGTCGACGCCGCTGACGCCGATCACCCGGCCGGCCTGCTGCACCGGGGTTGCCAGGGTGATCACCAGCTTGCCGGCCGAGGCCGAGATGTACGGCTCGGTGACGATGGTCTGGCCGGCGGCGGTGGCCGCCTTGTACCAGCCGCGTACCCGCGGGTCGTAGTCGGCCGCGCGGCTGCCCACCGGTACCGACTGCATGCTGCCGTCCTGGCCACCGAAGTAGGTGAGCATGAAGTTGCTGGCGTACACCGGCAGCGCCAGGCTGCGGTCCAGGCTGGCCTTGCCCGGGCCGTCGACGGCCACCTGCTGGGCGAAGGTGTTGAGCAGCTGGATGCGGCTGTCGAGCCAGTTGCGGATATTACCGGCGGTCAGGTTGCCCAGGTCCTGCAGAGTGGCCTCCGTATCACTGCGCAGGGACTGGCGTTGTCGGTAATCGTTGAACAGCACGAAACAGGTGAAGGCAACGGCCACCACGAGGGCGGCGGCCAACAGGATCTTGTGGCTGAACTTGAGGTTCTTGGTCATTTTTGAAGGTCTGCGCACGGGCACGGAGGAGGGCGGATGCGGCAAAAGGCCACATCCTCGACGACTGTTTCGTCACGCCGGGCAAAAACATTAACCGTTTGCGCAACAGCCGACCGACGGCAGGCGACGAAAACCTCGGCGGGCAGGGAACCGAGGACCCTTTTTCCCTTCTAAGCTCCCTGCAGGCCCTCATACCTGTGTATCTACCTCCAGGAGTGTCCCTTCATGTCGTTGCGTTCCCTCGCCCTGTTGTCCTTGTGCGTCGTCCTGACCGCCTGCAGCAAGATCAACCAGGAAAACTATTCCAAGCTCAAGGCCGGCATGAACAAGGCCGAGGTCGAGCAACTGCTCGGCACGCCCACCGAGTGCTCCGGGGCACTGGGCATGAGCAGCTGCACCTGGGGTGACGAGAAGAGCTTCATCAGCGTGCAGTACGCGGCCGACAAGGTATTGATGTATTCCGGGCAGGGTCTCAAATGAGGCGTTTGCACCTGCTGCTGGGCGTGTGCCTGGTGATGCTGCTGGGTGGCTGCGCCACCTCTGCCACCGACTCGCTGGCGCCGAAGACCGCAGGTGCGGTCGACCTCAAGCGATACCAGGGCAAGTGGTTCGAGCTGGCCCGTCTGCCGATGAAGTACCAGGATGGCTGCGCCCAGTCCGAAGCGCACTACAACCTCAAGCCTGACGGTACGGTGGGGGTGCTCAACCGCTGCCGCACCCTGGGTGACGAGTGGCTGCGCGCCGAGGGCCATGCCTCCATTCAGCAGCCCGGGCACACCGACAAGCTGTGGGTGGAGTTCGACAACTGGTTCACCCGACTGGTGCCGGGTGTGGCCAAGGGGGACTACTGGATTCTCTACGTCGATGACCGCTACCGCACCGCGATTGTCGGCAGCCCCGACCGCAAGTACCTGTGGATCCTGTCGCGTTCGCCGTCGATGCCGGTGTGGGAGCGCGAGAGCCTGATGTCCAAGGCCCGCCAGCAGGGCTACGACACCCGCCGGCTGATCTGGCGCACGCCGGACAAGGATATCGTCGCCCGGCATTGAGGTTGCTGGTGATACCCCTGTAGGAGCCGGCCTGCCGGCGATCACCGGCAACGCCGGTGCCAAACCACAGATCGATGTTGGCCGGGCTGGCCCTATCGCCGGCAAGCCGGCTCCTACAGTGGGTCTGCGATAAGGCCCCAGCGATACTGATCAGCCCAGCAGCTGGCGCAACACCTGGGCAAACGCCACTGCACTTTCTTCTTCCTGCCCGTGCCGCCCCTGGCGCACCACCCACTGGCCATTGACCATCACATCACGCACCTGACGGTCGCCCCCGGCAAACAGCCAGCGGTTGAGAATGGCATCACCCTCGGCCACGGCCAGGTACGGGTCGTGCCCGTCCAGCACCAGCCAATCGGCGCGCTTGCCCACCGCCAGCTCACCCACCGGCTGCCCCAGCGCCTGGGCGCCGCCCAGCAATGCCGCGTCGTACAGGGTGCGGCCGACCATCGGCTGGTCAGCGCGGTACAGCCGGTTGCGCCGCTGGTCACGCAGGCGCTGGCCGTATTCCAGCCAGCGCAGTTCTTCCACCACGCTCAACGACACATGGCTGTCCGAGCCGATGCCCAGGCGCCCGCCCAGGGCCAGGTAATCCACCGCCGGGAAAATACCATCGCCCAGGTTGGCCTCGGTGGTCAGGCACAGGCCGGCCACCGCAGCGCTGCGGGCCATGGCGCGGACTTCGTCGGGTTCGGCATGAGTGGCGTGCACCAGGCACCAGCGCTGGTCGACATCGACATTCTCGTATAACCACTGCAATGGCCGCCGGCCGCTCCAGGCCAGGCAGTCATCGACTTCCTTCTGCTGTTCGGCGATATGAATATGCACCGGGCACTGCGCATCGCCGGCGCCCAGCACTTCGGCGATCTGCCCGGGCGTTACCGCACGCAGCGAGTGGAAGCACAGCCCCAGTTGCTGCGCCGGCTGCGCGCTGAGCAACGGCCCGAGCTGCTGTTGCAGGCGCAGGTACTGTTCGGTGGAGTTGATGAAGCGCCGCTGGCCGTCATTGGGCGCCTGGCCGCCAAAGCCCGAGTGGCTGTAGAGCACCGGTAGCAGGGTCAGGCCGATGCCCGTGGCGGCCGCCGCTGCGCTTAAGCGCCGCGACAATTCGGCCGGGTCGGCGTAGCGGCGACCGTCCTGGTCGTGGTGCACGTAGTGGAACTCGGCCACCGAGGTGTAGCCGGCCTTGAGCATCTCGATGTACAGCTGGCGGGCGATCACCTGCAACTGCTCTGGGGTGACGTTGCCGGCCAGGCGGTACATCAGCTCGCGCCAGGTCCAGAAGCTGTCGTTGGGGTTGCCGACCACTTCCGCCAGCCCCGCCATGGCCCGCTGGAACGCGTGCGAGTGCAGGTTGGGCATGCCCGGCAGCAGGGGCCCTGCCAGGCGCTCGGCGCCTTCGGCGTCGGCATCGGCCATGACCGTTGCCAGCCGGCCATCGGCGGCGACCTCCAGGCGGACGTTGCGGGCCCAGCCCGTGGGCAGCAGGGCGCGTTCGGCAAAATAGGCGGGCATCGGTGATTTCCTGTTATTGTCATACTTGTATATACATATACAGCCGTTTGCCTGCCGGGTAAACTCCGGCAAGCTACCGTTCACTCCAACCGCACAAGGACTCAACGCCGTGCCGACATCTCCTGTCTCCGCGCTGGTTGCCCAGATGGGCGAAGGGCCGGCGCCGCTCTATGCCCGGGTGAAACAGATGATCATCCAGCAGATCGAGAGCGGCAGCTGGCCGCCCCATCACCGGGTACCCTCGGAGAGCGAGCTGGTCGCCGAGCTGGGCTTCAGCCGCATGACCATCAACCGCGCCCTGCGCGAGTTGACCGCCGAGGGCCTGCTGGTGCGCATGCAAGGCGTCGGCACCTTCGTCGCCGAGCCCAAGACCCGTTCGGCGCTGTTCGAGGTCAACAACATCGCCGACGAGATCGCTGGGCGCGGCCACCAGCATAGCTGCCAGGTCATCAAACTGGTCGAGGAGGCCGCCGGCTCCGAGCGCGCCCTGGCCCTGGACATGCGTGAAGGCCAGCGGGTGTTCCACTCGCTGATCGTGCACTTCGAGAACGGCGTGCCGGTGCAGATCGAGGACCGCTACGTCAACGCAGCCATCGCCCCGGACTACCTCAAGCAGGACTTCACCCGGCAGACGCCCTACGCCTACCTGTCCCAAGTGGCGCCACTTACCGAAGGCGAGCACGTGGTCGAGGCCATTCTTGCCGAGCCCGACGAATGCCGCCTGCTACAGATCGAGCGCGGCGAGCCGTGCCTGCTGATCCGCAGGCGTACCTGGTCAGGCCGCCAGCCGGTGACCGCCGCGCGGCTGATCCACCCCGGTTCCCGTCATCGCCTGGAAGGACGTTTCAGCAAATGAGCCAGTTGCAGTTGTTGCGCGCCCGGGATTACCCGCGCATGCCCTGGAAGAATGGTGGGGGTTTCACCGAAGAGATCACCCGCGACAGTGGCGAGGGCCTGGAAGGCTTCGGCTGGCGCCTGTCGATCGCCGATATCGAGGAGTCCGGGGGCTTTTCCAGCTTTGCCGGTTATCAGCGCATCATCAGCGTGTTGCAGGGCGACGGCATGCGCCTGCTGGTCGATGGCCAGGCAAGCCGGCCACTGCTGGCGTTCGATGCGTTCGCCTTCAGTGGCGAAAGCCAGGTCAGTTGCAACCTGCTTGGCTCAGCCATCCGCGATTTCAACCTGATCTACGCACCGCACCGCTACCGGGCGCGGCTGCAGTGGTTCGATGGCACCAGCCGGTTGTTCAGTTCGGCGTCGACGGTATTGCTGTTTGCTGCGAGCAATCAGGTGGAAGTGGCGATGGCTGGGCATGAAATGCAGCGACTGGGCCTGTATGACTGCCTGCGCATCGAGGGCAATGAAGCGTTGCTGGGGCTGGATGTGCAGGGGCGGTTCTGCCTGATCGAACTCATTCCAGCTTGAGATAGCCGGGGCCGCGAAGCGGCCCCCGGTGCATTCATGAATTCGAAGGAGGGGTTCGTTAATTTTGGTTGTCCATGCTTGTACATACAAGTAAAGGTGTGTTTATCTATTCACCACGACACACCTGCCCGCGGACCACCGCCGAGGACCTTTCCCGTGACCGACAACAACAAATACCGTGACGTTGAAATCCGTGCCCCCCGTGGCAACAAGCTGACCGCCAAGAGCTGGCTGACCGAAGCGCCACTGCGCATGCTGATGAACAACCTCGACCCGCAGGTCGCGGAAAACCCGAAAGAGCTGGTGGTGTACGGCGGCATCGGCCGCGCCGCGCGCAACTGGGCGTGCTACGACAAGATCGTCGAGACCCTGACCCGCCTGGAAGACGACGAAACCCTGCTGGTGCAGTCGGGCAAGCCGGTCGGCGTGTTCAAGACCCACAGCAATGCACCTCGGGTGCTGATCGCCAACTCCAACCTGGTACCGCACTGGGCCAACTGGGAACACTTCAACGAGCTGGACGCCAAGGGCCTGGCCATGTACGGCCAGATGACCGCCGGCAGCTGGATCTACATCGGTAGCCAGGGCATCGTCCAAGGCACTTATGAAACCTTCGTCGAAGCCGGCCGCCAGCACTACGGCGGCAGCCTCAAAGGCAAGTGGGTACTGACCGCAGGCCTGGGTGGCATGGGCGGCGCCCAGCCGCTGGCCGCGACCCTGGCCGGTGCCTGCTCGCTGAACATCGAGTGCCAGCAGAGCCGCATCGACTTCCGCCTGCAAACCCGCTACGTCGACGAGCAGGCCAAGGATCTGGACGACGCCCTGGCACGCATCGCCAAGTACACCGTCGAAGGCAAGGCCATCTCAATCGCCCTGCACGGCAACGCGGCCGAAATCCTGCCCGAGCTGGTCAAGCGTGGCGTGCGCCCGGATATGGTCACCGACCAGACCAGCGCCCATGACCCGCTCAACGGCTACCTGCCTGCCGGCTGGACCTGGGAGCAGTACCGCGACCGCGCGCAGACCGAGCCGGCTGCTGTGGTCAAGGCCGCCAAGCAGTCGATGGCCGTGCATGTGCAAGCCATGCTCGACTTCCAGAAGCAGGGCGTCCCGACCTTCGACTACGGCAACAACATCCGCCAGATGGCCAAGGAAGAAGGCGTGGCCAATGCCTTCGACTTCCCGGGCTTCGTGCCGGCCTACATCCGCCCGCTGTTCTGCCGTGGCATCGGCCCGTTCCGTTGGGCTGCGCTGTCGGGCGAGGCCGAAGACATCTACAAGACCGACGCCAAGGTCAAGGAACTGATCCCCGACGACGCCCACCTGCACCGCTGGCTGGACATGGCCCGCGAGCGCATCAGCTTCCAGGGCCTGCCGGCGCGTATCTGCTGGGTCGGCCTGGGCCTGCGTGCCAAGCTGGGCCTGGCGTTCAACGAAATGGTGCGCAGCGGCGAGCTGTCGGCGCCGGTGGTGATCGGCCGCGACCACCTGGACTCGGGCTCGGTGTCCAGCCCCAACCGTGAGACCGAAGCCATGCGCGACGGCTCCGACGCGGTTTCCGACTGGCCGCTGCTCAATGCCCTGCTCAACACCGCAGGCGGCGCCACCTGGGTTTCGCTGCACCACGGCGGTGGCGTGGGCATGGGCTTCTCCCAGCACTCGGGCATGGTCATCGTCTGCGACGGCACCGATGAAGCTGCCGAGCGCATTGCCCGGGTGCTGACCAACGACCCAGGCACCGGCGTGATGCGCCATGCCGACGCCGGTTACGACATTGCCATCGAGTGCGCCAAGGAGCAGGGCCTGGACCTGCCGATGATCACCGGTTGATCGCTGCACTTTGAGTGATACTGAACAACAAGAGGGGCCTGCGGGCCCCGACAGAATGGAGTAGCAAAGTGACCGAACTGACCCTCAAGCCCGGCACCCTGACCCTGGCCCAACTGCGCGCAATCCACGCTGCGCCCGTGCGCCTGCAACTGGATGCCAGCGCCGCACCGGCCATCGACGCCAGCGTCGCCTGCGTCGAGCAGATCATCGCCGAAGACCGCACCGCCTATGGCATCAACACAGGTTTCGGCCTGCTGGCCTCGACCCGCATCGCCAGCCACGACCTCGAAAACCTGCAGCGCTCGCTGGTGCTGTCCCATGCCGCCGGTGTCGGTGCGCCGCTGGACGACGCTTTGGTGCGGCTGATCATGGTGCTCAAGATCAACAGCCTCAGCCGCGGGTTCTCGGGTATCCGGCGCAAGGTCATCGATGCACTGATCGCCCTGGTCAACGCCGAGGTCTATCCGCACATCCCGCTCAAGGGCTCGGTCGGCGCCTCCGGCGACCTCGCCCCGCTGGCGCACATGTCGCTGGTACTGCTGGGTGAGGGCAAGGCAAGGTACAAGGGCCAATGGTTGTCGGCTACCGAGGCGCTGGCCGTCGCGGGCCTGGAGCCGCTGACCCTGGCCGCCAAAGAGGGCCTGGCCCTGCTCAACGGCACCCAGGCATCCACTGCCTACGCCCTGCGCGGCCTGTTCCAAGCCGAAGACCTGTACGCCGCTGCCATCGCCTGTGGCGGCCTGAGCGTCGAAGCTGCCCTGGGTTCGCGTTCGCCGTTCGATGCGCGCATCCACGCCGTGCGTGGCCAGCGCGGCCAGATCGACACCGCGGCGTGCTTCCGTGACCTGCTGGGCGATTCCAGCGAAGTGTCGCTGTCGCACAAGAACTGCGACAAGGTCCAGGACCCGTACTCGCTGCGCTGCCAGCCGCAGGTCATGGGTGCCTGCCTGACCCAGATCCGCCAGGCCGCCGAGGTGCTGGGCATCGAAGCCAACGCCGTATCGGACAACCCGCTGGTGTTCGCTGCCGAAGGTGACGTGATTTCCGGCGGCAACTTCCACGCAGAGCCTGTGGCCATGGCCGCCGACAACATCGCCCTGGCGATTGCCGAAATCGGTTCGCTGAGCGAGCGGCGCATCTCGCTGATGATGGACAAGCACATGTCCCAGCTGCCGCCGTTCCTGGTAGAGAACGGCGGGGTCAACTCCGGCTTCATGATCGCCCAGGTCACCGCTGCCGCCCTGGCCAGCGAGAACAAGGCCTTGTCGCACCCGCACAGTGTCGATAGCCTGCCGACCTCGGCCAACCAGGAAGACCACGTTTCCATGGCCCCGGCTGCCGGCAAGCGCCTGTGGGAAATGGCCGAGAACACCCGTGGCGTGCTGGCCATCGAATGGCTGGGTGCGTGTCAGGGGCTGGACCTGCGCAAGGGCCTGAAAACTTCGGTGAAGCTGGAGCAGGCGCGCCAGGCGCTGCGCCGTGAAGTGCCGCACTATGACCGCGACCGCTTCTTTGCGCCGGACATCGAGGCAGCTGTCGAGCTGCTGGCCAAGGGCAACCTGACCGGGCTGCTGCCAGCGGGTGTCCTGCCTAGCCTCTGATGCCAACCGGGGCCGCTTTGCGGCCCTTTCGCGACACAAGGCCGCTCCTACAAAGGTTATGCGTTCTGCTGTAGGAGCGGCCTTGTGTCGCGAAAGGGCTGCAAGGCAGCCCCATCGACCTCACGACCACAAAAACAATTCAAGGACGTGACATGCAACAAGCTCAAGGTCTCAAGCGCGGGCTAACGGCCCGCCACATCCGTTTCATGGCCCTAGGCTCTGCCATCGGCACCGGCCTGTTCTATGGCTCTGCCTCGGCCATCCAGATGGCCGGCCCGGCCGTGCTGCTGGCCTACCTGATCGGCGGCGCCGCCGTGTTCATGGTCATGCGCGCCCTCGGCGAGATGGCCGTGCACAACCCGGTGGCCGGCTCCTTCGGGCACTATGCCAGCACCTACCTCGGCCCCATGGCCGGCTTCATTCTTGGCTGGACCTACGCTTTCGAGATGGTCATCGTCGCCATCGCCGACGTTACCGCCTTCGGTATCTACATGGGCTTCTGGTTCCCCGAGGTGGCGCGCTGGGTCTGGGTGCTGGGTATCGTGTTCCTGATCGGCGGCCTCAACCTGTGCAATGTGCGGGTATTCGGCGAGATGGAATTCTGGCTGTCGTTGCTCAAGGTCGGTGCCATCGTTGCGATGATTCTCGCCGGCCTTGGCATCATGGCCTTCGGCTTCAGCCAGGTGGGCAGCGGCCATGCGGTCGGCGTCAGCAACCTGTTCGAGCACGGTGGTTTCCTGCCCAATGGCGTGGGTGGCCTGATCGCTTCGTTCGCGGTGGTGATGTTCGCCTTTGGCGGCATCGAGATCATCGGCGTCACCGCCGGTGAAGCCAAGGACCCGCAGCGGGTCATCCCCAAGGCGATCAACGCGGTGCCGCTGCGTATCCTGCTGTTCTACGTGCTGACCCTGTTCGTGCTGATGTGCCTGTACCCCTGGCCGCAGATCGGCAGCCAGGGCAGCCCGTTCGTGCAGATCTTCAGCAACCTGGGCATCGGCTCGGCGGCGGCGCTGCTCAATATCGTGGTCATTTCCGCAGCGGTCTCGGCGATCAACAGCGACATTTTCGGTGCCGGTCGCATGATGTACGGCCTGGCTCACCAGGGGCATGCGCCGCGCGGCTTCGGCCAGCTGTCCCGGCACGGCGTACCGTGGATGACGGTAATGGTGATGGGCGCCGCGCTGCTGGTCGGGGTGCTGCTGAACTACCTGATCCCTGAAAACGTGTTCCTGTTGATTGCCTCGATCGCCACCTTCGCCACCGTGTGGGTGTGGCTGATGATCCTGGTGACCCAGGTGGCCATGCGCCGCGGCATGAGCCGTGAACAGGTGGCCGAGCTCAAGTTCCCGGTACCGTTCTGGCCTTATGGGCCGGCCATGGCCATCGCCTTCATGCTGTTCATCTTCGGCGTGCTCGGGTATTTCCCGGATACCCAGGCCGCATTGCTCGTCGGTGTCATCTGGGTGGTGTTCCTGGTGGCTTCCTACCTGCTGTGGTGCAAACCGCGCGCAGGCAAGGGCGAGCCGGCCCGGGAGCCTGCCGAGCTGCACCGCTGAAACCCAAGGAGACCCTGATGAGAACCCTCTGGCAGCACTGTCACGCCGCAACCATGGCCGGCGGCCGTTACTCGGTCATCGAGGACGCCGCCATCGTCACCAGCGCAGGCTTGATCGAATGGATCGGCCCGCGCGACGACGTGCCACCGGTGGCCACCGACCGTATCGTCGACCTGGGCGGCGCCTGGGTCACTCCCGGGCTGATCGACTGCCACACCCACGCGGTGTTCGGCGGCAACCGCAGTGGCGAGTTCGAGCAGCGCCTGCAGGGTGTCAGCTATGCCGAGATCGCCGCCCAGGGCGGCGGCATCGCCAGCACCGTGCGCGCCACCCGGGCCGCCAGCGAGGATGAGCTGTTCGCCAGCGCCCGCCAGCGCGTACAGGCGCTGATGCGCGACGGGCTGACCTGCATCGAGATCAAGTCCGGCTACGGCCTGGACTTGGCAAGCGAGCGCAAGATGCTGCGCGTGGCCCGGCGCCTGGGCGAAGAGCTGCCGGTCAGCGTGCGCACCACCTGCCTGGCGGCCCATGCGTTGCCGCCGGAGTACGCTGGGCGGGCGGATGACTACATCAGCCATATCTGTGACCAGATGCTCCCGGCACTGGCCGGCGAAGGTTTGGTGGATGCGGTGGACGCGTTCTGCGAGCACCTGGCGTTCTCCCCGGCGCAGGTCGAGCGGGTGTTCATCAAGGCCCATGAGCTGGGCTTGCCGGTCAAGTTGCATGCCGAGCAGCTGTCGTCGCTGCACGGCTCGAGCCTTGCGGCGCGCTACCAGGCGCTGTCGGCCGACCACCTGGAATTCATGACCGAAGAAGACGCCATTGCCATGGCCAAGGCCGGCACCGTCGCGGTGCTGCTGCCGGGCGCCTTCTATTTCTTGCGTGAAACCCAACTGCCGCCGATGGACGCGCTGCGCCGCCACGGGGTGAAGATTGCCCTGGCCAGCGACCTCAACCCGGGCACTTCGCCAGGCTTGTCGCTGCGCCTGATGCTGAACATGGGCTGCACGTTGTTCCGCATGACCCCGGAAGAGGCCCTGGCCGGCGTCACCCTGCATGCTGCTACGGCGCTGGGCATGGGTGACAGCCATGGCTCGCTGGAGGAGGGCAAGGTGGCTGACTTCATCGCCTGGCAAATCGACCGCCCCGCCGATCTGGCTTACTGGCTCGGCGGCGAACTGCCCAAGCGTGTGGTGCGCCTGGGCCATGAAATCTCCAACTGAAAGCTGCCCGCTCCCACAAGCATGCGCTGAATCATGAATTTCAACGGGGCCCGGTTTGCAGCTGGCTTCAACATTTAATTAGGAAGCCCGATGAACACGGTATTGAGTTTTCACCAAGGCCGGCTGCCACTGCTGATCAGCATGCCCCACGCAGGCCTTGCCCTGACCGACGTCGTACGCGACGGCCTGGTGCCACCCGCCCGCAGCCTGCCGGACACTGACTGGCACATCCCGCGCCTGTACGACTTCGCCCGCGAACTGGGTGCCAGCGTGGTGGCCGCGGAGTATTCGCGTTTCGTCATCGACCTCAATCGGCCGGATGACGACAAACCTTTATATGCCGGGGCCACCACCGGACTGTATCCGGCGACACTGTTCGAGGGTGAACCGCTGTTCATGGACGGGCAGGTGCCGACCGCCGATGAGCGGGCGACCTACCTGGAGCGGATCTGGCGGCCGTACCACGACACGATTCGTCGTGAGTTGGCGCGGATGCGTAAGGAGTTTGGCTATGCGTTGCTGTGGGATGCGCACTCGATCCGATCGGTGATCCCGCACCTGTTTGACGGCAAGTTGCCGGACTTCAACCTGGGCACCTTCAATGGCGCCAGTTGCGACCCCGAGCTGGCCGAGCGCCTGAAGGGCGTGTGCGCCGGCTTCCCGGGTTACAGCCATGTGCTCAACGGGCGTTTCAAGGGCGGGCACATCACCCGCCACTATGGCGACCCGGCCCAGCACATTCATGCGGTGCAGTTGGAGCTGGCGCAGAGTACCTATATGCAAGAGGTGGAGCCGTTCGCGTACCGGGAGGACCTGGCGCAGCCGACGCAGGAAGTGTTGAGAGGGTTGCTGGAGGCCTTGCTGGGTTGGGCGCGCGAGCGCTACGGGCGCTAGGCCGAAGCTGATCCAGCAATCGGGTGTGGGAGACTGTCTTGTGCTGCCTGCTCCGGCCTCATCGCCGGCAAGCCGGCTCCTACGGGGACTGCATGGCGTTCAGGCTTGTGCTGTCCCTGTAGGAGCCGGCTTGCCGGCGATGGGGCCGGTACAGGCAATACCCCGGCAAATGACACGGGTACATGCTCTTCGCGCAATTCAGGTTTATGATGCCCAACGGCAGATTAAATCCTCACACGGAGTGCGCAATGCAGACCCTGTACCCGCAGATCAAACCCTACGCCCGGCACGATCTGGCCGTGGAAGCGCCGCATGTGCTGTACGTCGATGAAAGCGGTTCGCCGGAAGGTCTGCCTGTGGTGTTCATCCACGGGGGGCCGGGTGCCGGCTGCGATGCACAGAGCCGTTGCTACTTCGACCCCAACCTGTACCGCATCGTTACCTTCGACCAGCGCGGCTGCGGGCGCTCCACCCCGCATGCGAGCCTGGAGAACAACACCACCTGGCACCTGGTCGAAGACCTCGAGCGCATTCGCGAGCACCTGGGCATCGACAAGTGGGTGCTGTTCGGCGGCTCCTGGGGCTCCACCCTGGCCCTGGCCTATGCCCAGAAACACCCCGAGCGCGTGCACGGCCTGATCCTGCGCGGCATCTTCCTGTGCCGCCCTCAAGAAATCAGCTGGTTCTACCAGGAAGGCGCCAGCCGCCTGTTCCCCGACTACTGGCAGGACTACATCGCACCGATTCCGGCCGAAGAGCGCGGCGACCTGGTCAGCGCCTTCCACAAGCGCCTCACCGGTAACGACCAGATCGCCCAGATGCACGCGGCCAAGGCCTGGTCCACCTGGGAAGGCCGTACCGCCACGCTGCGGCCCAACCCGCTGGTGGTCGACCGCTTCTCCGAGCCGCAGCGCGCGCTGTCGATTGCCCGTATCGAGTGCCACTACTTCACCAACAATGCCTTCCTCGAGCCGGACCAACTGATCCGCGACATGCCCAAGATCGCCCACCTGCCGGCGGTGATCGTGCACGGTCGCTACGACGTGATCTGCCCGCTGGACAACGCCTGGGAGCTGCACCAGGCCTGGCCCAACAGCGAGCTGAAGGTGATTCGCGATGCCGGCCACGCCGCCTCCGAGCCCGGCATCACCGACGCGCTGGTGCGCGCCGCCGACCAGATGGCCCGGCGCCTGCTCGACCTGCCCCTGGAAGAAGCATGAAGGCGCTGATCCAGCGCGTGCGCGGGGCGCGGGTGGAAGTCGGCGGCGAAATCGTCGGCGCCATCGACCAGGGTTTGCTGGCGCTGGTGGCGGTGGAGCCTGAAGATTCCCCCGAGCATGCCGACAAGCTGTTGCACAAGCTGCTCAACTACCGGGTGTTCAGCGACGAGCAGGGCAAGATGAACCGCTCGCTCAAGGACGTCGGCGGCGGCCTGCTGCTGGTTTCGCAGTTCACCCTGGCGGCCGACACCCGCAGCGGTATGCGCCCGAGCTTCTCCACGGCGGCACCGCCGGCCCTGGGCGCCGAGCTGTTCGACTACCTGCTGGGGCAGGCGAGGGCCCAGTATCCGGTGGTGGCCAGCGGCAGGTTTGGCGCCGACATGCAGGTGCACCTGGTCAATGATGGCCCGGTAACATTTATGTTACAAATATGAGGTCAAAAAACCCCTTGTTTGTAGGAAAACAAGGGGTTTTGTACGATAAATAGTTGGTCCAGCCTGATGCGTTGTAACGCGACCTGCTGGATAATCGCGCGCTGCGTGAGCCTGCGTTCGCAGGTTCGATCCACTTTGACACGAGCATTGTCTGGGTCCGTTTGGGGAATCATTGCGCCCTCACGGGGTCCGAACAGTGCTCGCCAACCCGGCTTTGTCGCTGGCCGTTGGTTTCATGATCTGTTTTTCGGCGAGGATTGCTCGTGATTGTAAGCCCCTGTATTGCACCAAGAATCCCCGGCACCCGGCTGCGCAAGGCAGTGTTGGCTGGCGTTGCGCTGGTTGGCCTGATGAGCGCCGGCCAGCTGTGGGCATTCAATCTGGACGACGTTGCAGCCAAGGCAAAGGATCTGGCCGGCCAGAAGTACGAGGCACCGAAGAGCAACCTGCCGCCGGTGTTCCGTGACATGAAGTACGCCGACTACCAGAAGATCCACTTCCTCCAGGAAAAGGCCGAGTGGGCCAAGGACAAGACGCCGTTCAAGCTGTCCTTCTACCACCAGGGCATGCACTTCGATACGCCGGTGAAAATCAACGAAATCACCGCCAAGAAAGTCGAAGAGATCAAGTACGACCCGAGCCGCTTCGAGTTCGGTGACGTACCGCATGACACCGAGGCCACCAAGAACCTGGGTTACGCCGGTTTCCGCGTGCTCTACCCGATCAACAAGGCCGACAAGCAGGATGAAATCATGACCCTGCTTGGCGCCAGCTACTTCCGCGTGGTCGGCAAGGGCCACCGCTATGGCCTGTCGGCCCGTGGCCTGGCCATCGACACCGCGCTGCCGTCGGGCGAAGAGTTCCCGCGCTTCCGTGAGTTCTGGATCGAAAAGCCCAAGCCCAACGACAAGCACCTGGTCATCTACGCACTGCTCGACTCGCCGCGCTCCACTGGCGCCTACAAGCTGACCCTGCGCCCGGGCGATGACACCCTGGTCGACGTCAAGTCGCGGGTGTACCTGCGTGACCACGTCAGCCGCCTGGGCGTTGCCCCGCTGACCAGCATGTTCCTGTTCGGCCCCAACCAGCCGTCCAAGGTGCAGAACTACCGTCCGGCCCTGCACGACTCCGAAGGCCTGAGCATCCATGCCGGCAACGGCGAATGGCTGTGGCGCCCGCTGAACAACCCGAAACACCTGGCAGTGAGCAACTTCAGCGTCGAGAACCCGCGTGGTTTCGGCCTGCTGCAGCGCCAGCGCGCCTTCAGCGACTTCGAAGACCTCGACGACGAATACGAAAAGCGCCCGAGCGCCTGGATCGAACCTAAAGGCGACTGGGGCAAAGGCACCGTCGACCTGGTCGAAATCCCGACTGCCGACGAGACCAACGACAACATCGTTGCGTTCTGGAGCCCGGAAACCCTGCCTGAGCCTGGCAAACCGTTCGAATACGACTACCGTCTGCGTTGGACCATCAAGGAAGACCAGTTGCACGCCCAGGACCTGGGCTGGGTCAAGCAGACCCTGCGCTCCAGCGGTGACGTCAAGCAGGCCAACCTGATCCGCCAGCTCGATGGCAGCGTGGCCCTGCTGGTCGATTTCGTCGGCACCAACCTGGCGGCCCTGCCGGCCGACGCCAACGTGCGCAGCCAGGTCAGCACCGGCGACAATGCCGAGGTGGTCGAGAACAACCTGCGCTACAACCCAGAGACCAAAGGCTGGCGCCTGACCCTGCGGTTGAAGATCAAGGACCCGAAAAAGTCCACCGAAATGCGTGCCGCGCTGGTGCGCGACGTGCCGGTCGAGCAGCCCAAACCTGCCAAGGAAACCAAGGCCGCAACCAAGCAGGCCCACGCCAAGGCTGAAAAAGCCAAGGCCGAGAAGCCAGCCGAGCAACCAGCCGCCGATGCGGCATCCACCACCGAGGCCCCGGCCACTACTGAAAAAGTGCTGACCGAGACCTGGAGCTATCAGTTGCCTGCCGATGAGTAATTCAAGCCCAAGGCCAGAATCGCTTGGCGAATACCTGGCCCACCTGCCCCTGAGCGATGAGCAGCGCGCGGAACTCGCCAGCTGCACCTCGTTCAGCGAGCTGCACCAACGCCTGGCGGCGCAACCTGCCGCCAGTACCGCCGAGGCCGTGCAGGCTTCGGTGGGTTCGCGCCTGACCGTCGGCAGCGCTGCCGAGCTTGAAGAAGCCGAGATGCTTGGCGTCGATGGCAGCGGCCTGCTGTGCCTGAAGATCGCCCCGCCGATCAAGCGCACCAAGGTCGTGCCCGAGCCGTGGCGCACCAACGTGCTGATTCGTATCTGGCGGCGCATGACCGGCCGCACCAACGCCCCGCAGCCGCCCAAACGCGAGCTGCCGCCGGCGCGCTGGCGCACGGTCGGCTCGATCCGTCGTTATATCCTGCTGACGCTGATGATCGGCCAGACCATCGTCGCCGGCTGGTACATGAAGGGCATCCTGCCGTACCAGGGCTGGTCGTTCGTCGACCTCGACGAAATCCTCAACCAGCCGCTGTGGGACACCGTGGTGCAGGTGTGGCCGTATGCGCTGCAAACCTCCATCCTAGTGCTGTTCGGCATCCTGTTCTGCTGGGTCTCGGCGGGCTTCTGGACCGCGCTGATGGGCTTCCTCGAGCTGCTTACCGGGCGTGACAAATACCGCATCTCCGGCAGCAGCGCCGGCAACGAGCCGATCGCCCCCGAGGCGCGAACCGCGCTGGTGATGCCGATCTGCAACGAAGACGTGCCGCGGGTGTTCGCAGGCCTGCGCGCCACCTTCGAGTCGGTGGCCGCCAGCGGCAACCTCGACCGCTTCGACTTCTTCGTCCTCAGCGACACCAACGACCCGGACATCGCCGTTGCCGAGCAACAGGCGTGGCTGGACGTATGCCGCGAAACCAAAGGCTTTGGCCGTATCTTCTACCGCCGCCGCCGGCGCCGGGTGAAGCGCAAGAGCGGCAACCTCGACGACTTCTGCCGTCGCTGGGGTGGCGAGTACAAGTACATGGTCGTGCTCGACGCCGACAGCGTCATGACCGGCGAGTGCCTGAGCAGCCTGGTGCGCCTGATGGAGGCCAACCCGGACGCCGGCATCATCCAGACCGGCCCGAAAGCCTCGGGCATGGACACCCTGTATGCGCGCATGCAGCAGTTCGCCACCCGCGTGTACGGCCCGCTGTTCACCGCCGGCCTGCACTTCTGGCAGCTGGGCGAGTCGCACTACTGGGGCCACAACGCGATCATTCGCATGAAGCCGTTCATCGAGCACTGCGCCCTGGCGCCGTTGCCGGGCAAGGGCGCGTTTGCCGGGGCCATTCTGTCCCACGACTTCGTCGAAGCCGCGCTGATGCGCCGTGCCGGCTGGGGCGTGTGGATCGCCTATGACCTGCCGGGCAGCTACGAAGAGCTGCCGCCGAACCTGCTGGACGAGCTCAAGCGCGACCGCCGCTGGTGCCACGGCAACCTGATGAACTTCCGCCTGTTCCTGGTCAAGGGCATGCACCCGGTGCACCGCGCGGTGTTCCTCACCGGTGTCATGTCGTACTTGTCAGCCCCGCTGTGGTTCCTGTTCCTGGTGCTGTCCACCGCGTTGCTGGCAACCAACACGCTGATGGAACCGCAGTACTTCATCGAGCCGTTCCAGCTGTACCCGCTGTGGCCGCAGTGGCACCCGGAAAAAGCCATCGCGCTGTTCTCCACCACCATCGTGCTGCTGTTCCTGCCCAAGCTGCTCAGCGTCATCCTGATCTGGGCCAAGGGCGCGGTGGAGTTCGGCGGGCGCTTCAAGGTCACGCTCTCGATGCTGATGGAGATGCTGTTCTCCATGCTGCTGGCGCCGGTGCGGATGATCTTCCACACCCGCTTCGTACTGGCCGCATTCCTCGGCTGGGCCGCGACCTGGAACTCGCCGCAGCGTGACGATGACTCCACGCCGTGGAGCGAAGCGATTCGCCGGCATGGCCCGCAGACCCTGCTGGGCTTCGCCTGGGCGGCTCTGGTGGCCTGGCTGAACCCAAGCTTTCTGTGGTGGCTGGCGCCTATCGTCGGTTCGCTGCTGCTGTCGATCCCGGTGTCGGTGATTTCCAGCCGCACCGGCCTGGGCCTGGCTGCTCGCGACGAGAAGCTGTTCCTCATCCCCGAGGAATACGCCACCCCGCAGGCGCTGCTGGCCACCGACCAGTACACCCACGAGAACCGCTGGCATGCCCTGCATGACGGCTTTGTACGTGCGGTGGTCGACCCGCGGCAGAACGCCCTGGCCTGCGCCATGGCCACTGCCCGTCACGGCCAGTCCACGGCGATCGAGTCGCTGCGCGCCGAGCGCGTGGCCAAGGCCCTGGAAGTCGGGCCCAAGGGCCTGGATGGCAACACCCGCCTGGCGTTGCTGAGCGACCCGGTGGCGCTGTCGCGCCTGCACGAGCAGGTCTGGGCCGGGCATCACTCGGCCTGGATCGACCTGTGGCGGGCCTCGATCGACAACGACCCGCACTCGCCGCTGTTGCCGCTGCACCCGGAGAACCAGGCGCAGCCAGCCCTGGCATAAGCCTGTACGGCCGACATCGCGGGGCAAGCCCGCTCCCACGTGATACTGCGTGGGAGCGGGCTTGCCCCGCGATGCTTTTTACAGCGTCCATCACCGATTATGGCCAACAAAGTCCCCCCCGGCACTAGGTCCCAGGCCCTGCATGCGTTAGCATCCCTCCCGACATTTCGCACAGGTCGGTACGACCGTGCCTACAAAAAAAATCTGCGGACTCTTTTCTCAGGGGACTTGGTGATGATGAAAAAATACCTGTCGCGACTGCTGCTCGGCGTGACCGCGCTGGTTGCGGTAACCGCCGCCCAGGCCGGCGCCATCGACGACGCGGTCAAGCGCGGCACCCTGCGTGTAGGCATGGACCCGACCTACATGCCGTTCGAGATGACCAACAAGCGTGGCGAGATCATCGGCTTCGAGGTCGACATCCTCAAGGCCATGGCCAAGTCCATGGGCGTCAAGCTGGAGATGGTGTCCACCGCCTACGACGGCATTATCCCGGCCCTGATGACCAACAAGTTCGACTTCATCGGCAGCGGCATGACCCTGACCCAGGAGCGCAACCTGCGCCTGAACTTCAGCGAGCCCTTCATCGTGGTCGGCCAGACCCTGCTGATCCGCAAGGAGCTGGCCGGTGAGATCAAGTCGTACAAGGACCTGAACAACGAGAAATACCGCCTGACCTCCAAGCTGGGCACCACCGGCGAAATGGTCGCCAAGAAGCTCATCAGCAAGGCCAAGTACCACGGCTACGACAACGAGCAGGAAGGCGTGATGGACGTGGTCAACGGCAAGGCTGACGCCTTTGTCTACGACTCGCCCTACAACGTGGTGGCGGTAGAGAAAGCCGGCGCCGGCAAGCTATTGTTCCTCGAAGAACCCTTCACCTACGAGCCGCTGGCCTTCGGCCTGAAGAAAGGCGACTACGACAGCATCAACTACATCAACAACTTCCTGCACCAGATCAAGCATGACGGGACCTACGATCGTATCCACGACAAGTGGTTCAAGAACAAGGACTGGCTGAAGGAAATGGAATAAGGCCCGGGCCACAAGCCCAGGCACTGACCCCGACGCGCTAGGCGGGGTGCTTTGAACGGTTCAGGTGATGGGTTGCCTGGGCCGGCCCCATCGCCGGCAAGCCGGCTCCTACAGGGGATCGCATACACCTGCAGGAGCCGGCTTGCCGGCGATGGGGCCAGGCCTGCCAATGCACAACCTTGCCGCCCAAGGCACCCCCCGCGCGTTTCGCTTTTACGGAAGTACCCACGTGATCAAATACAAGAAAGCCCAGTGGCCCTGGCATGGGCTGACCGCGCTGGTCCTGGTGGGCCTGGCGCTCAGCCTGTACATGGCCACCTCGATGATTTCCTACGAGTGGCGCTGGAACCGCGTTCCGCAATACTTCGCCTACAAGGCCGAGGAAACCCAACGGGCCGCCAACTATGGCTCGGTCGAGCAAATCGTGGTGTCCGGCGACAACGCCCGGGTCACCCTGAAAGATGACAGCGGCGACACCCAGGTCATCGAAGTGGCGGCCGACAGCCTGCAACTGTCCCGTGGCGACGACGTGGCCGAAGGCGATGCCATCGGCGTCACCCGCCACTGGGCTGCAGGCCCGCTGGCCTGGGGCCTGTGGACCACGTTGTGGATCTCGGTGGTTTCCGGTGCCCTGGGCCTTTTGATCGGCCTGTTCGCCGGGCTGTGCCGGCTGTCCAGCAACCCGACCCTGCGCGACTTGTCCACGGTGTACGTGGAGCTGGTGCGCGGCACGCCGCTGCTGGTGCAGATTTTCATCTTCTACTTCTTCATCGGCACTGTGCTCAATCTGTCCCGCGAGTTTGCAGGCGTTGCCGCGCTGGCCTTGTTCACCGGTGCTTACGTGGCCGAGATCGTTCGCGCCGGCGTGCAGTCGATCGCCAAGGGCCAGAACGAAGCCGCGCGTTCGCTGGGCCTGAACGGCAGCCAGTCGATGCGCCACGTGATCCTGCCGCAGGCGTTCAAGCGCGTACTGCCGCCGCTGGCCGGGCAGTTCATCAGCCTGGTCAAGGACACCTCGCTGGTGTCGGTGATCGCCATCACCGAGCTGACCAAGAGTGGCCGCGAAGCCATTACCACCTCGTTCTCGACCTTCGAGATCTGGTTCTGCGTGGCAGGCCTGTACCTGCTGATCAACCTGCCGCTGTCGCACATCGCCAGCCGGCTCGAGCGGAGGCTTGCGCAAAGTGATTGAAGTCCGTGACCTGCTGAAAGTCTTCGACACCCGCGGCATGGTGGTGCGCGCGGTGGACAACGTCAGCACCCGCGTGGCCAAGGGCGAGGTGGTGGTGGTGCTGGGCCCTTCGGGCTCGGGCAAGTCGACCTTCCTGCGCTGCCTCAACGGCCTGGAGCACTTCGATGCCGGCCACGTCGCCATCGACGGCCTGCAGCTGGACGACCCGAAGACCGACATCAACGCCTACCGCCGCGAAGTGGGCATGGTGTTCCAGCACTTCAACCTGTTCCCGCACATGACCGTGCTGGAAAACCTGTGCCTGGCGCAGAAGGTGGTGCGCAAGCGCAACAAGGCCGAACGCGAGGCCAAGGCGCATGCGTTGCTGAAGAAGGTCGGCATTGCCGAGAAGGCCCACGAGTACCCGTCACGCCTGTCTGGCGGCCAGCAGCAGCGGGTGGCGATTGCCCGGGCTCTGGCGATGGAGCCGAAGGTGATGCTGTTCGACGAGCCCACCTCGGCTTTGGACCCGGAAATGGTCGGCGAGGTGCTGGACGTGATGAAGACCCTGGCGCAAGAGGGCATGACCATGGTCTGCGTCACCCATGAAATGGGCTTTGCCCGTGAAGTGGCCGACCGCGTGCTGTTCTTCGACCACGGCAAGCTGCTGGAAGACTCGGCGCCACAGGCGTTCTTCGACTCGCCGAAAGACCCGCGCGCCCAGGCGTTCTTGCGCCAGGTTCTGTGAAGAGAGAACTTCAGTTCTATGAGCGCTCGGGTGGGTGCGGGCTTGCCCGCGATGGTGAAGCTAATGCCACCATTGTGATGCAAGCCTGCTCCTACAATGTATTGGTAATGCCTTGATTAGGCTCTGTACGAAAAGTGCCTGCGCGACGATCATGCTGCGTTAAAAACAGGCTGGTGCGCCAACCAGTCAAGCCGAGCGCGACTCCGATCGTTCCTCACCTGTTTTCGCCTTGCCTGATCGCCGCGCGGCGACTTTTCGTACAAACCCCAGGGTAATACATTCGCTGGAAAAAATTGATGCTTTGCGTTGTGTCTCGGGTCTCGTCTTTGGTCGCTTTCGCAGATTGCCTTAGAAGGGTGCCTCCTTCGATCTAGGTGGAACTACAGGCTCCCCGCCACTTGAGCGAATAATTATTGATTCATATGCGGGTTCTCTGATGACAATCTGAATGGCGCGTCGAGTAGAAACGCTGCCATTTTCCCTACTAAAATCAAAGTCCCTTCCAAGCCTGAGTCTTCCAGCATTCTGGGTGTACACATAATGGCGTTTGTAGTCAGGGGAGGGGGTGCTATAAACTGAGTTTTGGTCAAAGGGTGATATATAGAAGCCGTCACCAAATTCTTGATCGCCGGAACTTTGTTTAAGGTGGATTGGATCAAGGCCGGTGACCAAACTCGGCGTATTTTTAGCTCGAGAACCATGGTATCCAATCAGGTCCCACCCTTTTGGGACTTGACGTTCAGCTTCACGGTCCGGAAGCGATGGCTGTGATCCAAATTTTCTTCGCGCAGTTGGAGTGTTCGCTCTAAGTTCACGCATGTCGCGGTTAAATATATTTTCAAGTTCGCTCCGAGTTGCTCGACCAGATTTCGCTATAAGCCACGCTTTTCTTGTGGCGCGGAGTTTGGCTTCAAACCAAGGACTGACGCCTGCGCGTCCACTTGGATCATATAGGTTTATCGGATCTCCAAAGCAGTAGCAGTAGGCATTGAGACCTCCTGCAGCGAATGGGCTCATACTGTCCGAAGAGTTGAATCGGCCTAACTCCGAGTTAAATGCTCGATGGCCATTACCCAAAAAATAGAGCAGGCTCGTTGGTTCTAGTTTTTCGCCGTTGTATCCAATAATCGTCGCCGATTTTAATTCAGGACTAGAGAAGCCGTATGGCGAATAGGCGGCGTGGTGGAGAGGGGGCTCGGTGCTATATATACCAAGCACTGAGTTGTGCGGGTCAGTGGCGAGGAAATCAGTAGTGTCTAAATTGTACCCTCTATTTCGGAGTGCCAAAATTGAGCCCCCGCCTCGTAGGATTGAAGTGCTGGCAGCTGTTGCTATCTCAGTGGCTATCCGGTTTCGACAGTAGAAACGCAACAGGCTATCTGTTTTTTGTTTAATCATATGGAGGTCTTCTCTATTAGGGCGGGCGCATTCTGCGCTGCTCAGCGCTGAGTGAGAGGGGTGCGATCGAGTTTCGCACCCAGCATCGCAAGTGGCTACTGGCAAAATTACTAGGTATTGACTGAAGCAAGCCAGATTTCGACTGTTCTCCGCCCATTTTTTCTGGAAGCCTGTTCTAAAGCTGCGAAAGGCGCGAAGTTTCTAAAATAAGAAAAAGCCGTTCCATTCGCATGGCCGTCGATGGTCCGGCTTTTTCTTCCGGCTTTAAATTTGCCGCTGCTTCACAAGCTGAACTTGCCCACCATCCCGCGCAGTTCGCGCCCCAACTCCCCCAGCTCAACGCTCGATGCTGCCGTCTGTTGCGTCGCGCTGCTGGTCTGATCCGACACATCACGCACGTTCATCACGCTGCGGTTGATCTGCTCGGCGACCACGCTCTGCTCCTCGCTGGCGGTGGCGATCTGCTGGTTCATGCCCTGTATCGCCGACACCGTGTCGGTGATCTGCCCCAGCGCCGCGCCGGCCTTGCGGCTCAGCTCGACACTCTGCTCGGTCAGTTGCTTGCTGTCGCCCAGCAGGCTCATCAGCTGGTCGGTGCCGCCATGCAGGCTGTCGATCAGCCCCTCGATTTCCTCGGTGGACTGCTGGGTACGCTGGGCCAGGCCGCGCACCTCGTCGGCGACTACCGCAAAACCACGCCCGGCCTCGCCGGCGCGGGCCGCTTCGATGGCGGCGTTGAGGGCCAGCAGGTTGGTTTGTTCCGACACAGACTTGATCACATCGAGAATCGAACCGATGCGCTGGCTCTCGCCGGCCAGGTGGCCCATGGCGGCCAGGCAGTGGTCCATCTGCCCGGCCAGTTGCTCGATCTGGCCGATGGCCTCGGCCACCACCTGGTCGCCCAGTTGCGCCTGCTGGTCGGCAGTGGTTGCGGCTTGTGATGCCTGCTCGGCGTTTTGCGCGACCTCCTGCACGGTGGCGCTCATCTGGTTCATTGCTGTGGCCACCTGGTCGGTTTCTTCCTTTTGCTGGCCGACCCGTTGCTGGGTCTGCTCGCTGACCGTGCCGAGTTCGTCCACGGCTTCTGACAGCCGGCTGACTCCGTTTTCGATACCGCCCAGCAAGTCGCGCAGGCTCAGGGTCATGGCGCGCATGCTGCCCTGCAGCTGCCCCAGCTCGTCGCGGCGGTCGATGTCGTCCACCTGGCTGAGGTCGCCGCTGGCGATGCGTTCGGCCTGGCGCAGGGTCTGGCGCAGCGGGGCGGTGATCTGCTGGCTGATCAGCCAGGCGGCCAGGCTGCCCAGCAGCAGGGCAAGCAGGGCCACGCTGGTCATTTGGCTGCGTGCGGCCAGGGCCTGCTCATCACGCAGGGCCACTTGGTTGTCGCTGAGCTCGCGGCTGCTGGCGGTGATCTGGTCGCCAAGGCTTTCCATGTCGTTCTGCAGCAGCTCGACGGCGATGGCGGCGTGGGCATAGGCGAGCAGTTGTTGGCGGTAACCTGCCAGTTGCTCGACCACAGGCACGGTCAACCCCTGGGCAGGCTTGACCCGTTCGATTAACCCACGCAGCTCATCGAGGCTGGTTTGCGCTGAGGAGATGGCCGGCTGGCCAACCTGTTGGTAGCTCTGCAGCGGCTCGCTGTAGTAGGCCGGAATCGCGGCGCGCTGGTTGGCCATCTCGACATGGCGGGCCAGCCTGTCCAGCAGGTCGAGGGCCTGGCGCTGTGTTGCAGGCTGGTCGAGCGCATCCAGATGGGCCAGCAGTTGGCCCTGCAGTTGGCTAAGCGTGGTATCCAGCGTGGCCTCCCGGGCCAGCAGCACCTGGCGCTGCTGCTGGCGGGTGAGGGCGGCCTGGCGCAGCTTGTCGAAGTCGGCGCGGTAGCGGCTGATGAGGTCGCGCTTGCCGGCCAGCAGGCGCATGTTCTCCGGGCTCTGGTAGTGCGGCGCCATGCCGTCGATCAGGGTTTCCAACTGCTTGAGGGTGAGCTCGAGCTGATTGCGGCTGTGCTCGTCGTCCAGCACGCGGAAGGTGATGCGTTCGGCCCGCAGGTCCTTGGCCAGGTCGTTCAGGCGGGCAATTTGCGTGAGCTTTTCCGAGCGTTCGATGGCGTCACCCAGGGCCAGCCAGCCGGCCAGGGTGGTGAGCAGGGTGAGCAGCAGTACCACGGCAAAGCCGAGGGCAAGTTTAAGGCGCACGCTGAGGTGGCCGAGCAGGCGATTGAGCGGTCCGAGCATGGTGGAACTCCGGTGAGTGATGACAGACTGCTCATCGGCCGGAGTGGGGTCGGACTGGACCTGCAAATCGTGTGGGAAATTTCCTAGCAAGAGCTAGGAAATTTCATTTCGCAAATTGACGCGATCCCTGTAGGAGCGGCCTTGTGCCGCGAAAGGACCGCAAAGCGGTCCCGGCGATTGTGCATGAGACCAGAGATCCTGGGGCCGCTACGCGCCCCTTTCGCGGCACAAGGCCGCTCCTACAACAGGTCGCGGTCGGCCTTACAAGCGGAACTTGCCCACCAACCCCTGCAAGTGCGTGCCCAGGCGCGCCAGCTCGACGCTGGAGCTGGCGGTCTCTTCACTGGCGGCGGAGGTCTGGTCGGAAATATCGCGTACGTTCATCACGCTGCGGTTGATCTCCTCGGCCACCGCGCTTTGCTGCTCGGCGGCAGTGGCGATCTGCTGGTTCATCGCCTGGATCGACGACACGGTGCGGGTGATGGTGTCCAGCGAGCCGCCGGCGCGGCGGGTCAGCTCGACGCTGCTGTCGGTCAGCGCGCGGCTGTTGTCCATCACGCTGGCCACCCGCTGGGTGCCGCTCTGCAGGCCGGCGATCAGCTCTTCGATCTCTTCGGTGGACTGCTGGGTACGTTGGGCCAGGCTGCGCACCTCGTCGGCCACCACGGCAAAGCCACGGCCGGCTTCACCTGCACGGGCGGCCTCGATGGCGGCGTTCAGCGCCAGCAGGTTGGTCTGCTGGGCCACCGACTTGATCACATCGAGCACGCTGCCGATCTTGTCGCTTTCGGCCTTGAGCTGGTTCATCGCTTCGCTGGAGTTGACCACCTCGCCGGCCAGGCGCTCGATCTGGGCGATAGCTTCGCCCACCACCTTGTCACCCTCGCGGGCCTGCTGGTCGGCCATCAGCGCGGCTTCCGAGGCCTGCTCGGCGTTGCGCGCCACTTCCTGCACGGTGGCGGCCATCTCGTTCATGGCGGTGGCCACCTGGTCGGTCTCGACCTTCTGGTTGTTCACCCCGGCGCTGGTCTGTTCGGTGACTGCCGACAGCTCTTCGGCGGCGCTGGCAATTTGCGTGACGCCGTCGCCGATGCCGCCGATCAGCTGGCGCAGGCCCTGGGTCATGCGCTGCATGCTGGCCTGCAACTGGCCGAGCTCGTCGCGGCGCTCCACCACCAGGTCCTGGCGCAGGTCGCCGTTGGCCACGCGCTCGGCGGCGGCCAGGGTCTGGCGCAGCGGCACGATGATCTGCCGGGTGATGGCGAAGGCGGCGAGCACGCCCAGCAGCAGGGCCAGCAAGGTGGCACCGCCGAGCATGGTCTTGGCCTGTTGGGTGCCTTGGTCGCGCACTTCGGTTTGCGATACGGTCATCGCGGCAGCGGTGTCGAGCAGCACCTGGCCTTGCACCGACATGCGCTGCAGGGCCTGTTCGCTGGCGATCTGGGCAGTGCCGAACTGGTTCACCGCATCGCGGTAGGCGGCCATGGCGCTGGCCGAGTCGTCCAGGCTGGCGGCGTACTCGGCAGGCAGGCGCGCCGGCAGAGCCTTGAGCAGGGCCACTGCCTGATCGATGGCGTTCAGTGCGGTTTGCTGGAACTCGGCCTTGCCGCTGTAGGTGTAGCCACGTACCTGGAAGCGCGCCTGTTGCAGCAGGGCGCTGGCTTGTACGGCCTCCTGGTATTGCTGGATGTCACCGGCCTGCAGCAGGCGCTGCTGGATCTTGCCGAGCAGCTCGGCGGCCTTGTCGGCGCTGTCACCCAGCACACCACGGCTGGCCTCGCGGCGTTGGCCGGCCTGGCGCAGCTCGGCGAAGCTCTGCTGGTACTGGCGCACGGCATCCTGCTGCTGGGCCAGGCGCTGGCGGTCGGCGGGGGCTTCGATCTGCCCAAGCATCAGTTGTACCTGGCGCTCGAGGTTGCCCAGGGCCTTTTCCAGCTCGGCCACCGACGCTTCGTCAGCGCTGCGCTGGTAGTGCTGGCGGGCGATGCGCAGCTCCTGGGTGTATTGGTGGATCACCGAGATATTGCCCAGCTTGTCGCCGCGCTCGGTGACTTTGTCGATACCCATCCAGCCGGTGAAGGTGATGCCCAGGGTGAGCAGCAGCACCAGGCCGAAACCGATCCCCAACTTGCGATTGACGCTTACATTCCCCAGTGACTGGGCAACCCAACGGTACATAGACGACTCCCCGGCTTCGGCAGTGCAGATTGTTGTTCTGTTGCACAGGCCATCGGCGCGGGGCGGGGAAACTTGATGAGTAAAACCTGACCCGTCTGTCAGAAAATTCGCGAAAGCAACGCAGTGACGGCGGTCTCGACCCGCAGAATACGCTCGCCCAGTTGCACCGGTTGCAGGCCGGCCTTGGCCAGCAGGTCGACTTCGTAGGGGATCCAGCCGCCTTCGGGGCCGATTGCCAGGGTTACCGGGCCTTCGACGGCGCGCGGGCAGGCGGGGTAGGGGCCGGGGTGGCCGACCAGGCCGAGGCTGTCGGCGGCAATCGCAGGCAGGCGGTCTTCGACGAACGGCTTGAAGCGCTTTTCGATGACCACCTCGGGCAGCACGGTGTCGCGGGCCTGCTCAAGGCCGAGGATGAGGTTTTCGCGGATCGCCTCAGGGGCCAGGAACGGCGTTTGCCAGAAGCTTTTTTCGACCTTGTAGCTGTTGACCAGGATCAGCCGTGGCACCCCCAGGGTGGCGATGGTCTGGAATAGCCGGCGCAGCATCTTCGGGCGCGGCACGGCCAGCACCAGGGTCAGCGGCAGCTTGGCCGGCGGCGGCTGGTCGAAGGCCACTTGCAGCTCGGCTTCATGGCCTTCGAGGCGCACCACCTCGGCCTTGCCCATCAACCCGCCAATGCGCCCCACGCGCAGGCTGTCACCCACCGCGACGCGGTGGATCTCCTGCATGTGGGTGAAGCGCCGGTCGGCCAGCACCACACGGTCGGCCGCGACGAAGTCGGCCTCCTCGAGCAACAGCAAGTTCACGGCTGGGTGGCTGGCGGTTGGTCGTTATGGTCGTCCGCAGCCTCGTCGCGCCCGTGGCTGCGCTTGCGGATCAGGCTGCCGCACAGCACGCCAACCTCGAACAGCATCCACATGGGCACGGCCAGCAGGGTCTGCGAGAAGATGTCCGGCGGGGTGAGGATCATGCCGACCACGAAGCAGCCGATGATCACGTACGGGCGGACCTTTTTCAGGTACTGCACGTCGACCACGCCGATCCACACCAGCAGTACCACCGCCACCGGGATCTCGAAGGCCACCCCAAAGGCGAAGAACAGGGTCATGACGAAGTCGAGGTAACTGGCGATGTCGGTCATCATCGACACGCCTTCGGGCGTGGCGCTGGCGAAGAAGCCGAACATCAGCGGGAACACCAGGAAGTAGGCAAACGCCATGCCGGCGTAGAACAAAAGAATGCTCGACACCAGCAGCGGGATGGCGATGCGCTTTTCGTGGCGGTACAGGCCGGGTGCGATGAAGCCCCAGATCTGCTGCAGGATGAACGGGATCGCCAAAAACAACGCGACGATCATGGTCAGCTTGAACGGCGTGAGGAACGGCGAGGCCACGTCGGTGGCGATCATCGTCGCGTTGGCCGGCAAGTGGTCGCGCAACGGCGCCGACACCAGGGTGTAGATCTGCTGGGCGAAGCTGAACAGCCCGGCAAAGATCAAGAAGATGGCGGCAACGCAGCGCAGCAGGCGCGTGCGCAGTTCGGTCAGGTGCGAGACCAGCGGCATCGGCTGGTCATGTTCCGGGTTCTCGCTCATGGCGCTCGCGGTGGTTGTGGCGGCTCGGAGGGTGGCGTTGCGGCCGGCTGCTCGGCAGCGGCGGCAGGTGCTGCAGGTGTTTCAGCGCTGGCCGGGGTGGCGGCGGGCGGTGTTGCCGGTGCCTGCGGGTTGAGGATGCGCTTGGCTTCTTCTTCCATTTGCAGGATGTGTTCGTTGTGCAACTGGCGGCGGATGTCGTCGGCGCCGATTTCGCGCTCCACTTCCATCTTGATGGCGTTGAAGCTGCGCTTGAGGCGGCCGATCCACAGGCCCGCCGTGCGCGCGGCACCGGGCAGGCGCTCGGGGCCGAGCACCAGCAGCGCCACCAGGCCGACGAGCAGCAGTTCGCTGAAGCTGATGCCGAACATGGGTCAGTCTTTCCGCTGTGGCTCTTGGACCGGCTGGGCCTGGCCTTCGATGGTGTGGCCCTGGGTTGGCTGGGCGGTGTTCTGCTGCACCGGCGGCACTGGTTGGGCGGGCGGCGGAGTCTGTTCAGCGGGTTTGCTTTCTTCTTCGTTCATGGCCTTGCGAAAGCCCTTGATTGACTCGCCCAGGTCGCTGCCGAAGTTTTTCAGTTTTTTGGTGCCGAACACCAGCACCACGACCACCAGCAGGACGATCCAGTGTTTCCAGTCAAAAATACCCATTTCAAGCTCCTGAAAATGTGTGTCTGTCTTCGGGCCCTGGGGGCTGCTTTGCAGCCCTTCGCGGCACAAGGCCGCTCCTACACAGGGTGTAGCGAATCGGTCAGGCGGCGCGCGCTCCTGTAGGAGCGGCCTTGCGCCGCGAAGAGGGCCGTTGGCCCTCCACAAGCATTCAGGCCGACGGCTGCCGTGCGGCCTTCTCGTCATGCCCGGACAACCCGAAGCGGCGGTCCAGTTCGTCCAGCACCGCCTGCGGGTGCTGGCCCAGCGCGCTGAGCATCACCAGGCTATGGAACCACAGGTCGGCGGTTTCGTAGATGACATCGCTGCAATCGTTGCTGATGGCCGCATCCTTGGCGGCAATGATGGTCTCGACGGACTCTTCGCCGAGCTTTTCGAGAATCTTGTTCAGCCCTTTATGATAGAGGCTGGCCACGTAGCTGCTGTCGGGTGCGGCTTGTTTACGTTGCTCCAGCACTTCGGCCAGGCGGTCGAGGGTGTCGCTCATGTTCAGTGCCCTGCGCTGTAGATGGCGTGGGGGTCCTTGAGGACCGGGTCGACGGTATTCCACTGGCCGTTGTCGAAGACGCGGTAGAAGCAGCTTTCACGGCCGGTATGGCAGGCGATATGGCCCAGTTGCTCAACCATCAGGATGATCACGTCGGCGTCGCAGTCCAGGCGCATTTCGTGCAGTTTTTGCACATGGCCCGACTCTTCGCCCTTGCGCCACAGCTTGCCCCGCGAGCGCGACCAGTAGATGGCGCGTTGCTCGGTGGCGGTCAGGGCGAGGGATTCACGGTTCATCCAGGCCATCATCAGCACGCGCCCGGTCTTGTGGTCCTGGGCGATTGCCGGTACCAGGCCATCGTCGTTCCACTTGATCTCGTCCAGCCAGTCTTTCATCGTCGACTCCAAACCAGGCCCGCTCCCGTACCGGGCCCCTGTGCCCTAGTGTGCCAGCCAGCGGCGCGGCTGGCTATCGGCGCACGATCAGGTACAACCCGGCGGCCAGCATCAGCCAGGCCGGCCAGGCGGCCGGGGCGCTCAGGCTGACCGCACCGGCGGCCAGGGTGGCGCCACCGGTGAGCAGGCCGGCACCCAGCAGGCGCAGCGCCCAGTTGTCGCCGGCACGGCGCCGCTCGGGCAGTTGCGGGTCGTGCAGGTGCGGCTGCGACAGGCGCTCGAGCAGGTCGCGGGTCATGTCGGCCAGGTGCGGCAGTTGCTCGGCCTGGCTGTACAGGTTGCCGAACACCGCCTTGGGGCTCATGCGCTCGCGCATCCAGCGTTCGAGAAACGGCTTGGCGGTGCTCCACAGGTCCAGGTCGGGGTACAGCTGGCGGCCCAGGCCTTCGATGTTGAGCAGGGTCTTCTGCAACAGCACCAGTTGCGGCTGCACTTCCATGTTGAAGCGCCGCGCGGTCTGGAACAGGCGCATCAGCACCTGGCCGAAAGAGATGTCCTTCAACGGTTTTTCGAAGATCGGCTCGCACACGGTGCGGATCGCCGCCTCGAACTCGTTGACCTTGGTTTGCGCCGGCACCCAGCCCGAATCAATGTGCAACTGGGCCACGCGGCGGTAGTCACGCTTGAAGAAGGCGATCAGGTTGCGCGCCAGGTAGTCCTGGTCTTCTGCGGTGAGGCTGCCGACGATGCCGCAGTCGATGGCGATGTACTGCGGGCTCCACGGCTTGACCGTGCTGACGAAGATGTTGCCCGGGTGCATGTCGGCGTGGAAGAAGCTGTCGCGGAACACCTGGGTGAAGAACACCTCGACGCCGCGTTCGGCGAGCAGCTTCATGTCGGTGCGCTGGTCGGCCAGGGTCGCCATGTCGGTGACCGGTACGCCGTAGATGCGCTCCATCACCAGCACCTTGGGCCGGCACAAGTCCCAGTACACCTGGGGCACGTACATCAGCTCCGAGCCTTCGAAGTTGCGCCGCAGCTGGCTGGCGTTGGCCGCCTCGCGCAGCAGGTCGAGTTCGTCGTAGATGGTTTTTTCGTAGTCGCCGACGATCTCCACCGGGTGCAGGCGGCGGGCATCGGCCGAGGCGCGCTCGGCGGCCTTGGCGATCAGGAACAGCCAGGCCAGGTCCTGGGCGATCACAGGCTTCAGGCCCGGGCGCACCACCTTGACCACCACCTCTTCGCCGCTCTTGAGCCTGGCAGCATGCACCTGGGCCACCGAGGCCGAGGCCAGCGGCTCGACGTCGAAGCGGCTGAACACTTCGCTGACTTTCGCCCCGAGCTGCGCCTCGATCAGCGCCACGGCCTGCTTGGGGTCGAACGGCGGTACGCGGTCCTGCAGCAGCATCAGCTCGTCGGCGATGTCGGTGGGCAGCAGGTCGCGGCGGGTCGACAGCAACTGGCCGAACTTGATGAAAATCGGCCCCAGGTCCTGCAGCGCCAAGCGCATGCGGGCGCCGCGGCTCAGCTCCAGCGGCTTGCGCGGCAACCAGCGCCAGGGCATCAGCAGGCGCAGGCTGGCCAGCCACCAGGGCAGCAGCGGTTGTTCGAACAGCAAATCATCGAGGCGGTAGCGGATCACGACGCGCTGGATGCGCAACAGACGGCGGACGGCGAGCAGCTTCATGCGTTATCGCTGGTATCAAGAGTGTGGGCGAGGCGGCGCAGGCGCGCCTCGAGGCGGTCGAGGTCGACTTTCAGCGCATCGAGCTCGCTGAACGCCGCTTCGGCTTCACGTTTTCCGACCAGGGTGCGCGATTCCTCGGCCAGGTATTCGCTGAGGTTCTGGCTGAACCGCGCCAGGCCCTGTTGAGTCCAGCGGGCACGCAGGCGCACGTGGCCGGCCAGCAGCGCGGTGGGCACCGGGCCAAGCATGCGTTGCAGCTCGTATTCCCAGTCCAGCTCAAGGTCCTGCAGCACGCCGACCAGGTCCAGCAGCACGGCACTGTCGCCGTGCAGTTGCACCTGTGGGCTGTGCAGCACGGCGTTCTTGTCCTTGGCCAGGGCCAACTGCGCCAGGCGCCCGGCGGGGGCGCGCAGGGTGCAGTCGACCACGCCTTCCCAATGGGCGGCGAGCATCAGGCCCTCTTCGTCGGGCAGCACGAACAGCTTCAGGGCCGGCTGCAGGCAGTCGATCTCGACCACCTTGCCTTCCAGCGCGGCCAGGCGCGGCAGCGCCGTACTGTCCATGCGCAGCACACGGTTGAGGCCGTGTTCGGCGCTGGCGAGAAGGCCGGCCAGCAGCATCAGGGTTTGATTCCCCGGTGCACGGCGACGATACCGCTGGTCATGTTGTGGTAGGTGACGCGGTCGAAGCCGGCCTCGACCATCATGCTCTTGAGCGTTTCCTGGTCGGGGTGCATGCGGATCGACTCGGCGAGGTAACGGTAGCTTTCGGAGTCGTTGGTGATCAGCTTGCCAGCCAGCGGCATGAAGGCGAACGAGTAGGCGTCGTAGGCCTTGGACATCAGCTTGTTGGTGGGCTTGGAGAACTCCAGCACCAGCAGGCGGCCACCGGGCTTGAGCACCCGCAGCATCGAGCGGATGGCCTCATCCTTGTGCGTCACGTTGCGCAGGCCGAAGGCGATGGTCACGCAGTCGAAGTGGTTGTCGGGGAAGGGCAGCTTTTCGGCGTCGGCCTGGACGAACTCGATGTTGCCGGCAACGCCGCGGTCGAGCAGGCGGTCACGGCCGACCTTGAGCATCGATTCGTTGATGTCGGCCAGCACCACCTGGCCGGTCGGGCCGACCAGGCGCGAGAACTTGGCCGCCAGGTCGCCGGTACCGCCAGCGATATCCAGCACGCGGTTGCCGGTGCGCACGCCGGACAGCTCGATGGTGAAGCGCTTCCACAGGCGGTGCATGCCACCGGACAGCACGTCGTTCATCAGGTCATACTTGGCGGCGACGGAGTGGAACACCTCGGCGACTTTTTTCGCCTTCTGGCTTTCAGGCACGTCCTGGTAGCCGAAATGGGTGGTGGGTTCGGCGTGGTCGCCTTTGCGCTGGTCGGTCATATCGCTTCACCGGTAAAAAATTATCGCCATTCTATGGGCTACGGGCGGTTTTGTCTTGGCGGGGTGTGTCGCCGGGTGGGCGGGGGCATAATGCGGCCATTGTCTTCATATCCAGGAACACCCGCATGACCCAGATCAGCGTCGAACGCAAACACAACCTCGGCCGCGAGGCCGCCCGGGCCAAGGCCGAAGCACTGGTGGACAAGCTCAGCCGCGAGTACGACCTCAAGGCCAGCTGGAACGGCGACCGCGTCGACGTTTCGCGCAGCGGCGCCAACGGCAGCGTGCACATCGGCGATGACAGCATTCGCGTGGAGCTCAAGCTGGGCATGATGCTGTCGATGATGAGCGGCACCATCAAGGGCGAGATCGAGCGGGCGCTGGATAAAGCCCTGGCCTGACGGCCGAGCGCTGTCTCTGTAGGAGCGGCCTTGTGTCGCGATGGGCTGCGCAGCAGCCCCAGGATCTCGGCATCACGTACCATCGCTGGGGCTGCTGCGCAGCCCATCGCGACACAAGGCCGCTTCCCACAGCAATCAAGCCCGCTTCAAGATCTTCAGCAAGACAGTTGATCCCACAGGGGCTGCATGCCATTCAAGCCTCCCACGCCCAGCACCCACCTTAGGGTGAGAATTCTAATTTCCTTCCCTACCTTATGCTCCAGGCCCGAATCCATGGGCAGTTCCTCCCTCCCCCGAACGAGCATGAGGTGCAGAGCATGGCCAAAGCGAACCTGAAGCAAAAAGACGACACCCAGGGCACCCTGGGCGAAGTGCGCGGCTACGCGCGCAAGATCTGGCTGGCGGGCATCGGCGCTTACGCCCGTGTCGGCCAGGAAGGCTCCGACTACTTCAAGGAGCTGGTAAAAGCCGGTGAAGGCGTCGAGAAACGCGGCAAGAAGCGCCTGGACAAGGCCGTTGACGCGGCCAACACGCAAATCGATGAAGCCGCCCAGGAAGTCACCCGGGTACCTGGCCGGGTCGAGGCCCAGCTGGACAAAATCGAGAAAGCCTTCGACGAGCGCGTAGGGCGCGCCTTGAATCGCCTCGGCATTCCGTCTAAACATGACGTTGAGGCGTTGTCCATCAAGCTTGAACAGCTGCACGAGCTGCTCGAGCGCGTCGCGCACAAACCATAAGGAGAGCAGGATGGCTGGCAAGAAGAATTCCGACAAAGAAGGCAGCTCCTGGGTCGGCGGGATCGAGAAGTACTCCCGCAAGATCTGGCTGGCAGGGCTGGGTATCTACTCCAAGATCGACCAGGACGGCCCGAAGCTGTTCGACTCGCTGGTAAAAGATGGCGAGAAGGCCGAAAAAACCGCGAAGAAGACCGCCGAAGACGTGGCTGAAACCGCCAAGTCGTCGACCACTTCGCGGGTGTCCGGAGTCAAGGACCGTGCCTTGGGCAAGTGGAGCGAGCTCGAAGAAGCCTTCGACAAGCGCCTGAACAGCGCCATCTCGCGCCTGGGCGTACCCAGCCGCAACGAGATCAAGGCCCTGCACCAGCAGGTCGACACCCTGACCAAGCAGATCGAGAAGCTGACCGGCGCCTCGGTGACGCCGATCTCCAAGGCCAGTGCCAGCAAGGCTGCGGCCAAGCCACTGGCCAAGGCGCCGGCCAAGCCTGCGGCGAAAACCGCAGCGGCCAAGCCTGCGGCCAAGCCAGCTGCTAAAACTGCGGCGGCCAAGCCTGCGGCAAAACCTGCAGGCAAGCCTGCGGCAAAACCTGCAGCCAAGCCTGTTGCGGCAAAACCTGCAGCGGCCAAGAAGCCTGCCGTGAAAAAGGCACCAGCCAAGCCGGCAGCCAAGCCAGCTGCAGCCAAACCGGCAGCGACCCCGGCAGCCACTGCCGCCCCGGCGCCAAGCGCGGCCCCGGCCGGCAGCACCCCGTCGGCACCGGTGAACGCGGCCACCCAGGCCTGATACCGCCTCGCCTGCATCGCGGCACAAGGCCGCTCCTACAGGGATTGCACATCCCCTGTAGGAGCGGCCTTGTGCCGCGAAAGGGGCGCAAAGCGGCCCCAGGATTCGAGCAAAATCCTGAATCGTCGGGGGCTGCTGCGCAGCCCTTCGCGACACAAGGCCGCTCCTACAGGCGATGATTTCAGCCCTCCAGGTACCTCATCGCCAACTGCTCCGCCGCTGCACGCGCCGGCGTCTGCAGGTGCGGCGCCACCAGCATCATGATCTGGTACACCACCACCCCTACATCCCCCTCACGGCCCAGCACCCGCTGGTAGTCCAGCGAGCACATCAGGGTCAGCGTTATCTGCTCCACCAGTTGCCCCAGCGCCTGGGTTTCGCTGGTCACCAGCCCCTGGCGCTTGAGGCTGGCCAGCAGCGCGGCCAGGGTGCGCTTGAGCGCATTGATCAGGCTGCGCATGCCCCGGGCCAGCTTGGGCAGGCGCCCGGTGAGGTTGGACAGGTCCTGGAACAGGAAGCGGTACTGGGCCATGCGCTCGACGATCAGGTGCAGGAACAGCCAGTAGTCCTCAGCGTCCAGGCGCACGTCCAGCGGCGGGTCGAGCAGCGGCATCAGCTGTTCTTCGAAACGCTCGAACAGGCCGATCACCAGCGGCTCCTTGCCGTGGAAGTGGTAGTACAGGTTGCCGGGGCTGATGCCCATCTCGTTGGCGATTTCCAGGGTCGAGACGTTCGGCTCGCCCTGCTGGTTGAACAGCGCCAGGGCGCATTCAAGGATGCGGTCGCGGGTTTTCATTCGCTCAGCGTGCCAGTACGTAGGTGCCGGGCGCAGGGCCCAGCGGTGGATAGGTGGCGTTGCCAAGCTCGGTGCGCGGCGCTTTCAAGGTGCCGGAGCGTGGCCCGATCCAGTCCAGCCACAGCGGCCACCAACTGCCGTCGCGGCGCTGGGCGTCGTGGAACCAGGCGCGCGGGTCGCTGGAAAGCCGCGGGTTCTCCAGGTAGTAGGCCTTGGGGTTGCCGGGCGGGTTGATGATGCTCTGGATATGCCCGCTGTTGGCCAGCACGAAACGCCGCTCGCCGCCCAGCAGCAAGGCCGAGCGGTACACCGCGTCCCACGGCGTGATGTGGTCGTTGCTGCCGGCCACGGTAAAGCTGTCCACAGCCACCTGCTTGAGGTCGATGGGCGTGCCACACACCTCCAGGCCGTCGGCGAAGGTCAGCGGGTTGAGTTTGAAGAAGTCCAGCAGGTCGCCGTGCAGCGCCGCCGGCAGGCGGGTGTTGTCGGCGTTCCAGTAGAGGATGTCGAAGGCTGGCGGCGCCTTGCCCAGCAGGTAGTTGTTGACCCAGTAGTTCCAGATCAGGTCGTTGGGCCGCATCCAGGCGAAGATCCGCGCCACCTCGCCGCCATCGAGCACGCCGCGCTGGTACGAGCGGCGCTTGGCGGCCTCGATGGTCTGCTCGTCGGCGAACAGGCTGGCGGGGCTGTCGAACTGGCTGTCCAGCAGGCTCACCAGGTAGGTGGCGCTGCGTACCTTGCGCAGTTGCTGCTTGGCATGCAGGTGGCCCTGCAGCGCGGCCATGGTCAGGCCGCCGGCGCAGGCGCCCATGAGGTTGGGGTCGCGGCTGCCGCTGATGCTGCGGCAGGCGTTCAGCGCTTCTTCCAGCGCCTGCACGTAGCTCGACAGGCCCCACTCGCGGTGGCGCGGGTCGGGGTTGCGCCAGCTGACCATGAACACCTGCAGGCCGTGCTTGAGCATGTACTGCACGAAGCTGTTGGTCGGGCCGAGGTCGAAGATGTAGAACTTGTTGATCTGCGGCGGCACCACCAGCAGCGGGCGGGCGTACTGTTTTTCGCTCAGCGGCTTGTACTGGATCAGCTCCAGCAGGTCGTTGCGAAACACCACGGCGCCCGGGGTGGTGGCCAGGTTGCCGCCCACTTCGAAGGCGCGTTCGTCCACCTGGCGCGGCAGGCCGTCGTTGTGGCGCAGGTCGTCGAGCAGGTGGCTGGCGCCGCGCAGCAGGCTCTGGCCGCCGGTGTTGAGCAGCTCCTTCACCGCCAGCGGGTTGAGCAGCGAGTTGCTGGGTGACAGGGCGTCGTTGATCAGGTTGAACAGAAACTGCGCGCGGGCGCGGTCGTCATGGCTCAGCGAGCTTTCTTCGATCCACAGGCGGGTCTGCTTCTGCCAGGCCAGGTACGCCTGCAGGCCGCGGCGGTAGAGCGGGTTCTGGCTCCAGGTCGGGTCGCTGAAGCGGTTGTCGCGCGGGTGCGGCTGGTAGGGGGTGTCACCCAGCATCACCCGGCCGAGCGTCCCGCCCAGCTCCAGCAGGTGGCGGGCGGTGTGCAGCGGGTGGCGCAGGCCGTGGCGGCCGACATGGCGCAAGGTCGAGAGCAGGTCGCGACCGCGCAGGCCGGTGATGGCGTTCTGCACGTTCATGCTGGTGGCGGGGGCCGGGGCCGTCCCGGGTGCCGGTTTGTCTTTCATGCCAACACTCCATCGTTGAGCAATCGGGCCTGTCGCGGGGCAAGCCCGCCCCACGGGCCGGCACTGGCCACAGTGGGATGCGACAGGCAATCAGGCGCCCGAAGCCGGGCGCGGGTGCATGACCGCGCGTTGGCGTTCCTGCTGGAGGAATTTCATGATGATCGGGGCGACGGCTTCGGCCCGGGTGATCAGGAACAGGTGGCCGTCGTCGATTATGTGTAGCTGTGCATTGGGAATCCGCCAGGCCAGCAGGCGCATGTTCACCAGCGGGATCAGCGGGTCGTCGTCACCGGCCAGCACCAGGGTTGGCTGGTGGATCTTGTGCAGCCAGTGGATGCTGGTCCAGCCCAGGCCTGCGAACAGCTGCCAGTAGTAACCCAGCTTGCCGCCGGAGCGCACTTTCGAGGCGTGGTGCAAGGCCAGGTCCGGGTCGCGGCGAAAGCCGCCGCCGTAGATGGTCGGGGCAATGCGGATGACATGCGACGGCTGGATGTAACGCCTGGGGCTTGCCATCATCCACAGCACCTTGGGCTTGCCCGGCACCATCACCGCACCGGCGGCGGTGGCGGCCAGCACCAGCTTCTTGCAGCGCTCGGGGTAGTCGTGGGCGAACTGCTGGGCCAGCGCACCGCCCCAGGACACGCCGATCACGTTGACCTGGCCGTAGTCCAGGTAGTCGAGCATGCGCGCGGTGAGCTTGGCCAGGCCCGGAAAGCGGTAGGGGTGGCGCGGGGTCGAAGAGCCGCCGACCCCGGGCACGTCGAAGGCAATCACTTCAAGGTCCGGGTCCAGCGCCTCGATGAACGGGAACACCAGCTCCAGGTTGGCGCCGATGCCGTTGAAAATCAGCAGCGGCGTCAGGTGCGGCTTGCCCGGGCGGACCGCGGTGCGGATCGACTGGTCGTCCAGCTCGACGGTCCTGAACAGGTACGGTTGCGACATGCGCGTGGCTCTTTTGGTGAGTGGGCGCGCTGCGCCCAGCGGCGCAACGCGGCACGGGCACTCAGCGTTCGTGGACGTAGGTACCGGGGGAGGCTTCGCCGGCGGCGTAGGCGCGGTTGCCCAGGCGCGTGGGGGCCTTTTTCAGCTCGCCGCCGCGCTCGCCCAGCCAGGCCTGCCAGTGCAGCCACCAGGAGTCGGCGTGCTTGATCGCGTTCTCCTGCCAGGCCACCGGGTCGTCTGGGCGGTCCTCGCCGGTCATGAAGCGTGCCTTGGGGTTGCCCGGCGGGTTGAGGATGCTCTGGATATGCCCGCTGTTGGACAGCACGAACTCGATCTTGCCGCCGAACAGGTGCGCCGAGCGGTAGCACGACTGCCACGGGGTGATGTGGTCGGCGGTGCCGGCAACGCTGTAGATGTCGCAGTCGACAGTCTTCAGGTCGATGGCAGTGCCGCACACCTCCAGGGCGTTGGAGCGGGTCAGCGGGTTGTTCTTGAACATCTCGATCAAGTCGCCGTGGAAGGCGGCCGGCAGGCGCGTGGTGTCGTTGTTCCAGAACAGGATGTCGAACACGGGCGGGGCGTTGCCCAGCAGGTAGTTGTTGACCCAGTAGTTCCAGATCAGGTCATTGGGGCGCATCCAGGCGAACACCTTGGCCATGTCGCTGCCTTCGAGCACGCCCGACTGATACGAGTGGCGCTTGGCGGCTTCCAGGGTCTGCTCGTCGACGAACAGCGCCACCTGGGTTTCCATGGTGGTGTCGAGCACGCTCACCAGCAGCGTGAGGGCGTTGACCTTCTTCTCGCCGAGCGCTGCATAGTGGCCCACCAGCGCGGTGCAGGTGATGCCGCCGGAGCAGGCGCCGAGCATGTTCAAGTCCTTGCTGCCGGTGATCGCCAGCACCGCATCGACCGCTTCCTTGAGCGCGTCGATGTAGGTCGACAGGCCCCACTCGCGCTGGGCCTTGGTGGGGTTGCGCCAGCTGATGATGAAGGTCTGCTGCTGCGAGCGCAGGCAGAAGCGCGCCAGGCTCTTTTCCGGGCTCAGGTCGAACACGTAGAACTTGTTGATCTGCGGCGGCACCACCAGCAGCGGGCGGCTGTGCACCTGCTCGGTGATCGGCTTGTACTGGATCAGCTCCAGCACATCGTTGCGGTACACCACCGCGCCTTCGCTGGTGCCGAGGTTCTTGCCCACCTCGAACGCCTCCATGTTCACCTGGCTGGGCATGCCGCCGTTGTTGACCATGTCCTTGGCCAGGTTGGACAGGCCGTCGAGCAGGCTCTTGCCGCCAGTCTCGAAGAAGCGCTTGATCGCCGCCGGGTTGGAGAGGGTGTTGGTGGGGGCCATGGCTTCGGTCATCAGGTTGATGACGAACTGTCCGCGGCTGATGTCCTGGGGCGACAGGTCGCTGCTGCTGACCCAGTCGTTGAGCTCCTTGCGCCAGGCCAGGTAGGTCTGCAAGTAGCGGCGGTACAGCGGGTTCTGGCTCCAGGCCGGGTCGGCGAAACGGCGGTCGTCGCCTTCGGGCTGCAGGCTCGACTTGCCCAGCAGCACGTTCTTCAGTTCCAGGCCGAAATGCGCCACGTGCTTGGCGCTGTGCAAGGGCTGGCGTACCGCCTGGCGCAATACCGTGCGCGCCGAGGTCAGCAGGTCCTTGCGGCGAATACCGATGACCGGGTTCAGCCCCAGGGTGTTTTCCGAGGCCTGCCGCTGCAACTCATCGTTGTTCTTGTTACTCATCTACGACGCTCCGTTGTCCTGAGACGAGTACCGGCGTGTTGTGACAGCCCGGTACTGCTACTCGGGTGACCAGTGATAAGGAACAGCGGTGCTGCGACCGGTTGCGCGGGGGTGATGAGCTGCGGGGTGTTCTGCGTGTGAAGACAGCCTGCGCATTCTCGCGACCACTACGTACCGGCCTGGCCCTGCTTGCCCATGAAACGATGCAGGGAACTTGCCAGCTCCATTGGTTACCCGACTTTCATGTAATGCGCAAGACAGCCCGTCACTGGGCTGTCTGTAAGGCATTCAAGCAGATGAGATTAGAAAATGCGCTCTAACTCGTAGGAACCTTGCGCTAGAGCATCAGCTTCACGACTGATTCGGCCGGGTCGCGGGACTTGCCGGCCTGGTGCAGGTCGTCCAGGTATTCGGCCCACAGCTGTTCCTGGCGCAGGCACAACTGCTCGAGGTATTCCCAGGTGAACAGGCCTGAGTCATGGCCGTCATCGAAGGTCAGTTTCAGTGCATATTGGCCGGCAGGCTCCAGGCCCGAGAGGCCTACGTTGATCTTGCCAAATTGCAGGATGGGATTGCCGTGGCCCTGGACCTCGGCAGAGGGGGAGTGCACCCGCAGGAATTCGGCGGGCAGGTGGTAGACCTCGCCGGGGGCGTAGGTGAGGGTGAGGGTTTTCGAGGCTTTGTGCAGGTTGATGGCGGTGGGCAGGCGGGCCATTTCAGAAATCTCTCGGCAGCTGATGGGGTTAGCTTCGAGGTTCTTGTGATGGGATTCAAGGGCCCTTCGCGGGGCAAGCCCGCTCCCACGCAGTCAGTAGTGCGTGGGAGCGGGCTTGCCCCGCGATGGTTCTTACAGGATGTAACGCGACAGGTCTTCGTTCTGTGCCAGCTCACCCAGGTGGCTGTTCACGTACGCAGCGTCGATGTTGATCGGCGTCTCGTCGTGGGCGCTGGCCAGGTCGCCGGCGCTGAACGACACCTCTTCGAGCAGGCGCTCGAGCAGGGTGTGCAGGCGGCGGGCACCGATGTTCTCGGTCTTTTCGTTGACCTGGAAGGCGATCTCGGCCAGGCGCTTGATACCCTCGTCGGCGAACGCGATGTTCAGGCCTTCGGTCTTGAGCAGGGCGCTGTATTGCTCGGTCAGCGAGGCGTGCGGTTCTTTGAGGATGCGCTCGAAGTCTTCCGGGGTCAGCGCCTTGAGCTCGACACGGATCGGCAGGCGGCCTTGCAGTTCAGGTACCAGGTCGCTCGGCTTGCTCAGGTGGAAGGCGCCCGAGGCGATGAACAGGATGTGGTCGGTCTTGACCATGCCCAGCTTGGTGTTGACGGTGCAGCCCTCGATCAGCGGCAGCAGGTCGCGTTGCACACCTTCACGGGACACATCGGCGCCGCCAACGTTGCCGCGCTTGGCCACCTTGTCGATCTCGTCGATGAACACGATGCCGTGCTGCTCGACCGCTTCCAGGGCCTTGGCCTTGAGCTCTTCCTCGTTGACCAGGCGGCTGGCCTCTTCTTCGCGGACCATCTTCAGCGCGTCCTTGACCTTGAGCTTGCGCGCCTTGCGCTTGCCCTTGCCCATGTTGGCGAACAGGCTCTGCAGCTGGTTGGTCATTTCTTCCATGCCGGGCGGCGCGGCGATTTCCACGCCAGTGTTCTCGGCCACTTCGATCTCGATTTCCTTGTCGTCCAGCTGGCCTTCGCGCAGGCGCTTGCGGAACAGCTGGCGGGTGTTGGAATCGCTGCTGGTCTGCTGGGCTTCTTCGGCAAAGCTGCTGGTGCGCGCCTGCGGCAGCAGGGCGTCGAGGATGCGGTCCTCGGCGGCGTCTTCGGCGCGGTGGCGCACGCGGACGATTTCCTGCTCGCGCAGCATCTTCAGCGCGGCATCGGCCAGGTCGCGGATGATCGACTCGACGTCACGGCCAACGTAGCCGACTTCGGTGAACTTGGTCGCTTCGACCTTGATGAACGGCGCGTTGGCCAGCTTGGCCAGGCGGCGGGCGATTTCGGTCTTGCCCACGCCGGTGGGGCCGATCATCAGGATGTTCTTCGGGGTCACTTCCTGGCGCAGCTCGGCTGGCAGTTGCATGCGCCGCCAGCGGTTGCGCAGGGCAATGGCCACGGCGCGCTTGGCGTCGTCCTGGCCGATGATGTGGCGGTTGAGTTCGTGGACGATTTCGCGGGGGGTCATGGACATGGTCAATACGGTCCTGGGTCGAAGTGGGTCAGCGTGGAAAAGTCCCGCACCGGGCGGGACGCCAGAACAGCTGATTACTCGGCCAGGTCCTGCTCCTCGATGGTCAGGTTGTGGTTGGTGAACACGCAGATGTCACCGGCGATGTTCAGCGCGGCCTCGGTGATTTCCCGGGCCGACAGGTCAGTCTTGTTCAGCAGGGCGCGGGCTGCCGCCTGGGCGTAGCCACCGCCGGAACCCATGGCGATCAGGCCGTCTTCGGGTTCGACCACATCACCGTTGCCGGTGATGATCAGAGAAGCGTCCTTGTTGGCCACCGCCAGCATCGCCTCCAGGCGGCTCAGGGAGCGGTCGGTGCGCCATTCCTTGGCCAGCTCCACGGCGGCACGCACCAGGTGGCCGGAGTGTTTCTGCAGTTGGGCTTCGAAGCGCTCGAACAGGGTGAAGGCATCGGCGGTGGCACCGGCAAAGCCGGCGATGACCTGGCCGTTGTACAGGCGGCGCACTTTTTTTGCGTTGCCTTTCATTACGGTGTTGCCCAGGGATACCTGGCCATCGCCGCCCATGACGACTTTGCCGTTACGGCGGACAGAAACGATGGTAGTCAAGGGAGTGTCTCCACGCAGCGGGGCGAAAATGCCTGTTGCAGAGACATATGGGGGTGGGGGGAAGAATTTCAACCGGGGGGGATGAGTGGTCGGCGTCGAACAGGCTCATCGGTGTTGCTGCATTCGTGGGTAAACCCGCTCCCACAGGGGGCTGCATATCCTGTGGGAACGTCTTGTGCAGCCTGAACCGGCCTCATCGCCGGCAAGCCGGCTCCTACAGGTACGGCACTGGCCTGAAGCTCATGCAGTCCCTGTGGGAGCGGGTTTACCCGCGAAACGGGCGGTGCGGTCTGTCAGGACTCAAAGCAGACATGCCCATCGACCAAGGTATAACGCACCGCACCCGGCAGGCAGTGGCCGATGAACGGGCAGTTCTCGCCGCGCGAGAACCACTGCTCGCCCGCCACGGTGGAGGCTTGCGGGTCGAACAGCACCAGGTCAGCGGCAGCGCCCACCTTCAGCTCGCCGGCCGGCAGGCGCAGGGCCGCGGCGGGGCCGCTGCTCAGGCGCGCCAGCAGGGTCGGCAGGTCGAGCAGGCCGTCCTCGACCAGGGTCATGGCCAGCGGCAGCAGCAGCTCGACGCTGCTGATACCCGGCTCGGTGGCGCCGAACGGGGCCAGCTTGGCGTCACGCTCGTGGGGCTGGTGGTGGCTGGAGATGGCCTGGATCACCCCGGCCTTTACCGCTTCGCGCAGGCCGTCGCGGTCGGCGGCGGTGCGCAGCGGCGGCTGCACGTGGTACAGGCTCGAGAAGTCGCGCAGCGCCTCGTCGGTGAGAATCAGCTGGTACAGCGCCACGTCAGCGGTGACTGGCAGCCCCAATTGCTGGGCCTGGGCGATCAGGCGGGCGCCACGGGCGCTGGTGATCTGGCTGAAGTGTGCACGTACGCCGCTCTGCTCGACCAGCAGCAGGTTGCGCGCCAGGGCCACGGTCTCGGCGCTCTCGGGGATGCCGGGCAGGCCGAGGAAGCTGGCCATCGGGCCTTCGTGGGCCAGGCCGCCCTGCGACAGGTCGCTGTCCTGGGAGTGGAACACCACGGTCAGGTCGAAGGTGGCGGCGTACTCCAGCGCCCGGGCCAGGGTGCGGTTGTTGGGGATTTGTTTCAGGCCGTTGCCAAACGCTACGCAACCGGTGTCGCGCAGGGCCACCAGCTCGGCTAGTTGCTCGCCTTCCAGGCCCTTGGTCAGGGCGCCGATCGGGTAGACCTTGCTGTTGGCCGCCTCGCGGGCGCGGTCGAGAATCAACTCGGCCACCGCCGGGGTGTCCAGTACCGGTTTGGTCTGCGGCGGGCAGCACAGGCTGGTGACGCCACCGGCAACCGCAGCGCGGGTTTCGCTGGCGATGTTGCCCTTGCGGCTGTAGCCCGGCTCGCGCAGCGACACGCCGAGGTCCACAAGGCCTGGCGCTGCCACCAGGCCGTCGGCCTGGATCGTGCGGCTGGCGCTGAAGCCGGCCGGTGCCGCGCCGATGGCGGCAATGCGCCCGCCGTCCAGGTGCAGGTCGGTGACGCGGTCCAGTCCGCTGGCAGGGTCGATCACCCGGGCGCCGATAATGCTGAGGGTCACTGGGCGTTCTCCTGGTCGAGTTGACGTTGCGCGTTCTGCCCGCTCATGGCCATGGACAGCACCGCCATGCGCACGGCGATGCCGTAGGTGACCTGGTTGAGGATCACCGAGTGTTTGCCGTCGGCCACAGCCGACTCGATCTCCACGCCACGGTTGATCGGGCCCGGGTGCATGACGATGGCATCGGGCTTGGCCCCGGCCAGGCGCGCGGTGGTCAGGCCGAACAGGCGGTAGAACTCGCCTTCGCTGGGCAGCAGGCCGCCGGCCATGCGCTCGCGCTGCAGGCGCAGCATGATCACCACATCGACGTCTTTCAGGCCTTCGGCCATGTCGGTGTAGACCTTCACCCCGTACTGTTCGATGCCGATCGGGATCAGGGTTTTCGGGCCGATCACGCGGATGTCCGGGCAGCCCAGCGCCTTGAGCGCGAGCATGTCCGAGCGGGCCACGCGCGAATGCAGGATATCGCCGACGATGGCTACCGAGAGGTTCTCGAAGCTGCCCTTGTGGCGGCGGATGGTCAGCATGTCGAGCATGCCTTGGGTGGGGTGCGCGTGGCGGCCGTCACCGCCGTTGATCACCGCCACGTCCGGGCACACGTGCTCGGCGATGAAGTGGGCGGCGCCGGAGTCGGAGTGGCGCACCACGAACATGTCGGCGGCCATGGCCTCGAGGTTGCGCAGGGTGTCGAACAGGGTCTCGCCCTTGCTGGTCGAGGAGGTCGACACGTTCAGGCTGATCACGTCGGCCGACAGGCGCTGGGCGGCCAGTTCGAAGGTGGTGCGGGTACGGGTGGAGTTCTCGAAGAACACGTTGCACACGGTCTTGCCGCGCAGCAGCGGGACCTTCTTCACGGCCCGGGCGCCGACTTCGAGGAACGAGTCGGCGGTGTCGAGGATTTCGGTCAGCAGTTCGCGGGGCAAACCGTCGAGCGAAAGAAAGTGGCGTAGCTGGCCCTGATCATTGAGCTGCAGCGGGCGCTTGGCGTCGAATGGCGTCATCGCGGGGGACTCTTAAAGGGCGGATGCGGGGGCGAGGTCCTGGCGCTCGAGGGCGAGCGGGGCGGGTCCGGTCAATTTTACCCGTTCATGGGCGGCCAGCGACAGGGTGGCACCGAGCACGTTCGGGCGGATCGGCAGTTCGCCGGCATCCAGGTCCAGCAGGCACACCAGCGTCACGCTGGCCGGGCGGCCGTAGTCGAACAGTTCGTTGAGTGCGGCGCGGATGGTACGCCCGCTCATCAGCACGTCGTCGATCAGCACCAGGTGCTGGCCTTCGATCTCGAAAGGCAGCTCCGAGGGGCGCACCTGCGGGTGCAGGCCGTTCTGGCTGAAATCGTCGCGGTAGAACGACACATCCAAGGTGCCCAGCGGGCTGTCGTCGCCAAGCTCGGCTTGCAGGGCCTGGGCAACCCAGACGCCGCCGGTGCGGATGCCGATATAGCGTGGCTCGGTGATGGCGCGGCGGGCCAGATGGGCGCGAAGGTCGACGGCCATCTGCCGGATCAGTGCGGCGGGATCGGGTAGGCTCATTGCGGGTCTCCTGGGGGCGCCGGGGCGTGGTGGTGGCCCCGGCGTGAACGCGGAAAAGTCAGGTATTGGCCTCCAGCCAGCCTTGCAGCAGCAGGGCGGCGGCGATGGCGTCGACCGGGTTGTCGCGGTAGCTGCCATGGCGGTTGCCACGGGCCATCTGCTCGCCTTTGGCTTCAAAGGTGGTCAGGCGCTCGTCGTGGGTGTGTACCGGCAGGTTGTAACGGCCGTTCAGGCGGCGGGCGAACTTTTCGGCGCGTTCGCTCATCTCGCTGGGGGTGCCGTCCATGTTCAGCGGCAGGCCGACGACGATGGCGTCGGGCTTCCATTCCTTGATGAGCTTTTCCACCTGGTTCCAGTCCGGCACGCCGTTCTGGGCCTTGAGCGTGCACAGCTCACGGGCCTGGCCGGTGATCACCTGGCCGACGGCGACGCCGATCTGTTTGGTGCCGTAGTCGAAGCCCAGCAGCAGGCGCAGCTCGGCCATCAGGCGTGCCCCGCCTGGCTGGTCAGCAGGCTCAGGTTGATGCCCAGGCTTTTGGCGGCCTGGGCCAGGCGCATGTCACTGGCCATGGCGAACAGGATGTCGGCGTCGAACGGGCAGTTGAGCCAGGCGTTGTCGGCCAGCTCCGCTTCCAGTTGCCCGGCTTCCCAGCCGGCGTAACCCAGGGTGATCAGGCTCTGCTTGGGGCCCACGCCGGCGGCGATGGCCAGCAGCACGTCCTGCGAGGTGGTCAGCGACAAACCTTCGAGCGCGACGGTGGCCTGGAAGCTGCACTCGTTGCTGTGCAGCACGAAGCCGCGGTCGGTCTGCACCGGGCCACCCTGGTAGATGGGTACGTGCAGGGTGCTGGGTGGCGGTGTTTCGTCGGGGCGCAGTTGCTCGAGGATGTCGGCCAGGTTCAGCTCTTGCGGGCGGTTGATCACCAGCCCCATGGCGCCGTTCTCGTTGTGTTCGACGATGTACGTCAGCGTTTGCGCGAAGTTCGGATCAGCCATGTGCGGCATGGCGATCAGGAACTGGTGCTTGAGGTAGCTGGGGCTGAAGGTTTTCATGAGCGCTAGTGTGGCGCCAGGTGAGGAGGCTGACAAGGTGCTGTGCGGCTGTCCACCAACCCCTGTAGGAGCAGGCTTGCCTGCGATGGCGGTGGTGGGGCCGCTGACGCTATCGCAGGCAAGCCTGCTCCTACAGGGGGCGGGGATGCCTGGAGACTAGTTGCTCGACAGCTTGTCACCCCGCGCAAAGCGCCAGGTGCGGATGATCTCCAGCCGGTCGAACTCGGCCAGGTCGCCGGTGAACGGCGCGAACGGCGCGGCCAGGCGCACGATGCGCTGGGCGGCCTGGTCCAGCACCGGCTGGCCGGACGATTCGAGCACCAGCACCTCATATAACGAACCGTCGCGGTTGATCGACACCATCATCCGCAGGCTGCCGTACATCTGCTGGCGCCGGGCTTCTTCGGGGTAGTTGAGGTTGCCGATGCGCTCGACCTTCTTGCGCCACTCTTCCTTGTACCAGGCGCCCTTGTCGCGCATGGTCGAGGCGGCGTTCAGGCGGTGGATGCGCGGGCGCTTGGCGTAGCGCTGCTGTTCGTTGGACAGCTCCGCCTCGAGGCTGGCGATCTGGCTGGACAGTTGCGAGCTGTCGAAGTCTGGCACCTTGGCTTCGGCCTGCGGCTGGGGCTTGGTCTCTTTCGGCTTGGGCTCGACCTTCTGCGCCTTGGGTGCCTGGGTGGTCACCGCGGACTTTTGCTGCACCGGCGGTGGCGGCACCTCCTGTCGGGCGGCAGGCGGCGGGGTGACCTTGTTGATCTTGCTGTCCTGGAACGGCGCCACTTCGGTGGTCTTGGGCACTGCTTTCTTGTCCAGCGTGCCGCTGCCCTGCTGGTTGTCCTGGGCCTGGAAGTCGGCCTTTTCAGGCGGCTTCTCGCTCTTGAAGGTGGCCAGGGTGATGTCCATGGTGTGGCGGATATCAGCCGGTTTGACCACGGAAAAGCCCACACCCAGGATCAGCGCCAGGTGCACCAGGGCGGCCAGGAACAGGGTAAAACCGAGCCGGTCCACCGGGCGAACGCGGGGTGGCAGCAGGTCGGTGGGGATGTCGGCGGGGAGCGTCATCGAATATCCAGCAACCGCTGGGTGGGGCAGCGGCTCAGTCGAAATGGACCGGCATCATACCCCACTGCGCGGTGTTGCCACCTGTCCTCGGTCAGCGCGCCTTGAGCTTGCGATCAATGGCATCCATCAGCTGGGCGCCGATGTTGGTGTTGTAGGCGGCGTCGATCTCGCGGATGCAGGTCGGGCTGGTGACGTTGATTTCGGTCAGGTAGTCGCCAATCACGTCCAGGCCAACGAACAGCAGGCCCTTTTCACGCAAGGTCGGGCCCACCTGGGCGGCGATCCAGCGGTCGCGCTCGCTCAGCGGGCGGGCTTCGCCACGGCCACCGGCGGCCAGGTTGCCGCGGGTCTCGCCGCTGGCCGGGATGCGCGCCAGGCAGTAGTCCACCGGCTCGCCGTCGATCATCAGGATGCGCTTGTCGCCGTCCTTGATCGCCGGCAGGTAGGCCTGCGCCATGATTTGCTGGGCGCCCAGTGCGGTGAGGGTCTCGAGAATCACCGAGAGGTTCGGGTCGCCGGCGCGGTGGCGGAAGATCGAGGTGCCGCCCATGCCGTCCAGCGGCTTGAGGATCACATCACCGTGCTTGGCGGCGAACTCACGGATGATGTCCGGGCGCCGGCTCACCAGGGTGGGTGGGGTGCACTGCGGGAACAGCGTGGCGAAGAGCTTTTCGTTGCAGTCGCGCAGGCTTTGCGGGCGGTTCACCACCAGCACGCCTTCGGCCTCGGCCTGCTCCAGCAGGTAGGTGCTGTAGACGAACTCCATGTCGAAGGGCGGGTCCTTGCGCATCAGGATCACGTCCAGCTCGGCCAGCGGGGCGTCCTGCTCGTCACCCAGCTCGAACCAGTGCGCCGGGTCGGCGAACACCTTGAGCGGGCGGCGGCGTGCGCGGGCCTTGCCTTCGCCTTGATACAGGTCGCGCTGCTCCATGTAGAAGAGCTCCCAGCCACGGGCCTGGGCGGCCAGCAGCATGGCCAGCGAGCTGTCCTTTTTGTAGGAGATGGACGCGATGGGGTCCATGACAATCCCGAGGCGAACGCTCATGGGGTAATTCCTCTTGGCGGCAGGTGGCCGCGATGGCACGAAAATGAAAGTGGCTCAGGGTGGCGCCGGGCGCGCGCCGGGTCAAGGGGGCGGGCAGATGGAATGGCTACCTTGAGTGTGCTAAAAAGGCCGGACAAGTGGTCTGTTTAGGCCTCAAGCCTTGCCCGTACCTGCAAGCGCCGGGGCTGCTGCGCAGCCCATCGCGACACAAGGCCGCTCCCACAGGGGCCGGCGTCGGTTGGCAGCTCAGTGCAAGGCACAGACCTGTGGGAGCGGCCTTGTGCCGCGATGGGGCGCGAAGCGGCCCCGCATTTCAGCCCCGGCAGCGATGGTAGCGCGACTATGGAACAACCCCTGAAGGTGATGGTGATCGACGATTCCCGCACGATCCGCCGCACCGCGCAGATGTTGCTCGGCGAGGCCGGCTGCGAGGTGATCACCGCCAGCGACGGCTTCGACGCCCTGGCAAAAATCGTCGACCACAAGCCACGCATCATTTTCGTCGATGTGCTGATGCCGCGCCTGGACGGTTACCAGACCTGCGCGGTGATCAAGCACAACAGCGAATTCAAGGACACCCCGGTCATCTTGCTCTCGTCCCGCGACGGCCTGTTCGACAAGGCCCGCGGCCGGGTAGTGGGCTCTGATCAGTTTCTGACCAAACCGTTCAGCAAGGACGAACTGCTCGACGCGATCCGTGCCCACGTGCCCGGCTTCGCCGCGCAGGACCCGCACGTAACCTGACGCTGCCTCGAAATGGCGGCGCCCAACGTTCCTCATGGGGAAACAGCATGGCCCGAGTTCTGATTGTCGACGACTCGCCGACAGAGATGTACCGCTTGACCGAATGGCTGGAAAAGCACGGCCACCAGGTGCTCAAGGCCGACAACGGCGCCGACGGCGTGGCCCTGGCCCGGCAAGAGAAGCCCGACGCGGTGCTGATGGACATCGTCATGCCCGGCATGAACGGTTTCCAGGCCACCCGCCAGTTGAGCAAGGACCCTGAAACCAGCGCCATCCCGGTGGTGGTAGTCACCACCAAGGACCAGGAAACCGACCGTATCTGGGCCACCCGTCAGGGCGCCCGCGACTTTCTCACCAAACCGGTGGAAGAAGACGCCCTGATCGCCAAGCTCATCGAGGTGCTCGGCGCTTGACCACCCGCCCCCAGGGCGCGTCGCTGACCGCCTTCGAGCTGCTGCTGGACATCGACCGGCGTTGCCGCCTGCTGGTGGCCGACCAGCCGCTGCAGGACACCCGCCTGCAGCAGTGGAGCGGCATTGGTTTTCGCATTGCCGGGCAGTGGTTCGTCGCGCCCATGGGCGAGGTCGCCGAGGTGCTGCGCGAGCCGCGCAGCAGCCGGGTGCCTGGGGTGCAGCCCTGGGTGCGCGGGGTGGCCAACCTGCGCGGGCGGCTGCTGCCAGTGATGGACCTGTGTGCCTTTTTCGGGCTTGGCCCGGCCACGCCGGGCAAGCAGCGCCGGGTGCTGGTGCTGGACCATGAAGAACTGTTTGCCGGGTTGCTGGTGGACGAGGTGGTGGGCCTGCAGCACTTCGCCCTGAGCAGCCTCGAGCTGTCGCCGCCGCAACCATTGATTCGCGCCGCAGCGCCGTTCGTGCAGGGGCATTTCCCCCGTGAGCGCAACTGGGCGATTTTCAGCCCGTTCGCCCTGGCCCAGGCGCCGGGGTTTCTCGATGTGGCGTTGTAGAGGAATATCGCCGTGACCAAGCCGGGCCCTACCGTATCCCCCGCCGCCGTGGCCCAGCGCCCGCGCAGTACCGCGCAGATCACCGTGCTGTTCGTGGTGCTGATCCTGTCGATCGTGCTGCTGTTCGCCAACTTCGCCTACCTCAACACCCAGGCCAACCACGACAAGCAGTACATCGGCCACGCCGGCGAGCTGCGCGTGCTGTCGCAGCGCATCGCCAAGAACGCCACCGAGGCCGCCGCCGGCAAGGCCCTGGCGTTCCGCCAGCTGAGCGATGCGCGCAACGACTTCGAGCGGCGCTGGGACTACCTGCGCCATGGCGACAAGAGCACCGGCCTGCCCTCGGCGCCGGCAGCGGTGCGCGACGAAATGGACGCAGTGCGCCAGGACTGGGAAAACCTGCGCAAGAACACCGACACCATCCTTGGCAGCGAACAGACCGTGCTGTCGCTGCACCAGGTGGCGGCGACCCTGGCCGAAACCGTGCCGCAGTTGCAGGTCGAGTACGAAAAGGTGGTGGAAATCCTGCTGCAGAGCGGCGCCCCGGCCAGCCAGGTAGCCGTGGCCCAGCGCCAGTTGCTGCTGGCCGAGCGCATTCTGGGCTCGGTCAACACCGTGCTGTCCGGCGAAGACACCTCGGTGCAGGCCGCCGATACCTTCGGCCGCGACGCCAGCCGTTTCGGCCAGGTACTCGAAGGCATGCTGGCCGGCAACCCGGCCATCCAGGTAACCCGGGTCGAGGACGCCGATGCCCGCGCGCGGCTGGCCGAGATCGCCGAGCTGTTCCAGTTCGTCGCCGGCTCCGTGGACGAGATCCTCGAAACCTCGCCGGAGCTTTTGCGCGTGCGCGAGGCCGCCGGCAACATCTTCAGCCTGTCGCAAACCCTGCTCGACGAGGCCTCGCACCTGGCCAACGGCTTCGAGAACCTGGCCGGCGGGCGCACCCTCGACACCGTCGGTGGCTACGCCCTGGGCCTGTTGGCGCTGGCCTCGATCATCCTCATCGGCCTGGTGATGGTGCGCGCCACCCACCGCCAGCTGCGCGAGACCGCCGAAAAGAACGAACGCAACCAGCAGGCGATCATGCGCCTGCTGGATGAAATCGAAGAGCTGGCCGATGGCGATCTGACCGTCACCGTGTCGGTCACCGAGGACTTCACCGGGGCCATCGCCGATTCGATCAACTACTCGGTCGACCAGCTGCGCGACCTTGTGGCCACCATCAACCACAGCGCCGAGCAGGTGGCCGCAGCGGTGCAGGACACCCAGAACACTTCGCGCCAGCTGGCCAAGGCCTCCGAGCACCAGGCCGAGCAGATCAGCGAGGCCTCCGAAGCGGTGGGCGACATGGTCGAGTCCATCGACCGGGTGTCGGCCCACGCCTACGAGTCGGCCAAGGTGGCCGAGCGTTCGGTGGCCATCGCCAACAAGGGTAACGAGGTGGTGCACAACACCATCAACGGCATGAACAACATCCGCGAGCAGATCCAGGACACCGCCAAACGGATCAAGCGCCTGGGTGAGTCTTCGCAAGAAATCGGCGACATCGTCAGCCTGATCGACGACATTGCCGACCAGACCAACATCCTCGCCCTCAACGCGGCGATCCAGGCCTCGCTGGCTGGCGAGGCCGGGCGCGGTTTTGCCGTGGTCGCCGACGAGGTGCAGCGCCTGGCCGAGCGCTCGTCCTCGGCGACGCGGCAGATCGAAGCGCTGGTGCGCACCATCCAGGCCGACACCAACGAAGCAGTGATCTCCATGGAGCAGACCACCGCCGAAGTGGTGCGCGGTGCGCGCCTGGCCCAGGACGCCGGGGTGGCGCTGGCCGAAATCGAAGGCGTGTCGCAGACCCTGGCCGAACTGATCCACAGCATCTCCGACGCGGCCCAGTTGCAAACCTCCTCGGCCGGGCAGATTTCCCACACCATGGCGGTGATCCAGCAGATCACCGCGCAGACGTCCACCGGCTCCAGCGCCACCGCCGACAGCATTCGCCACCTGGCGCGCATGGCCAGCGAGATGCGCCGCTCGGTGTCCGGGTTCACCCTGCCCAAGGTCGAGCGCCCGTGAGCCAGCCCAGCATCACCGGCATGCGCCACGACACCGTGGCCCTGGCCTGGGCCAAGGCGCCCATGCTCGACTGCCTGGGCCAGGCGCGCCAGGCCCTGGAGCGCTTTGCCGGAGAAACCGGCGACCTGTCGCTGCTGGCGTTCGTGGTGGACAACCTGCACCAGGTGCACGGTTGCCTGCGCATGCTCGAGCTGCCCGGGGCCATGCGCCTGGCCGAAGAGCTGGAGCTGCTGGGCCAAGCCATGGCCGACGGCCAGGTGGCGCCGCGCGGCGACTGCCTGGGCGCGCTGTTCCGCGGCCTGGAGCAACTGCCGCCGTATCTTGACCGGCTACGCGGTGCACGCCACGACCTGCCGCTGGTGGTGCTGCCGCTGCTCAACCAGCTGCGCGCCTGTCGCGGCGCCGAACCCCTGGCGCAAGGCAGCCTGCTCGGCGAGTTGGGCCAGCGCCTGGCGGGCGCGGCCGACCTGGCCGACCTCGACCTGTCGCTGGGCAACTGGCGCGAGCACATGCAGGCCGGCCCCGGGCGCGATGCGCTGCGCTCGGTGGTGATGGCGCTGTGCGACGACCTGATGCGCATCAAGGAACGCCTGGACCCGTTCGTCGCTGGCGAGCAAACCCCGCGCGAGCCATTGGAGGCCTTGCTGGCGCCGCTGCGGCATGTGGCCGACACCCTGGCTGTGCTGGGTTTCCAGCAGCCACGGCGGGTGATCATCGACCAGGTGCTGGCATTGCAGGCGCTGGTGGAGCAGGGCGATGGCGTGGATGAAGCGGTGCTGATGGATGTGGCCGGGGCGCTGCTGTATGTCGAGGCGACCCTCAACGGCATGGTTGGCCCGCTGGAAGAAACCGAGCCCGGCAGCCTGCCCGGCGCCGATCTGGCCGATACCCGCCAGCTGGTGCTCAACGAATCGCTGAACGTGCTGCAGCAGGCCAAGGATTTGATCGGCGACTGCCTGGAGTCGGACTGGTCGCGCCAGCGCTTGCAAGCCCTGCCCGGGCTGCTGCAACAGGTGCGCGGGGCCTTGGCGATGCTGATGCTGCCGGCCGCCGCCGAGGTGTTCGCCGGCGCCGCCGGCTACGTGCAGGGCTGGCTGGGGCACCTTGAAGAGGAGCCGCTGCCCGATGAGCTGGCGCACCTGGCCGACGCCCTGTGCGCCATCGAAGCCTACTTGCAATGGCGGGTGGCCGACCCCTTGGCCGACGCGCAAGCGTTCATCGACATGGCCCATGCCGGCTTGTCGGCCCTAGGTGTGCATTGTCGGCACCCGGAAACCGCAGCCATTGCCGGCTTGGCGGTGGACGGCATCGATGACGAGCTGCGCGAAGTATTCCTCGAAGAGGCCGGCGAGCTGCTGCCGGAGATCGAGCGCCACTGGCTGCGCTGGCGCGCCGATAACAGCCTGCGCGATGCCCTGGTGGAGGTGCGCCGGGCCTTGCATACGCTCAAGGGCAGCGGGCGCATGGTGCATGCCCAGGCCGTGGCTGAACTGGCCTGGGGCGCCGAGCACCTGCTCAACCGTGTGCTCGAAGGGCGCATCGTGCTCAGCGCCGAAGGCTTGGTGGCCTTGCAGCAGGTGTTCGTGCGCCTGCCCGACCTGTTGGCCGACTTCGCCGCCGGCCTGGTGCCGGCCACGGCAGAAGTCGAGCAGCTGGCGGGCCACCTGCATGCCCTGGCGCTCAACGATGCCGCCCCAGCCGCCAGTATCGACGGGCTCGACCCGAACCTGCTGGAGATCTTCCGCAACGAAGCCCAGGGCCACCTGGCAGCGCTCGAAGCCTGGCTGCAGGCTGCCGACCCCCGGGGCGCGCCGGTCAGCGACGGCCTGCAGCGTGCCCTGCATACCCTCAAGGGCAGCGCGGCGATGGCCGGGGTGATGCCGGTGGCTGAGCTGGCCACCGCCCTCGACCGCCTGGTGCGCGAATACAAAGGCCATGAGCAGCCGCTGCTGCTGGTGGAAATCGAACTGCTGGAAGCGGCCCGGGCGTTGTTCCATTTGGGCCTGGCGCAACTGAACAGCACCCCGCTGGCGCCGATCCCGGGCGCCGCCGAGCTGATCGAGCAGGTCGGCCAGACTGTCGATGCACGCCTGGCGCAGCAGCAGGCCGATTCGCCGCAACCACGCCGCAACCGGCGCGACCCGCAGCTGATTGCCAGCTTCCTGGGCCGGGCCATGGACACCCTGCTCGATGCCGAAAACCTGCTCACCCACTGGCAGCAGCAGCCGGCCGCCCGCCAGGGGCTGGAAACCCTGCTCGACGACATGACCAGCCTCGGTCATGCCGCGCACCAGGCCGAGCTGTGGCAAGTGGATGAAATCTGCGAGGGCCTGTTGGACCTGTACGGTGCGGTGGAGGAGGGCAGCCTGCCGGCGAACCAGCGCTTCTTCGCCGTTGCCCGCGACGCCCATGAAACCCTGTTCGACCTGCTCGACGAAATTGCCGCAGGCCAGGACCTGAGCGCCCGCCCCGAGTGCCTGGCGGCGCTGCGCGGGGTGCTCGACGACGCGCTGGACCCGAGTGCGCTCGGGGTGGTCGGCGCGCAGGGGGTGCAAGCCTTGGCCAGCCCCGACCCGCTGCCGGCCCAGGCGGTGGTCGAGCTGTTCCTCGAAGAGGCCGCCGACATTCTTGAAAGCGCAGCCGACGCCTTGCGCCATTGGCAGCAGGAGCCCGACAGCGTCTCGGCGCTGTCGGCGCTGCAGCACGATGTGCAGACACTAAAAGGCGGTGCGCAGATGGCCGCCATCGGCGCGGTGGAAGTACTGGCCCAGGAACTGGCGCTGCTCTACGAGGGCTTGGTGGACCGCCGCCTGGGGGCCAGCGAGGCGCTGTTCACGCTGCTGTGGCACAGCCATGCAACCTTGGCCGACATGCTGCAAAGCCTGTGCGACGGCCAGGCACCGGTGTCGGCGGTGGCGCTGCTGGGTGAGCTGCGCGAGTTCCGCCACAGCGCACCGCCGCCCGCTGCGCCAGCTGCTCCGGAAGACGTGGAAGAGGCAGCAGGCGACAAGGAACTGCTGGAAGTCTTCCTCGAAGAAAGCTCGGACATCGTCGAGAGCGCCGCCGAGTCCCTGGCCCGCTGGCAGGCCGACCCGCGCAGCACGGTGGAGGTAGAGAACCTGCTGCGCGACTTGCACACCCTCAAGGGTGGTGCGCGCATGGTCGAGATCACTGCTATCGGTGACCTGGCCCACGAGCTGGAGTTTCTCTACGAGCTGCTGGCAGCCGGGCGCCTGCCGCCGACGCCGGCCCTGTTCAGCCTGCTGCAGAACTGCCACGACCGCCTGGCGCACATGCTCGACGCGGTGCGCATGGGCCAGCAACTGCACGCCGCCACCGCGCTGATCGACTACATTCGCAATTTCTCCAGCGCCGCCCTCACCGACAGCGCCGCCGGCCAGGCAGCGGTCGAGCCGGTAGCGCTGGAAGTGCCCGCCGCCGCGCCCGAGCGGGCGGGGGACATGGTCAAGGTGGATGCCGAGCTGCTCGACGACCTGGGCAACCTGGCCGGTGAGCACGCGGTGATTCGCGGGCGGATCGAGCAGCAGGTCAACGACGCGCAGTTTGCCCTGAACGAGATGGAAACCACCCTGGAGCGCATGCGCGACCAGTTGCTGCGCCTGGATATCGAAACCCAGGGGCGTATCTCCAGCCGCCAGCAGTTCGAAGGCGACGCATACGACGACTTCGACCCGCTGGAGATGGACCGCCATTCGCAGTTGCAGCAGCTGTCGCGGGCGCTGTTCGAGTCGGCCTCCGACCTGCTTGACCTGCGCGAAACACTGTTGCAGCGCTCCCAGGAAACCCACGGCCTGCTGCAGCAGCAGGCGCGGGTCAACAGCCAGTTGCAAGAAGGCCTGACCGCCACTCTTATGGTGCCCTTCGAGCGCCTGGTGCCGCGCCTGCAACGTGTGGTACGCCAGGTGGCCAGCGAGCTGGGCAAGCAGGTCGAACTGGTGGTCGGCAACGCCGAGGGCGAACTGGACCGCAGCGTGCTGGAGCGCATGGTGGCGCCCCTTGAGCACATGCTGCGTAACGCCGTCGACCACGGCCTGGAGTCGCGCGAGGCACGCCTGGCTGCCGGCAAGCCGGAGCTGGGCACCATTCACTTGAACCTGCTGCACGAAGGCGCCGACATCGTCATCGAAATGAGCGACGACGGTGCCGGGGTGCCGCTGGAGGCAGTGCGCAAAAAGGCCATCAAGCGCGGCCTGCTCGACCCGCAGGCGCAGTTGAGCGACCACGAGATCCTGCAGTTCATCTTGCGCCCGGGGTTTTCCACGGCCGAGAAGATCACCCAGATTTCCGGGCGCGGCCTGGGTATGGACGTGGTGCATGAAGAGGTCAAGCAGCTCGGCGGCTCGATGAGCATCGAGTCCAGCCCCGGGCGCGGTGCACGCTTTCTGATCCGCCTGCCGTTCACCGTGTCGATGAACCGGGCGCTGATGGTGCACCTGGGCGATGAGCAATACGCGATTCCGCTGAACACCATCGAAGGCATCGTGCGGGTGCCGCCGGCGGAGCTGGAGGCCTGCTACCGCCTCGACCCGCCACGCTACACCTACGCCGGGCACGACTATGCGCTGCGTTACCTGGGCGAACTGGTGCAGGGCAGCGGCCAGCCGGCCTTGCTGGGGCAGAGCGTGCCGCTACCGGTACTGCTGACCCATTCCCATGAGCAGTCGTTCGCCATCCAGGTCGACAGCCTGTCGCCCAGCCGCGAGATCGTGGTCAAGAGCCTGGGGCCGCAGTTCGCCGCGGTACCGGGGCTGTCCGGTGCGACCTTGCTCGGCGATGGCCGGGTGGTGCTGATCCTCGACCTGCTCGGCCAGTTGCGCGGCCAGCAGCGGCGCCTGGCACGCCTGCCGGGTGGTGGCGATGGCCAGCGCGCGCTGATCGGCCCGGTGCCGCGCCGGCCGTTGCTGGTGATGGTGGTGGACGACTCGGTGACCGTGCGCAAGGTCACCAGCCGTTTGCTCGAGCGCCACGGCATGAGCGTGCTGACCGCCAAGGACGGGGTCGACGCCATGGCCTTGCTCGAGGAGCACCGCCCCGACGTGCTGTTGCTGGACATCGAGATGCCGCGCATGGACGGCTTCGAGGTGGCCACGCGAATACGCCGCGACGAGCGGCTGAAAGGGCTGCCGATCATCATGATCACCTCGCGCACCGGGCAGAAGCATCGCGAGCGGGCCATGGCCATCGGCGTCAACGAATACCTGGGCAAGCCGTATCAGGAATCGGTCCTGCTGCAGAGCATCGCCCACTGGAGCCAGCAGCATGCTTGAACATATCGCCGGCCAGCGCAGCAGCCTGACCGGGCTGCTGCTGCCCTTGGGCGACCGCACCCTGGTACTGCCCAACGTGGCGGTGGCCGAGCTGATCGGCCAGCGCAGTGTGGCCTGTGAGGAGGGCGAGGTGGACTGGCACATGGGCTGGGTGGACTGGCGCCAGCAGCGCCTGCCGCTGATCGGCTTCGAGGCCGCCTGCGGCGGGCACACGCCCTGCGGCGAGCGGGCGCGGGTGGTGGTGCTCAATGCCCTGGGCGATACCGGGCTGCGCTACCTGGCGTTGCTGCTGCAGGGCATTCCGCGCTCGTGCAAGCTGGACAGCCAGCTCAACTATGTGGATGTGCCGCTGGCCACGCTGGAAATGGCGGCGGTGCAGGTGGGCGAGCAGGTGGCACGGGTACCGGACCTGGCCGGGCTGGAGCGGCTGGTGCGTGACGCGCAATTGCAACCTGGGCCGGGTTAGGCTGCTGCGACGCAGCCCCCTGTAGGAGCTGGCTTGCCAGCGATGAGGCCGGGACAGGCAGCATGAATACCGGATGGCACCGGCGGTGCCGGTGATCGCCGGCAAGCCGGCTCCTACAAGGGCCGCAGCGCTTTTGGAGCTGCAGTAAACCTGCTCCCGACAGGAACCCGACATACCTTCGGAGGTCTGTGCTTGCATGTACTACGGTGAACGCTTCAACGCCTGGACCCACCTGGTGGGCGCGGTACTGGCTTGTATCGGCGCGGTCTGGCTGATCGTCGTGGCGGGCTTGCAGGGCGACCCCTGGAAGATCGTCAGCTTCTCCATCTACGGCTTCACGCTGCTGTTGCTCTACAGCATCTCCACGCTTTACCACAGCACCCGTGGCCGGGCGAAACGGGTCATGCGCAAGCTCGACCACCTGTCGATCTACCTGCTGATCGCCGGCAGCTACACACCGTTCTGCCTGGTCAGCCTGCGCGGGCCCTGGGGCTGGAGCCTGTTCGGTGTGGTCTGGGGGCTGGCGCTGATCGGCATGCTGCAGGAGATCAAGCCGCGCTCGGAGGCGCGCATCCTGTCAATCATCATCTACGCAGTGATGGGCTGGATCGTGCTGGTGGCGGTCAAGCCGCTGCTGCACAGCCTGGGCGGCGCAGGGTTTGCCTGGCTGGCGGCCGGTGGTGCGTTCTACACCATCGGCATCATCTTCTTCGCGCTCGACAGCCGCCTGCGCCACGCCCACGGCATCTGGCACCTGTTCGTGATCGTCGGCAGCCTGATGCACTTCGTCGCGGTGTACTTCTACGTGCGTTAAAAATCACCCCACAACTGTTGCGCGACCGACAACGCCACCACCGGCGCGGTTTCGGTGCGCAGCACCCGTGGGCCCAGGCGTGCGGCATGGTAGCCGGCGGCCTTGGCCTGCTCCACCTCGGCGTCGCTCAGGCCGCCTTCGGGGCCGATCAGGAAGGCCAGGCGGGCAGGCTTTTCGTGGCTGGTCAGTGGCTCGGCGACCGGGTGCAGCACCAGCTTGAGGTCGGCCTCGGTGCTTTTGAGCCATTCGGCCAGGGTGACTGGCGGGTGGATGACCGGCAGGGTGGAGCGGCCGCACTGCTCACAGGCGCTGATCGCCACTTGGCGCCAGTGGGCCAGGCGCTTGTCGGCGCGCTCGTCTTTCAGGCGTACTTCGCAGCGTTCGCTGACGATCGGGGTGATTTGGTTGGCGCCCAGTTCGGTGGCCTTCTGAATCGCCCAGTCCATGCGCTCGCCGCGCGACAGGCCCTGGCCCAGGTGCACGTGCAAGGGCGAATCGGCCTGGCCGGGCAGGGCCTGGTCGAGCTGCACGCGCACGCTTTTCTTGCCCACCTCGAGCAGTTGGCCTAAGTATTCCTGGCCGCTGCCGTCGAACAGCTGCACGGCATCGCCTGCAGCCATGCGCAGCACGCGGCCGATGTAGTGGGCCTGGGCTTCGGGGAGCTCGTGCTCGCCGACAGAAAGGGGGGCGTCGATGAAGAAGCGGGACAGTCTCATGGTGTGCTCGGAATGTGGGTAGACATCGACCTTGTAGGAGCCGGCTTGCCGGCGATTGCGGCGGCACATTCACCATCGCAATCGCCGGCAAGCCGGCTCCTACAGGGGACTGGCGACTTTCCGGGCTTAGCCCGGGTCGCGGAAGTCGGGGTGGAAGTTGGCCGGTACGGCCACGCTGACGCTTTCGCGGGTGGCGATGTCGATGCCTTCGCTGGCCACTTCGGCGAGGAAGTCGATCTGCTCGGGGGTTATCACGTACGGCGGCAGGAAGTACACCACGCTGCCCAGCGGGCGCAGCAGGGCGCCGCGGGTCAAGGCGTGCTCGAAGACCTTAAGGCCACGGCGCTCCTGCCACGGGTAGGCAGTTTTGCTGGTTTTGTCCTTGACCATCTCGATGGCCAGGGCCATGCCGGTCTGGCGGATTTCGGCAACATGGGCGTGGTCGGCCAGGTGCGCGGTGGCGCTGGCCATGCGCGTGGCCAGGGCTTTGTTCTGCTCGATCACGTTGTCCTGCTCGAATATATCCAGCGTTGCCAGGGCTGCGGCACAGGCCAGCGGGTTGCCGGTGTAGCTGTGCGAGTGCAGGAAGGCGCGCAGGGTCGGGTAGTCGTCGTAGAACGCCTGGTACACCTTGTCGGTGGTCAGGCAGGCGGCCAGCGGCAGGTAGCCACCGGTCAGCGCCTTGGACAGGCACAGGAAGTCCGGGCGGATGCCGGCCTGTTCGCAGGCGAACATCGTGCCGGTGCGGCCGAAGCCCACGGCGATCTCGTCGTGGATCAGGTGCACGTCGTAGCGGTCGCAGGCCTCGCGCAGCAGCTTGAGGTACGCCGGGTGGTACATGCGCATGCCGCCGGCGCCCTGGATCAGCGGCTCGATGATCACCGCCGAGATCGTCTGGTGGTGCTCGGCCAGGGTCTGCTCCATGGCGGCGAACATGTTCCGCGAGTGCTCTTCCCAACCCATGCCTTCGGGGCGGTGGTAGCAGTCGGGGCTGGGCACCTTGATGGTGTCGAGCAGCAGGGCTTTGTAGGTTTCGGTGAACAGCGGCACATCGCCCACCGACATCGCGGCGATGGTTTCGCCGTGGTAGCTGTTGGTCAGGGTGACGAAGCGCTTTTTCTGTGGTTTGCCGGTGTTGTGCCAGTAGTGGAAGCTCATCTTCAGCGCGACTTCGATGCACGACGAGCCGTTGTCGGCATAGAACACCCGGTCAAGGCCCGCCGGAGTCATGGCTACCAGGCGCTCGGACAGCTCGATCACCGGCTGATGGCTGAAGCCTGCGAGGATCACATGTTCCAGCTGGTCGACCTGGTCCTTGATGCGCTGGTTGATGCGCGGGTTGGCATGGCCGAACACGTTGACCCACCAGGAGCTGACTGCGTCGAGGTAACGCTTGCCTTCGAAGTCCTCGAGCCACACGCCCTCGCCGCGGCGGATCGGGATCAGCGGCAGCTGCTCGTGGTCTTTCATCTGGGTGCAGGGGTGCCACAGGACCTTGAGGTCGCGTTGCATCCACTGATCGTTGAGGCCCATGGGCACTTCTCCTGGCACTACGGCTTGGTTTGACCGCGTAAGCCTAAGCAATGCCGCAGGGCAGGACAACCGCTGCTGTCAGTGGCGGCAGGTGCGCGTCCATGCCAGCTTGCGAATATGCACGGTGCCGGCCTGGGAGGTGGAGATGGTCAGGCGTCGGAACGGGCCGAACAACAGCTGGCTGTGGGGCTGGCTGGCGACCGGGCCCGGCAGGTGCTCGGTAAAGCCGCTGCCGGAGAGGGTGATCCAGTAGAAATTGCGCTGCGGCTCCAGGGGCAGCGTGTAGTTCAGCCCTTCGGTGTCGATCAGCATTTGTACGTCGTCGGGGTACTGGTCACTGACCACATAGAACTCCACCAGCAGCTGCTCGACCTCCTGCAGGAAGACGATCTCCACCTCGCAGTGCTCGCCAATGACCAGCTCGGTGCCTTCATCGCCCTTGAAGGCTGTGTGAAAGCCCGCCCACGCCGTGCCTTTGGCGCGGATGCTCAGGCCGCTGTCGGTGTGGTACGCCGTGCTGGCGGCAAGAAACTGCGGGGTGATGTGTTCGAAGCTTTCCTGATAGGTCATGGCAGGGCCTCTTTGCGGGCACTCTGGGTTCAGGCGCGAGCATGGCCTGTGGCCGTACATCCGGCTACTGACAAAAATGCCAGTTGCCAAGGGCACTTGTTGTCGCTGAGCTGGCGGGCCAGGTGGGCCTGACGTATTCTTAGCGCACCTTTTCCGGGGCGTTCCTCCCCTTTTATCTGCCTTTTCTGAACCGGAGTTTGCCGATATGGCTGCTGCTTGGGTGCGCCTGTGCGCGTTGGTATTGATTGGTGTGTCCAGCGCCGCGGCGCAGGCCGTGGACAAGACGCCGACGGCGATCGTCGTCGGCGGCGGCCTGGCAGGCCTGACCGCGGCCTACGAGCTGCAGGGCAAGGGCTGGCAGGTGACCCTGCTGGAAGCCAAGCCGGGTATCGGCGGGCGTTCGGGCCTGGCCACCAGCGAGTGGATCGGCAACGGCAAGACCCAGCCTGTGCTCAACCAGTACCTCGAGCGCTTCAAGCTCGGCACCCTGCCGGCGCCTGAGTTCGTGCGGACCCCGGGCTACCTGATCGACGGCGAATACTTCAGCGCCGCCGACCTGACCACCAAGCAGCCGGCCACGGCCGAGGCGCTCAAGCGCTACGAGAAGACCCTCGACGACCTCGCCCGTTCCATCGAAGACCCGCTCAACCCTGCGGCCAACAGCACCCTGTTCGCCCTTGACCAGATGAACGTGTCCACCTGGCTGGACAAGCTGCAACTGCCAGCCACTGCCCGCCAGCTGGTGAACCAGCAGATCCGCAGCCGTTACGACGAACCGTCGCGCCTGTCGCTGTTGTACTTCGCCCAGCAGAGCCGGGTGTACCGCAATGTCAGCGACCGTGACCTGCGCGCCGCGCGCCTGCCGGGCGGCAGCCCGGTGCTGGCCCAGGCGTTCGTCAAGCAGCTCAAGACCATCAAGACCAGCTCGCCGGTGACTGCCATCGTGCAGGACAAGGACGGCGTGACGGTCAAGGTCGGTGCTGTCGGCTACCAGGCAGATTACCTGGTAATGGCCGTGCCACTGCGGGCGCTGGCCAGGATCCAGATCACCCCAGGCCTGGACAACCAGCACCTGGCGGCGCTCAAGGGCACCAACTACGGCTGGCGTGACCAGCTGATGCTGAAGTTCAAGAACCCGGTGTGGGAGAGCCGCGCGCGCATGTCGGGCGAGATCTTCAGTAACACCGGCCTGGGCATGCTGTGGATCGAGCCGGCCCTCAAGGGTGGCGCCAACGTGGTGATCAACCTGTCTGGCGACAACGCCCGCCTGTTGCAGGCATTCGGTGACAAGCAGATGGTCGACCAGGTGCTGATCCGCCTGCACGCCTTCTACCCGCAGGCCCGTGGCGCCTTCACCGGCTACGAGGTGCGCCGTTACAGCACCGACGCCGGTACCGGCGGTGCCTATCTGGCCTACGGCCCAGGCCAGATCAGCAAATTCTGGCGCCTGTGGGAGCGCCCGGTGCAGCGTATCGCCTTTGCCGGCGAGCACACCGACGCACTGTACCCGGGCACCCTGGAAGGCGCCCTGCGCAGTGGCCAGCGCGCCGCCAGCCAAGTGCAGGACCTGGCCGCCGGCAAGTCCTTCGACCCGGCCAAGGCCACTGCGGTGGCGGGCGCCGCTGCAGCAGGTGCGGCAGGTGCCGCAGCCGCCAAGGACAAGGGCGGGTTCTTCTCCAACCTGTTCGGCGGCTCGTCCGACAAGGCGCCGGCCAAGGCAGAAGCGGCCAAGGCCGAGGCGCCGAAGCAGGACAAGCCGGGCTTCTTCTCGCGCCTGTTCGGGGGAGGTGACAAGCCAGAGGTGAAGCCCGCGCCTGAGGCCAAGGCTGAGCCGGTAGCGCCGGCCGCAGCTCCAGCACCGGCCCCTGCAGCGCCAGCTGCCGTGGCCCAGGAAGAGCCAGCCAAGCCAGCGCCTGCAAAGGCTGCTCCAGCCAAGCCGGCTGCACACAAGCCGGCTGCAAAGCCTGCGCACAAGCCTGCCGCCAAGGCAGCGCCGGTGAAAAAGGCCACCGCCAAAGGTGAGCCAGCGAAGAAGCCAGCGGCCAACAGCCAGGCCAAGGCCAACTGATACGGCCCTATCGCCGGCAAGCCGGCTCCTACAAGACCGCTGTAGGAGCCCGGCTTGCCGGCGATGCTTTTCAAGCGCTGACATCCTTTCTCAATACGTCTATCGTTAATGTTTCCTTAATAGGATGCGCCCACACTAAACATCGGATTTCTCGATAATCCGAAGCAATTTTTTCCGCTTTTCTTCGATACGTTACACGTTAGTCTGTGCACAGCTTTCACGGGGAAATACGCCAACATGCAACTGCGCAATTCATCTTCACGCTATGGCGTTGTCAGCATCGTCCTGCACTGGGGCGTGGCGCTGGCGGTTTTCGGCTTGTTCGGCCTGGGCCTGTGGATGGTTGGCCTGGATTACTACAGCCCATGGCGCAAGTCCGGCCCCGACCTGCACAAGAGTATCGGCCTGGTGTTGCTGGCGGTGATGGTGCTGCGGGTACTCTGGCGTTTCGTCAGCCCGCCGCCACCGGCACCGGCCAACCACGGCCCGCTTACCCGGGTGGCCGCCAAGCTTGGGCACCTGGCACTGTATGCAGGTTTGTTCGCGGTCATGGCCGCGGGCTACCTGATTTCCACCGCCGACGGCGTGGGCATTCCGGTATTCGGCCTGTTCGAGGTGCCGGCGCTTATCAGCGACCTGCCTGACCAGGCCGACACCGCCGGGGTGATCCACCTGTGGCTGGCCTGGGGCCTGGTGATCTTTGCCGCGTTGCACGGCCTGGCCGCGCTCAAGCACCATTTCATCGACCGTGACGCGACCCTCACCCGCATGCTGGGCCGCAAAGCTTGACTCTCAACCTCAATTGCAAAGGAAGGAAGTAAGGATGTTGAAAAAGACTTTTGCCGCCCTGGCGCTCGGTACCGCTCTGTTCACCGCCGGCCAGGCCATGGCCGCCGAGTACAAGATCGACAAGGAAGGCCAGCACGCGTTCGTCGACTGGAAGATCAGCCACCTGGGCTACAGCTTCATCCACGGCACTTTCAAGGATTTCGACGGCAACTTCAGCTGGGACAGCGCCAAGCCTGAAGCCAGCAAGATCAGCGTCGACCTGAAAACCGCCAGCCTGTGGTCCAACCACGCCGAGCGTGACAAGCACATCGCCAGCGCCGACTTCCTCGACGTGAAGAAGTACCCGGACGCCAAGTTCGTCTCCACCGCCGTCAAGTCGACTGGCGAGAAGACTGCCGACGTGACCGGCGACCTGACCCTGCACGGCGTGACCAAGCCGGTCACCTTCAAGGCTGTGTTCAACGGCGAAGGCAAGGACCCATGGGGCGGCGAGCGTGCAGGCTTCAACGCCAAGACCACGCTGAACCTGAATGACTTCGGCATCAAGGGCCCAGGCCCGACTTCGCAGACCCTCGACCTGGACATCAGCGTCGAAGGCGTGAAGCAGAAGTAATTCTGCCGCTCAAAGCAAAAACGCCGCCCAATGGGCGGCGTTTTTTTTGGCCTTGTAGGAGCCGGCTTGCCGGCGATAGGGCCATCAGCGACAACCTCAAATGCGGGGTTGCCTGTGCTGGCCTCATCGCCGGCAAGCCGGCTCCTACAGGGGGCGCTGCTTAGCCCTTGCGGGTCAGCAGGGCCGGGCGTTCACCGCGTGGGCGGCTTGGCAGGTCGTCCAGTTGCTCGGGCGTCGGGTAACGGTCGAGCTTGGATTCCTTGCGGATGATCACCGGTGCCGGCTGCGAGTCGCGCGGGTTGCGCACGGCAGGCTCCTGGCGGGCGGTGTCGTCACGGCGATTGCGGCCAGCGTTGTTGTCGCGGCGCGCGCCGCCACCGTTGCTGCCACCGCCATTGCGGGCGCGTTTCTCGCCGGACCCCTGACGCTGCTGGCCGCCGTTGCCACGGCCCTGGCCTTGACCCTGGCCACCACCGCTGCGTTGGCCTTGGGCCTGGCCCTGGCCGCCATTGCCACCATTACCGCCCGGGCGGCGATTACGGCCGTTCTTGGCATTCTGGTAGGGGCTGACGTAGTCGGCGCGGTTACCGAAGTTATCCACGTCGTCGTCGAGGAACTCTTCCGGGTCACGGTTGGCTGCAGGCTTTGGAATGGCACTCTGGCCCTGTGCGGCCTGCTGCTGGCGCGGCTTCTTGTCACGCGGCTTGCGCTGCTGGCCTTGCTGCTGCTTGTTGTCGCCGGACTTCTCCTTGTCGGCAGGCTTTTCGGCCGCAGGCTTGCTCTTGCCTTTGTCCTTGCCCTTGTCCTTGCGACCGCCGCTGCCGTCTTTGCTGCCTTCGCCGCGGGCCTGCTGGTTGCGACCGCCACGGCCGTTGTTCTGCGGGCGCTCGCGCACTTCTGGCTTTTCTGCCTCGACTTGCGATGCGTCAAAGCCCATCAGGTCGCCATCAGGGATGCGCTGCTTGGTGACCCGCTCGATGCTCTTGAGCAGCTTTTCTTCGTCCGGAGCCACCAGCGAGATGGCCTCGCCCGAGCGGCCGGCACGGCCGGTACGGCCGATGCGGTGCACGTAGTCTTCCTCGACGTTGGGCAGCTCGAAGTTGACCACGTGGGGCAACTGGTCGATGTCCAGGCCGCGGGCGGCGATGTCGGTGGCCACCAGCACGCGCACGCTGTTGGCCTTGAAGTCGGCCAGCGCCTTGGTGCGGGCGTTCTGGCTCTTGTTGCCGTGGATCGCGGCAGCGGTCAGGCCGTGTTTTTCGAGGTACTCGGCCAGGCGGTTGGCGCCGTGCTTGGTGCGGGTGAACACCAGCACCTGTTCCCAGGCACCCATGGTGATCAGGTGCGCCAGCAGTGCGCGCTTGTGGCTGGCCGGCAGGCGGAACACGCGCTGCTCGATACGCTCGACGGTGGTGTTCGGCGGCGTGACCTCGATGCGCTCGGGGTTGTGCAGCAGCTTGTCGGCGAGGTCGGTGATGTCTTTGGAGAAGGTGGCCGAGAACAGCAGGTTCTGGCGCTTGGCCGGCAGGCGGGCCAGGACTTTCTTCACGTCATGGATGAAGCCCATGTCGAGCATGCGGTCGGCTTCGTCCAGCACCAGGATCTCGACCTTGGACAGGTCGACGCTGCCTTGGCCGGCGAGGTCGAGCAGGCGGCCCGGGCAGGCGACCAGCACGTCGACACCCTTGGCCATGGCCTGCACCTGCGGGTTCATGCCAACACCGCCGAAAATGCAGGCGCTGATGAAGTTCAGGTCGCGGGCGTAAACCTTGAAGCTGTCGTGCACCTGGGCGGCCAGCTCGCGGGTGGGGGTGAGCACCAGCACGCGGGGTTGGCGCGGGCCGTGGCGCTGCGATTTGTCAGGGTGGCCGCCGGGGAACAGGCGCTCGAGAATCGGCAGTGCGAAACCGCCGGTCTTACCAGTACCTGTCTGGGCGGCAACCATCAGGTCGCGGCCTTGCAACACGGCGGGAATAGCCCGCTGTTGCACCGGAGTGGGCTGGGTATAGCCCGCAGCCTCGATAGCGCGGACAAGAGCCTCGGAGAGACCGAGGGAAGCAAAGGACATGGGCGATCCTGTTCTCGTGAGGGCTGGGCCCTATGGGGGTGTTCTGCCTGGCGCGACGGGCATCGGAGGGATGCGATCGCGTCCGGTCCAGCTGGGCGGTCACGGCGCATCCGGAAGGCGGCGGGCGGGCACTGAGCGTGTGCTGCCGCGGGTCTGGAAGGCTGTGGCGAGGCCGAGCGTCCGGGCGTGAGCCGGGCGGGAAGGCCCGAGTATAACAGAGCAATCAGCGTGTGCTGCGTTCCTGCTGCTCAACGGCGAAAGGAAAATCATCCGCGCCGTCGTAGCGGGCCTGGATGGCGGCATAGGCCGGCTCCTGGCGAAAGCGCTGCAACTCCTCGGAAAATGCGCGGGCCAAGGCTTCGCGCCCAGGTTTGCGGGCTAGCCCCAGGTACTGCTGCTGGCGGCTGACCACCAGTGGCAGCTCCTCGATGCTCTGCCCCAGCCCCAGTTGCCGGCGCAAGAAGCGGCCCACCCGGCGGTCGGTCAGCAGCAGGTCGATACGCCCCAGTGCCAGCTTGCCGAAATTGGCTTCATGGCTGGGCGCAGGCTCGCGGCGAAACAGCGGCGATTCATTGAACGCCCCGCCGTAGGTGTAGCCCGGCGAGGTGCCGATGGTCAGGCCGGCCAGGTCCTCCAGGCGTTCGACCCGATGGCGGCGGGCGCTGGCCTGGTACAGGACGAACTCCACCTCGGACATGGGCTCGTCCGGATAGACCAGAAAACCCTCGCGGGCCTCGACCTTGAAGATATCCAGCACGCCATCGGCCAAACCCTGCTGGACCATCGCCAGGCAGCGCTTCCACGGCATGAAATCCCACTGCACCTCGACACCCAGGCGATTGAATACCGCGTTGGCCACTTCGTAGTCGACGCCCTTGGGTTGACCGTTTTCCAGGTAAAGGTAGGGCGCCCATTCGTCACTCACCAGGCGCAGGCGTTCGGCCTGGGCCAACGGGCTCAGGCAGGTCAGCAACAGGATCAGGAGCAGGCGGACTAGGGGCATGGGGCGAGAGTACCCGCTTGGCTGGGCGCCAGCCAGTGAAGACGGGCTTGAGTTGTGAACACCGGCGCGGGTGAACTTGCAAGCAGGGGCGTGTAACGGCCGAATCGAGCGCCGTGCCTGTGCCGGCCTCATCGCCGGCAAGCCGGCTCCTACAGGTACAGCGCAAGCCTGAAGCTGTCTGGCGGCTTTAGCCGGTGCCATGCGTTGCGAAATTGGGCTGCACAAACAAAAAGGGCCTTGGTCGCTGAACCAAGGCCCTCGAAGGTGCGCAGCGCTCAGCGCGGCAGCTTCAGGTTGTTCCAGATCGCCAGGCTCGGCTCGGCCTGGTTCAGGGTGTAGAAGTGCAGGCCCGGTGCGCCGCCTTGCAGCAGTTGTTCGCACATGCGGGTGATCACTTCTTCACCGAAGGCCTGGATACTGGCGGTATCGTCGGCATAGGCTTCCAGCTGCTTGCGGATCCAGCGCGGAATCTCGGCGCCGCAGGCGTCGGAGAAGCGCGCCAGCTTGCTGTAGTTGGTGATCGGCATGATGCCCGGCACCACCGGGATGTCCACGCCCAGCTTCTGCGCGCGCTCGACGAAGTAGAAGTAGCTGTCGGCGTTGAAGAAGTACTGGGTGATGGCGCTGTCGGCACCGGCCTTGACCTTGTGCGCGAAGTTGGCCAGGTCCGCTTCGAAGTTGCGCGCCTGGGGGTGCATCTCGGGGTAGGCGGCGACTTCCAGGTGGAAGTGGTCGGCGGTTTCCTGGCGGATGAACTCGACCAGGTCGCTGGCGTAGCGCAGCTCGCCGCTGGCCATGCCCATGCCCGACGGCAGGTCGCCGCGCAGGGCGACGATGCGCTTGATACCGGCGGCCTTGTACTCGGCCAGCAGGGCGCGCAGTTCGGCCTTGGTGTCGCCGACGCAGGACAGGTGCGGGGCGGCTGGCACCTTCACTTCGTTTTCCAGCTGCAGCACGGTGTTCAGGGTGCGGTCGCGGGTCGAGCCGCCGGCACCGTAGGTGCAGGAGAAGAAGTCCGGGTTGTAGCTGGCCAGCTGGCGGGCGACGCCCATCAGTTTTTCGTGGCCGGCGTCGGTCTTGGTGGGGAAGAACTCGAAACTGTAGCGGCGTTCTTGTGACATCACTCGTTCCTCAAGCAGCAAGCGGCGAGCTACAAGCTGCAAGTAAAAGCCAGATCGGTGAAGGCCGATCTGGCTTGGCATCGTTCAAGATCGTGGTGCTTGAGCTGCAAGTAGCAATCACGTGGACTGCTTGTTCTTGCAGCTCAAAGCTTGCCGCTTAGTAGCGGTAGGCGTGCGGCTTGAACGGGCCTTCGACGGTCACGCCGATGTAGTCGGCCTGCTGCTTGGTCAGCTTGGTGACCACGCCACCGAAGCCGCGGACCATTTCCAGGGCCACTTCTTCGTCGAGCTTCTTCGGCAGTACTTCAACGGTCAGACGCTCGGCTTTCTTCTCGGCCGACAGGTCGGCGTACTTCTGCTCGAACAGGAAGATCTGCGCCAGCACCTGGTTGGCGAACGAGCCGTCCATGATGCGGCTTGGGTGGCCAGTGGCGTTGCCCAGGTTCACCAGGCGGCCTTCGGCCAGCAGGATCAGGTAGTCGTCGTTCTGCGGGTCGAACTCGCCAGCGCCGGTACGGTGGATCTTGTGTACCTGCGGCTTGACCTCTTCCCATGCCCAGTTCTTGCGCATGAAAGCGGTGTCGATTTCGTTGTCGAAGTGGCCGATGTTGCACACCACGGCGCGCTTTTTCAGGGCCTTGAGCATGTTGGCGTCGCAGACATTGACGTTACCGGTGGTGGTGACGATCAGGTCGACTTTGCCCAGCAGGGCCTTGTCGATGCTTGCCTCGGTGCCGTCGTTGACGCCGTCGATGAACGGCGAGACCAGCTCGAAGCCGTCCATGCAGGCCTGCATGGCGCAGATCGGGTCGACTTCGGTGACCTTGACGATCATGCCTTCCTGACGCAGCGACTGGGCCGAGCCCTTGCCCACGTCACCGTAGCCGATCACCAGGGCCTGCTTGCCCGACAGCAGGTGGTCGGTACCGCGCTTGATGGCGTCGTTCAGGCTGTGACGGCAGCCGTACTTGTTGTCGTTCTTGCTCTTGGTGACCGAATCGTTGACGTTGATCGCCGGGACTTTCAGCTCGCCCTTGGCCAGCATGTCCAGCAGGCGGTGCACGCCGGTGGTGGTTTCTTCGGTCACGCCGTGCACGCGGTCCAGTACCTGCGGGTACTTCTTGTGCAGCAGCTCGGTCAGGTCACCGCCGTCGTCGAGGATCATGTTGGCGTCCCATGGCTGGCCATCTTTGAGGATGGTCTGCTCCAGGCACCACTCGTACTCTTCTTCGGTTTCGCCTTTCCAGGCGAACACCGGGATGCCGGCAGCGGCGATCGAAGCTGCGGCCTGGTCTTGAGTCGAGAAGATGTTGCAGGACGACCAGCGCACTTCGGCACCCAGGGCAACCAGGGTTTCGATCAGCACGGCAGTCTGGATGGTCATGTGGATGCAGCCCAGGATCTTCGCACCCTTGAGCGGCTGCTCGGTCAGGTACTTGCGACGCAGGCCCATCAGTGCAGGCATTTCCGATTCGGCGATGATGGTTTCGCGACGACCCCAGGCGGCCAGGGAGATGTCAGCGACTTTGAAGTCGGTAAAACCGGCAGGCGTGTTTACAGCGCTCATGAAGAGCCTCCATTCGTAGTGTGCGAATGGGCGCCGTTGTGCGTTGAGCGTCCGCGTGGCGGACAACGCCCCGACCGAGCCTGACAGGACGAACCTGCTGCAGCGCCCCTCGGCCGGGTGGCGGGAGGGTTGCCGCTGTGGGCCACCCTTGGAAACGGCAGGGATTATAGCCGCGGCTGTGTGACAGGCCAAAGGCTTTCTGTCGATTAATCGAGACGATAGTCGATGCTCAATGGAACAGTGACCCGCCGGTCTGCCATCATTACCGCACGTCTAACACGCAGGTCAGGAGTACAGATGAACTTTCACACCCGCAAGTGGGTAAAACCCGAAGACCTCAACCCCAACGGCACGCTGTTCGGCGGCAGCCTGCTGCGCTGGATCGACGAAGAAGCGGCGATCTACGCCATCGTCCAGCTGGGCAACCAGCGCGTGGTGACCAAGTACATGTCGGAGATCAACTTCGTCAGCGCCTCGCGCCAGGGCGACATCATCGAGCTGGGCATCACCGCCACCGAGTTCGGCCGCACCTCCATCACCCTCAAGTGCGAAGTGCGCAACAAGATCACCCGCAAGAGCATCCTCACCGTCGACAAGATGGTGTTCGTCAACCTGGGTGAAGATGGCTTGCCAGCGGCCCACGGGCGTACCGAGATCAAGTACGTGCAGGACCAGTTCCCGGATTCTGCGGTCGAGTAGGTGCCGGAAAAGCATCGCCGGCAAGCCGGCTCCTACAGGAGCGCGCGTTCCCCTGTAGGAGCCGGCTTGCCGGCGATTGCTTTATCAGGGTCAGGCCTGCTGGCTGACCCGGCGCACCACCTTGCCAATGGTCAAACCTTGCACCAGGATCGACGACAGCACCACGATGTAGGTGATCGACAGCAGCAGGTCACGTTCATCGCCCATCGGCAGCGACAGGGCCAGGGCTACCGAAACCCCGCCGCGCAGGCCACCCCAGGTCAGTACCCGTACCGTACCTTGCGGCACCGCGCGCCAGCGGCGCAGCAGCACGATGGCCGGGGCCACGGTCAGCAGGCGCGACAGCAGCACCGCTACCGCCAGTACGCCGCCCGCTGCCAGGTGCAGCCAGTTGAACGGCAGCAGCAACAGCTCCAGGCCGATCAGGGCGAACAGCAGGGCGTTGAGCATGTCGTCGATCAGCTCCCAGAAACCGTCCATGTAGCGACGGGTCATGTCGTTCATCGCCAGGTTACGCCCCAGGTTGCCGATGATCAGGCCGGCCACCACCATGGCGATCGGCGCCGACACGTGCAGTTCGTAGCACATGGCCGAACCGCCGATCACCAGCGCCAGGGTCAGCATCACCTCCACCTGGTACTGCTCGACGCTCTTGATCATGCGGTAGGTGGCGTAGCCGATCAGGCCGCCGAAAACCACGCCGCCAATGGCCTCGCGGGCGAACAGCACGGCGGTGTCGTAGGCGCTGGGGGTCTCGCCCAGCTGGATGATGCCCAGCAGTACGGTGAACACCACCACCGCAGTGCCGTCGTTGAACAGCGACTCACCGACGATGGTGGTCTTCAGTGGCTTGGGCGCGTTGGCGGTACGCAGCGCACCCAGCACGGCGATCGGGTCGGTGGGCGAGATCAGCGCGCCGAACAGCAGGCAATAGATCATCGGCACGTTCCAGCCGAACATCGCGAACACCCAGTGCGCCAGGTAGCCGATCACCACGGTGGCGATCAGCACGCCAAAGGTGGCCAGCAGGCCGATCGGCCAGCGGTAGCTGCGCAGGTCAGTCAGGTTGACGTGCAGGGCGCCGGCGAACAGCAGGAACGACAGCATCCAGTGCATCAGCAGGTCGTTGAAGTCGATCTGGTTCATCAGCCCTTCGACGCGCTCTTCAAGCCCGGGGAAGCCGATCAGGCTCAACCCCTGCAGAATCAGCGAGAACAACAGCGCCGTGACCATCACGCCGATGGCCGGCGGCAAGCCGATGAAGCGGTAGTTGACGTAGGTGAGGAGGGTGGTGAGGCAAATAAACGCGGCAACTAATTCAAGCATCCCGAATCCTGTGGCAGTGGCTTCCAAGTCGTTACCCGAATTGCTCGGGCAGTTCTTTGATGACCTGGCAGGCGGTTCGGGACACACCTTATGACCGGATTTCTGTAATTGGTTCACGGACGCTATCGCCGGCAAGCCGGCTCCTACAGGGATGGCGACTGTGCAAAACCTGTAGGAGCCGGCTTGCCGGCGATGAGGCCGGTACAGGATAGTGAAGCTCCCGAACTCCTGACCAAGGACCCCAAGGCGTGCTGGCAACCTCCCTCGTACTGGTCGCAGCCCTGCTGCACGCCACCTGGAACACCCTGATCAAGTTCAGCGCCGAGCGCCTGCTGGTGATCGCCAGCATGGACGTGGTGGCGCTGGTGTTCGCCGTGGCGGCGGTGGCCTTCACCGAGTTTCCGCCGGCCGAAATATGGCCCTGGCTGCTGGCCTCGGCCTTCGCCGAGCAGCTGTACCGCTTTTTGCTGATTCAGGCATACCGGGTCGGTGACCTGGGCCTGGTCTACCCGCTTATGCGCGGCCTGTCGCCATTGGTGGTGCTGGGCCTGACCCTGGCTTTCGCCGGCGAAACGCTGAGCAGCCAGCAGATCATCGGCATCCTGCTGATCCCCTGCGGCATGGCCTGCCTGCTATGGCAGGGCGGTGGCGGCGAGCGCCTGCCCTGGTCGATGCTGCCGGTGGTGGCGCTGATCGGCCTGTGCATCGGCTGCTACACCTGGTTCGACGGCCAGGCTGTGCGCCTGTGGGGCAAACCATGGGATTACCTGGTATGGCTGACCCTGCTCAGTGCCTGGCCGTTCCCGTTGCTGGCCAGCATTGCCCGGCGCGCGCCGTTCGTGCTGTTCTGGCGCACCCAGTGGAAGCTGGGCTTGGCGGTGGGCTTTTGCGTATTGTTCAGCTATGCCCTGGTGCTGTGGGCCATGCACCTGGGCTCGGTGGCCGAGGCGGCCGCACTGCGCGAGTTGAGCGTTATCCTGGTGGTGCTGCTGGGCATGCGCTACCTCAAAGAACCTTTTGGCGGGCCGAGACTCCTAGCTTGCGGGCTGGTACTGGCCGGCATGCTGGTGATGAAGCTCTGAACCTTTCCCCTGTGAACAAGGAGTCCTGATCATGACCGTCGCCCTGTGGTGCATCCTCATCGCTTTGTGCCTGCCGCCGCTGTGCGCCTTGATCGCCAAGGTGGCCAGCGGGCGTTTCGGCCTGCGCGACAACCACGACCCGCGGGCTTTCCTCGACACCCTGTCGGGCCTGCCGCGGCGCGCCCATGCGGCCCAGCAGAACGGCTACGAGGCGTTTCCGGCGTTTGCCGCGGCGGTGCTGGTGGCCGATATCGTCGGCAATGCCGAGCAGGTGACCCAGGATGTGCTGGGGGTGATGTACATCACCAGTCGGTTGCTGTTCATCATCTGCTACCTGGCTGACTGGGCGGCGTTGCGTTCGGTGGTGTGGTTCGTCGGGTTGGCGTTGATCGTGTCGTTCTTTGTGGTTTCGGTCTGATACCGAGCCGAACCAAGTTCCCTACAGGAGCGCGTGCTGTCACGGCACTTTGGGTACTTCAGGCAGCGCCTTGCCCTTGGGCCAGAGCATCCAGATCTGCCCCTGCTGCTTCATGTTGCCGGCCAGCTCGCCAGCCTCGGGGCCGGTGCCCCAGAACAGGTCGGCACGCACCTCGCCGGTAATCGCGCCGCCGGTGTCCTGGGCCCCTACTGGGCGTACCACCGGGCTGCCGTCCGGGCGGGTGGTGGCCAGCCACAACAGGCTGCCCAGGGGGATCACCTTGCGGTCGATGGCCACGCTGTAGCCGGCAGTCAGCGGCACGTTGAGCGAACCGCGCGGGCCTTCGTTGCTGTCCGGGCGGGTGCTGAAGAACACATAGCTGGGGTTGCTGGCCAGCAGCTCCGGCACCCGCTGCGGGTTGGCCATGGCCCAGGCGTGGATGCTGCCCATGGTCACGTCTTCCTTCTTCAACTGGCCCTGCTCCACCAGCCAGCGGCCGATGGGGCGGTAGGGGTGGCCGTTCTGGTCGGCATAGCCCAGGCGCAGTTGGCGCCCGCCGTCCAGTTGCACGCGCCCCGAGCCCTGGATCTGCAGGAACTGCAGGTCCATCGGGTCGGTCAGCCAGGCCAGTACCGGTGCCTTGGCACCTTCACGGTTGATCACCTCGGCGGTGTCGTAGGGCTTGAGCACCCGTCCCTCGATGCGCCCGCGCAGGCGCTTGCCCTTGAGCTCGGGGTACACGCTGGCCAGGTCCACCACGATCATGTCCTCGGGCACGCCGTATACCGGCACCTGGGCTGCGTCGGTGCGCTTGAGGCTGCCGGGGTAGACCGGCTCGTAGTAGCCGGTGATCAGGCCATTGGCGCTGTTCTCGGCCGAGCGCAGGCCGTGCACCTGCAGGTTCTGCTGCAAAAAGCCGCGCACTTGCACGGGGTCTGCCGGTACGCCGGCAGCAGCGCTGCAGGTATCGGCCCAGACCGGGTCGCGGCTGAGTTTTTCACAGCCGTTGCGCCAAGCCTGGAAGCCGGCCAACAGGTCGGCATCGCTCACCGTCGGCAGGTCCTGCCAGGTGGCGTCGGCGTAGGTGGCGATAGCGTGGGGCTCGGGCTTGGTGCTTTCGCCGCCGTTGCAGCCGGCCAGCAGGGCCAGGGTGGGCAGGGCCCAGGCGAGGTGGCGCAATGCAGATGTCATGGGTGCAGTCCTGTAGCGGGCGAACATGAAGATTCAGCCCTGTTTTTTGTATGGCTATTGGTCTTTGGCCGACGGGCGGTGATACTGGCCGCCCGATTGTGCTGGCCGAAGAGACCGTGATGTTCAAGCGATTGACCGTAGTACTGCTGGCTGCCCTGGCCCTGACCGCCTGCGACGGTGTCGACCCCAACTCGCCGTTGGGCCAGCGCAAGGCGATCTTCAAGGCGATGCTCAAGACCAGCGAAGACATGGGCGGCATGCTGCGTGGCCGGGTACCGTTCGACGGGGCGAAGTTCGCCGATGGCGCGGTGCAGCTCGATGCGCTGTCCCACCAGCCTTGGCAGCATTTTCCCCAGGTGCGCGACGAGGGCGACAGCAGTGCCCGGGCCGATGTCTGGGAGCGCCAGGCGCGCTTTCATGACCTGGCCCGGCAGCTGGAGGGCGTGACCGGCGAACTGGTTGACGCTACCCATACCCAGCCGCTGGATGCGGCGCAGCTCAAGGGGCCGATGGACAAGGTCGAGGCGGCGTGCAAGGCGTGTCATACGGAGTTTCGCAACCACTGAGCTTCGATATGCATCCCTGTAGCAGCGGCCTTGCCGGGGCTGCTGCGCAGCCCATCGCGACACAAGGCCGCTCCTACAGGCGCGTCGGCGCCGCCATCAGCGCTCGAGTTGATCGACTGCGTCCTGCAGCTCTTTCTTGGCCTCGGCCAGCTTGTCCTTGCGCTTGTTGATCTTCTCCGGGTCACCCTTTTTCATGGCTTTGTCCAGGTCCTTGGTGCGCTGGTTCACTTCGTGGCGGGCGTCGAGCACCTTCTGCTCGCGCTCCTTGCGCAGGCCGCTGTCGGTGCAGTGTTCGGTCACTTCGGCCAGGGCCTTTTCCAGCCCGGCCTGCTGGTCGGCGTTGCCATGGGCGCGGGCCTGTTCGATCTGCTCGCTGATGGCCTGGCGCTTGGCTGCGCAACCGGTCAGCGCCGGCTGTTCTTCGGCGGCCAGCAACGGGCCTGCAGCAAAGCCCAGCAGGGTGGACAAGGCAAGGGACGAAAGCAGTTTCATCGGTGGCTCCATTTCGGGGCAGGTCAGCAGAAAACGAAATGCTGCCCTGATCTGCGCAAATTAGAAACCCTCGATTTGCTGGTTGCGCAGGCGCAAGGCCAGGGCCTGGACCTGCTCGTGGTTGAAAAAGGCCACCAATTGGCCGGCCCGGGTGGGCCCAATGTCGGGTTCGGCAATCCATTGCTCGATGTTTCGCGAGGCAAGTTCGCCCCAGTCGGACCCCAGGGCAAGGCCGCTGGGCGCCGGTACACCCAATGCGCGCAGCCAGCGTTCGAAGGGTTGCTGGCGGCTTTGGGCAAAGCTTTGCAGCAGTTTTTCGGTGCGGGCCTGGCCGATGCCCGAGACCTCGTGCAGGTGTTCGTGGGTTAGCCCCAGCCAGTCATCCAGGCTGCTGACCAGGCCGCTTTGCACCAGGCTGCGCCAGGTCCCGGGCCCTAGGCCTGGCATACCCAGGCCTTGTTTGCCACCCAGCCAGGCCAACCTGGCGAGGAACTGCTCCTGGCAGCCCTCGCTGGCCTGCCAGCAACTGAGGGCGTGGTAATCGCCGGCTTGCGGGGCGGCCATTGCTGTGCGGTGCGGGCTACGGTGTACCACGCTTTCCAGCCGGGGGATGGTCAGGCCGGCCAGACTCACCGCCACCTGGTCCCCGGGGCGCACGTCCAGCGCCTGCCAGCGGGCCAGCGACCCCAGGCTGACCTGGCTGATGCGCCGGTCATCGAGCTGAATTGGCTGCAGATGCAGCAGTGGTGTGATACGCCCGGTGCGGCCGATGCGAAAGCGCACCTCGCGGACCTCGGCCAGGGCCTGGCTGAACGGGTGTTTCCAGGCGGCGAGCCAGTAGGGTGGCTGGGCCCGCCAGCGTGCGGCCGGCGGGCGACTGCCCTGGCGCAAAATCACTCCGTCGGTGGCGAAGGGCAGGGGCGTGCGATACCAGTGCTGGCGCCATTGCGCGGCCTGTTCGAGCGAGTCGATGGCCTCGCTGAAGCGCCGGCTGTCGGGGAAGCCCAGCGCCTCGAGCCCGGCCAGACGCTCGCCCTGGGTTGCCGGGCCGGCAGGCCAGTCCCAGACCAACAGGCCGATGCCGGCGGCCTCCGCCGGGCTCAATTGTTTGCGTGCCATCAGCCCGGCAACGATGCCGCGGGCGTTGCGGCTGCCGTCGGTGGCCTGCACGTGGTCTTCCAGGCGCCAGTACAGCTCGCCCTGGAACACCGCATCCAGGGCCTGCGGCAGCTGTTGCGGTATACGTTGCAGCAGCGGGATGTGCCGGCTCCAGTCGTGCCCCAAGGTGCCATCGCCGCGGCTGAGCAGTTGCTGCAGTCGGCCGTTGCGGTACACCAGTGATACCGCCACGCCATCCACCTTGGGCTGTATCCACACCCCCTGCTTGCCCTTAAGCCACTGGCCCACGGCGCTTTCATCGGCGAGCTTGGCAACGCCGGTATGCGCGAACGGGTGGGCAATGGTGCCGCCTGCGCTAGCCAGCGGGTTGTCCTGGCCTGGCAGCTCGAAGCAGCCCTGCAGGTGCTGCAGGCGCTGGCGGCTCTGGTCATAGAGCTCGTCAGCGACCAGCGCGATGCCCTGGCGGTGGTAGTGGTCGTCCCAACGGGCGAGGGTCTGGCGCAGTTGCGCGACTTCGTCGGCTGCACGTTGCGCGGGCCAGTCGGGGCAGGGTTCGGCATGGGCCAGGGGGGTGAACAGCATTAGCACTAACCAGTACGGCATGGCCGGGCATCCTTGCGGGGCGATGGGGAATGCTCAGCCTAGGCAGGGATGATCGATGGCGTGGCAGGCGCTTTGTCAGGTGATATTTCATGAAAAAAGCCCCTGCCGATTACTCGGCAGGGGCTTTCCTGTAGCGCTGTAGGAAGCTTACAGGCCGGCGGCGTCGCGCAGGGCGGCGGCGCGGTCGGTGCGTTCCCAGGTGAAGGTGGTGAAGGTGTCGTCACCCACGGTCTTTTGCTGCGGCTCGCGGCCGAAGTGGCCGTAGGCTGCGGTTTCCTGGTACATCGGGTGCAGCAGGTCGAGCATGGTGGTGATGGCGTACGGACGCAGGTCGAAGCACTCGCGCACCAGTTGGATGATCTTGTCGTCGGAAACCTTGCCGGTGCCGAAGGTGTTGATCGAGATGGAGGTCGGCTGGGCCACGCCGATGGCGTAGGACACCTGGATCTCGCAGCGCTCGGCAAGGCCGGCAGCAACGATGTTCTTGGCTACGTAACGGCCGGCGTAGGCTGCCGAACGGTCGACCTTGGACGGGTCCTTGCCGGAGAACGCGCCGCCACCGTGGCGAGCCATGCCGCCGTAGGAGTCGACGATGATCTTGCGGCCGGTCAGGCCGCAGTCGCCCACCGGGCCACCGATGATGAAGTTGCCGGTCGGGTTGATGTGGTACTGGGTGCCCTTGTGCAGCAGCTCGGCGGGCAGGGTGTGCTTGACGATCAGTTCCATCACCGCTTCCTGCAGGTCTTTGAGCGAGACCTCAGGGTTGTGCTGGGTCGACAGTACAACCGCGTCGATACCGACGACCTTGCCGTCTTCGTAGCGGCAGGTGACCTGCGACTTGGCATCCGGGCGCAGCCATGGCAGCAGGCCGGACTTACGCGCTTCGGCCTGGCGCTCGACCAGGCGGTGCGAGAAGCAGATCGGCGCAGGCATCAGCACTTCGGTTTCGTTGCTGGCGTAGCCGAACATCAGGCCCTGGTCACCGGCGCCCTGGTCTTCCGGCTTGGAGCGGTCGACGCCTTGGGCGATGTCCACCGACTGCTTGCCGATGATGTTCATCACGGCGCAAGTGGCGCCGTCGAAGCCGACGTCGGAGCTGTTGTAGCCGATGTCGATGATGACCTTGCGCACCAGGTCTTCCAGGTCGACCCAGGCCGAGGTGGTGACTTCGCCGGCGATGATGGCGACACCGGTCTTGACCAGGGTTTCACAGGCCACGCGGGCGTATTTGTCCTGGGCGATGATGGCGTCCAGTACCGCGTCGGAAATCTGGTCGGCGATCTTGTCCGGATGCCCTTCGGACACGGACTCGGAGGTGAAAAGGGAGTATTCGCTCATCTCGAGGGGTTCCTGAATTTACCGATGTTGTATGTCGCCAGTGGCCCGCAGGAAATGGCGAACCTGAATCTGGAAACCGTTACGCAAGCCCACGTAGAGGCTGTCTTGCGGGGACAGCCCCGCCGCTGTGGCCCAACGGGCCAGGTCTTCCTGTTCGAAACCAAGCCACAGGTCGCCGCACGCTTCGCGGGCCCACCCCTGGTCATGGCTGCACAGTTCGGTGACCAGCAGGCTGCCGCCCGCCTTCACCCGGGTGGCCAGCTGGCGCAGGGCCAGGGCCGGGTCGCTGAAATGGTGCAGGACCATGTTCAGCACCACGCAGTCGGCGTTTGCACCTGTTGCACCCAGTGCATCGGCCAACTGCAGATTTACGTTATGCAAATTTTCCCGCTCGCATACCTGGCGGGCCAGCTCGAGCATGGTCGGGCTGTTGTCCATGGCCGTGACCTGGGCAAAGCGTCGGGCCAGGTCCGGCAGAAAGCCGCCGTCGCCCGGGCCGACTTCCAGCGCGCAAGCCGAAGGCCCGAAGCTGAGCTTGTCGAGCAGCGCCAGCAGGCTTTCGCGGTACTGTGGCAGGCCGGCGATCAGGTCCTGCTGGGCGCGGAATTTTTCTTCCACACGCAGGAAGAAGTCCTGGCTGGTGGCGGCGCGGCGCTGCTGTACCTGGGCGATGCGTGCCAGCACGTCTTGCGCCAGGGCCAGTTCGTCGACTTCTTCGAGCAGCGCCGAATGCAGGCGCCCGCCCAGGCGCTGGCTGTCGGGCAGGGCGCGGCGGTAGAAGATCGCATTGCCTTCGCGGCGGGTGGCCACAAGCTCGGCCTGGGCCAGCACTTTCAGGTGATGGCTCATGCCGGACTGGCCGATGTCGAAGATCTGCGCCAGCTCCAGTACGCCGAACGAGTCGTTGGCCAGGGCGCGCAAAACGTTCAGGCGCAGCTCATCGCCACTGGCCTTGCACAGGGCGGCCAGTGCGTCGCTTTGCTGGGGAATCGAATGCGCACGCAGGTTCATGACGCGGCAGTCTAGTCAGGTGATGTTGCCTCTGCAAGGTCAATATCAAAAAGTTTTGATATTGACGATGAGCTGTAAGTTACAAGCCTCAAGCGGCAAGCAAAAAGACGCTCCGGGCGTGAACTGGCTTTCGCTTGCAGCTGAAAGCGTGCCGCTTGGCGCTTTAATGTTTGCCCCCGGCCCCCGCAGTGGGCGAAAATGGCCGCCTTTTTTCGTTTCACCACCTATTCAAGCCCCAGGAGATCAGCGATGCCCAGCCGTCGTGAACGTGCCAACGCCATTCGTGCCCTCAGCATGGATGCCGTGCAAAAGGCCAACAGCGGCCACCCAGGTGCCCCCATGGGCATGGCGGATATCGCCGAAGTGCTTTGGCGCGACTACCTGAAGCACAACCCGAGCAACCCGAGCTTCGCCGACCGTGACCGCTTCGTGCTGTCCAACGGCCACGGCTCGATGCTGATCTACTCGCTGCTGCACCTGACCGGCTACGACGTCACCATCGACGACCTCAAGGGCTTCCGTCAGCTGCACAGCCGCACCCCGGGCCACCCGGAATACGGCTACACCCCGGGCGTCGAGACCACCACCGGCCCGCTCGGCCAGGGTATCGCCAACGCCGTGGGCTTTGCCCTGGCCGAAAAAGTGCTGGCTGCCCAGTTCAACCGTGATGGCCACAACATCGTCGACCACAACACCTACGTGTTCCTGGGCGATGGCTGCATGATGGAAGGCATTTCCCACGAAGTCGCCTCGCTGGCCGGCACCCTGGGCCTGAACAAGCTGGTCGCCTTCTACGACGACAACGGCATCTCCATCGACGGTGAAGTGCACGGCTGGTTCACCGACAACACCCCGGCGCGTTTCGAGGCCTATAACTGGCTGGTGATCCGCAACGTCAACGGCCACGATGCCGACGAGATCAAGACCGCCATCGAGACTGCGCGCAAGAGCGACCGTCCGACCCTGATCTGCTGCAAGACCATCATTGGTTTCGGTTCGCCGAACAAGCAGGGCAAAGAAGACTGCCACGGTGCACCGCTGGGCAACGACGAGATCGCCCTGGCCCGCAAAGAGCTGAACTGGAACCACGGCCCGTTCGAAATCCCCGCCGACATCTACGCCGAATGGGATGCCAAGGCCGCCGGTGCCAAGGCAGAAGCCGACTGGAACCAACGCTTCGACGCCTACGCCAAGGCCTACCCGGAGCTGGCTGCCGAATTCAAGCGCCGCGCCGCCGGTGACCTGCCAGCCGACTTCAGCGAGAAGGCCCAGGCCTACATCAACGAAGTGGCCGCCAAGGGCGAGACCATCGCCAGCCGCAAGGCCAGCCAGAACACCCTGAACGCCTTCGGCCCGCTGCTGCCTGAGTTCCTCGGCGGCTCTGCGGACCTGGCCGGTTCCAACCTGACCCTGTGGAAAGGCTGCAAGGGCGTCGAAGCCAATGATGCCAGCGGCAACTACGTGTTCTACGGCGTGCGCGAGTTCGGCATGACCGCCATCATGAACGGCGTCGCCCTGCACGGCGGCCTGGTACCTTACGGCGCCACCTTCCTGATGTTCATGGAATACGCCCGCAACGCAGTGCGCATGTCGGCACTGATGAAGCAGCGCGTGATCCATGTCTACACCCACGACTCCATCGGCCTGGGTGAAGACGGCCCGACCCACCAGCCGATCGAGCAGCTGACCAGCCTGCGCAGCACCCCGAACCTGGACACCTGGCGCCCGGCCGACGCGGTGGAGTCCGCCGTGTCCTGGAAGTACGCCCTGGAGCGCAAGGACGGCCCTTCGGCGCTGATCTTCTCGCGCCAGAACCTGCAGCACCAGGACCGCGATGCCCAGCAGATCGCCGATATCGCCCGCGGCGGTTACGTGCTCAAGGATTGCGCCGGCGAGCCTGAGCTGATCCTGATCGCCACCGGCTCCGAAGTGGGCCTGGCGGTGCAGGCGTTCGACAAACTGAGCGAGCAGGGCCGCAAGGTCCGCGTCGTGTCGATGCCGAGCACCAGCGTGTTCGATGCCCAGGACGCTGCGTACAAGCAGTCGGTACTGCCGCTGCAAGTGGGTGCGCGCATCGCCATCGAAGCTGCCCACGCCGACTTCTGGTACAAGTACGTCGGCCTCGAAGGCCGCGTCATCGGCATGACCACCTACGGCGAGTCGGCCCCGGCCCCTGCGCTGTTCGAGGAATTCGGCTTCACCCTGGACAACATCCTGGGTACCGCTGAAGAGCTGCTGGAAGACTGATGTAAAAGTGAAGGGTGGTGACGCCCTTCATGTCGTGCAAGGGGAGGGCTTCGCCCTCCATCGCGACACAAGGCCGCTCCTACAGGTATTGCGCAGGCCCGAGACCTTCGCGATATCTGTAGGAGCGGCCTTGTGTCGCGATGGGCCGCAACGCGGCCCCAACAGCCATCATGCGTTCGTGAGACCTCTGATGCCCCACCCGCGTCCCTACAAAGTTGCACTCAACGGTTACGGCCGCATCGGCCGCTGTGTCCTGCGCGCACTGTTCGAGCGGGGCGCGCAGGCCGGTTTCGAGATCGTCGCGCTGAACGACCTGGCCGACCAGGCCAGCATCGAATACCTGACACGCTTCGACTCCACCCACGGGCGTTTCCCCGGCGAGGTGAAGGTCGACGGCGATTGTCTGCACATCAATGGCGACTGCGTGAAAGTGCTGCGCAGCGCCACCCCCGAGGGCGTCGACTGGGCGGCCCTGGACATCGACCTGGTGCTGGAGTGCTCCGGCGCCTACAACACCCGCGCCGAGGGCCAGCGCTTTCTCGATGCCGGCGCGCCGCGGGTGCTGTTTTCCCAGCCCATGGCCAGCGAGGCCGACGTCGATGCCACCGTGGTCTACGGCATCAACCAGGCTTGCCTGAGTGGCGAGGAGCGCCTGGTGTCCAACGCCTCCTGCACCACCAACTGCGGCGTGCCGCTGCTGCGGGTGCTGGACCAGGCGTTCGGCATCGAGTACGTGCAGATCACCACCATCCACTCGGCGATGAACGACCAGCCGGTGATCGATGCCTATCACCACGAAGACCTGCGCCGCACCCGTTCGGCGTTCCAGTCGGTGATCCCGGTGTCCACCGGCCTTGCCCGCGGTATCGAGCGCCTGCTCCCGGAACTTGCCGGGCGAATCCAGGCCAAAGCCGTACGCGTGCCGACCGTCAACGTCTCGTGCCTGGACATCACCCTGCAGACCGCCCGCGACACCAGTGCCGCCGAGGTCAACCAGGTACTGCGCGAGGCCGCGCTGGACGGCCCGCTCAAAGGCTTGCTGGCCTACACCGAGCTGCCCCACGCCAGCTGTGATTTCAACCATGACCCGCATTCGGCCATCGTCGATGCCAGCCAGACCCGCGTTTCCGGCCCCCGCCTGGTGAACCTGCTGGCCTGGTTCGACAACGAATGGGGGTTCGCCAACCGTATGCTCGACGTTGCCCAGCATTACCTGCACGTCGTAAACCCTACCCGCAGCAAACAGCCCTGAAGGACTGCATTCATGACCGTGTTGAAGATGACCGACCTCGACCTGCAAGGTAAGCGCGTACTGATCCGCGAAGACCTCAACGTACCTGTGAAGGACGCTGTGGTAACCAGCGACGCGCGTATTCTGGCAGCGCTGCCGACCATCAAGCTGGCCCTGGAAAAGGGCGCGGCGGTAATGGTCTGCTCGCACCTGGGCCGCCCGACCGAAGGCGAATTCTCTGCCGAAAACAGCCTCAAGCCGGTCGCCGACTACCTGAGCAAGGCCCTGGGCCGCGACGTACCGCTGGTGGCCGACTACCTGGGCGGTGTCGAGGTCAAGGCCGGTGACCTGGTGCTGTTCGAGAACGTGCGCTTCAACAAGGGCGAGAAAAAGAACAGCGACGAGCTGGCGCAGCAGTACGCGGCCCTGTGCGACGTGTTCGTGATGGACGCCTTCGGCACCGCCCACCGCGCCGAGGGTTCCACCCATGGCGTGGCCAAGTTCGCCAAAGTCGCCGCTGCAGGCCCGCTGCTGGCCGCCGAGCTGGACGCCCTGGGCAAGGCCCTGAAGGCCCCGGCCAAGCCGATGGCCGCCATCGTCGCCGGCTCCAAGGTATCGACCAAGCTGGACGTACTGAACAGCCTGAGCTCGGTGTGCGACCAGCTGATCGTCGGTGGCGGCATCGCCAACACCTTCCTCGCCGCTGCCGGCCACCCGGTCGGCAAGTCGCTGTACGAGCCTGACCTGGTCGAGACCGCCAAGGCCATCGCCGCCAAGGTCAGCGTGCCGCTGCCGGTGGACGTTGTGGTTGCCAAGGAATTCGCCGAAAGCGCTGAAGCCACGGTCAAGGCCATCGCCGACGTGGCGGCCGACGACATGATTCTGGACATCGGCCCGCAAACCGCCGCCAACTTCGCCGAGCTGCTGAAGTCGTCGAAGACCATCCTGTGGAACGGCCCGGTCGGCGTGTTCGAGTTCGACCAGTTCGGCAACGGCACCAAAGTGCTGGCCAAGGCCATCGCCGACAGTGCGGCGTTCTCCATCGCCGGCGGTGGCGACACCCTGGCGGCCATCGACAAGTATGGCGTGAGCAAGGATATCTCCTACATTTCTACCGGTGGCGGCGCCTTCCTCGAGTTCGTCGAAGGCAAGGTGCTGCCGGCCGTGGCGATCCTGGAAGAGCGGGCAAAAGCCTGACAAGGGCGGCGCCTGGCAAAGGGAGCGACCTGATGGTCAAGCAATTGCCTGTGATGATCGTGGCCTTGTTGCTGGGCGCCTGTTCCAGCCACAAGGGCGCCGACGGCGAACCGTCGCAGCCGCCCAAGGGCGGTTGCTACCAATCGCAGTGGCAGGCCGAGACGGCCCCGGTGATCAACAAGCGCCTGGGCCCGGACGGCCTGGAAAAGTATGACGACGAACACCAGCGCAAGGCCCCCGGCTGCCCTTGATCGGGCCCAGGGCAACCTAACGCAGGTTTTGTGGTCTTGGACATTGGGGCCGTGTTGCGGCCCATCGCCGGCAAGCCGGCTCCTACACGCGATTTGTGCAGGAGCCGGCTTGCCGGCGATGGGCTGCAAAGCAGCCCGCAACGAGGTTTAACGGATGAAAGCACTACTGGCCCTGATGGCCCTGGCAACCCTGGCGGGCTGCTCGCTGCTGCAACCCGCCAAGCCCGCCCCGGCGGACAACTGGACCCGCTGGGTCTGCGACAGCCAGGCCGAGGTGCTGTGGCGCTTCGCCGACGCCAAACAGGACACGGTCGACGTGCGCCTGGGTGGTGGCGACCAGGTCTACCGGCTCAAGGCCGAGCCGGGCGCCTCGGGCGCGCTGTACAGCGATGGCGTGCTGGCCTTCCACACCAAGGGCGAGGAAGGCCTGGTGTACTGGGTAGCGACCGACGATCTGATTGGGCGGGGCTGCAAGGCACCGTGACTGGCCGGGCCGCCGCGGTGGCCCACACTACTTGAACAGCAACCGCCCCTGCGGCAGGCTTGCATGAAACAAACGACGCTTGTCGGGAGAGAGATACACAATGGCACTCATTAGCATGCGCCAGATGCTGGACCACGCCGCCGAGTTCGGTTACGGCGTTCCGGCTTTCAACGTCAACAACCTCGAGCAGATGCGCGCCATCATGGAAGCGGCTGACAAGACCGACTCCCCGGTGATCGTCCAGGCTTCGGCCGGCGCCCGCAAATACGCCGGTGCCCCGTTCCTGCGCCACCTGATCCTGGCCGCCATCGAAGAATTCCCGCACATCCCGGTGTGCATGCACCAGGACCACGGCACCAGCCCTGACGTGTGCCAGCGCTCCATCCAGCTGGGCTTCAGCTCGGTGATGATGGACGGCTCGCTGGGCGAAGACGGCAAGACCCCGACCGACTACGAGTACAACGTGCGCGTGACCCAGCAGACCGTGGCCATGGCCCACGCCTGCGGCGTTTCGGTAGAAGGCGAGCTGGGTTGCCTGGGTTCGCTGGAAACCGGCATGGCCGGCGAAGAAGACGGCATCGGCGCCGAAGGCGTGCTGGACCACAGCCAGATGCTGACCGACCCGGAAGAAGCCGCCGATTTCGTCAAGAAGACCCAGGTCGACGCCCTGGCCATCGCCATCGGCACCAGCCACGGCGCCTACAAGTTCACCAAGCCGCCTACCGGCGACGTGCTGGCGATCGACCGCATCAAGGAAATCCACAAGCGCATCCCCAACACCCACCTGGTGATGCACGGTTCTTCCTCGGTGCCGCAAGAGTGGCTGGCGATCATCAACCAGTACGGCGGTGACATCAAAGAAACCTACGGCGTACCGGTTGAAGAAATCGTCGAAGGCATCAAGCACGGCGTGCGCAAGGTCAACATCGACACCGACCTGCGCCTGGCCTCCACCGGTGCCATGCGTCGCCTGATGGCGCAGAACCCGAGCGAGTTCGACCCGCGCAAGTTCTTCGGTGAAACCGTCAAGGCCATGCGCGACGTGTGCATCGCCCGCTACGAAGCCTTCGGCACCGCCGGCAACGCCTCGAAGATCAAGCCGATCTCCCTGGAAGGGATGTTCCAGCGTTACCTGAAAGGCGAACTGGCTGCCAAGGTCAACTGACTCAGGCTTAGTCGCACGAAAAAACCCGCAGAGATGCGGGTTTTTTTGTGCCCGCGTTAACGCTTCCGTGCGCGAGAGATCATGGGCCAAGCGGGTAGGCGTCAGGCGAGGCCACCGCAAGTGGTGTTTAACCGTGCCATCAAGACCCGTACAGGTTATGCCTCCAACAGGGCGTGGTTTCTTCAGTACCTCACGCCACTCATCGATCCTTTAGTTGACGGTTCTCCTCTAAGCAGAAGCACTCACCAAGCTACCTAAGTATCCCGTGCCCATGTGACCTCGAAACTGTGGTGCGACTCGGGCGGATCTCGAGATTGGATACGAACTACTGGCTTAGCCGCCTTACCCGAACTGCCTTGTACTGCATCGTGCGCGTGGTGGTGCGAGAGAGCGGCGGGTGAGTGAGTACCCGCCTATCTACTCGATCTTGGCCATCCCGTAGCCAAGCAGCCAAGGTTGAGTACTTGCACTTAGTCTCGACTTGGAACCTTAGGGAAACGCAGCCGTGTGATGAGTAATTTAAGAAGCTCGCTATTTTTCAGGAGGGGATTACATGGCCTGAGGAATGAGAGCAAGTCGGGATGGGGGATATATTCGCGCATGTCAAATGATTAGGATTCTAGTGTGTCAGCAAAAACCTAATCCTTGATAAGCATGGAGTGTCAAATGTTAGAGAATGTTACTTTTGAATCAGGTCGGGGTATGGGTCCAGATGTATTGGAGTCAGATCCATTCGTAGGTCGTGACTTTTTTTGGGAGCAGCATCGGTTTGCCAGGGATGGTTACTTGAAAATTAATCACCTGATTGATCCTCTGGTTCGTGATCGTATTTCTGATGATGTAAAGTACTTGCTGGCTAATTTTGCTAAGCGGCGTGACTTCTTGATTGAGTCTACTGGTAATACACCGCGCTATCTGAGTAATGTTCCACAGGAAAGTATCGAAAATCATGGGCGATATATTCCGCGTGCTTACAAGTCTCGTTATTTGATGAGTTTAATTGGTCATATCGTACAGGAGGAGGTCATTCCTACTCCTTGGAAGTGGGATAATTACATAATTAATAGCCAGCACAAGTCGGGTGATACGCATGGTTGGCATTGGGGTGACTACCCCTACACGATTATCTGGATCGTTGAAGCACCAGCACTTGAGGCCGGTGGTTTGCTAGAGTGCGTGCCGCACACCAATTGGGACAAGCAAAATCCGCGCGTGGAAGATCTGTTGGTAGAGAACAAAATAGATTCGTACTTTCATCTCGCCGGCGATGTTTATCTGCTCAAGGCTGATACCACCCTGCATCGCGTAAAACCGCTGACACAAGATGTCTCTCGCATCATTCTCAATACCACCTGGGAAAGAGCGAGAGACAAAGACCGAAAGGTCGAGCATGAAACCTTCGTTTTTCGTGATTGATTATCGAGGGTGTTGTGTATGTCAAAAGTTAAGTATGCACACACTAATCTGATCACTGCCGACTGGAAGAAGATCGCCAAATTTTATATTGATGTATTTGGCTGTACTCCACTCGGCCCTGTACGCAGGCTCTCAGGGCAAACTGTGGCAGACGGTACCGGCTTGGTCGAACCGGAAATTGAAGGGGTTCATCTTCGGTTTCCTGGTTACGAGGAGGATGGTCCGACGCTGGAAGTGTTCCAGTACCTTGTTGTTCGTGATGAAACGGAAAGATTTGCAAATTCACGTGGTTTCACGCACATCGCTTTTGAAGTTTCAGATCTGGATTCGATATGCGCCAAGGTGATCAGCGCAGGCGGATGGCTTCTTGGGAAATTGGCGAGGCAGCCTGTTGCGGGCGTAGGGGTCTGCACTTTTGTATATGTACGAGACCCTGATCGAAACATTATCGAAGTCCAAAAGTGGGAGGAAATATGAACCGGAGACTTGCACAGTTCGATCTGGTGAAACCCAAATTTCCCAAGGAGGATTCAAGGATGGAAGAGTTCTATGCCTCGACCGGCTATGTGAACGGTCTGGCGGAGCAGCATCCGGGATTTATCTGGCGTGAGACCGAAGAGAACCAGCAGTTGTTGGATCAGTTGTGGGGCGAGGGCTATCTCTACACGCTCTCACTCTGGAAGGATGTTGAATCGCTCAAGGCCTTTCTCTACGAAACCCCGCACAAGACTTTCATGCAGCGTGGAAGGGAATGGTTTGATTCCGTATCACGACCCCGGGTGGTGCTGTGGTGGGTCGAGGACGGCCATATCCCTAGCCTGCGTGAAGCACATTCAAGACTTACACACCTTTACGAGGTGGGACCGTCATATGAAGCTTTCGACCTTCATTCCAGCGAACTGCCGACTGTTCTGTATTGAGGAGGGGAGATGAAACAATTGGCCCGTGACACCCAGCAACAACTCGCTAATTATTACCGCTGTTTTCTCGGGGACCCGGCACAGCTTGTTGCCACGCAACGATCGCTTAGGTCGTCCCGCGATATCGTGGAATGCCTGGAGGACGAATGGACTGCTGACGAGGAGCGTTTGATTGATCTGAGGGCGCTGCCGACTACAAAGGAAGCATTTCTCTCGTGGTACGTGGCGTGCGAGAAGAAGATCAATGAAGATATCCGGTTTTTCGTGGACTTCATGCGCTATCAGGCTTGTGCCGAGCAAGTAGCCTATTACATCTGCATGGAAGAAATGGTCGATGGTTCTTTCGATGACTTAATGGCCGTGGCTCAACTGGGTATGCCGACTCATTGCAAGATGATTGCAGGCGAGAACTACTGGGATGAGATGGGCAATGGTGACTTCGCCGCCGTACACACCACGATGTTCCGCACCTCTTCCAGCTACATGCGTGATCTGTTGGGACGGGCGGGTATCAGTACGGAGGCACCTCCTATCGAATGCTTGATGAATGGCAACATACTGTTGATGTGGGCGGTACGCCGTGAGTACAACATGCGCCTTATCGGCGCTATGGGATTGGTGGAAGGGTCAGCACCGGTACGTTTTGGTGCCACCACGGCGGCCATGGAACGCTTGGGGTTGCCAGAAGACGTGATTGCCTACCACAAGGCCCATATCAGCATTGACACCCGGCATAGCGCCGCCTGGTACGAAACGGTGCTACAGCACTATGCGTCTTGTGGCGAGGATGTGGTGCGCGAACTTTCACTGGGCGTGATGATTCGCTACAACGTCGCGCTTCGGTACTACGACTACATGTACAAAGCCATGCGGAGCCTGGGATGAATACTCGACATCAGACGGTGGTTGTCATTGACCCCATCAGTTCGGGTCGTCGCTACGGACAAGATATTCGTAAAAAGGGATATCACGCCTTGGCCCTGATTACCCGCAAGCAGTTTCCCGGGCGCTTGCAGAAACTGCATGGTGTCGATGGCTTCGACGAAGTGGTGCATGTCGAGAGCCTGGAGCAGGCCAAGACTAGCATGGTGGGTAGGGTGGTACTTGCGGTGATTCCAGGTTCCGATTCGGCATTGCGAATTAGCGATCGTTTGGCCGCTCATCTGGGGGTGGCGGGCAATCCGATCCAAACATGCGTGGCCCGGCTGAACAAGCTTGAAATGAAGCGTCGTTTGCAGCAAGAAGGGGTCCCTGTAACGCCTGCTCTCAAGCTGTCCTCGGAAAAACTGGCTGAGGGGTATGACCCAGGTATCGCCTTTCCAGTCGTGGTCAAACCGACCCAAGGCACGGGTGCCAAGAACGTGAAGGTCTGCCACTCGAGGAGCGATATGTACAAGGCATTGGCCGCTATTGAAAGCAATGCCGAGCCTGGGGTACAGGAGGAGAGGGATGCACTGGTGGAAGCATATGTTGAAGGACCTGAATACTTCATTGTTACGGCGAATCTGGGAGCGATAGGACGACAGATTCTTTGCTTCGCCGAGTACGAAAAAATTCAGATCGGCGACTACCCAAGCGTTTATCGAAACATTCGATCCATTTCGCCCGTAAGCGATTTGGCGCGGCAGGCATTTGCCTATATCTCCCAAGTCAACTCGGCCATTGAAGCAAATATTGGCATCAACGATATCGAGTTCAAAATCAACCCTGCTGGACATTTCATCATCGAACAGAACGGCCGTCTGCCTGGGGCGAATGTGCCCTCCCTCATAGAATTGTGCGCAGGGCTGAACTGCTATGACCTCAACATCAATATCTACCTAGGCCATATCCCGCTCACGTTGCCTGTTCCGCGCTACGAAAAACACTTCTGTATCTGTTGTCTGATTTGTGAGCAGGGCGGCACGGTGACGGGTATTGAAGGTGATGCACTGGTCAAGGCACTCGATTCGTTCCACGAGCTTGGACTTCTTGTGGAGAAGGGAGAAGTCATCGAGTCGACTCGGGACTTTCTGTCGAGCTGGGGGTTTGTTTACCTCATCCATGAGGATGCAGAGGTTTTGCGCTGCCACGCCGAGATCGTTCATGAGCATCTGAAACTGACGCTCGCGTAGTTTCAGGTATCAATGGCCGGTTCTGGATGAGGGACAATCCATGTCGAACTGGATAGTGTTGGTATGTTTGATTTTGCTTGCATGCAAGGTTTGCGGGCGTGTAGCGACAATGTTTGGCCAGAGCCGGGTGGTTGGTGAAATCGTCGCCGGTATCCTGTTGGGGCCCACGGTGCTGGGTACGTGGTTTCCGCAAATTTCGGAGAAAGTGCTCACACCCGAATCGACGGAAGTTGTTCGGGCACTCGGCGAGCTAGGGCTGATCATGCTAATGGTGGAAGTGCCTTGGCATGCCGCCGGTGTCGGGAAGCGGAAGGGAGGGCAATTGACCCCTGTCCTGATCGCGACGCTTGGTGTCGCTCTGTCATTTTCCCTGGGCTGCTTTATTGGCGCATGGTCGAAGACGTCAATCGCTCCGGCGCAGCCCTATTGGTCTTATGTGATCTTCTGTGGTGTCGCTCTGTCGGCGACCGCACTCCCTGTGCTTGTCAGCATCATCCAAGAGCATCGAGGTATTGATGTGCAGGCCGGTCGTTTAGCGCTTTCAGCGGCGGTCTACACAGATGTTTTTGCTTGGTTTGCACTGGCGCTGGTGTTGACGTTGCAGTTCGGTGGAACAGTTGGTCTGTTCGAGAGCGTGATTAGGGGCGCTGCCCTTGCACTTTATACCGGTTTGATGCTCCTAGTGGTCCGTCCGTGGCTGAAAAAGCGGATAATCCACATCGCGCTCGGTGAGCGTTCCCGTGTCGGGATTGCCTTGGTCTATTGCCTCTTTTCGGCGCAAGTCACCGCGATGCTTGGCTTTCACCATGCCATAGGCGCGGTCTTGGCAGCATACGTATTTCACGATTTGTACTCGATGGAACAGGCCTGGCGCCGTTGGATCGGCAGATTCGGTCATCTGTTTCTTGCCCCGATCTTTTTTGCCAGCGCGGGTATCCAGGTTTCGCTGGGCGCTTTCACCGAACCTGGTCTTTGGCTGTGGCTGCTTTTGTTTCTGCTGGGGGGGACTGTCGGCAAGGTGCTGGGTTCATATATTGGAGCTAGGGCATCTGGATTGAAACCAAAAGTTTCAATAGAGGTCGGAGTGCTGATGAATACTAAAGGTCTCGTAGAATTGGTGATTCTCGGAGTAGGACTGCAGGCGGGGGTGCTGTCTGAAAGTTCCTATAGTATTATATTGGTACTTGCACTTATCTCCACGGTGTTGACTGTTCCACTCATTGCGTTGTTAAGTTGGTGGTCGCGCAAGAACGCCTCGGCGTTTAAGGTCTCATCTGGTTCAGATGTTTGATTTTTGACGCGGTCTGGATTGCTGTCATGGGCGATACAGGGGGTAATCATAAAAAGGAGTATTACTGTGGATGTATTGATGGGGTTGGTCGCTGCGGCACTTTGGGGAGCAACAGACTTTCTGGTAGGCGTGAACGCACGAGCGGTTGGGGTAAAAAGGGCGGTTTCATTCGGGCAGTTGCTCGGGCTCTTGCTAATGACAGTTATTATTTTGGCTTCTGCCAGTCAATGGGAAAAATTTACATCTGCGCCTTGGCGTGCGATAGGGCTCGGTATTGTCGCCTCTCTGTGCACAGTAGTGGGTGCGTTGGCGCTTTCAAAGGCCTTCGCCGTTGGCAAGACCGCAGTAGTAGCGCCCTTAGTCACCTCGTATGGTGTTTTTACGACATTGTTGGCGTGGCTGGGGGGCGAAGTCCTTTCGGTCTGGCAGGTGGTCGGTATTCTCGTTTGCTTCTTCGGGGTTTTGCTGGCCAGCCGTGGTGATCACGGAGCAGGTTTCGAGCGGAGGGCCACCAGCTCGGTGTCTGTCGGGTTTGCCTTGCTTGCTGCCATGCTTTACGGAATCAGTTTCTGGATTCAGGGCAAATTCGCCTTGCCAGCGCTCGGGCCGGTGAACATGCTGGCGTTGGGATATGCAGTGGGGGTCATATTCCTCATCCCGGAAACCGTCAAGCTACTACGGGACTACGCGTCGATCAGGTTGAAGACTTTTGGTTCGCTTTGCGGCGCCAGTCTGTTCAACCTTGGAGGATTCTCCGCGTTTTCTTGGGGTGCACTCAATGGTTCGGTTTCTGTCGTCACAGTCATCAGCACACTCTCGGGCGGCATTGCTGCGATCTTGGGTTATTTATTTTATCGCGAGCGGCTGTCGGGTATCCAAGTAGGTGGTGTCAGCCTGGTGTTGTTAGGGGCTGTGCTGCTGCATATTTACGGATAAGTTTTCCTTTCGTGAGCGTGCAAAGGTTTGCTGTGTTTTTCGGTTCTTGTGCCAGTTGTGTAAGTTTTGCTGCTGGCCTGAAGATATGAGTGGTCATAATAATGGACTATCGAGGCTACCTTCCGAAGATTCATGTTGACATGTTGTCCTGCATGGCTGCGTTTGCTGTCGTGGTTGAGACGGGAAGCTTCGTGGAAGCATCGGCTCGGCTAGGATTAACCGCATCGGCAGTCAGTAAGCAAGTATCAAAGCTTGAAAGTGCTTTGTCGATTCGATTGATCGAGCGCAGTACCCGGCAGTTGAAAATCAATGCTGAGGGGGCTCAGGTTTACGCGCATTGCAAGGAATTGCTTGAGTCTTTGGCAAATGTATATCGTTTCAAGGAGCGGTTTCTCGAAACCCCGCAAGGACTTATCCGTATTGCCGTACCTCGTTCCCTCTACGGTACATGCCATCAATTAGTTCCTGAATTTCTGGAGCGTTATCCCTGTGTTAATGTCCAGCTTGTTTCGGATGAAGGGTGGAGTGACCTTATCGCTGAAAGTATCGACATCGGTATAAGAGTTACGGATAACCCGCCATTAGGATTGGTCGCACGTAAGTTGTTTCCTGTCGATTTTGTTGTCTGCGCTGCGGAGAGTTACCTGGAGAAGCACGGTCGTCCCGTACATCCTTCGGCTTTGGCGGAACACAGCTGCATATCTTTGTCAAATATCGGCGAAAGCCAAAGCTGGAAGTTTGTATCCGCTCGAGGCGCCTGCGAAATCAAGGTTTCAGGCCGCTATGTTTCAGACAGCCCGGAGGCTGTACTGAATGCCACCCTCTCGGGCGTGGGTATTTCCTGCTTGCCGTTGAGGCTGGCTGTCGAGGCAATTGCTGCCAACACTTTGGTGGAAGTGCTGCCCGAGTGGAAGTACGTGGGGAGGCTGCAAGGGATGGCATGGATCCTTTTTCAGCCTGGACGGCATGTCTCGCAGAAGATCAAGGTGATGGTCGAGTATCTGGTCGGCGCGCTGCGTAGAACAGGGCGAGCTTGAGGGTTGAATCACTGGTGCGGTTGGAACAGTAAAGGGGAGAGCGATGACGACACTGTTTGCCGAGTATCGTTGTGAAATGTGCTGGTATGTCTACGATCCTGCTCGCGGTGATCCTGAGCATGGAATTGATCCGGGTACTGCATTCGAAGAGATTCCGCAGGAGTGGCTCTGCCCCGACTGCGGCTTGGGTAAGGAAGCATTCGTGCCTCGCGAGCGGTGAGCGGCTGAGTAGTCGAAGCCCGGTGGCGCTGAACCCGAGCGAGTTCGACCCGCGCAAGTTCTTCGGTGAAACCATCAAGGCCATGCGCGACGTGTGCATCGACCGCTACGAAGCCTTCGGGGCATGACAAGTTGCACGGCGCGTTTACCGTTAGTCGGCTAACATCAAATTCATGGCGTATAGCCATCGGTTGATTGTTGCGTCTTCGGGCGCCCTGACTAGAGTAACTATCGGATCCAATCTGATGTAGCAGTCGGTCCTACAAGAGAAGCAGCATGGATGTCGCTCACACACAACAGCCGGACAACCGGTCGACACTACTGGTCGTAGACGACTATCCGGAAAACCTCATCAGCATGCGGGCCTTGCTGTCGCGCCAGGATTGGCAGGTGCTGACCGCAAGTTCCGGCATGGAAGCCCTGAGCACCCTGCTGGAGCACGAGGTGGACCTGGTCCTGCTCGACGTGCAGATGCCTGAGATGGACGGCTTCGAGGTGGCCCGGCTGATGCGCGGCAGCCAGCGCACGCGGCTGACACCGATCATCTTCCTGACCGCCAACGAACAATCCGAAGCCGCTGTGCTCAAGGGCTATGCCAGTGGCGCGGTGGACTACCTGTTCAAGCCCTTCGACCCGCAAATTCTCAAGCCCAAGGTACAGGCGCTGCTGGAACAGCAGCACAACCGGCGCATGCTCCAGCGCCTGACCCGCGAGCTCGAGTCGGCGCGGGCCTTCAACGCCTCCATTCTGGAGAACGCCGCCGAAGGCATCCTGGTGGTGGACGAGTCGGGCACCATCGGCTTCGCCAACCCGGCCATCTCGCGGCTGCTGGAAACCCCTGTGGACAAGTTGCAGGGCGCCCACGTGCTGGACCTGATCCAGCTGCCCTGCGCCAGCCTGTGGCGCGAATCGGACTTCTACCAGGCCTACCTGGGGCGGCAGATCTTCCGCGTGCACGATGCCCAGCTGCGTACCCTGCACGGGCAGCTGGTGCCGGTGGCGTTGTCTTGTGCGCCGCTGCCGGCCGAGCAGAAGGCCATGGTGGTGACGGTGCTGGACATGTCGGTGGTGCGTAGCCTGCATCAGCAGCTGGAGTACCAGGCGGTGACCGACCCGCTGACCGGCCTGCTCAACCGCCGCGGCTTTTACCAGACCGCCGAGAGCGCGCTGCTGCGCAATGAGCGTTCGGGCAAGGCCAAGGCCCTGATGTACATGGACCTGGACGGCTTCAAGCGCATCAACGACCTGCTCGGCCACGAGGCCGGCGACCAGGTGTTGCGCTGGGTTGCCGAGCAGCTCAAGGATTGCCTGGGCAGCGCCGCGCTGCTGGCGCGCATGGGCGGCGACGAGTTCACCGCGCTGTTCGACGGCCTGCCGTACCCCGAACAGGCCGGGCGCTTCGCCGAGCAGTTGCTGGAGCGCATGTCGGGCTTCAAGGAAGTGGACGGGCTGGAGGTCAGCCTGGGGGTGAGCATCGGCATTGCCACCTACCCTGATTGCGGCGCCAACGTCGAAGGCCTGCTGCGCGCCGCAGATGCGGCGATGTATGCGGCCAAGCAGGCCGGGCGCCAGCAGTACCGCTTCTACGACGAGGAACTCAACGGCCGCGCCCGTTCGCGGCTGATGCTCGAGGACAGCGTGCGCGCCGCCATCGAGCAGAACGACTTCACCCTGGTCTACCAGCCGCAGGTGGCCTTTGCCGACGGCCGCCTGCGCGGCTTCGAGGCGCTGCTGCGCTGGAAGCACCCCAGTGTCGGCGACGTGCCGCCGGGGCTGTTCATTCCGCTGCTGGAAGAAGCCCGGCTGATCAACCGCCTGGCCAGCTGGATCTACCGCAAGGGCGCTGACCAGCGCCGCGGCTGGGGCGCACGCTTTGGCCCCGAGCTGGTGCTGGGCATCAGCCTGAGCCGCGCGCAGTTCGCCATGCCGGGGCTGGCCGACGAGCTGGCCCGGGTCATCGAGGAATACGGCCTGCAGGGGCACCAGCTGGAGGTGGAAGTGGCCGAGACCTCGCTGATGTACAACATCGATGCGGCGGTGAAGCAGGTCAACCGCCTGCGCGAACTGGGCATCCGCGTAGCGCTGGACGACTTTGGCGCCGGCGACTGCTCGCTGCGCATGCTGCGCGATTTGCCCATCGACACCCTTAAACTCGACCGCCACCTGGTGGCCCGGCTGCCCGAGTCGGCGCCCGACATCGCCCTGGTGCGCAGCGTGATCGCCCTGTGCGCGGCCTACGATATCACCGTCATCGCCGAGGGCGTCGAGACCCAGGCCCAGGCCGAATGGCTCAAAACCGCCGGTTGCGCCTACGTGCAGGGGTTCCTGGTGGCGCGCCCGATGACCGCAGCCGATGCCGGCGACTTCCCGGCGGTTTTCCCCTGGGGCGCATGATTGGCTAAACTCGCGCATCCTTGTGCCGATGCGCCAGCCATGACCGCCTTACGTTACTTGCAAGCCTACCCGCCACACCTTCAGGAACAGGTGCGCCAGATGATCGCCAGCGACCGCCTGGGCGCCTACCTGCAACAGCGCTACCCCGAGCGCCACGGGGTGCAGAACGACAAGGCGCTGTATGCGTACGCCCAGGACCTCAAGCAGTCGTTCCTGCGCAGCGCCCCGCCGCTGGACAAGGTGCTGTTCGACAACCGCCTGGACCTCACCCACCGTGCGTTGGGGCTGAACACCGCGGTGTCGCGGGTGCAGGGCGGCAAGCTCAAGGCCAAGAAGGAAATCCGCATCGCCTCGCTGTTCAAGGAGGCGGCGCCGCAGTTCTTGCGCATGATCGTGGTGCACGAGCTGGCGCATCTGCGCGAGCGTGACCACAACAAGGCCTTCTACCAGCTCTGCCAGCACATGGAGCCGGACTACCATCAACTGGAATTCGACCTGCGCGTCTACCTGACCTATCGGGAGCTGCCGGGCAACACCTGAGGGACAAGCACCCCATGACCACGGAAGTGAGCAAGACCCGCAGCAGCTTTTACCGCCGCCTGTACGTGGCCTGGCTGATCGACAGCCAGACCGCCGCCAGCGTGCCGGCGCTGATGGAGGCCACCGGCATGCCCCGGCGCACCGCCCAGGACACCATCGCCGCCCTGGCCGACCTGGACATCGTCTGCGAGTTCGAACAACAGGCCGGCGCGCGCAACCATGCCGGCAGCTACCGCATTCGCGACTGGGGGGCGATCGACAAGCAGTGGATCACCCGCAACCTGCGCCAGTTGCGCGAAGTGCTGGGGTACCCGTAAGAAGGCCGCTCCTACTGGAAAGGTGTCTCGTTCAGGCCTTGCGCATGCCGATGTGCGGAATATCGTCTTCCAGATATTCCTCGCCCACTGCAACGAACCCGTGGCGGGCGTAATACCCCTGCAAATGCGCCTGCGCCGACAGGTACACCGGCGTGCCCGCCCAGCAGTGTGCGGCGCACTCCAGGCCTTTGAGCAGCAAGGTGTGGCCCAGGCCACCGCCACGCGCCGCAGGTGAGGTCACCACCCGGCCAATCACCACATCACCGCCTTGCGACTGCGGGTCGAGCAGGCGCAGGTAGGCCACCAGCTTGCCGTCCTGCCAGCCCATCAGGTGCAGGGTGTCGCCCACCAGGTCCTGCCCGTCGACCTCCTGGTAGGCGCAGCGCTGCTCGACCACGAACACCTCGGTGCGCAGTTGCAGGATGGCGTACAGCTGATCTTTGTCGAGGTCGGTATGGTGCTTGCAGATCCATTCGAGGGTCATGGCGGGCTCCTGGGGGCTGGGCCGTGGATGATCGCAAATCCCGCCGCCGAGCACGAGCTTCAATCCATACGGCCAAAATAGAGGCTAAATGACATGATTGCCCGCTGTGGCCGGCAGGCGGCTTGTGTAATCTGCTAGGCGCGTTACGGATAAAGATCGCCAGACTTCAGCGTGGGCTCCCCAACTGCAAAGGGACTTGAGCATGCGGCCACTGCTTTGCGTTCTTGGAATACTGGGCGTGTTGTGTACGCTGCCGGCCCTCGGCCAGGAGCGCTTGCGCCTGGTGGCCGATAGCTGGCCGCCGTTCACCGACAGCAGCATGCCCGGTGGCGGCCTGGCCACCAGCCTGGTCACCACCGCGCTGAACCGCGCGGGCTTCACCACGGTGTTCGAGGAGGTGCCCTGGGCGCGGGCGCTGATGGGCATCGGCGAGGGGCGCTACGACGTGCTGGTCAACGCCTGGTACAACGCCGAGCGCGAGCGTATCGGCCAGTTCTCCGGCACTTACCTGAGCAACCGCATCCGCCTGCTCGAGCGCCAGGGCCAGGCCTTCAGCTACCGGCGCCAGGCCGATCTCTACCCCTACAGCATCGCCGTGGTGCGTGATTACGCCTATTCACCGGTATTCGACAGCGACCCGCGGCTGAACAAGGTGGTGGTGCGCAACTTTTCATCGGCCGTGCGCATGCTGGCTGCGGGCAGGGTCAACCTGGCGGTGGAGGACGAGTACGTGGCCCGCTACAACCTGCAACGCGAACCGCAGGCGGTGCGCGACTCGATCACCTTCGTCGAACGGCCGCTGGGGGAGAACAGCCTGCACATTCTGGTCAGCCTCAAGCACCCGCAGCACGGGCAGATCGTGGCACGGTTCGAGCAGGCCATTGCGGCGATGAAGGCCGATGGCAGCTATGAGCGGCTGTTGCGCCAGCATGGGTTTTGACGACCTGATCCAACGCGATCCTTGTAGGAGCAACTGACTTGCTCAGTTTTTAAAAGCCGACGCGATTCTTGTGGGAAGCGGCCTTGCCGGGGCGCCGTCCGGTCGAGATGGGGCGCGAAGCGGCCCCAAGGCCTCGGTCTCATGCAAAATCGCCGGGGCTGCTGCGCAGCCCATCTCGACCGGACGGCGCCCCGGCGAGGCCGCTTCCCACAGGGGCCGTGGCGCATCTGCGAGACCAGTACTCTGCGCGACAGCGCAGCCGAAAGGGCTGGGTGATATCCACAGAATGTGCGTTTCAGCCCGGCTGGCCTTCCTTGATCAAATGCCCAGCCAAGGTGCGCAGCGGGCCCAGTTGCCGGCAAATCAGCGCCAGCTGGGTCTGCACCAGCCGCTGATGCTCGTCCAGCTCTTCAGGCATCTGCTCCAGCGCGTTGGCCAGCGCTTCTTCTGCATCACTGTGAATCGCCACCGGCAGCCGCGCCGCCAAGCCATTGGCCAGCTCGTCCAGGCTGCTGGCCAGGGTACGCCCGGCGCCGTCGATCAGTTGTTCGTGCACCTCGGCCGGCAACGCCGTGTCACGGTGCGCGCCCAACCCCGACAGGTAGCTGAGCAGCGTGTGCGACAGCACCAGGAAGCGGAAGCCCACGTCGGCCTCCTTACGGAAGTGCCCCGGTTCCATGAGCATGTTGGCCAGGGTGGTGGACAGCGCCGCGTCGGCGTTGTGGGCGTTGCGCCGGGCCAGGCGGTAGGCCAGGTCGTCGCGCTTGCCGTGGGCGTACTGCTGCATGATCTGGCGCAGGTACTCGCTGGCGCAGGCCAGGGTGTTGGCCAGCACCTTGTTCAGGCGCCGGCCCTGCCAGTCGGGCAGGAACAGGAATACCGCCAGGATGGCGATCAGGCTGCCGACCAGAGTGTCGAACAGGCGCGGCAGGAACAATCCGTAGCCATCGCCGATCTGGTTGAAGCAGAACAGCACCATCAGGGTAATGGCTGCAGTTGCCAGGGTATAGCGGGTGGTGCGATTGACGAAGAACACCACCCCGGCCACCACCGCAAACGCCGACTGCACCAGCGGGTTGGGGAACAGGTCGAACAGCGCCCAGCCCACGGTCAGGCCGATCGCCGTGCCGAACACCCGTTGCACCAGCTTGCGCCGGGTCGCCCCGTAGTTGGGCTGGCAGACGAACAGCGTGGTGAGGATGATCCAGTAGCCTTGGGTCGGGTGGATCAGGTGCACCATGCCGTAGCCCACCGACAGCGCCAGCGACAGGCGCAGGGCATGACGGAACAGCAGCGAGGTGGGGGTGAGCTGGGTGCGCAGGCGCTTCCACACATCCTTGAGGTTGCGTGGCGAGCGGTCCAGCAGGCTGCTGTCGCTGGCGTCGGCCAGGGTGTCGGGGTTGCTGGCGGCGCTGAGCAGGCGGTCGAGGGTCGACAGGTTGGCCGCCAGGGCTCGCAATGAACGCAGCAGCCCGCGCCAGGCCGGGTTGCTCTGGACGCGCAGGTGTTCGAGCGAGGCGTTGAGGTCTTCCAGCGCCTCGGGGTAACCGCTGGCCAGCACGAATGGCTGGCGCAGGCGGATCGAGCGCGCCAGCTCCTGGCACGACGAGCCCTGCTTGCGCAGCAGGCGTTGGCAACGGAACATCACGTCGCTGTGGAAAAACGCCTCGGTCAGGGCGTTGTAGGGGTAGTGCGAGGCACTGACCCGCTCGTGGATGTCCTGGGCCAGGAAGTACAGCTTGAGGTAGCGGCTGACCTTGGAGTTGGGCTGGCTGTTGCCGACCCGGTGCAGAATGATCTCTTTGGCCGCGTTGAGCGCTGCCACCACCTTGCCGTTCTGCCGCGCCAGCTCCAGGCGCGTGGCCTCGACGTCGAGGGTGCGCACCGGCTCGAACAGGCTGGCCTTGAGCTTGAGGTAGCTGCCCAGTTCGAAAAACAGCTTGGCCAGGCTTTGCTGCACCGGCTGGTTGGAAAACAACGCCTGCCACAGCACCGAAAGCAGCCCGTACCAGGCCGCGCCGGCCACCAGCAGCAGCGGTTCGTGCCAGAAGTCGGTGACCTCGCCGCCGCGCTGGTCGACGCCGATCATGGTGTACACCGACAATATCAATGTCGCCGAGGCGATCGCCCCGTAGCGTTCACCCAGCGCACCGAGCATGGTCAGGCCGAAGGCCGCCAGGGCCATCGAGGCGGCGAAGATCCAGGGGTAGGGGAACAGCAGCTCTACCGACAGGGCGGCGATGGCAAAGCAGGTCAGGGTCACCGCCAGGGCGCTGAGGCGGCCCTGCCAGCCGTCGTCGGTCTCGGCCAGGGCGCTGGCGATGATGCCCAGGAACAGCGGGATGAGCAGGCTCATCTCGTTCTGGTACCAGCACCAGGCCATGCTGCCGGTCAGGGCGATGGTGACCCGGATGGCATAGCTGAACTTGTCTTGACCCCACAGGCGACGCAATGAATGGCGAAACGAGCTGGATGGCATGATGGCCTGCTGGGCAGTTGTCGAATGAGAACCTTTGAGGACGCCATCGCCGGCAAGCCGGCTCCTACAGGAATACGCGCCCCCTGTAGGAGCCGGCTTGCCGGCGATGGGCTGCAGGGCAGCCCCGAAAATGGCGCCTCCAGCACAGACCAGCAAGAAGCGTTCCGTGCTGCTGAATGGATTCTACTCTACACGAACTGCGCCGCGGCGTTGGCCGAAGCCCACGCCCACTGGAAGTTGAACCCTCCCAGGTGGCCGCTCACATCCAGCACTTCGCCGATGAAGTACAGCCCCGGGCTTTTCAGCGACTCCATGGTCTTGGACGACACTTCGCGGGTGTCCACGCCGCCAAGTGTAACCTCGGCGGTGCGATAGCCCTCGGTACCGGCCGGCACCACCTGCCAGGCCGCCAGTTTTTCGGCGATCTGCACAAGCTCTGCCGGTGTGTACTGCTTGAGCGGTTTCGACACGAACCACTGCTCGGCCAGCAGGTTGGCCAGCTTGCGGGTGAACACCTCGCCCAGCACGGTCTTAAGCTCTGTGTTGGGGCGCTCTACCTGCTGGCCTTGCAGCCACTCCAGCGCATCACGGTCGGGCAAAAGGTTGATCTCGAGCGTGTCACCGGCCTCCCAGAACGACGAAATCTGCAGGATCGCCGGGCCGCTGAGGCCGCGGTGGGTGAACAGCAGGTTCTCGCGAAAACTCACCCCGTTGCAGCTGGCCACGCAGTCCAGCGAGGTGCCGGACAGCTCGGTGCACAGTGCCTTTAGCTGGGGCTCGGTGATGGTGAATGGCACCAGCCCCGCGCGGGTCGGCAGCAGTTCGTGGCCGAACTGGCGGGCCACCTGGTAGCCAAAACCGGTGGCGCCCAGGGTCGGGATCGACAGGCCGCCGGTGGCGATCACCAGCGACTGGCAGGCGAACGCGCCGGCGCTGGTCTGCAATACATAGCCGGCGTCGGTCTTCTCGATTTGCTCGATGCTGGTGTTCATGCGCAGCTCGGCACCGGCTTGGTCGCATTCAGCGAGCAGCATGTCGAGGATGTCGCTGGCCTTGTTGTCGCAAAACAGCTGGCCGAGTTTTTTCTCGTGGTACGGCACGCCGTGCTTGCACACAAGTTCGATGAAGTCCCACTGGGTGTAGCGGGCCAGCGCCGACTTGCAGAAGTGCGGGTTGTGCGAGAGGAAGTTGGCAGGCTCGGTGTACAGGTTGGTGAAATTGCAGCGCCCGCCGCCGGACATGAGGATCTTCTTGCCCGGTTTGTTGGCGTGGTCGAGCAGCAGCACCCGGCGCCCGCGGCGGGCGCTGAGCTGGGCGCACATCAGGCCGGCGGCGCCGGCGCCGAGGATGATCACGTCGGTGGAGTGCACGGTTGGAACCTTTGGCAAAGTAGGGGGTGCGTGGGAGCGGGCTTGCCCCGCGATGGCTTCATCAGGGGCAACATCATTGCCTGATCTGGCCTCATCGCGGGGCAAGCCCGCTCCCACGGATAATCGGTGAAGCCGTTTAGATAATGCGAACTTTCAGGGCGCGGCCCTTGATCTTGCCGCTGTTCAGCCGCTGCATGGCCTGCTTGGCCACCGCGCGCTCCACCGCCACGAAGGCGACGAAGTCGAAGATGGCGATCTTGCCCACCTGCTTGCCCGGCAGGCCGGCATCGCCAGTCAGCGCGCCGAGGATGTCGCCCGGGCGCAGCTTGTCCTTGCGCCCGGCGCCGATGCACAGGGTGCTCATCGGTGGCAGCAGCGGCTCGCCGCCCTTGCTCTTGAGGCTGTCCAGCTGTTCCCAGCGCAGCGGTTGCTTTTGCAGGTCTTCGATGGCCTGGGCGCGGTGGCCCTCGGCCGGGGCCACCAGGCTGATCGCCGTGCCTTTTTCGCCGGCGCGGCCGGTGCGGCCCACGCGGTGCACGTGGATTTCGGCGTCACGCGCCAGCTCGACGTTGATCACCAGGTCCAGGCCGTCGATGTCCAGGCCGCGGGCGGCCACGTCGGTGGCCACCAGCACCGAGCTGCTGCGGTTGGCGAACAGGGTCAGCACCTGGTCGCGGTCGCGTTGTTCCAGGTCGCCGTGCAGGGCCTGGGCATGGATGCCCTTGGCGGTCAGGTGGGTCACCAGGTCTTCGCACTGCTGCTTGGTGAAACAGAACGCCACGCAGGACTGCGGGCGGAAGTGGCCGAGCACGCGGGTGACCGCCTCCAGGCGCTGCTGCGGGTCGATTTCGATGAAGCGCTGTTCGATCTGGTTGTCGCTGTGCAGCGCCTCGACCTTCACCTGCTGCGGCTGGCGCATGAAGTCCTTGGCCAGTTGCTCGATGCCGGCCGGGTAGGTGGCCGAGAACAGCAGGGTCTGGCGGCGCGACGGGGTCTTGCCAATGATCGCGGCGATGGCATCGAAGAAGCCCATGTCGAGCATGCGGTCAGCTTCGTCCAGCACCAGGGTGTTGAGGCCATCAAGTTTCAGGGTGCCTTTGTCCAGGTGCTGCTGGATGCGCCCCGGAGTGCCGACGATGATGTGGGCGCCGTGCTCCAGCGAGGCGATTTGCGGGCCCAGCGACACGCCACCGCAAAGGGTGAGGATCTTGATGTTGTCCTCGGCGCGGGCCAGGCGGCGCAGCTCTTTGGCTACCTGGTCGGCCAGCTCGCGGGTGGGGCACAGCACCAGGGCCTGGCAGCCGAAGTAGCGCGGGTTGATCGGGTTGAGCAGGCCGATGCCGAAGGCGGCGGTCTTGCCGCTGCCGGTCTTGGCCTGGGCGATCAGGTCCTGGCCTTTGAGGATGACCGGCAGGCTCTGGGCCTGGATCGGCGTCATCGAGGCGTAGCCCAGTGCGTCCAGGTTGGCCAGCATGGCGTTGGACAGCGGAAGGGTGGCAAAGGCGGTGGTTTCGAGGGTCACGAGGCGGGCCTGCTGCAATGCAAAAATGCCGCACAGTCTACCAGCCTCGTGGCCATTCGCCCTACGACTCGACGTGATGTTCCGGACGACGGGCGCGCCTTCCGTCCGTCGGCGACAGCTGCAGGAAGATCGCCGCCGCCAGCATGGCCATCAGGCCAATGGTGACGAAGGTCAGCTGGAACGCCCCCAGGGTGGTTTCCACGCCATCGGCGCTGCCGGCGGCGGTGAAGCCGCCTAGCAGCGCACCGGCGCAGGCCACGCCCAGGCTCAGCGACAGCTGCGCCACCACCGACAGCAGGCTGTTGCCGCTGCTGGCGCTGGCGTCGTCCAGGTCGATCAGGGTCACCGTGTTCATCGCCGTGAACTGCATCGAGTTCACCGCCCCGAGCAACGCCAGCTGCACCAGCAGCAGGGCGTAGGGCGTCTGCTCGGTCACCAGCCCCAGGCTTGCCAGCAATATGCCCAGCAGCAGGGTGTTGCCGGTGAGCACGATGCGGTAGCCCAGGCGCTCGATCAGCGGCCGCGCCACCGACTTGGCAACCATCGCCGCTGCCGCCAGGGGGATCATGCTCATGCCGGCCTGGGCCGGCGAGTAGCCCAGCGCTACCTGCAGCAGCAACGGCACCAGAAAGGGCAGGGCGCCGCTGCCCAGGCGGGCGAACAGGTTGCCGAGGATGCCGATGGCGAAGGTACGCACCCGGAACAGCGACGGCGAAAACAGCGGCTCTGGGTCGTGCCCGGCGCGCAGCCAGTAAGCCGCCAGGCACGCCATGCCGGCGAACAGCAGCAACATCACCCGCAGGTGCGGCAGGTGCAGCTCGCCCAGGCCCTCCATGGCGATGGTGATCAGCACCATCGCCGCGCCGAACAGCAAAAAGCCCGGGGTATCGAAGCGGGTGCGCTCGGCGCCGCGCAGGTCGGGGATGAACTTCCACACCGCGTAGCAGCCCAGCGCGCCCACCGGCAGGTTGAGCAAAAAGATCCAGTGCCAGCTGAGGATCTCCACCAGCCAGCCGCCGAGGGTCGGGCCCAGCAGCGGACCGAGCAGGCCGGGGATGGTGATGAAGCTCATGATGCGCACCAGTTCGGTGCGCGGGTAGGCGCGCAGCACCACCAGCCGCCCCACCGGCAGCATCAGCGCGCCGCCCAGGCCCTGGACGATGCGGGCGAAAATCAGAAAGCCCAGGCTGTTGGCCATGGCGCACAGCAGCGAGCCGAAACTGAACAGCAAGATGGCGCCGAAGAAGATGCGCTTGGTGCCGAAGCGGTCGGCGATCCAGCCCGAGGCCGGGATCAGCAGGGCCACGGTGAGCATGTAGGCGATGATCACCCCCTGCATGCGCAGCGGGTCCTCGGCCAGCGAGCGGGCCATGGCCGGCAGCGCGGTGTTGAGGATGGTGCCGTCCAGGGACTGCATGAAGAAGGCGATGGCCACCACCCAGGGCAGCCAGCGGGCGGTAACGGGGTCTAGCGGGGCACGGTCGGGCATGGGGTCCTCGGAGCGGGTGGGCGACTGTCCCTTTGCAAGGTGTTGGCGGTGCGTGAGCGTTGCCTCGGGTTGCCGGCGCGTCTACCGTGGGCGCCTGGCGGTGGTCATGGAGAACACATCATGCCTTTTTTGGCACGCCTGCGCAGGCTGTTCCGGCCTGGGCCGCAGGAGCAGGTGCTTGGTTATTCCATCGAGCAATTGAAGACCCAGTTTGGCGGTAAGGCGAGCCTGGATGTGCCGGCCCCGTGCTCAGGTTTCACCTTGGACCTGATGGAAAGGGGCGTTGGCGCCCGGTATTGGCAGATTCTGCTGGATGCCAGCGATGGCGCGCGCTTGTGGAGCCTGATCGATCAAGGGTTCGAACAGGACGGGGAGGGGTACTGCAGCCGGGAGGGCGGCAAGCGCCTGCTGCTAAAGATTTCGGACCGGGAGTTCAATGCGCTGACTGTGCGCCTGGTTACCGACAGTGAGGCGCTGTTGGTGGCGTTGAATGAGGTGGGTTTCGCGCCTCCGCCGCCCTGGGTGGCGTTCCCTGAATTTGAGGCGCGGTGGTGGGTTGGCAACATGCAGGGCGGCCAGGCGTACTACGAGGATCTGTATCTGGCGCCGTGGTTCAAGGCGCAGGGTGCTGAGGGACGCAAGGCCTGGTTTGACCGGTTTGAGGCCAGTGATGCTTGGCGCCAGCAGTTGGAGGAGCGGTATCAGCCTGATTGAGGGTGGCCTGTGATGGCCCCATCGCCGGCAAGCCGGCTCCTACAGGGGGCGCGTTTTTCTGTAGGAGCCGGCTTGCCGGCGATTGGGCCAGGCCTGCCAATCACAAGGTCAGGGTCAACCCCTTTACCAGCGCCCCCGGCAGGTGGCTCGACCCGGTGCTGCGCTGCCCGTAGGTGCTGGTGGACAGGATCATCTCGCGCTCGCAGGTCAGCACCTCCAACTGGCTGCCCAGCAGGTTGTACAGGCTGTCATCGAAACGCATGGTGCTCACCGGCCCCTGGATCTGGCCGTTCTCCACCCAGAAGGTGGCGAAGCGGGTCAGGCCGGTCATGCGTGCCGCCGGCAGGTCGGAGTAGTTCAGGTACCACAGGTTGCTGATGTACAGGCCGGTGCCCAGGCGTTCGAGAATGTCCGCCGCGGGCAGGTCGCCCGGTGCCAGGCTCAGCGCGCAGGGGGCCTCGTAGCTGTCGGCGCCGTTGGCGGCCAGGGCGAACTCGGCGGCGCTGCGGGCGCTGACCAGCCGCTGCTGCGCCTGGCCTTCGGCGACCAGGTTCAGGTCGCGGCGCGGCGAGCCTTCATCGGAGAACGCCGGGCTTAGCGAGCCGCTGACTTGCTCGTCGAACGACACCAGTGGGCTCAACCGCGCATCGCCGTTGTACAGGCGCTGCAATGGGCTGTTGCCGGTGGCCAGGGCCTGGGCCGAAAAACCGCCCCAGCCGAGCATGCCGGCGATCTCGTCCATGGCTGCGGGCGCCAGGTAAGCGCGGTAGCTGCCGGGCTTGAGGGTGATGGCCGGGCGGCCCAGGTGCTGTAGCTGTTCACGGGCTTGGCGCAGGCGTGCGCTGAACGCCTCACCGCTCCAGGCCTGGCCTGCGTAGTTGGCTTTGACGGCCTGGCCGTTGGCGTGGAACAGGCTCCAGTCGAAGTTGAAACTGTTGGCCTGGTGCCAGCCGAAAGCCCCGAACGAGCTGGCAAAGCCCCGGCACACGGGGCCTGCGGCGTAGATGCCGACCAGGTCCAGGTCACCTGCCTCGCGTTCGACCAGGGCCAGTACTTCGTCCAGCTCGGGCAACGCCTGCTGTTGCAGGCTGTGGCTATGCCAGGCGCTCTCGTCCAGGCTCAGGTACGGGTCGAGCGGCAGCAGCGGCAAGGTCTGGCGCAGTTGCGCCAGCGCCGCGTGCAGGCGCTGGCGGTCGAGTTCGGCGTCCTCCCCCAGGGTGATCTGCTGCTCGGCCTGACGGCCGTCGCTGACCAGGCGCAACTGCACGCTGGCCTGGCTGACCAGCCCGGCCTGGCGCACCTTGGCGTGGTTCAGGCGCACGAACTGCGACTGCTCGGCGCTGTAGCCCAGGGTGAACTGCTCGCCCGGTTGAAGCGCTGTACGCAGGGCGTCGAGCAGCTCTTCGAAACGTTGTTGATAAGCGCTCATCAGGCGTCCCCTCCGAATACGTCGATCTGGCGGAACACGCAGGCCGGCGAGGCATGGCCGACCCGCACCACCTGGTTGGGTTCGCCCTTGCCGCAGTTGGGCGTGCCCAGCACCTGGAAGGTGCTGCGGTCGCCCACAGCCGACAGGTTGCGCCAGAAGTCGGCGGAGATGCCGCGGTAGTTGGGGTTTTTCACCACGCCCTTGAGCTCGCCGTTTTCGATCAGTTGGCCCCATTCGCAGCCGAACTGGAACTTGTTGCGTGCATCGTCAATCGACCAGGAGCGGTTGGTGCGCATCAGGATGCCGTGCTCGATGCCGCCGATCAGTTGTTCGAGCGGCTGGTCGCCCGGTTCGATGTTGAGGTTGGCCATGCGGTCGATGGGCGCGCGGTTCCAGCCGCAGGCGCGGCTGTTGGCCACCCCGTCCAGGCCCGAGCGCAGTTGCGACAGCGCACCGCCCAGTGGGCGCAGCAGGCGGCCTTCGCGGATCAAGTATTGCTTGCTGGCCGGGGTGCCGTCGTCGTCGAAGCTGTAGCTGGCCAGCTCTTCGTTGATGCCCGGGTCGAAGGTCACGTTGAGCAGGTTCGAGCCATATTGCAGGTGGCCGAAGTCGCTGGCTTTGACGAAGCTGGTGCCGGCGTAGTTGCGCTCGTCACCGAGAATGCGGTCCATCTCCAGCGGGTGGCCGATGGACTCGTGGATCTGCAGCATCATCTGGTCGGGCATCAGCAACAGGTCGCGCACGCCGCTGGGGGTGTTGGGCGCCAGCAGCAGTTGCAGGGCCTCGTCGGCCACACGGCGGGCAGCACCCACCAGGCCGCAGCGCTCGATCACCTCGAAGCCACCCTGCTGGCCGAAATTTTCCCGGCCCAGGGTGCGGCTTTGGCTGTCCTGGCCGTCGCTGGCGGTGACCCCCAGCCCCGGGAAGACGAAACGCTGGGCGTGGCGCAGCTCGGCGCCGGCGTTGTTCAGGTAGGTCTGCTCGACCTGGGTGATGCCCAGGCTGGCTTGCCAGTCCACCAGGCGGCTGTCCTTGGGCACGCTGGCCGATTCGGCAGCCAGCAGCGCCAGACAGTCGGCCAGGTTCGGCAGGGGCTGGTCGAGGTTGGGCGAAAGGTGGTCGTGGCGCTGGGTGGGGGCCGGCTGGCCGCTCAAGTCGAGCAGACTGTGGGGCTTGATGCGCCGGGCCAGGGTTTCGGCTTGCTCCAGCGCGCGCTGCAGGCCGGCTTGCGACAGGTCGGCGGTGGCCGCGTAGGCCTCGACGCCGTTCACCCGCACGCTGAGCATGGCGCCTTCGTCCTGGCTGAAGTGCGGCGGCTCGGCGACGTTGCGCCGAACCGACAGTGACTGGTGCGACTGCTTCACATGGCGAAGCGAGAACAGTTCGGCCGTGCTGCGCAGCGCGGCGAAGCGCTGGCGCAACAAGGCGCTGGAATCGAACATGCGGGAACCTCCGGTTGACGGTGGCTCCCCCTAGAACCACCCCTCTTGCATCTCCAGGCACGTGTCGTCGCGGGCCTCGAGCAATGCGAGGTCATTATGGCAGGGCGGTACTTCCCAGGTCAGGAAATAACGCGCCGCCTGCAGCTTGCCCAGGTAGAAGTCGCGGTCATGCCCCTTCAGCAGGCCGACCTCGGCATGGATGGCCTGCTCCAGCCAGCGCCAGCCGATCACGCAGTGGCCGAAGGATTTCAGGTACAGCGCCGAGTTGGCCAGGGCGCCGGCGACCTTGCCCTGGGCCAGGTCGCCGAGCAGGGCCAGGGTGACTGCTTGCAGGCGGTTGACCAGTTGCTCCAGCGGCTGGCGCAGCGGGTCGAGGTTGGGGTGGTGGCTGGCGCGCGCGCAGGTGCCGGCGATCAGGCGGATCAGTTGCTTGAGCCCGGCGCCGTTGTTCTGCGCAAGCTTGCGCCCCAGCAGGTCGAGGGACTGGATGCCCTCGGTGCCTTCGTGGATCGGGTTCAGGCGGTTATCGCGGTAGTACTGCTCCACCGGGTATTCGCGGGTGTAGCCGTGGCCGCCAAGAATCTGGATCGCCAGCTCGTTGGCCTTCAGGCAATACGCCGAGGGCCAGGACTTGACGATCGGGGTCAGCAGGTCGAGCAGTTGCTGGGCCTGGTTGCGGACGGTTTCGTCCGCGGCGGTGTGGGTGTCGTCGAACAGCCGGGCGGCGTACAGGCCCAGGTCGAAGGCGCCTTCCACGTAGGCTTTCTGTGCCAGCAGCATGCGCTTGACATCAGTGTGCTCGATGATCGGCACCGCCGGGCTGTGCGGGTCCTTGTTGTCCGGCAGGCGGCCCTGCGGGCGCTGGCGGGCGTACTCCAGCGAATACAGGTAGCCGGCGTAGCCAAGCATCACCGCGCCCATGCCCACGCCGATGCGCGCCTCGTTCATCATCTGGAACATGCAGGCCAGGCCCTGGTGCGGCTGGCCCACCAGGTAGCCCACGCACTGGCCGTTGTCGCCGAAGTTCAGCGCGGTGGAAGTGGTGCCACGCCAGCCCATCTTGTGGAACAGCCCGGCCAGCAGCACGTCGTTGCGTGGGCCCAGGCCGCCGTCTTCTGCAACCAGATACTTGGGCACGATGAACAACGAGATGCCCTTGACCCCTGCCGGGGCGCCCGGCAGCTTGGCCAGCACCATGTGCACGATGTTTTCCGAAAGCTCGTGGTCGCCGCCGGAGATGAAAATCTTGTTGCCCTTGAGCCGGTAGCTGCCGTCGCCGGCAGGTTCTGCGCGGGTGCGAATGTCGGCGAGCGAGGAGCCTGCGTGGGGTTCGGTGAGGGCCATGGTGCCGAAGTAGCGGCCTTCGATCATCGGTTGCAGGTACAGGCGCTTTTGCTCGTCGGTGCCGAAACTCTCGATCAGGTTGGCCGCGCCCATGGTCAGGAACGGGTAGGCCGTGGTGCCGGCGTTGGCCGCCTGAAAGTGGGCGAAGCAGGCTTGCGATACCACGCTAGGCAGCTGCATGCCACCCACTTCGAAGTCGCGGTTGGCGTTGAGAAAGCCTGCTTCGAGGAACGCATCGACTGCGGGTTTCACCTCCGGGATCAGCTCGGCGCGGCCGTCCACATAGCGCGGCTCGTGTTCATCGCCCTTGCGGTTGTGCGGGGCAAAGTACTTTTCGGCGATGGTGCGGGCGGTGGTGAGCGCTGCGTCGAAGGTCTCGCGGCTGTGCTCGGCGAAGCGCGGGCGCTGGGTCAGGGCTTCGGCGTCGAGCACTTCGTAGAGCTCGAAGGCCAGGTTGCGGGGGCTGAGCAGGGTCTCGGGCATGGTGGCGGGGTCCTTGGGCGGGCTTGGGGCGAGTCTAGGATTGGCCCGTTGGCGGTGGCTACCATGATTGATCCAGTTGATAAGGCGGCACAGTCCGGGGTAGTTGTCATCCCAGAAATGGTGTGCCGTCGGCCCCCAGTGGGCGGAAAAAACCTTTGATGCATCTGATGTCGCGTACGCAGAGTTGGATGTGTGTTTCCTGTCGGAAAGACGTGCCTGGATACAGCTCGGGTCCTTCCAGGAAGGGGGAGCGAATCGATTGATAGGGGGCTAGGGCAACAAGCGTTCGAGCCGAATGAAGTGACTGAAATACAGCACAGTCCAGATAACGTTTCAGGTTGTCGGGGTCGCCACGGAAACCGAGCCTGTTTTCAGGCAGCACATCCGTGTTTTGTGCCAGCAACTGGTAAGCGGCGCCCAGCTCCTGTAATGCTCCTTCGTCCGTAAGGTTCAGGCACAGGCCAAGGTCGATGATTGCGCCGATGACGTAGGGGCTCTTTATCGAACCTTGACCGCGTTTATAGGCTTTGAGGTGTTGGGCATAGCTGAGCGCGCGCTCGGGGCTGTTCTCCCAAAAATAGGCACCCTCTCCGAGCCAGTCATAGTCATTGACGCTTGGTGCTATCTGCTCGCCAGCAAGTATGGCTTCCCCGATCTGGCGATCACAGCCGTGAAAGCCTAGAACGAAGGAGGGAAGTTGCTGATACATCTACCGGTACGACTCCTTGAGCTCGCCCGTCGCAGTAAATACGCCAGTCATCTCTCTGAAGGCCCGAGCTTCGGTTGGGTTGCATGACAGAATTTGGGCAAGTTGGCGGATACGCTGAGCGGCTTCGACATGGGGGTTGTCGGCCTTGGGTTTGTTGAGCGTTTTCACGATCATGAGGCGCTCCATGAAAAGGTGCGATGGCGGTGGTTCGATCAAGTCTATAGCCGAGAAGGGTCTGTGTCAGGCTGGGGGCGCTGGATGGTTTGCCTCTTTTTGGTTGCCATTTATGTGTGATTTTTAAGCTTTTCCCTATTGCTTGTAGTCCATTTCCCAAACATGCTCCCAGCCCCTTTCAAGCCATTGCGGTGTGCCGGGTTGGCCCCTAGTCTCGGGCGGTCGTTGCGAAACAGCGACCGGCTTTGACAGGCCGCTCTGAACGAACCGCATGGCTTTGCCGTTTATGGCGGCTGTGCGTGGGGCACCTCGTGTGCGCCGGTTTTTGGTTCTGTTCACCGGTCTGTCAACCCATGTACAGCTGCCACCCTCTTGTTTGACAGCAGGCGGTGGTGGTCCTTATCTACTGAACAGGGCTATGACCATGCTGAAGATTGTCCCCGACCCACCCCTCCATTCCCATTCCCTCGAAGACACCTTGGTCCAGGCCTCGGAGTACGTCCTGTGCGCCCTGACCGTGGCCCATCAGGCCGTACTGCACAGACCTCGAACACCGGCCACGGTGCTGATGATGGCGTCCATGCACGAAATGGAGTCGCTGCAAGCGTTGCTTGAACTGGCGCTGGCTCAGGTACAGATGCCGCAGAAGGCCCGGGTGATGCACTAGGCCCAGTGGCCTCATCGCGGGGCAAGCCCGCTCCCACGTGTCGTGCGTGGGGGCGGGCTTGCCCCGCGATGAGGCCGGTTTTGGCAGCCAACACTTTCAGGGGGAACGAACAATGACCACCGAACACCAAACCACCGTTGGCAAGACCTGCTTCTACCAAGGCGAAGGCCACACCCAGCCGCTGTTCCGTATCGAACCCGGCATCCCGTGCCGGCAGGCCCGCGAGCAGGCCTCGGAACTGATGGGCTGCGTGCGCGACCTCACCCTCAGCGGCGTGATGGACGAGAACCCGCAACTGGTATGGGCCTCGCACTACCTCAGCGGGCTGGCCAAGGCGCTGATGGATGATGCCGAACTGGGGATGAAGGGCTGATGGCCCCATCGCCGGCAAGCCGGCTCCTACAGAGGACCGCGATTTCCTGTAGGAGCCGGCTTGCCGGCGATAGGGTCCGCCGAACAAACACCCATGAAAAAGGAGAGCCGAAGCTCTCCTTTTCATTTCACCCCATCACCATCAACCGATGGTCATCAAGCTGGCATTACCACCCGCCGCCGCGGTGTTCACACTCACCGCCCGCTCGATCACCAAACGCTCCAGGGCAATCTGGTAATCGCCGCTGGACAACCCGTTGACCCCGACGATAGCCCCGGCACGCGTGGCCACCTGCTCGCAGATGCCGCGCAGCTGGTCCGAGTCGCCGTGGTGGATGACCGCGTCGAACGCCACTTCATCCTTGCTCCAGTCGGCCACCAGCTTGACCTTGGCTTGCAGCTCTTTCGGCAGGCGACCGCGCAGGCTCTTGGCCGGCTCGCCGTCCTGGAACACCGCCGAGCTGCCCACCGCCAGCACCGCTGCCAACTGCGCCAGCAGGTCGGCTTCGTTGTCGGCCAGGCACAGCACGTGCTCGCGTGGCAGCACGGTGTAAGTGTTGCGCTCGCCGGTAGGCCCCGGCAGCACGCGGGTGATGCCGCTCTGGGTCTGCTCGGCGAACTGCGCGCACAGGGCGGCAAGCTCGGCTTGCTGGTTGCCTTCGGCCCAGCTCTTGAGCAGGGTCAGTGGCTTGAGCTGCTGGTCGCGCAGGGCGGTGTCCACCTTCGCGTCGGCGTCGGTGCGGGCGAAGTGGCGGGCGATGGCGTCGGCCGGGCGGGTCGACAGCAGGCGGTACAGGTACAGCGGGCCACCGGCTTTCGGGCCGGTGCCGGACAGGCCTTCACCACCGAACGGCTGCACGCCGACCACGGCACCGACGATGTTGCGGTTGACGTACATGTTGCCGGCGTTGACGTTGCCCACCACCTTGGCGATGGTCTCGTCGATGCGGGTGTGCACGCCCAGGGTCAAGCCGTAGCCGCTAGCGTTGATCTGCTCGATGAGCTGGTCGAGGTTCTTGCGGTTGTAGCGCACCACGTGCAGCACCGGGCCGAAGATCTCGCGCTGCAGTTCGTCGAAGCTTTCCAGCTCGATCAGGGTTGGCATCACGAAGGTGCCGCGCTTGACCTCGGCGCCATCGGCGATGGCCACCTGGTACACGCTGCGGCCTTTGTCGCGCATGCCTTGGATGTGCTTCTCGATACCAGCCTTGGCTTCGGCGTCGATCACCGGGCCGATGTCCACCGACAGGCGCTCGGGGTTGCCCAGGCGGCTTTCGGCCATGGCGCCCTTGAGCATTTCGATCACGCGGTCGGCGGAATCTTCCTGCAGGCACAGCACGCGCAGGGCCGAGCAACGCTGGCCGGCGCTGTCGAAGGCCGAGGACACCACATCGATGACAACCTGCTCGGTCAGCGCCGAGGAGTCGACGATCATGGCGTTCTGCCCGCCAGTCTCGGCGATCAGCGGAATCGGCCGGCCCTGGTTGTCCAGGCGCCCGGCGATGTTGCGTTGCAGCAGGCGGGCGACTTCGGTGGAGCCGGTGAACATCACGCCCTTGACCCGCTCGTCACCGACCAGGCCGGCACCGACGGTTTCACCGCGCCCTGGCAGCAATTGCAGCACGCCTTCCGGGATGCCGGCTTCGAGCAGCAGGCGCACGGCCTGGGCTGCGATCAGCGGGGTCTGTTCGGCTGGCTTGGCCAGCACCGGGTTGCCGGCGGCCAGGGCGGCAGCAACCTGGCCGGAGAAGATCGCCAGCGGGAAGTTCCACGGGCTGATGCACACCACCGGGCCCAGCGGGCGGCAGTTGTCGTTGCGCAGGTCGTTGCGCGCCTGCACCGCGTAGTAGCGCAAGAAGTCCACGGCCTCGCGCACTTCGGCGATGGCGTTGGCGTAGGTCTTGCCGGCTTCGCGCACCAGCAGGCCCATCAGCGGCTGGATCTCGGCCTCCATCAGGTCGGCGGCGCGCTCCAGGATGGCGGCGCGCTCGGCCGGCGGGGTGGCCTGCCAGATAGGGGCGGCGTTCACCGCGCACTGCACGGCGTTGCTGGCGTCGGCGACGCTGGCCTCTTGCACCTGGCCGACCACGTCGCGGTGGTCGGACGGGTTGAGTACCGGCGCTGCGGCTTGCTCGCTGGTGGCGCAGGCCAGCAGCGGGGCGGCCTTCCAGTCATTGTGGGCAGTGGCCAGCAGGGCGCAGGACAGCGACGCCAAGCGGTGTTCGTTGGCCATGTCGATGCCGGCCGAGTTGGCCCGCTCGCTGCCATACAGTTCACGCGGCATGGGGATGCGCGGGTGCGGCAGGCCGATGCCGCCTTCCTGGGTGGCCATGCGCTCGATGCTGGTGACCGGGTCGGCGACCAGTTCCTGGATGGAGATCGAGTGGTCGGCGATGCGGTTGACGAACGAGGTGTTGGCGCCGTTTTCCAGCAGGCGGCGTACCAGGTAGGCCAGCAGGGTTTCGTGGGTGCCGACCGGGGCGTACACGCGGCAAGGGCGGTTCAGCTTGCCTTCGGCGACCTTGCCCACCACCTGCTCGTACAGCGGCTCGCCCATGCCGTGCAGGCACTGGAACTCGTACTGGCCCGGGTAGTAGTTCTGCCCGGCGATGGTGTAGATGGCCGACAGGGTGTGGGCGTTGTGGGTGGCGAACTGCGGGTAGATGGCTTCCGGTACGGCCAGCAGCTTGCGCGCACAGGCTATATAGGAGACGTCGGTGTAGACCTTGCGGGTGTACACCGGGTAGCCCTCCAGGCCCTCGACCTGGGCGCGCTTGATCTCGCTGTCCCAGTAGGCGCCTTTGACCAGGCGGATCATCAGGCGGTGGCGGCTGCGCTTGGCCAGGTCGATGACGTAGTCGATCACGTACGGGCAGCGCTTCTGGTAGGCCTGGATGACGAAGCCGATGCCGTTCCAGCCGGCCAGCGACGGCTCGAAGCACAGGCGCTCGAGCAAATCCAGCGACAGCTCCAGGCGGTCGGCTTCTTCGGCGTCGATGTTCAGACCGATGTCGTACTGCTTGGCCAGTAGCGTGAGCGACAGCAGGCGTGGGTACAGCTCGCTCATCACCCGCTCGTACTGCGCGCGGCTGTAGCGCGGGTGCAGGGCCGAGAGCTTGATCGAGATACCCGGGCCTTCATAGATGCCGCGCCCGTGGGAGGCTTTGCCGATGGAGTGGATCGCCTGCTCGTAGGAGGCCAGGTACTTTTGCGCGTCGTGCTCGGTCAGCGCGGCTTCGCCGAGCATGTCGTAGCTGTAGCGGAAACCCTTGGACTCGAACTTGCTGGCGTTGGCCAGGGCCTCGGCGATGGTTTCGCCGGTGACGAACTGCTCGCCCATCAGGCGCATGGCCATGTCGACGCCCTTGCGGATCATCGGCTCGCCGCTCTTGCCGATGATGCGGGTAAGCGAGGAGGTCAGGCCGGACTCGTTGTGGGTGCTGACCAGCTTGCCGGTCAGCAGCAGGCCCCAGGTGGCGGCGTTGACGAACAGCGACGGGCTGTTGCCCAGGTGCGGCTGCCAGTTGCCGGTGCTGATCTTGTCGCGGATCAGTGCATCACGGGTGCCCTTGTCGGGGATGCGCAGCAGGGCTTCGGCCAGGCACATCAGCGCCACGCCTTCTTGCGAGGACAGCGAGAACTCCTGCAGCAGGCCTTGAACGATGCCGGCACGGCCACCGGCGCTCTTCTGATTGCGCAGTTTGTCGGCAAGCGTTGCGGCCAGCTTGTTGGTGGCCTCGGCCTGTGCGGCCGGCAGGCGCGCCTGCTCCAGCAGCATCGGCACCACTTCCTGCTCGGGGCGCCGGTACGCGGCGGTGATCGCCGAGCGCAGCACCGACTGCGGCAGGATGCTTTCGGCGAATTCCAGGAAGCATTGATGGGCGTGGTCGGTGGCTACCTCGCCGGCATCGTCGCCCAGCGCGGCTGCATGACCGTTGAGGTCGTTCAGGGTGGCACCACCCTCGAGCTTCTCGAGATAGTTGAAGATCGCTTGCTTGATCAACCAGTGCGGCGTGCGGTCGATGGACTGCGCAGCGGCCTTGAGTCGCTCACGGGTAGGGTCGTCGAGTTTGACCCCAAGGGTGGTCGTCGCCATTTCTTATCCTCATTATTGCCACGGGTGTGGCCTCAGCTGAGGGCAAGATTAGCCTGTAGGACATTTCGGGTGCAACCGGGTGCAACCCGATTTTTCTCGGGGAAAGGTGCAACTCGTCTGGCAGGCTCTGGGCTGCACGTCAAAGGCGCCTTGTTGGTGCGTTTTATTCTGAAAAACCTAACGTTTGCTCCGAAATGGAGCAAACAATCGGTATTTGTCGGAAGATCACCGAATGGTGCAACTGGCAAATGAAAAGTGGTTGCGCCTGGTTCGTGTTGTTGCATAGCATGCGCCGCCTGGGTGCAACCTCCGCCTCGCCGGTGGTCGCAAGAGATAAAAACAAACGCCAGGGCACACATATGGGCAACCCACTAACGATCACCTTCGTGGTCTACATCGCGGCAATGGTGCTGATCGGCTTCGCCGCCTATCGCTCCACCAAGAACCTTTCCGACTACATCCTTGGCGGTCGCAGCCTGGGCAGCGTTGTAACCGCGCTCTCCGCCGGCGCCTCCGACATGAGCGGCTGGCTGCTGATGGGCCTGCCGGGCGCGATCTACTTCGCCGGCCTTTCCGAGGCCTGGATCGCCATCGGCCTGACCGTCGGTGCCTACCTGAACTGGCTGTTCGTCGCCGGCCGCCTGCGCGTGCAGACCGAGCACAACGGTGACGCCCTGACCCTGCCGGACTACTTCGCCAGCCGCTTCGAAGACAATAGCGGCCTGCTGCGGATCATTTCGGCCATCGTCATTCTGGTGTTCTTCACCATCTACTGCGCCTCGGGCATCGTCGCCGGCGCCCGCCTGTTCGAAAGCACCTTCGGCATGTCCTACGAGACCGCGCTGTGGGCCGGTGCTGCCGCAACCATCGCCTACACCTTCATCGGCGGTTTCCTGGCAGTGAGCTGGACCGACACCGTGCAGGCCTCGCTGATGATCTTCGCGCTGATCCTGACCCCGGTGATCGTGCTGATTTCCACCGGCGGCTTCGACCAGACCTTCGCCGCCATCGAGGTGGTCAACCCGGCGCATTTCGACATGTTCAAGGGCGCTACCTTCATCGGCATCATCTCGCTGATGGGCTGGGGCCTGGGCTACTTCGGCCAGCCGCACATCCTGGCGCGCTTCATGGCCGCAGATTCGGTGAAGTCGATTGCCAACGCACGCCGCATCTCCATGGCCTGGATGATCCTGTGCCTGGCAGGTACCTGCGCCGTGGGCTTCTTCGGCATCGCCTACTTCTCGGCGCATCCTGAACAGGCGGGCCCGGTCACCGAGAACCACGAGCGGGTGTTCATCGAGCTGGCCAAGATCCTGTTCAACCCATGGATTGCCGGTGTGCTGCTGTCGGCCATTCTGGCGGCGGTGATGAGCACCCTGAGCTGCCAGCTGCTGGTGTGCTCCAGTGCCCTGACCGAGGACTTCTACAAGGCTTTCCTGCGCAAGAACGCTTCGCAGAAGGAGCTGGTGTGGGTCGGTCGCCTGATGGTGCTGGCCGTGGCGCTGATTGCCATTGCCATGGCCGCCAACCCGGAAAACCGCGTGCTGGGCCTGGTGGCCTACGCCTGGGCCGGCTTCGGCGCGGCCTTCGGCCCGGTGGTGCTGCTGTCGGTGCTGTGGAAGGGCATGACCCGCAACGGCGCCCTGGCCGGTATCGTGGTCGGTGCGCTGACGGTGATCTTCTGGAAGCAGCTGGGCACCGGCCTGTACGAAATCATTCCGGGCTTCCTGCTGGCGACCATCGCCATCGTGTGGGTGAGCAAGCAGGGCAAGGCGTCGAGCAGCATGGTTTCGCGCTTTGAAACGGCCGATGCGGCGTATCACGCCGACAAGTAACGCCTGCTCAATCGGCGTTGCCATCATCGCGGGGCAAGCCTGCTCCCACGTAGCAATGAGCTGCGTGGGGGCGGGCTTGCCCCGCGATGCTTTGTGCGGCTTGCAAGGCAAGGTAAACTTGCCGCCTTAGCAGGAGCCACCATGAACTATCGTCACGCCTTCCATGCCGGCAACCACGCCGACGTCCTCAAGCACATCGTGCTCACCCGCCTCATCGCCCTGATGTCGCGCAAGGAGCAGCCGTTCGCCTACATCGATACTCACGCAGGCCTTGGCCTTTATGACCTGCAGGGCGACCAGGCGACTCGCACCGGCGAGTATCTGGAGGGCGTAGCCCGCTTGTGGAACCGCGACGACCTGCCGCAAACCACAGCCGACTACCTGCGCATCATCAAGCGCCTGAACCCGGATGGCGAGCTGCGCTACTACCCGGGCTCGCCCGAGCTTGCCCGACGCCTGATGCGCCAGCAGGACCGCGCGCAGCTCAACGAGAAACACCCCGAAGACGGGGCGCTGCTCAAAGAGAACATGAAGAAGGACCCGCGCGTCACCGTGCACCTGGGTGAAGGCTGGCACATCGCCCGGGCCCTGCTGCCGGTGCAGGAAAAACGCGCGATCATGCTGATCGACCCGCCGTTCGAACAGGCCGATGAGCTCAAGCGCTGCTGTGTGGCCATGAAAGAGGCGATTGGTCGCATGCGCCAGACCGTCGCAGCCATCTGGTACCCGATCAAGGACCAGCGCTCGCTGACCCGCTTCTACCAGGACCTGACCAGCACCGGCGCGCCGAAGCTGCTGCGGGTGGAGCTGTACGTGCACCACCAGGACAGTCCGCAGGGCCTGAACGGTTCGGGCCTGGCCATCGCCAACCCGCCGTGGGGCCTTGAGGACGAGCTCAAGACCCTGCTGCCGTGGCTGGCGAAAGAGCTGGCACAGACTGCCGGCAGCTTCCGCATGGACTGGTTGATCGCCGAGTAATCCGTTTGCCTGTACCGGCCCTATCGCCGGCAAGCCGGCTCCTACAGTTTGACGCCAATCCTGTAGGAGCCGGCTTGCCGGCGATAGGGCCCGTACAGGTTGCCGCGTTGCGCCAATCTTTGCGTTATAATCCCGCCCCTTTAGCCGCCATCCGCCCGCATGGTCCGGTGGCGCACTCCTATCGATTTGAGAGGCTAGACCCTTGGCACTGACGATTCTTGGCCTGTCCGGCGCCCTTAGTCATGACCCTTCCGCGGCCCTGTACGTCGATGGCAAGCTGATTGCCGCCGCCGAAGAAGAGCGCTTCGTGCGTGACAAGCATGCGAAGAACCGCATGCCCTACGAGTCGGCGAAGTTCTGCCTGGAGCAGGCGGGCATCAAGCCGTCGGATGTCGATGTGGTGGCCATTCCGTTCGCCCCCATCAGCCTGTTCGGCAAGGCCCGCTGGCACTACGCCAAGCGCTACTGGTACGCCCCGGACCGCGCCCTCGACGCGCTGTTGATGGGCAACCGCCGCTACAAGCGCTACCGCAAGAAAATCGTCTGGTGCCTGGAACAACTGGGCTTCGACCCGAAGAAAATCAAGATCGAACCGGTCGAGCACCACCTGGCCCACGCGTCCAGCGCCTATCACTGCTCGGGTTTCAAAGAGAAAACCGCGATCCTGGGGATCGACGGTAAGGGCGAGTACGCCACGACTTTCTTTGGGTATGGCGAAAACGGCAAGATCCACAAGATCAAGGAATTCTTCGACCCGGACTCGCTGGGTGGCCTGTACGGCGCGATCACCGAGTTCCTCGGCTTCGAGATGCTCGATGGCGAGTTCAAGGTCATGGGCATGGCGCCGTACGGCGATGCCAGCAAGTACGATTTCTCGCGCCTGGCCAGCTTCGAAAACGGCGAACTGGTGATCAACACCGAGTACGCCAATGTCATCGGCCTGCGCCGCTATAAAGAGAAGGGCAAGGGCTTCTACTTCTCGCCCAAGCTGATCGAGTGGCTGGGCCCGAAACGTGAAGGCGACATCGCTGACGAGCCGTACATCCACTACGCGGCCAGCATGCAGGCGCTGTTCGAGAAGCTCGCCCTGCAGATGATCGACCACTACCTGGGCGACACGCTGAAAGAGACCGGCAAACTGGCCTTCGCCGGCGGCTGCGCGCTGAACGTCAAGCTGAACCAGAAAATCATCGCCCGCGACGACGTCAAAGAGCTGTTCGTCCAGCCGGCTTCCGGTGACGCCGGTACCGCAGTGGGCGCTGCGGCCTACGTGTCCCACGCCCGCGGTGTGCCGGTTGAGAAGATGGAGCACGTCTACCTCGGCCCTGCATACTCCAACGAGGACGTGATCGCCGCCTGCGCCCGCCACCCGAGCCAGCCTGTATGGCGCAAGCTCGAAAACATGCCCGAACAGATTGCCAAGATCATGGTCGACGGCAACCCGGTGGCCTGGTTCCAGGGCCGCATGGAGTTTGGCCCACGCGCGCTGGGTGGTCGTTCGATCATCGGTTGCCCAAGCGTCGAAGGCGTGGCCGACCGCATCAACCACCAGATCAAGTTCCGCGAGCGCTGGAGACCGTTCTGCCCGTCGATGCTCGACACCGTGGCGCCGCAGATGATCAAGATCGACCACCCGGCACCCTTCATGACCTTCACCTTCGAAGTGGCTGAAGAGTGGAAGGCCCGCGTGCCGGAAGTGGTCCACGAAGACGGTACCTCCCGCGCCCAGGTGCTCAAGCGTGAGTACAACCCGCGCTACTACGACATGATGAAGGCACTGGAAGTGCTCACCGGCAACGGTGTGTCGCTGAACACCTCGCTCAACCGCCGTGGCGAGCCGATGATCTGCTCGCCGACCGACGCATTGAACATGTTCTTCGGCTCGGACCTGCAGTACCTGATCATGGAAGACATCCTGGTGGTGAAGGACGGCGCTGAACCTTATGACCAACCGCTCTGAACCGCGCATCCTGCAGTTCTGCCATGGCTACGACGGGCCATTTCTCGATTGCGCCCGTCAGTATGCCAGCCTGTTCCAGGGCAGCGGCTACAAGGTCACCACGGTGTTTCTTACCGGGGCAGCCGACGCGCAGGTTGCGGCCGGCTGCGCCTCGGACGAAGTGCTGTTCATGGAGTTCAGCTCGGCCGCCGTGCGCGGCCTGAAGCTGGGCGCCATCGGCGCGCTGCGCAAGATCGCCGCGCAGCGTGATTTCAGCTTTTGCATCGCCCATCGCTTCAAACCGATCTACGTTGCCCTGCTGGCCACCAGCCTTCCGGTGATCGGCGTGCACCATGCCTTCGGCGATTACCAGCGCAAGGGGCGGCGGTTGTTCGCCAACCTGTTCCGCCAGCGTCTGAGCTTGCTCGGCGTGTCGGACGCGGTGCGCGACGACATGCGCCGTTGCTTGCCCCAGTGGCCGGCCGAACGCATCCAGACCCTGTACAACCGCATCGATGTCGAGGCGCTGCAGGCCAGCCTGGTGCCTCGCGACGAAGCGCGTCGTGCTCTGGGCCTGGGCAACGACGCCTGGGTGGTCGGCAATGTCGGCCGCCTGCACCCGGACAAGGACCAGGCCACCCTGCTGCGCGGCTTTGCCCAGGCGTTGCCGGGCCTGCCGGCCGGTGCGCGCCTGGCGATCCTTGGCAAGGGGCGGCTGGAGGGCAAGCTCAAGGCGTTGGCCGGCGAGCTGGGCATCGAGGGTCAGGTGGACTTCCTCGGCCAGGTGCCGGATGCCCGCCGTTACTTCCAGGCTTTTGACGTGTTCGCCCTGAGCTCCGACCACGAGCCGTTCGGCATGGTGCTGCTGGAGGCCATGGTCGCCGGTGTGCCGTTGCTGGCAACTGCCTGTGGCGGGGCCCGCGAAGTGGTCGAAGGGGTTGGCGTACTGTTCCCGCTGGGGGATGCCGGGCAACTGGCCCAGGGCCTGCAGCACATGGCCGGGCTCGATGCCGGCCAGCGCGCTGCTTGCGCACAGCACATGCTGCAGCGCCTGGGCGAGCGTTTCAGTGACCAGGCGGTGCGTGGCACCTTCTGGCAGTTGCCACACGTACGCGCGCTGGTCGCGGAGGCTTGATGCTCAACTACATCCAGGCCTGGCGCGAGCGCGGCTGGCAGGTCATTGATGCGCTGGCCTACCAGCAAGCTTGGCAGCGCTACGGCGGTAGCGTTGCCACCCACCCGCTGGTGGTCGAACAACTGGCCGGGCTGGCGCAGATTCCTGTGCGCTACCTGGGTTGGGTCGAAGGTGGTGAGTTGAAGGCCGCCGTGCCTGCCTGGGGTCGTCACCTGGCGCTGTCCAAGGATGTGCTCAAGCGCCAGGGCAAGAAAGGCCTGTTCGACCTCGGCAACGCCGAGATCATCTTGCCAGCTGCCGTTGATGCCGGCGCACCGCTGCGCCATGCAGGGCGCTACCTGTCCGAACTGAGCCAGGGCCGTTTCAGCGGCCTCAAGGCACAGGCCGAGCAGTTGGCCATGGCTCGCCCTCACGAAGACCTGTCGAAGAAGTTTCGCTACAACCAGCGCCGCGAGCTGCGCCTGCTGGAAGAGGCGGGCGGTGTGGTGCGGCCCATCGGTGAATTCACTGCGGCACAGATCGCCGCCATGTACTGCGACCTGTTCCAGCGCCGCTGGGGTTTCCCGGCGGTGGGGGCCGAACGCATGGCCGACGTGCTGGAGCGCCTGGGCCACCTGCTGATCGGCTCGGTGCTGTTGCTGGACGATGCGCCTATCGCGATTCAGCTGGTGTATCGGGTCGAGGCGCCGGAGTGGGTCAGCGTCGAGTACGTCAACGGTGGTGTCGACCCCGAGACCCGGGCATTCAGCCCCGGTAGTGTGCTCAGCTTCCTCAATACCCAGGCGGCCTGGGAACACGCCAACGCTTGCGGCAAGCCCCTGCGCTTTTCGTTCGGCCGCGCCGACCGTGAGTACAAGGAGCGCTGGTGCAACCCTGTGCAGGTGTTCCAGTCGTGAGCCGCAAGCAGCAGTTGCTCAAGCGCCATCGGCGCAACAAGCGCATCGGCCTGCTGACGGCGCTGGTGGCCCTGGTGCTGCTGGGCGTGCTCGCCTGGTGGTGGCTGCCCTTGCTGTTGCTGCCACTGTTGTGGGTGGCCCATGAGGCCTGGTTCGCCGACCATCTGTTCTACGGGGCGGACGAAGACTACGCCTATCGTTTCGAGCCAGGCTGCGAACAGCCGGGTGTGAGCCTGGCCGACGGCCTGCTCAAGCTGCCAGGCTTGCAACTGCGCGGCGACGAGACGCTGGTTTTGCAGGTTCAACTGCGCTGCGGCTGGCTGGGGCGTTTTCTCGACCCCGGGGTGCACCTGGGCTGCGCTGAAGGCGGCGACCTGCAAACCTTCGAGCGGGGTGTGCGCGGTAGCCGATTTCTCAACCTGAGTGGCCTGGCGCCAGCGCTGTGCGAAGGTCGCTTGACTGTGCGCGGGCGCTTCTGCCGGCTGCTCGGCCAGCCGCGGCTGTTCGTGTTGCGTCAGCCTGAGCTGCTGCGCAAACGGGTCATGGTCATCGCGCCCCACGCCGACGATGCCGAACTGGCTGCCTATGGCCTTTACAGTCAGGCCGATGAGGCTTGGATCGTGACCCTCACCGCAGGCGAGATCGAGGCAGAGCATTACCAGCAGATGGGTTTGGCGCCAATCGAAGCTGCGCGCCTGAAAGGCCGGCTGCGTGCCTGGGACAGCCTGGCGGTACCGCGCTGGGCCGGCGTGCCGCAGGAGCGCTGCGCGCAACTGGGGTACTTCTGCCTGCAGTTGCAGGCCATGCGTGAGTCCCCGGACCAGCCCGTCGCTTCCCGCGAGGCTGACCTGCTCGACACCCGCCCGTTCCGCGCCCTGAATACCTTGGCCTTGCCGGGCGATGATGGCGTGCCCAGCTGGAACAACCTGCTGGCCGACTTGCGCGCACTGCTGCTGATGGCGCGTCCGCAGGTGATCGTGATGCCCCACCCGAGCCTGGACCCGCACCCGGACCATGTCTGTGCCCGGCAGGCGGTGGTTGAAGCCTTGCAGGGGTTGGAATGGCAGCCCGAGCTGATGTTGGGTTACGCCAACCACCTGCATGACAACGATCGTTGGCCGATGGGCGAATCTGGCGCGGGAGTTGCTTTGCCTCCCATGCTCGACGACGCGTTGACATGGAGCCCCTGTAGCCTGTCGCTTGACGCGCGGTTACAACACGACAAGGCAATGGCGCTGGGTATGATGCATGATTTGCAACCGCAGCCGCCGTTCAAGCGCCGGCTGCGCAGGGTGATCCAGCGCTGCCTCGCCGGCCGCCGGGGCTCGCCTTACGGTGAGAACGAGTTCTTCCGCAAGGCGGTACGCCGCCACGAGTTGTTCTGGATACTGAAATAAGAAAACGATGTAAGGATACATCTGAACAGTGAGCTTCAATTGAAAACTTCGACTCCGCGAATTCTGTTCGTCATCCCTTATTTCGGGCAATGGCCGTTCTGGATGCCGTTCTTTCTGGAAAGCTGTCGCCGTAACCCCGACATCGACTGGTTGTTGTTCAGCGACTGTGGGGTGCCCGACGAGCTGCCGGCGAACGTGCGCATCGAGGCCATCAGCTACGCCGACTACTGCCGGCTGGTGTCCGAGCGCCTGGGCATCGACTTTGCGCCCGCGAACGCATACAAGCTGTGTGACCTCAAGCCGGCGCTGGGCTACATCCATGCAGATCGCCTCGACGGCTATGACTTCTGGGCCTTCGGCGACATCGATCTGGTCTATGGCAACTTGCGCGCCTATTTCACCGATGAGCGGCTGGCCAGCCGGGACTTCTTCTCCACCCACGAGCGCCGCGTGGCAGGCCACCTGTGCCTGATCCGCAACACGCCGTGCAAGCGCGAATTGTTCATGCGCATGAAGAACTGGCGCGAACGCCTTAGCGACGAAACCCATCATGCACTGGATGAAGGGGCGTTCAGCCGGCTGTTCCTGCGCCACAAGAACCTTCCGCGGCCACTGTTCCGGATGCTGGGCCAGCTCTATCCGCTGCGTCGACGCAGTGAGTTCCGCGAGGCGTTCAGTACCCCGAACGGGTGTATTGTCTGGCATGATGGCACATCGACATTCCCGCGGCGCTGGTACTGGCGCGAGGGTCGGCTGAGCAATGACCTGGATGGCAGTCGGGAATTTCCCTATTTCCACTTCGTTTGCTGGAAACGCAACGAATGGTCACAGTTGTCCAAGCCGGACCCGCACCAGGTGCGCCAGTTGGCCGCTTCATCGGCGTGGGTCATCAGTGACAGCGGGTTTCATCAGGAACAGGTATGACGCAGCGTTTCAAGGTCCTGCAGCTGCAGCCGGACTACAACATCAAGCAGCATGATTTCGCCGACCTGGCCGAGCAGATCTTCAAGGCCCTGCCGCCTGAGCGCTTCGAGACCACCATGGCCTTCCTCAAGGGCCGCCCGGGCCCGGGCGAGGCGGTGAGCCGGGCCGAACGCTCGGTGTACTTCGAGTTTTCCGACAAGGCCCTCAAAGGCATGCGCCTGAAGGCGTCCTGGCAGCTGTTCCAGTTCTGCCGGCGAGAAAAGTTCGATGTGGTCATTTGTAACCGCTTCAAACCGGTGAACATGCTGCTGCAACTCAATCGCTGGCTGAAGATCCCGCTGTGCATCGGTATCTCCCATGGTTTTGGCGAGTATGACCGGGTTTACCGGCGTCGCCAGGCGCAGCGCCTGATCGACCGGCGCTGGCAGTTCGTCGGGGTGTCGCCGGCGGTGAAGCAGTACCTGGTCGACCTGGGTTGCGGTTTTACCGAGGCCAACACTCATGGCATCACCAACGCCATCGATATCGAACAGGCCGAGGCGTTGCAACTGGGCCGCCAGCAAGCCCGGGAGCAACTTGGCTTGCCGCTTGACGCGCGATTGGTCGGTGCCCTTGGCCGGTTGGTGCCGATCAAGGGCCATAGCCACCTGATCGAGGCGTTTGCTGCCCTCAAGGATAAATACCCGGACGCCCATCTGGCGATCATCGGCGCTGGCCGTGAGCAGGCGAACCTGCAGGCGCAGATCGAACGCGCAGGCCTGGCCGGGCGCGCCCACCTGCTGGGTTTTCGTGAGAACGCCTTGCAGTACGTGCGAGCCTTCGATATCTGGACCATGCCGTCCTTGGCCGAAGGCCTGGGGCTGGCGCTACTCGAAGGCATGAGCGGCCACCTGCCGGTCATCGCCTCGAACGTGCCTGCCATGCTGCCGTTGATCGAAGGCGCCGGCGGGCTGGCGGTGCCGCCGGCCGACGTGGGCGCAATCAAAGACGCGCTGGACACCTACCTCGCCCTTGACGGGCAAGCCCTGCGCGCCAAAGGCGAGCAGGCCTATCAATACCTTACGCATCACCACGATATCGAAGAGTTCCGCCAGCGCTACCTGGCCCTGATCGAGTCTGGCTTGCAAGCTGCGCCGAAGGAGCTGTCATGAGTGCCCCCCAACCCTTGGTCACGGTGATCATCGCATCGTACAACCACGGGCCCTACATCGAGGAAAGCATCCTCAGTGTCGTCAACCAGACCTATCCCAACATCGAGCTGCTGGTGGTGGATGACGGTTCCAGCGACGATAGCGTCGAGCGTATCCAGCGCTTGCAGGCGCTGCACGGTTTCGATTTCCGCGTGCAGCAGAACATGGGCCTGACCCACACCCTCAACAGCGCCATCGCCCGTGCCCAGGGCAGCCTGATTGCACCGTTCGGCTCGGACGACATCATGATGCCGGACCGTATCGCGATTCAGGTCGAGTACATGGCCGACAAGCCCGAGGTGGGTATCTGCGCCGGCAATATCGAACTGATCGATTCGCAGGGGCAGCTGTTCCCCGAATCGCGTCAGCGTCGTGACGTGCCGTTCCGGCGGCTGGATTTCGACGACATGTTCCTTGAGCGCAAGCCTTACCCGCCAGCGCCGACCCTGCTGTTCCGCCGCGAGGCCCTGCAAAAGGTCGGCGGCTTCGACCCGGACATCCGCCTCGAAGACCTGCTGATCGAATTGAAGGTGACCCATGCCGGTTACTTCATCGACGGCCTGAGCGTGGTCATGGCGCGCTACCGCAAGCACGCCACCAACTCGTACAAGAACCACCGCTTCATGATCGACAACATACTGCGCAGCTACGCCTTGTTCAGCGATCATCCGCGTTATGAAGAGGTGAAGTACAAGGCGCTGAACTCGATGTTCCTCAAGACCGCCAATCGTGATCGGGCACTGGCCCGTGAACTGCTGGCGCAGATTCCGCTGAGTGCTTTCACCCGCAAGACCTGGCGTGGTCTTGGGCGCCTGTGGTTCTGCCCGCTGGAAAAGAACTGACGCCAAGCATCGAGCGGCGGCTACCCGAGCAGGTGGCCGCCGGCAGGTATCAGGCCCCGGCCGGGGCCCCGATGCTGCGCTGGATGCGTGCCAGTGCTTTCATGCTGGCCTGTTCGGCGTAGCCTTGCAGCAACTGCGCGGCGTTTTCCTCGAACAGCCAGGTACGGTCCTGCTCGTAACGCTGCATGTGTCGCAGGTTGCGCTGGCGCAGGTTCAGTGACAGGGCCGAAGGCATGATGCGCATGTCGGCCAGGTCGATCAGGGCGAAGCCCCCTTCATGCACCAGCACGTTGCCCAGATGCAGCGAGCGGAAGTACACCCCCTGTTCGTGCAGGCGTGCCAGGTAGTTGCCAAAGCGCAAGGTCAGGGCCTGGCGCTGTTCCGGCGACTCGCTCTGTTCCATCGCCTGGCGCAGGGTTTGCCCAGGCAACGGCTGGTAGTGCACGGCGGTGCTGGCGTCGGCGAAGCGGTACAGGCCGATGATCTTCGGGGTCACGAAGCCCATCGTCGCCAGTTGCTGGCTATTGTGGGCAAAGCGCGCGGCGTAGGGGTTGAAGCGCCCCGAGGTGTACCAGGCGCGGCGACGGAACAGCTTGAGGAAGCTGCCGTCAACCAGGCGCAGGACTTTCGGGCCAAGGCCGTCCTGCTCGATGACCACGGCATTGGCCTGCAGTTGCCCGGCATGTGCGGGCGACAGGTCTTGCATGGCAGGCGTCGGCAGCCGCCCGTCGCGTCGGGCGATGTTGAGGGCGGCGATCAAGGCCAGGGGGATCCAGAGCAGGAACCAGTGCTCCTTTGGCCGCGGCAGGATTCCGCCGCCTTCGGTAAGGCCTGCGGCAATACCATAGACCAGCAAGGTCGAGGCCAGCACGAACAGCGGTTGGCCGCGATAGCGCCAGCCGCTGTAGATGCCCACCAGCAGCATGCCAAGCCAAGGCAGGAAACCGAGCACGCCCACGTAATACAGGGTGCCGATCGGGAAGCTGTGCGGTTCGCGGAAGACAATGCCCTGGCCTGGGTCTATGGCCAGATGGGCATCGTAGCCATGGCCCAGCCAGGGCTGCTGGGCGACTTGCTCCAGCGCCGCTTGCCAGATCTCGAAGCGGTACGAACTGCCGCGCTCCAGCAGCGAGGGGATGGCCAGCAGGCCGACGATCGCCGCGACCACCAGCGCTGCCAGAAGCAGGGCTGCGCGGCGGTCCTGACGCAGGACGGCCAGCCATATCGCTGCGAGGGTCATGGCCATCAGCGGCGTGCGCGAGCCGGTGGCAAGAATCACCAGGCACATCAGGCCCAGAGCGCAGCCGCTGAGGGCCAGCACGCGAGGGTCTTTGCTCGACATGCACACGACCAGCCAGTAGATGCTGAAAAACCCGAAAACGTGGGAGCTGAGCAGTGGGTTGTCCAGTGCGCCGCTACCGATCAGGCGTGCTTCAGGGGTGTAGTGACGCAGGAAGTCGAGCAGAGGCGGCAGGGTGGTGAGCAGGGCGACCAGTGCACCCGCCAGCAGTACTGGTTGCAAAGCCTCCTGGCGGTAACGCAGCAGTAGCGTCATGCCAGCGAACAGCATGAAAGTGTGCAGCGGGGGTTTTATCAGGCTGCCCACACTGTCTTCGCTGTCACTCCAGCCCAGGCTGATGAGGGCCAGCCCCGCGAATACCACGAACAAAGCCACCAGCGGCTCGCGGAGCAAGCGAAATTCGCTGGGCCGGACACACAACGCCAGCAGCGTTGGAATGCTGAACAGCGCGTAGTACACCTTGTGCAGGTGGCTGCGGTCCGGGAACAGAAACAGCGCACTGAGCAGCAGGAAAAGCCCCGCCGGCAGTACCCACAGGCAGATCGAGTCGAACAGGCGGTTGGCGCCAGTCTTGATGAAGCTCGCTTGCATGGCAGTTGTCGTAGGCAAAAAAGGTCGGCCATGTTAGCGCAACTTGGCTACAGATGCGCTGTCACCTGGCCAGCCCAACGGATTTCCGGTGCCTTCGGGAAGCTGTGGTAAAGTCTGCCTCCCAATCCAGATTGCTCACCTGTCATGACCGAATCCAGTGGCTCCTCCAGCCCATCGAGCCTGAAGATCTACTTCCGCCTGCTTGGCTACGTGCGGCCTTATGTCGGCCTGTTCCTGCTGAGTATCGTGGGCTTTCTGATCTTCGCCTCGACCCAGCCGATGCTCGGCTACATCCTCAAGTATTTTGTCGACGGCCTGTCCAACCCTGAGGCCAGCCTGTTCCCCAACGTGCCTTACCTGCGCGACATGCAACTGCTGCACACGGTGCCGGTGCTGATCATCCTGATTGCGGCCTGGCAGGGGCTGGGCTCGTACCTGGGCAACTACTTCCTGGCCAAGGTTTCCCTCGGCCTGGTTCACGACTTGCGGGTACAGCTGTTCAACAACCTGCTGACGCTGCCCAACCGCTACTTCGACCAGAACAACTCCGGGCACCTGATCTCGCGCATCACCTTCAACGTCACCATGGTCACAGGTGCGGCCACCGATGCGATCAAGGTGGTGATCCGCGAAGGCATGACCGTGGTGTTCCTGTTCGGCTCGCTGCTGCTGATGAACTGGCGCCTGACCCTGGTGATGGTCGCCATCTTGCCGTTGATCGCCGTGATGGTCGGTACTGCAAGCAAGAAGTTTCGCAAGCAAAGCAAGAAGATCCAGGTGGCCATGGGCGACGTTACCCACGTTGCTTCCGAAACCATCCAGGGTTATCGCGTGGTGCGCAGCTTCGGCGGTGAGGTGTACGAAAGCCAGCGCTTCCTCAAGGCCAGCCAGAGCAACACCGACAAGCAACTGCGCATGACCCGCACTGGCGCTATCTATACGCCGATGCTGCAGTTGGTGATCTACACCGCCATGGCCGTGTTGATGTTCCTGGTGCTGTACCTTCGCGGTGATTCTTCGGCCGGCGACATGGTGGCCTACATCACCCTGGCCGGCCTGCTGCCCAAGCCGATCCGCCAGTTGTCCGAGGTCAGCTCGACCATCCAGAAGGGCGTTGCCGGTGCCGAGAGCATCTTCGAGCAACTGGACGAGGAGCAGGAAGTCGACAAAGGCACCGTCGAGCGTGATTCGCTCAGTGGCCGCCTGGAGGTGCGTAACCTCAGCTTCACCTACCCGGGTACCGAGCGCCAGGTGCTCGATGACATCAACTTCAGCGTCGAGCCCGGGCAGATGGTCGCCCTGGTGGGGCGATCGGGCAGTGGCAAATCCACCCTGGCTGCATTGATCCCGCGCTTCTACCACCACAGTACGGGCGAGATCCTGCTGGACGGCATCGAGGTCGAAGACTTCAAGCTGCTCAACCTGCGCCGGCACATCGCCCAGGTGAACCAGCACGTTACCCTGTTCAGTGACACCATCGCCAACAACATCGCCTACGGCGACCTGGCCGGTGCGCCGCGCGAGGCCATCGAGGCCGCTGCAGAAGCCGCCTATGCCAAGGACTTCGTGCAACAGTTGCCCCACGGCTTCGATACCCAGGTCGGCGAGAACGGGGTGCTGCTGTCCGGCGGCCAGCGCCAGCGCCTGGCGATTGCCCGTGCACTGCTCAAGGATGCGCCGCTGCTGATTCTCGACGAGGCCACCTCGGCGCTGGATACCGAGTCCGAGCGGCATATCCAGGCAGCCTTGGACCAGGTCATGAAAGGCCGCACCACCTTGGTGATCGCTCACCGGCTGTCGACCATCGAGAAAGCCGACATGATCCTGGTGATGGACCAGGGTCGTATCGTCGAGCGCGGCAACCATGCCCAGCTGATGGCGCAGAACGGCTACTATGCCCGCCTGCACGCCCTGGGCCTGGACGAGCCAGGCACTGCCGACCTCACCTGAGTACAGCTTTCCAGCCCCTGAAACCGGCGCCCACGGGCGCCGGTCGATGTTCGGTCTGCTGTGCTAATATCCTGCCCCTGTTCACTTTTCCAATTCAGGTTGCCCATGAAGTTGTCCATGCCGCGTTTCGATCAAGCTCCGGTACTGGTGGTCGGCGATGTCATGCTCGACCGCTACTGGCATGGCGGTACTTCACGTATTTCGCCTGAAGCCCCGGTGCCAGTGGTCAAGGTCGACCAGATCGAAGACCGCCCGGGTGGCGCGGCCAACGTCGCGCTCAACATCGCTGCATTGGGAGCGCCGGCCGCGTTGGTCGGTGTCACCGGCCAGGACGAAGCTGCCGACAGCCTGGCCAATAGCCTGCAGGCTGCCGGTGTACGTTCGATCTTTCAACGCATTGCCCACCAGCCGACCATCGTCAAGCTGCGGGTCATGAGCCGCCACCAGCAACTGCTGCGCATCGACTTCGAAGAGCCCTTCGCCACCGACCCGCTGTCGTTGGGCGCGGAGGTCGACGGCCTGCTCGAAGGTGTCAAGGTGCTGGTGCTGTCCGACTACGGCAAGGGCGCGTTGAAGAACCACCAGTCGCTGATCGAGGCGGCCCGCGCCAAGGGCATCCCGGTACTGGCCGACCCCAAGGGCAAGGATTTCTCCATCTACCGTGGCGCCAGCCTGATCACTCCTAACCTCAGCGAATTCGAGACCATCGTCGGCCGCTGCGCGGACGAGGCCGAGCTGGTGGCCAAAGGCCTCAAGCTGCTCGAAGAACTCGACCTGGGTGCGCTGCTGGTGACCCGCGGCGAGCACGGCATGACCTTGCTGCGCAGCGGCCACCCGGCGTTCCACCTGCCGGCCCGGGCCCGCGAAGTGTTCGATGTCACCGGTGCCGGCGATACGGTCATTTCCACCCTGGCCGCCGCCATCGCCGCTGGCGAGGACCTGCCCCACGCCGTAGCCCTGGCCAACCTGGCTGCCGGCATCGTGGTCGGCAAGCTGGGAACCGCGGCCATCAGCGCCCCTGAGCTGCGCCGCGCCATCCAGCGCGAAGAGGGCTCCGAGCGCGGGGTACTGGGCCTGGAGCAACTGCTGCTGGCCATCGACGATGCCCGTGCGCACAACGAAAAGATCGTCTTCACCAATGGCTGCTTCGACATTCTGCATGCCGGCCACGTGACTTATCTGGAACAGGCTCGTGCCCAGGGTGACCGCCTGATCGTTGCGATCAATGACGACGCCTCGGTCAGCCGCCTGAAAGGGCCGGGCCGGCCGATCAACAGCGTCGACCGGCGCATGGCCGTGCTGGCTGGCCTGGGCGCGGTGGATTGGGTCATCAGCTTCCCTGAAGATACCCCCGAGAACCTGTTGCGCCAGGTCAAGCCGGATGTACTGGTGAAGGGCGGTGACTACGGCATCGACCAGGTGGTCGGAGCCGATATCGTCAAAGCTTACGGCGGCACCGTGAAGGTGCTGGGGCTGGTGGAAAACAGCTCGACCACGGCAATCGTCGAGAAGATTCGCAAGCACTGAGTACTGTCCGTCGCGGTGCCTGGCACCGGCTGTGCCGGTGATCGCGGGCAAGCCCGCTCCTATATGGATCGCATTAGCATCAGGCGTGCGCTGTACCTGTAGGAGCCGGCTTGCCGGCGATGCTTTTGATGGCGCAGCTACTTGTGCAGAGCCCGCTCCAGCAACGCCTTGGCCTTGTCACTGAAGCGTTGCAGGTGGCCCACTGGCTCACGCTTCTGCTGCACCAGCCCCTGCTGCTTCAGCCAGTCCTTCCAGCGTACCCGCTCTTCACGTACCACCCAGCCATCCTGGCGGGCGAAGCTTTCGGCCAGCCATAGCCCGCGGGTGCTCGCCGGCACCAGCTGGTCCTTCTTCAGGGTGTACAGCTCGGCCAGCGGTTGGCCGTCCTGTAACGGCATCAGGTACAGGTCGGGGCGCTTGCGGTCCAGTCGGGCCACCAGTTGCCCGCTTTCAAGCCGTTCATCGACATGGAACAGGCTCAGTGGCTTGGCCTCCCGCGGCACCTGCAGGCGCAGGTCGTAGATCAGTTGCAGCGAGGCGGTGGGTAGGTGAACGTAGGCGCGCGGGCGCTCCATCAGCATCAGGTTGGCGCAGTGCACCGGGCGCGCGGCGCCCGATTGCGGCGTCAGCACGAAGGGCGGGGTTTCGCGGTAGTGCAGGGCGGCGGCGTAGGGCGTCGGCAGCCAGGTGTCGTTGAAACGCCCGCCCAGCCAGCCTTCGAGGGTTTCCAGCAAGCATTCCTCGGCCACCTCCTGAATGGCGGTGAGCAGCGGCAGGTTCAGCTCGTGGGCCGGCACGTAGCCGGAGATCAACTTGAGCACCACGTCGCCGCGGTCCTGCCGGCGCTGGCGCACTAGTACCCAGTAGTCGCGGCCCTGCCAGGTGAGGGTGAGGCGCACCGACACCCCCAGGTTGGCCAACTCGACCACGAAGCGTTGGGTGTCTGGCAGCTGGATGGCCTTGCGCCGTTGCAGGGTCTGGGCGAAGTTCTGCGGCACGCCGATGCTCTGGTAGGTGAGGCCATCGGCGCTGGCCTCGACGTGCAGGGGCAGGGTTTTGAAGTTGCTCGGGTTCTTGCGGATCAGCGTACGCGGCACGAGGCTCCTCCTTGCGTTGGGCCCCCGCCTGGGCGGATCAGGGGCGGCCCAGGATGCGGGCGACGGTGGCCACGTTGTGGGCCAGGTGTACCGGGTTGATGGTGCCGACGATGGCACTGCTCACGCCCGGGTGGGCAAACAGCAATTCGAAACTGGCCTGCACCGGGTCAACCCCAGGGGCCAGGCAGGCATGACCGCTGGCCAGGGCCTTCTTCACCAGGATGGCCTTGCCGTGCTCGGCAGCGTAGTCCAGCACCGGGCGCTCCGCCTGCTCGTTCAGGTTGTAGGTGACCATGGCGCAGTCGCCCTGCTCCAGGGCTTTCAGGCCGCCAGCGACAGTCTTGCCGGAGAAACCATAGCCGAGGATCTTGCCTTCCTGCTTGAGGGCGGCGAGGGTTTGGTACACGCCTTCCTGCTCGAGGATGTGCAGGTCATTGCCGTCGGAGTGCACCAGCACCAGTTCGATGCGGTCGGTTTGCAGGCGCTTGAGGCTGCGTTCCACTGAGCGGCGGGTGTGGGCGGCGCTGAAGTCGAAGTGCGAGAGGCCGTTGACGAACTCTTCACCTACCTTGCTGACGATCACCCATTCATCACGCTGGCCGCGCAGCAGCGGGCCCAGGCGCTCTTCGCTGCGGCCATAGGCGGGTGCGGTGTCGAGCAGGTTGATGCCAAGCTCGCGCGCCTGGCCCAGCAGCAGGCGCGCGGCGTCGTCATCGGGGATGGTGAAGCCGTTGGGGTATTTCACGCCCTGGTCGCGGCCCAGCTTGACGGTGCCCAGGCCCAGGGGGGAGACGCGCAGGCCGGTGCTGCCGAGGGCGCGGTGGTAGTCGTGCAGGGTCGGCAGGCTCATGGCAGCAGTTGCTCCCAGGCCGGCACGCCCAGCGGCGGGCGGGGCAGGCCGGCGAGGTCGGTTTGGGCTGCGGGGTGGATACCGTCGCGCTCGAAGCTGGCCAGCACGCGGTCGGCGAAGTCCGGGGCCAGGGCCAGCTTGGTCGGCCAGCCCACCAGCAGGCGCTGTTGTTCGGCCAGGAAGGCGTTGTCGGGGCGCACCAGGCCCGATTGCGCGGGCTCGGCACGGTCAACCCGCAGGGTGGCCCAGCGCACCAGGCTCTGGTCGACCCAGGGCAGCAGGCCGGCGACTTCTTTTTGCGCGGCGGCGATTTGCGCGGCCGGGTCACGGGCTACGCCCTCGGCTTCGGCCAGGTCGCCGCCCAGGTACCACACCCACTGGCCATCGGCCGCCGGGTGGGTGGTCACGGTGATGCGCGGCTTTGGCCCGCCGCCCAGGCAGTGGGCGTACAACGGCTTGAGGTTGGGGCCCTTGGCCAGGACCATGTGCAGTGGCCGGCGCTGCATGGCTGGCTGGCTCAGGCCCAGGGCCTGCAGCAGGCCTTCGGTGCCGCCGCCGGCGCTGAGCACTATGCGCTGGGCACGAATCTCGCGCCCGTCCACCACCAGGCCGACCAGTTCACCACCTTCGCGCAGCGGTTCGATACGTTCGCCGGCCAGCAGGCTGTCACCGGCCAGTTGCGCCAGGTTGGCCAGCAGGCTGGGCACATCGATGACCAGCTCGGCCAAGCGATACACCTTGCCTTTGAAGGCCCGGTCCTGCAGGGCAGGGGGCAGTTGCTCGCCCTTGACCTGATCGACCCGGCCGCGCACGGCCTTGCTGGCGAAGAAGCTGGTGAGGTTGCCGGCCAGGGTGCCGGGGCTCCACAGGTAATGGGCGTCGGACAGCAGGCGGGTGCCGCTGAGGTCGAGCTCGCCGCTGCCGGCCAGCGCTTCGCGCCAGCGCCGCGGCATGTCGGCGATGGCCTCGGAGGCGCCGGTCAGGGCGCCGTGCAGGGCGTACTTGGTGCCGCCGTGGATGATGCCCTGGGACTTGATGGTCTGCTCGCCACCGAGGGTCGCGCGCTCCACCAGTACCGTCGAGTAGCCCAGGCGACGCAGGCGGGCGTTGAGCCAGAGGCCTGCGACCCCGGCGCCGACGATCAGCACGTCAGTGGAAATGGCGGATGGCATGCGGGCACCTCGAAAACTGGGACAGGTGCGCAGTATACAGGGGTGGGGGCGGACGTCATTGGGGCTGCGTGCAGGTTCCTGTAGGCGCTGGCTTGCCAGCGATGAGGACGGGCCTGCTCTATGCGGTGGGGCTCATGGCCCTATCGCCGGCAAGCCGGCTCCTACAGGGTTTTGCGTTGTGGCAGTGGGCGGCGATCAATGCCCGGCAGTATTGGAAAACACCTGGATCACCACCACGCCGCCAACGATCATGGCCATGCCGAACATGGCCGGCAGGTCGAGTTTCTGGCCATAGATCACCAGTGCGGCCACGCTGATCAGCACGATGCCCAGCCCCGACCAGATGGCATAGGCGATACCCACCGGGATGCTGCGTACCACCAGGGTGAGCATCCAGAACGCCACCCCGTAACCGCACACCATCAACAGCAGCGGCAACGGCGTGCTCAGGCCCTTGACCGCCTTCATGGAGGCAGTGGCGATGACTTCGGCGCAGATGGCGATGGCGAGATAGGTATAGGCGTTCATGGCGGGTCCTCCGTTGCTGGTTCGGCATTCTAGGGCAACCACAGATGCGGTAAAGTCATTAGCTATCTGAATTGGAGATAGGTTGGCCATGACCGAACACTGGAGCCTCGAACACCTGCGCTTGTTCGTGCGCACTGCCGAACTGCGCTCGTTCTCTGCCGTGGCCCGCGAGCAGCGCAAGGCGCAGTCGGCGGTGAGCAGCGCCATCGCGCTGCTGGAGGCGGACCTGGGGGTGACCTTGTTCGAGCGCAGCAGTGGCCGCCAGCCGCAACTGACAGAAAGTGGCGCCGCCCTGCTGGAAGACGCCCGCGAAGTGCTGCGTCAGTGCGAGCGCCTGGATGGCCGGGCGCTCGCACTGATGCGCGGCCAGGAGGCGCTGCTGCGGGTGGCCCAGGATGAAGCCATGCCCTACCAGCCGGTGATCGACAGCCTCGACGAGTTGGCCGAGCGCTACCCCTACCTCGAGGTGCAACTGGCCAGCGGCGCCCAGGGTGATGTGGCGCGCAAACTGGTGGAGCGGCGCGCCGACCTGGGTCTGTTCTTCCACCACGAAAGCATCCCGGCTTCGCTGGAGCGGCGCGCCCTGGGCAGTGTCGAGATGGTCACGGTGTGCGCCATCGACCACCCGCTGGCGCACCTGGCCAAGGTCAGCCGGCAACAGCTGGCGCGCCACCGGCAACTGCTGATCACGCCGCAACAGAGTGGCTACCCCGGTGGTGAGGCGATCAGCCCGCAGGTGTGGCGCGCCGACAGCTTCTACGCCATGGCCGAATTGCTGATGCGTGGCCTGGGCTGGGCCTGGCTGCCGCGTCATGTGGTGCAGTACCCCACCTATCAGACGCAAATGGTCGAACTGGACAGCGAATGGCGCCCGCCGGCGCTGGTGGCCGAGCTTGCCTGGCGCCGCGACGAGCCGCTGGGCCCAGCCGCGCAATGGCTGGCCGAGCGCTTTGCGGTGCACCTGCGCGCGATCGGGTAAACTCCGCCGCCATGAACAGAACCCTCTATACCCTGCTGTTTCACCTGGGCCTGCCGCTGGTCGCGCTGCGCCTGTACCTGCGCGGGCGCAAGGCGCCGGCTTATCGTGCACGCATCGCCGAGCGTTTCGCCTGCAAGTTGGCGCCGATGCGCCAGGGCGGTATCTGGGTGCATGCCGTGTCGGTGGGCGAGAGCATTGCCGCTGCTCCCATGGTGCGGGCGCTGCTCAAGCAGTATCCGGACCTGCCGATCACCCTGACCTGCATGACCCCGACCGGCTCGGAACGTATCCGTGCGATGTTCCAGGGCGAGCCGCGGGTACAGCACTGCTACCTGCCCTATGACCTGCCGTGGGCGGCGGGGCGCTTTCTCGACCATGTGCGTCCGAAGCTCGGCGTGATCATGGAAACCGAACTTTGGCCGAACCACATTCATCAGTGCGCCAAGCGGGGTATTCCGGTGGCGCTCGCCAACGCACGGCTTTCCGAGCGCTCGGCCCGTGGCTACGCGCGCTTTGCCGGGCTGACCCGGCCGATGCTCGAAGAAATGAGCCTGATAGCCGTGCAGACTGAGACAGAGGCCGAGCGCTTCCGCAGCCTGGGCGCGCGCCCTGAATGCGTGCAGGTGACCGGTTCGATCAAGTTCGACTTGAAGTTGGACGATGAGCTGTTGCCCCGTGCCCGCCAGCTGCGCGAGCAGTGGGGGGCGAGCCAGCGCCCGGTGTGGATTGCCGCCAGCACCCACGATGGCGAGGATGCGCAGGTGCTCGAGGCCCATCGTCGCTTGCTCGAGGTGCACAGTGATGCGCTGCTGATTCTGGTGCCGCGCCACCCTGAGCGTTTCAACGCGGTGCATGCCCTGTGCGCCGAACAGTTCGCCACGGTGCGCCGCTCTGCCGGCGATGCCGTTGCTGCACAAACCCAGGTTTTGCTGGGCGACACCATGGGTGAGCTGCTGTTTCTCTATGCCTTGGCCGACATCGCCTTCGTCGGTGGCAGCCTGGTGGCCACCGGCGGGCACAACCCGCTGGAGCCGGCAGCGCTGGCTTTGCCGGTGATCATGGGGCCACAGGTGTTCAACTTCCTCGAAATCAGCGCGATGTTGCGCGATGCGGGGGCGTTGCGGCAGGTGGACGATGCCGAAGGGCTGGCCGGCGAAGTGCGCCGGCTGGTGGAACTGCCCCAGGATGCCCGGCGCATGGGCGAGGCGGGCAGGGCGGTGATGCAGGCCAACCAAGGGGCGTTGCAGCGGTTGCTGGATGGGTTGGCTGCGCTGATCCGCTGATCTTGTGAGGCGGTGCTATCTCTGTGGGAGCGGCCTTGTGTCGCGATGGGGGTGCGAAGCGCCCCCGGGATCTTCGTATTCCCGCAGGATCGCCGGGGCCGCTGTGCGGCCCTATCGCGACACAAGGCCGCTCCCACATGGATTGCATAAGCCTCGGGCCGGCTCCTACAGGGATCGCGCCAGCTTCATGTAATTTGAGCAAGACAGTTGCTCCCACAACATCCGCGCCGCCCCTGGGATCAAGGCCTACGTTCGAAATTCTTCGCCGCCGCGGCCGCCAGGTCCGGTGGCAGGAAGTCCTTGTCGGGGTTGTAGTCGGCCTTCAGGTAACGCCCCAGGTCTTGCAGGTCCTGCGGGCTCAAGGTGCCGGCGGCCTGCTTCAGGCGCAGGTTGTCGAGAATGTAGTCATAGCGGCTGTTGTTGTAGTCGCGCACCGAGGTGTACAGCTGGCGCTGGGCATCGAGCACGTCGACGATGTTGCGGGTACCCACCTGGTAGCCGATCTCGGTGGCCTCCAGCGCGCTCTGGTTGGAGATGATCGACTGCTTGCGCGCCTGCACCTGCTCCACATCGGTGTTCACCGCGCGGTGCAGGTTGCGGGTGTTTTCCACCACCTGGCGGCGCAGGCTTTCGCGCTGCTGCTCGCTCTGGCTCAGCCGTGCATAGGCCTCGCGCACCTGCGAGCTGGTCAGCCCGCCGCTGTAGATCGGGATGTTCAACTGCAGGCCGACGCTGGTCTGTTCCACGTCGCCGCCGTAGCGCACACCATTTGCCGACGGGTTGGTGAAGCCCAGGTTGTCGTTGTCGCCCTTTTGATATTTGGCCACTGCATCCAGGGTCGGTGCATGGCCGGCCTTGCGCTGGCGCAGGGTTTCTTCGGCAGCGGTGACGGCGTGATTGGTGGCCAGCAGGTTGAGGTTCTGGCGCCCGGCAGTTTCGACCCAGGCCTTGGCGTCGTTGGGGGTCGGCACTTGCACCGGCAGGGTATGCACCACGCCCTGGATCGAGCTGTATTGGCGGTTGGTCAGGGTAATCAATGCTTCGAACGCATCCTGCACCTGGCGCTCGGCGATGATCCGGTTGGCCCGGGCGGTGTCGTAGCTGGCCTGGGACTGCAGCACGTCGGTCTTGTCTGACAGGCCCACGTCGAAGCGTTCGTTGGACTGGTCCAGCTGGCGCTTGAAGGCAGCCTCTTCTGCCTTGGTCGAAGCCAGGTTGTCCTGGGCGCGCAGCACGCTGAAGTAGTTCTCGGCGGTTTGCAGGATGAGGTTCTGCTCGGTGGCCGACAGCTCCAGCGCGGCTTGTTCGTTCACGGCCTCGGCGGCCTGCAGCTGGAACCAGCGGTCGGCGCGGAAGATCGGCTGGGCCAGGGTCGCGCTCCACGAGTTGCCGCTGCGGTTGGAGGTGATCGACGGCTCATCGAGCTTGGTGCGGGTGTTCATCATGTCGGCGCCGGCCGAAAGGTTGGGCAACAGCCCGGCGCGGGCCTGGGGCACCACTTCGCGGCGGGCGCCGTAGTCGGCGCGGGCGGCGGCCAGGTCGGCGTTGTTGTCGACCGCTTCCTGGTAGACGCTGACCAGGTCGGTGCGGACCGTGGTGGGCGCATCCGCTGCCCAGGCTACTGCGTTGGACGCACAAGACACGGCAATCGCCAGTGAGAGTTTGCGCAGCATAGGGCAATCCTTGATCTGATTTTATTTACTGTACTGTCGAGTACCGAGCGATGCGCCAGTGTAGTGCCGCGCGCAGCGGCGGACAATCCGCCGCTTGTGCCATTTGTCATGCCTGGTTCAAGCCGCTTGGCTTTGCCGACCACTCCAGTCTAGACTGCGCATGTTCTTGTCGGGGTGCCTTGAAGCAAAGGCTGAGATCGCATAGGTGCGGATCCCGTTGAACCTGATCAGGTTAGCGCCTGCGTAGGGAACAAGATTGCTCTCATTCCCGGGAGCCTCTTGTGCCAGGTCCGGGATTGTCGCAGCTCATGCTCGACGGCACTCCACGGCTTTGGCACTGCACCCGTCAAGGGGTGCGTCCACGCCTTTCAGGTTCTTCCCCGACATTCCGCCCGCTGGAAGCCGTCTGGAGAGCCTGTGATGACCAAACAAGAAAAAACGATCCACCTCAGCGAGTCGGCGCAAGTCGACCAGCAGTCCGTGCAACCGCTGCCCAATTCCCGCAAGGTCTACGTTCAGGGTTCGCGCCCGGACATTCGCGTGCCCATGCGCGAAATCAGCCTGCACGACACCCCCACCGACTTCGGCGGCGAGAAGAACGCCCCGGTGCTGGTGTACGACACCTCCGGCCCCTACACCGACCCCAATGTCATCATCGACGTGCGCAAGGGCCTGGGCGATGTGCGCTCGGCGTGGATCGACGCCCGTGGCGACACCGAGCGCCTCGCGGGCCTGAGCTCGAACTTCGGCCAGCAGCGCCTGAGCGATGCCGAGCTGACCAAGCTGCGTTTTGCCCACGTGCGCAACCCGCGCCGGGCCAAGGCCGGCGCCAACGTTTCGCAGATGCACTACGCCCGCCAGGGCATCATCACCGCCGAGATGGAATACGTCGCCATCCGCGAGAACATGAAGCTGCAGGAAGCCCGCGCCGCCGGCCTGCTCGACCAGCAGCACGCCGGCCACAGCTTCGGTGCCAGCATCCCGAAAGAGATCACCCCGGAGTTCGTGCGCGAAGAAATCGCCCGCGGCCGTGCGATCATCCCTGCCAACATCAACCACACCGAACTTGAGCCGATGATCATCGGCCGCAACTTCCTGGTGAAGATCAACGGCAACATCGGCAACAGCGCCCTGGGCTCCTCGATCGAGGAAGAAGTGGCCAAGCTGACCTGGGGTATCCGCTGGGGCTCGGACACGGTCATGGACCTGTCCACCGGCAAGCACATCCACGAAACCCGCGAGTGGATCATCCGCAACTCGCCGGTACCGATCGGCACCGTGCCGATCTACCAAGCGCTGGAGAAGGTCGGCGGCGTGGCCGAGGACCTCACCTGGGAGCTGTTCCGCGACACCTTGATCGAACAGGCCGAGCAGGGCGTGGACTACTTCACCATCCACGCAGGCGTGCTGCTGCGCTACGTGCCGCTGACCGCCAAGCGGGTGACCGGCATCGTCAGCCGCGGTGGCTCGATCATGGCCAAGTGGTGCCTGGCGCACCACAAAGAGAACTTCCTGTACACGCACTTCGACGAGATCTGCGAAATCATGAAGGCCTACGACGTCAGCTTCTCGCTGGGCGACGGCCTGCGCCCGGGCTCGATCGCCGACGCCAACGACGCCGCGCAGTTCGGTGAACTGGAGACCCTTGGCGAGTTGACCAAGATTGCCTGGAAGCACGATGTGCAGTGCATGATCGAAGGCCCAGGCCACGTGCCGATGCAGCTGATCAAGGAGAACATGGACAAGCAGCTCGAGTGCTGCGACGAGGCGCCGTTCTACACCCTCGGCCCGCTGACTACCGACATCGCCCCGGGCTACGACCACATCACCTCCGGCATTGGCGCGGCGATGATCGGTTGGTTCGGTTGCGCCATGCTCTGCTACGTCACGCCCAAGGAGCACCTGGGCCTGCCGAACAAGGATGACGTGAAGACCGGCATCATCACCTACAAGATCGCCGCCCATGCCGCCGATCTTGCCAAGGGCCACCCGGGCGCGCAGATTCGCGACAACGCGCTGTCCAAGGCGCGCTTCGAGTTCCGCTGGGAAGACCAGTTCAACCTTGGCCTGGACCCGGACACCGCGCGCTCGTTCCATGACGAGACCCTGCCCAAGGAGTCGGCCAAGGTGGCGCACTTCTGCTCGATGTGCGGGCCGAAGTTCTGCTCGATGAAGATCACCCAGGAAGTGCGTGAATACGCCGCCAAGATCGACACCGTCGACGTGACGGCCGAGCAGGGCATGCGCGAGCAGGCCGAGCGGTTCCGCCAGGAAGGCAGCCAGCTTTACCAGAAAGTTTGACGCGTCAGTTGTAACAGCGTGGGAGCGGGCTTGCCCCGCGATGGCGATGTCGGGTCTGCCGACGCCATCGCGGGGCAAGCCCGCTCCCACGTTTATCCCTCTTCCAGGCATTCGGCGAACAAGACAATGACAACTCCCAGCCACTTCTCCCCCGACCACCCGGTCCCTGCCCACCAGCGCCAGTTCGGCGCCCGTGACCTGTTCTCGCTATGGTTCTCCCTGGGCATCGGCCTCATGGTGCTGCAGGTTGGCGGCCTGCTGGCGCCGGGGTTGGGCCTGGCCGGGTCGATCCTGGCGATCGTGCTGGGCACCGCGGTGGGCGTGCTGCTGTTGGCCTCGGCCGGGGTGATCGGCAGCGACACCGGCCTGTCGGCCATGGCCACCTTGCGCCTGACCCTGGGCAGCCACGGCGCGCGCCTGCCGGCGTTGCTCAACCTGCTGCAACTGGTGGGCTGGGGTTCGTTCGAAATCATCGTCATGCGCGATGCCGCAAGCCTGTTGGGCGCGCGGGCCTTCGGCGAGGGCAGCGGCTGGAGCAGCCCGTTGCTGTGGACCTTGTGCTTCGGCGCGCTGGCTACCTTGCTGGCGGTCAGCGGGCCGCTGGCGTTCGTGCGCAAGGTGCTGCGCAAATGGGGTATCTGGCTGTTGCTCGGCGCTTGCCTGTGGCTCACCTGGAACTTGTTCGCCAAGGCCGACCTTGCCGACCTGTGGCGCCGCCCAGGGGATGGCTCGCTGTCGCTGGCGCTGGGTTTTGACATCGTCATCGCCATGCCGCTGTCGTGGCTGCCGCTGATCGCCGACTATTCGCGTTTTGGCCAGCGCGCCAGCCGGGTGTTCGGCGGCACGGCGCTGGGCTTCTTCATTGGCAACGCCTGGCTGATGAGCCTGGGCGTGGCCTACACCCTGGCCTTCGCCCCAAGTGGCGAAGTGAATGCGCTGCTGCTGGCGCTGGCCGGCGCCGGGCTGGGCATCCCGCTGCTGCTGATTCTGCTGGATGAATCGGAAAACGCCTTTGCCGACATTCACTCGGCGGCGGTGTCCACCGGGCTGCTGGTCAAAGCCAAGGTCGAGCACCTGGCCTTGGCCATCGGTGTGCTGTGCACCCTGGTCGCGCTACTGGCGCCACTGGCCCAGTACCAGAACTTCCTGTTGCTGATCGGTTCGGTGTTCGCGCCGCTGTTCGGCGTGGTGCTGATGGACCACTTCGTGATCCGCCGCCGGCGTCTGCCGACGCGGGTCGACGGGCTGCACTGGCAGGCGCTGCTGGCCTGGGCGGTGGGGGTGGCCACTTATCACCTGTTGGCGGCCGAGGCGCCGGAGCTTGGGGCGACCCTGCCGGCACTGCTGCTGGCAGGGGTGCTGCACGGGCTGCTATCGCTCAGCCGCGGCCGGGAAACAGCTCGGGCCTGAGCATACCGTTCAGGCGCGGGTAGGGGATTTTCAGCTCGACGTGGCCCATGGAGTAGGGCGCGATGGCGTACACCTCGTACTTCACCACCACCGCGCCGTAGGTCAGGGCGATGTGCGCCGAGCGCTTGAACGGCCAGGTCTTGACGAACTCGGGGTCCTTGTCCACGCCGGTGCTGATCTGCCAGGCGCGGTGGGACTCCTCGACGGTCTTCCAGAAAGTCTCCTGCTGCCCGGGCAGCAGCATGTCGTCCAGGGTCAGTACCTTGTCCAGCTTGCGTGAATAGTTGATGAAGCCGCGCCCGGGCATGCCGTGGGCGCCGCCGGTGTCGAGGTAGCTCGACAATTCGACGATCACCAGGCCGTCATGCTGTTCGCGTACCTTGGCTTGCAGGTAGCTGCTGTTGCGCTTGTCGGCACGCGCCAGGTACTGCTGTTCATACGCCTGCAACGAGGCCGGCGGGGTACCGCGCTGGTTGTCCTCGGTCAGTTGCAGCAGGCGTTTTTCGACGATCGCGTCGAGCTTGGGCAGGGCCGGGAAGTGCACGGTGTCGATGTTCACCAGCGGGCAGTCGCTTTCGCTGCAGCCAGGCTTGATGTGCTCCCAGGCGTCGCGCTTGACCTCCAGCGGGGCCCGGTAGTTGGGAGTGAACAGGCTTTGGCAGGCGCCTAGGGCTAGCGCCAGTACGGCCACGGAAGTCAGTTTGACGAGGGTCATGTCGGCTCTTTGAAAGCGGTGATGATCGGCCTTGGACCGCCTGCGCGGCCTTCAGTTCGCCACTAAGCTAACAGAGAGCGCGGCGCCTGTCCCGGCTGCGCGAACGGTCGGCACAAGGGGGTGAAACCGGGCGGCACGCAGAGTAGGATTGCGCGATGCGGTATACGAGGTAATGAGGAGTTTGCATGACGGACACGTTGAATACGGCACCGACTCAGGTCGAGATCGCCAAGCGCGAGCAGCTGTTCAAGGGCTTTTACAAGCTCGACAAGCTGCACCTGCGCCATGAGCTGTTCGCCGGTGGCATGAGCCGCGAGTTCACCCGCGAGCTGTTCGTGCGCCACGACGCCGTGTGCGTGCTGCCCTACGACCCGCAACGCGACGAGGTGGTGCTGATCGAGCAGTTTCGCGTCGGTGCCATGGGCAAGGTGGCCAACCCCTGGCTGATCGAGATGGTCGCCGGGCTGATCGACAAGGACGAGCAACCCGAGGAAGTCGCCCACCGCGAAGCCGAGGAAGAAGCCGGCCTGACCTTCAGCGCGCTGTGGCCGATGACCAAGTACTTCCCGTCACCGGGCGGCAGCGACGAGTACGTGCACCTGTTCCTGGGCCGTTGCGTCAGTGACGGCGCCGGCGGCCTGCACGGCCTGGAAGAGGAGAGCGAAGACATTCGCGTACGGGTGTGGTCGTTCGAAGACGCCTTGCAGGCGGTACGTGACGGGCGCATCTGCAACGCTGCGGCCATCATCGGCCTGCAATGGCTGGCGCTGAACCGTGACGAAGTTCGAGGTATGTGGAAGTGAACCTGCTACGCGAGCGCTATCGGGTCGACCTGGTCGGGCTGCAGTCGGCTTGCGAGGCCAACTACGCCCGGCTGATGCGCCTGCTGCCGGATATGCGCACCACGCAAAGCTCGCGGCGCATCGGCATGACCCAGGGCGACCAGATGCTCGGCGTGCTGGTGCTGGAAGTGGCGCTTGCCTGCCCGTACACCACTACATTGAAAGTGCGCCAGGAGCACAGCCTGCCGTGGTTGCCGGTACCGGAGCTGGAGGTGCAGGTGTACCACGACGCGCGCATGGCCGAGGTGGTCAGTGCCGAGCACACCCGCCGGCTGCGCAGCATCTACCCGTACCCCAATACCGCCATGCACCAGCCGGACGAAAAGGCCCAGCTCAACCTGTTCCTCGGTGAATGGCTGAGCCACTGCCTGGCCTGCGGCCATGAGCTGGAAGCGGTGCGTTAAAATGTGACGCGGGTCGGGTTGGAGTATTTGCTCCAGAACGATCCGCCGCCATAATCCGTGCTGAATCCGCCCGAGGAGACGGCCGTTGCCGCAACAACATTCTTTCCCGTCACCCGTCCATGTGGTGCAACTGACCGACGCTCACCTGTTCGCCGACCCGGCAGGCAGCCTGCTGGGCCTGAAAACCCGCGAAAGCCTGGCCCACGTGATCGGCCAGGTGCGCCGCGAGCAGCTGCGCATCGACCTGCTGCTGTGCACCGGTGACTTGTCCCAGGATGCCAGCGTGGCTTCTTATGAAGCCTTTCGCGATTTGACCGCGGTGTTCGACGCACCGACGCGCTGGCTGCCGGGCAACCATGACGAGGCGCAGGTGATGGCTGCCCTGGCGCCGGAACTGGTGCAGGCTGTGACCGACATCGGCGCCTGGCGCATCGTCATGCTCGACTCGGCAGTACTGGGTTCGACCTTTGGCCTGTTGGCGGAGGGCCAGTTGCAAGTGCTGGACGAGGCCCTGGCCACCGCCGGCGAGCGCCACTGCCTGCTGTGCTGCCACCACCAGCCGGTGGATATCGGCTGCGCCTGGATGGCGCCGATCGGCTTGCGCAATGCCGACGCGCTGCTGGCGCGGGTAAAAAGTTACCCACAGGTCAAGGCGGTGCTGTGGGGGCATGTGCACCAGCATTGGGACCAGTTGCGCGATGGCGTGCGCTACCTGGCGACGCCGTCGACCTGCATCCAGTTCGCCCCGGGCAGCGAGGAATTCAAGGTCAGTGACGAACAGCCGGGCTACCGCTGGTTGCGCCTGCACGATGACGGGCGGTTGGACACCGGCGTGGAGCGGGCGCTGGATTACGTGGTGACGCTGGACTTCGACAGCCCGGGTTATTGAGGGCTCGCAGTCCCCCTGTAGGAGCCGTGTACAACCAAACGTGTTTTTTGAAGAATTTGTGTCGAAAATCGCGCCGGTGAACCAATGCCCCTCGAACAGGCTACACTGCGCGTCTTTGCGCGCGGGGGCAGCATGTCGGGTTCCATCCTCTATATCCATGGTTTCAACAGCTCGCCGCTGTCGACCAAGGCGCGCCAGCTCGAGGCGGTCATGGGCCAGCTTGGCCTGGCCGACCGGCTGCGCGTGCCGGCCCTGCACCACCACCCGCGCCAGGCCATGCAACAACTCGAAGCGGCCATCACCGAGCTGGGCGCGCCCTTGCTGGTCGGCAGCTCCCTGGGCGGCTACTATGCCACCCACCTGGCCGAGCGCTATGGGCTCAAGGCCCTGCTGGTCAACCCGGCAGTCGCCCCGCACCGGCTGTTCGACGGCTACCTCGGCACCCAGCGCAACCTCTATACCGACGAAGCCTGGGAGCTGACCCACGATCATGTGGATGCCCTGGCCGAGCTTGAGGTGCCGCCGCCGGTGGATGCCGCCCGCTATCAAGTGTGGTTGCAGACCGCCGATGAAACACTGGACTATCGCCAGGCCCAGCGTTATTACCAGGCCTGTGCCCTGCGTATCCAGGCCGGTGGCGACCACAGCTACCAGGGCTTTGCCGCGCAGCTGCCGGCACTGCTGGCCTTCGCCGGTATTGCCCGCGGGCAGTATGCGGCGCTGGATTTTTCTGTATTTTGAGCTTTTTCGCATTCACCAGACTGACGACGAGACCCCATGGCCAATCCCAGCGCTAGCGCCTATAACGCAGACGCCATCGAAGTCCTCTCGGGCCTTGACCCGGTCCGCAAGCGGCCGGGCATGTACACCGACACCAGCCGGCCCAACCACCTGGCCCAGGAAGTCATCGACAACAGCGTCGACGAAGCCCTGGCCGGCCACGCCCGCTCGGTGCAGGTGATCCTGCACGCCGACCACTCGCTGGAAGTGTGCGACGACGGTCGCGGCATGCCGGTGGACATCCACCCCGAAGAGGGCGTGTCGGGTGTCGAGCTGATCCTCACCAAGCTGCACGCCGGCGGCAAGTTTTCCAACAAGAACTACCAGTTCTCCGGTGGCCTGCACGGCGTGGGCATTTCGGTGGTCAACGCCCTGTCGACCCAGGTACGCGTGCGCGTCAAGCGTGACGGCAACGAGTACCAGATGACCTTCGCCGATGGCTTCAAGGCCAGCGACCTGGAGGTGGTGGGCACGGTAGGCAAGCGCAACACCGGTACCAGCGTGTACTTCAGCCCCGACCCCAAGTACTTCGATTCGCCGAAGTTTTCCATCAGCCGCCTCAAGCATGTGCTCAAGGCCAAGGCCGTGCTGTGCCCGGGGCTGTCGATCAGCTTCGAAGACAAAGGCACCGGCGAGAAGATCGAGTGGCACTACGAGGACGGCCTGCGTTCGTACCTGGTCGACTCGGTCAGCGAGTTCCAGCGCCTGCCCGACGAGCCGTTCTGCGGGAGCCTTGCCGGTAACAAGGAGGCGGTCGACTGGGCCCTTTTGTGGCTGCCCGAAGGCGGCGACAGCATCCAGGAAAGCTACGTCAACCTGATCCCCACCGCCCAGGGCGGCACCCATGTCAACGGCCTGCGCCAGGGCCTGCTGGATGCCATGCGCGAGTTCTGCGAGTTCCGCAACCTGCTGCCGCGCGGCGTGAAGCTGGCCCCCGAGGATGTGTGGGAGCGCATCTGCTTCGTGCTGTCGATGAAAATGCAGGAGCCGCAGTTCTCGGGCCAGACCAAAGAGCGCCTGTCCTCCCGCGAGGCGGCGGCGTTCGTCTCGGGTGTGGTCAAGGACGCCTTCAGCCTGTGGCTCAACGCCCACCCCGAAGTGGGCATGCAACTGGCCGAGCTGGCCATCAGCAACGCCGGCCGGCGCCTGAAGGCCAGCAAGAAGGTCGAGCGCAAGCGCATCACCCAGGGCCCGGCACTGCCCGGCAAGCTGGCTGACTGCGCAGGCCAGGACCCGATGCGCGCCGAGCTGTTCCTGGTCGAGGGTGACTCGGCCGGCGGCTCGGCCAAGCAGGCGCGGGACAAGGAATTCCAGGCGATCCTGCCGCTGCGCGGCAAGATCCTCAACACTTGGGAAGTCGACGGCGGCGAAGTGCTGGCCAGCCAGGAAGTGCACAACATCGCCGTGGCCATTGGCGTCGACCCGGGCGCCACCGACCTGTCGCAGCTGCGCTATGGCAAGGTGTGCATCCTCGCCGACGCCGACTCCGACGGCCTGCACATCGCCACCTTGCTGTGCGCGCTGTTCGTCCAGCACTTCCGCCCGCTGGTGGAAGCAGGTCATGTGTACGTGGCCATGCCGCCGCTGTACCGCATCGACCTGGGCAAGGAAATCTACTACGCCCTGGACGAAGCCGAACGCGACGGCATTCTCGACCGCTTGGTGGCCGAGAAGAAACGCGGCAAGCCGCAGGTCACCCGATTCAAGGGCCTGGGCGAGATGAACCCGCCACAGCTGCGCGAAACCACCATGGACCCGAACACCCGCCGGCTGGTCCAGCTCACCCTGGATGACCTGCAGGGCACCACCGAAATCATGGACATGCTGCTGGCCAAAAAACGTGCGGGCGACCGCAAGAACTGGCTGGAGACCAAGGGCAACCTGGCCGAGGTTCTGGTTTGACTCGCCCGTTGCTGGCGGCCAGCCTGGCGCTGTGCGCCTTGCCGGCGCTGGCCGGCGACTGGCCGGAGCTCAAGCTCACCAGCGAGCATGTGGTGGACGGCATGCGCGGCGGCAACCTGTCGGGGCTGGCGCAGTGCCGTGGAGCGCTGTGGGCGGTGTCCGACCGCGATGACGACCGCATCTACCGGCTGGACCAGGCTGCGAGCGCCTGGCAGGCCGAGCCGCTGGTGTTCAGCGCACCGCCAGCGCCCGACAGCGGCCTGCCCTGGGGGGTGAAAATCCGCACCTGGGCGGCCTCGTTCGTGCGCGGTGGCGCGCTGGACTTCGAAGGCCTGGCCTGTGACCAGGCCGGCAACTTCTACGTGGTCAGCGAAGCGCAGACGGCGGTTTTGCAATTGCCGCTCGAGGGCGAGCCTGACTGGCTGAAGATCGACCAGGCCATGCTGCGTCAGGCCCGTGCCAGCGGCATGCTGCTGAACTTCAACGCCTTGTTCGAAGGCCTGGCAGTCAGCCCGGCGGGTGACCGTCTGTGGCTGGCTGCCGAGCGCGAACGCCGCGGCCTGCTGGCGGTGCAACGCCAGCAGTCGGTATGGACCTGCGCTGCCAGTTGCGTGCTGCTCAGCGAGGCGGGCCTTGAAATGCAGCCGGCGCAGTTCCCCGGAGCCCGCCCGGTGTCGCGGGATTTCGCCGACCTGGCCTGGTTCGAGCACAAGCTGTTCACCCTTGAACGCAACGCCTATCGCATCTGCCGGCGTGACGCCGACAGCGGCGTGGTGGAGCGCTGCTGGTCGTTCGCTGCCGATGCGCTGGTAGAGTCGCGGCGTTACAGCCAGCCCTACGGCCTGGCCGAGGCACTGGTAATCGACAAGGACGGTGCCTGGGTCGGGCTGGACAACAACGACCAGCCGCGCGCCGATGGCGAGGTCCGCCCGGTCGTCTGGCGCTTCGCCGCGCCCGCCGGCGGCTGGAGCGCCAACCCTTGAGCCAGCCACCGGGCAAGCGTGCGGGGCGGGTATTGATGGTCGTCGCCTGGGCGGCGGCGATGTTCCTCGCCACGCGCTTTTTCGGCCAGTGGGAAGACCGCCAGCAAAACCCCAACAGCGTGGTGCAGAGCCAGCAGGGCGACGGTTACATCGAGGTGCGCCTGCTGAGCAACGGCCAGGGCCACTTCGTCGCCGATGGCGCGATCAACGGCCAGGTGGTGCATTTCATGCTCGACACCGGTGCCACCGACGTGGCCATCCCCGAGACGCTGGCCCGCGACCTTGACCTGGCGCGCGGTGCGCCGGTGGTGCTCAGTACCGCCAACGGCCGTACCGAGGGCTACCGCACCCGCCTGGACACCCTGCAGCTGGGCGATATCCAGCTGCGCGACGTGCGTGCTCTTGTAGTCCCCGGCCTTGATGGCCAGGCGGTGCTGCTGGGCATGAGCGCCCTGAAACAACTTGAATTCACCCAGCGCGGCGGCACCATGCTGCTGCGCCAGAACCTGAAATGACGAGGCCCGCATGAGCGACTCACTGGAACTCAGCCTTGACGGCGTAGAACGCCGCTCCCTGGCTGACTTCACCGAACAGGCCTACCTCAACTACTCCATGTACGTGATCATGGACCGCGCGCTGCCGCATATCGGTGACGGCCTCAAGCCCGTGCAGCGCCGCATCGTCTATGCCATGAGCGAGTTGGGCCTGGACGCCGATTCCAAGCACAAGAAGTCGGCGCGTACCGTCGGCGACGTGCTCGGCAAGTTCCACCCCCACGGCGACTCGGCCTGCTACGAGGCCATGGTGCTGATGGCCCAGCCGTTCAGCTACCGCTACACGTTGGTCGACGGCCAGGGCAACTGGGGTGCGCCGGACGATCCGAAGTCGTTCGCTGCCATGCGTTATACCGAAGCGCGCCTGTCGCGTTACTCCGAGGTGCTGCTCAGCGAGCTGGGCCAGGGCACCGTGGACTGGGTGCCGAACTTCGACGGCACCCTGCAGGAGCCGGCAGTACTGCCGGCGCGCTTGCCGAACATCCTGCTCAACGGCACCACCGGCATTGCGGTGGGTATGGCCACCGACGTGCCGCCGCACAACCTGCGTGAAGTGGCCAGTGCCTGCGTGCGCCTGCTCGACGAGCCCAAGGCCACCCTCGAGCAGCTGTGCGAGCACATCCAGGGCCCGGACTACCCGACCGAGGCCGAGATCGTCACCCCGCGTGCCGATATCCTCAAGATCTACGAGACCGGCAAGGGTTCGATCCGCATGCGTGCGGTGTACCGCGTCGAGGATGGCGACATCGTCGTCACCGCGCTGCCGCACCAGGTGTCCGGGGCCAAGGTGCTGGAGCAGATCGCGGCACAGATGCAGGCCAAGAAACTGCCGATGGTTGCCGACCTGCGCGACGAGTCGGACCACGAGAACCCGTGCCGCATCGTGATCATTCCGCGCTCCAACCGCGTGGACGCCGCCGAGCTGATGCAGCACCTGTTCGCCACCACCGACCTTGAAAGCACCTACCGGGTCAACGTCAACATCATCGGCCTGGACGGGCGCCCGCAGCTGAAAAACCTGCGCGCGCTGTTGCTGGAATGGCTGGAGTACCGCATCGGTACCGTGCGTCGCCGCCTGCAGCACCGCCTGGACAAGGTCGAGCGACGCCTGCACCTGTTGGATGGCTTGCTCACCGCGTTCCTCAACCTGGATGAAGTGATCCACATCATCCGCACCGAGGAGCACCCCAAGCAGGCTCTGATCGCCCGTTTCGACCTGACCGAAATCCAGGCCGACTACATCCTCGAGACCCGCCTGCGTCAGCTGGCCCGCCTGGAAGAGATGAAAATCCGTGGCGAGCAGGACGAGTTGCTGAAAGAACAGAAGCGCCTGACCACCCTGCTGGGCAGCGACGCCAAGCTGCGCAAGCTGGTACGCAGCGAGCTGATCGAGGACGCCGAGACCTACGGCGACGACCGTCGCTCGCCGATCGTCGAGCGCGCCGAGGCCAAGGCCCTGTCGGAAAACGAGCTGATGCCGACCGAGCCGGTCACCGTGGTGCTGTCGGAGAAAGGCTGGGTGCGCTGCGCCAAGGGCCACGATATCGACGCCACGGGGCTTTCGTACAAGGCCGGTGACGGCTTCAAGGCTGCCGCGGCCGGACGCTCCAACCAGTTTGCCGTACTCATCGACTCCACCGGCCGCAGCTACTCGCTGGCCGCCCACAGCCTGCCGTCGGCCCGTGGCCAGGGCGAGCCGTTGACCGGCCGCCTGGCACCGCCGCCGGGCGCCACCTTCGAGTGCGTGCTGTTGCCTGAGGATGACGCGCTGTACGTGGTGGCGTCCGATGCCGGCTACGGCTTCGTGGTCAAGGGCGAGGACCTGCAGGCCAAGAACAAGGCCGGCAAGGGCCTGCTCAGCCTGCCCAACGGTGCCAAGGTGATGAGCCCGCGCCCGGTGGCCAGCCGCGAGCAGGACTGGCTGGCAGCCGTCACCACCGAAGGGCGCCTGCTGGTGTTCAAGGTGGCCGACCTGCCGCAACTGGGCAAGGGCAAGGGCAACAAGATCATCGGCGTGCCGGGCGACCGGGTGGCCAGCCGTGAAGAATTCGTCACCGATCTTGCCGTGATCAGTGAGGGATCGACCCTTGTATTGCAGGCTGGCAAGCGTACCCTGTCTCTCAAGCCAGATGATCTTGAACACTACAAAGGTGAACGGGGTCGCCGTGGTAGCAAATTGCCGCGTGGCTTCCAGCGCGTGGACGCCCTGATGGTCGAGAACCCGGCTTAAGCGGGCGAGAAGTCTGGAGCGGCGCTTTCAGCGCCGTTTCGGGCGGAAATACTGGAGTCGGGCCGTCATTTCGCGGATGATAGGCCCCCTGCGGCGCCGGCGTGGCCGAGTGCCCGACTGAATCTACACGAGTATCACTGCGGTCAGTCTTGTGACGGCCGCCTGGATGGGATGAATGAAATTTCTGCGCCTTCCATTTGCGCTGCTGATGACCGGCCTGCTGGGCCTGAGCGGCTGCAGCATGCACCAGCCGGTCGCGCTGTATCAGCTCGACAGCGGTGATCCCGGCCAGCCTTCGCAGGCGTCGGGTATGGCGGTTGTGCTCGGCCCGGTATCGGTGGCCGACTACCTGCAACGCGAGACGTTTTTGCAGCGTCAAGCCGATGGCAGCCTGACCGCGGCGACCGACGGTCGCTGGGCCGGCAGCCTTTCGTCGGATATCGACCAGTTGCTGGTGCGCCAGCTGGCCTGGCGCCTGGACAGCCAGCGTGTGGTGCTGGCACCGGCCAGTGCCGGCTTCAGCCCTGACGTGCAAGTATTGCTGACCATCACTCGCCTGGATTCGGGCAAGGACCAACCGGCCATTCTGGATGCGCAGTGGCGCGTGCTGGACCGCCGTGGCCAGGTGCGTGACAACCGCATCGTTCACCTTGAGCAGCCTCACGCCGGCAGCGAGTCGGCGCAGGTACAGGCTCAGGGCCAGTTGCTGCAAAAACTCGCCGAACAGCTCAGCACCACGGTCAAGCCGCTGGCCAACCAGCCAGCCATTGCCGAAACCGCGCCGCGCAAGCAGGCCGCGCCGGTGCAAGTGAAAAAAGAGCCCGAGAAGCCGAAAATCCCGATGGCTTCGCCGATCCGTACCGATATGGAAGTCTATCGGTTCTGATCTTGCAGACATGAAAAAGCCCGCAGCGATGCGGGCTTTTTTGTGGGCGTGGTGTAGCTGTTTGGGCGCCACCCCCTGTAGGAGCCGGCTTGCCGGCGATGAGGGCATCGAGCCGGATGGTTTTGCCAGGCCCTACCGGTTTGCAACCCTGCCGGTAACTTTCAGGCATGAAAAAGCCCGCTGTGCTGCGTAATGCTGTTCACTTAAGAGAGGCGTTGCCTGGGTTGGGGCTGCTTCGCAGCCCATCGCGACCGGACGGCGCCCCGGCAAGGCCGCTTCCCACAGGTACTGCGCATGGCTTGGTAATTCAGCCTTGCTCAGTACCTGTGGGAAGCGGCCTTGCCGGGGCGCCGTCCGGTCGAGATGGGCCGCAAAGCGGCCCCGGCAATTCTAAGTGAACAGCATTACGCTGTTATGCGGGGTTAGTGGGTCGCTGTACGGGCCTCATCGCCGGCAAGCCGGCTCCTACAGGCGGCGGGCCTTGGATCAGACCCTGCGTTCGTGCATCCGCGCCAGCTGGCGTTCGAGCATCGACGGGTAGGGCTCCATCAGCCGCTCCACGCAGCAGGCACCCTCGGGGCTGGCGATCGGGCGGATGCGGGCGCGCTGGCGGATCAGGGTATCGTCGCTGATGCGCCGTTCCACCAGCAGCAGGTTGCGGCTGTGCTGCGACAGCGCCAGGGCGTCCTGGGCCTGCTCGGTCATCAGCAGGTCGACCTGCTCCAGGCCTTGCAGGTCGTCGGCCAGCACCAGGCCCAACTGCAGTTGCAGGGTGATGCCGCTGTCGGCCACCTCAATCTGCAGGGCATGGCCCAGGGCGCGCAGCAGCTCGCCGCAGCAGATGGCGTTGGTCAGGTAGTCCTCACCGCAGTCACGGCTGTGGAACAGCAGCAGGGTGCTGCCATCGTTCAGCGTGTGCACTTCGCCTTCGTACAGCGAGGCGGCCTGGTCGAGGCAGTCGCGGTAGCGTTCCAGCAACTCGGTCAGGCGGGTGCGCGGCAGGCGCCGCAGTTGTTCCTGCGAGCCCAGCTGCACGGCCAGTACCGCGCTGTTCTGCGGTTCGTCCGACTCGACAATGGCCGGTTTCGCCGGGGCGGCTTCGTCGTCCATCAGGCCGGCGAAGGCGTCGTCATCGTCATCCTCGGCGACTACATGGCTGCGCGGCGCGGGCTTGGCCGGCGCTGGCGCGTCGTCGTAGTCGTCCTCTTCGTACTCTTCTTCCGGTTCTGGCGGTGGCGGCGGAGCAAGGCGGGCGTGCAGCTGGCGGGCCAGGTCGCCGATCTCGTCCTGGCGGTCGATCGCCGGGGTGTAGGGGTGCGGGTCGCGCAGCCATACCCGCAGTTGCAGCAGCGGGGTGGAGATGAAGCGGCCCAGGCGCAGGCTGAGGGTCAAGGCCAGGGCCAGCAGGATGGCGGCAAGGATGCCCATGCTCTGCAGGCTGATCAGCATCGGCTGCTGGAACTGATTCATGTCCAGGCTGATGCGCAGTTGGCCGGCGGTCACGTCCTGGAAGGTGATCTTGGTCTGGTACAGGCCCTCGGCCTCGCCCAGCAGGCTGTTGCGCGGGCGCTGGCCGGCTTCGGCGAGGATGCGGTTGTCGACGCTGTAGATGGCAGCATGGGCCACCAGCGGGTTCTTCACCAGGTTGCCGAGCAGCACGTTGAGGCTGAGGATGTCGTTGGACACCAGCAGTTCGGTGGCTGAGGTGGCGGTCTGCGTGGTCAGGCTCTGGCCCACGGCGTCGGCCTGCTCGTGCATGGCCTGCTTGAACTGCAAACCCATCACGCAGGCATAGATCACCAGGGCCAGGGCCACCAGGAAGATGTTATGGCTGGCAATGCGCAACGCCAGGGGGATACGGCGCTGGCTCAGGGCTCGATAGATCATCAGGAAGAAATTGTCGGTTTTGACGGGCGTGGGCCGGTTCACAGAGCGCGGCTCTTTATGGCGAGTTAGGTGCTGCGCAGTATAGCGAGCGGAGTTTTGTCGGCAAAGTATCGTTGCTGCCCGATGGTCACGGAAAGTCGGTAGAATGCGCATTTTTCATCGAAGTCGGAGCCAGGTTGTGCGCGAAATCGTTCTGATCAACATCACCGGTGAGGACCGTCCAGGTCTTACCGCGGCCATCACCGGCGTCCTGCTCCAGGGCGGTGTGAACATTCTCGACATCGGCCTTGCGGTCATGCACGGCACCCTGTCGTTCGGCATCCTGGTCGACATTCCTGACAACGAAGTGGCCACCGCGCTGCTGCAAAGCGTGCAGTCCAAGGCCCACGAGCTGAACCTGCAGGCGCGCTACACGCCGATCTCCGAGGCCGACTACCAGCACTGGGCCGACAGTCAGGGCGAGCCGCGCCAGATCATCACCTTGCTCAGCCGCAAGATTACCCCCGAGCAACTGCAGCGCGTCAGTGCGGTGATCAGCCAGTACGGCCTGACCATCGAGCGCATCGAACGCCTGTCGGCCCGCGTGGTGCTGGATGCCCAGCAGGACAAGGGCAAGGCGGCGCTGGAAATTTCCGTGCGCGGCGAGCCGAGTGACGCACAAGCGTTGCGTGCGGCGTTCTTCGCGCTGTCTGACGAGCTGAGCATCGACATCGCCTTCCAGAAGGACGACCTGTTCCGCCGCAACCGCCGCCTGGCGGTGTTCGACATGGACTCGACGCTGATCGAGGCCGAAGTCATCGACGAGCTGGCCAAGGCCGCCGGCGTGGGCGAGCAGGTGGCGGCAATCACCGAGCGTGCCATGCGTGGCGAGTTGGATTTCCGTGCCAGCTTCAAGGAGCGCATGGCGCTGCTCAAGGGCCTGGATGTGGGTGTGCTCGACCAGATCGGCGCCTCGCTGCGCCTGACCGAGGGTGCCGAGCACCTGTTCGCCGAGCTCAAGCGCCTGGGTTACAAGACTGCCATTCTGTCTGGCGGCTTCACTTACTTCGCCAAGCAGGTGCAGGCGCGCCTGGGCATCGACTACGTGTTCGCCAACGAACTGCAAGTGGTCGACGGCAAGGTCACCGGCGTTGCCGTGGAGCCGATTGTCGACGCCCAACGCAAGGCTGACCTGCTGCAACAACTGGCCAGCGAAGAGGGGCTGCAACTGGAGCAGACCATCGCCGTGGGTGATGGCGCCAACGACCTGCCGATGCTGTCGCTGGCCGGCCTGGGCGTGGCCTTCCGCGCCAAACCGCTGGTGCGCCAGTCGGCCCGCCAGGCCATCTCGACCCTGGGGCTGGATGGTGTGCTGTACCTGCTGGGCGTGCGCGACCGCGACGCGCGGGGCTGACCGCTACCTGTGTAGGAGCCGGCTTGCCGGCGATGAGGCCCTATTAGGCAGCACAAGGTCTGCTGGATGGCACCGGCTCTGCCGGTGATCGCCGGCAAGCCGGCTCCTACAGGGGGCAGCGGCGGTAAAGCAAAAAAAGGCCCTGCATGTGCAGGGCCTTTTTTGTTCAAGCGCCAATCAGGCCTGCGCTGGCACCGCCAGCAGCTCACCCATGCGCACCGCGGAGCCGGCGCCCAGGCTTTGCGCCCACTTCACCTGCTCGGGGCCAAACAGCACGATGGCGGTGGAACCCAGCTTGAATCGCCCCAGCTCGGCGCCTTTTTCCAGGTGGATCGGCGCACGGCTGGCTTCGTCGTAGCTGAAGGTCTTCAGTTCGCGCTTGGGTGGGGTGACCAGGCCGGCCCAGACGGTCTCGATCGAGGCGACGATCATCGCCCCCACCAGCACTACGGCCATCGGCCCGCGCTCGGTGTCGAACAGGCACACCACGCGCTCGTTGCGGGCGAACAGCTCCGGGACGTTCTCGGCAGTGGTCTGGTTGACCGAGAACAGCCGGCCAGGCACGTAGACCATCTCGCGCAGGGTGCCGGCCAGCGGCATGTGCACGCGGTGGTAGTCCTTGGGCGAGAGGTAGATGGTGGCAAACTCGCCGCCCATGAACGGTGCAGCCAGTGCCGGGTCGCCGCCCAGCAGCTCGAGGGCGCTGAAGCTGTGGCCCTTGGCCTGGAAGATGCGGCCGTGCTCGATCGGGCCGAGCTGGCTGACGGCGCCGTCGGCCGGGCACAGAATGGCCCCCGGAGTTTCGTCCAGCGGGCGTGCGCCAGGCTTGAGGGCGCGGGTGAAGAAGGCGTTGAAGTGCTCGTAGGCGGTGAGGTCTTCGACCAGCGCCTCGGCCATGTTCACCTGGTAGCGCTTGGCGAACCAGGTGGTGAAGGCGTTCTTGAACCAGCGTGCGCGGCACTCTGCGACGCAGCCGGCCAGGCGCGACAGCAGGTGGTGCGGCAGCAGGTACTGGCTGATGATGAACAGACGGGATTTCATGCAGGTTCCTTAGACTTCTACAGGCGTGTCCGGGTGGTTGCCCCATTCGCTCCACGAGCCGGCGTAGGCCTTGATGCGTGGGTAGCCGAGGGCTTTGGCCACCAGGTAGGTGAAACCGGAGCGGCGGTGGGTCTGGCAGTGGGTGATCACTTCCTTGTCGGGGGTGATGCCCAATTGCCGGAGAACGTCGGCGATGTCCTTGCGGATGCGCAGGTGGTCGTTGAGGTCCATGCCGGCGGTCCATTCGAAGTTGATCGCGCCGGGAATGTGCCCGCCTTTGGCGGCCAGAACCTTCTCGCCGTTGAATTCCTGCGGGCCGCGGGCGTCCCAGATGACCAGGTCATTGGCGCCCAGGCGGCTTTGCAGGTACTCGCGGGTGGCGGTGGGTGCGCTGCTGAGTTGCAGGCGCACCGGCGAGGTGCCGGGGGCAGGTGCGTCGGTGGACAGTTTGTCTGCCGGCCAGGCCTGGATGCCGCCGTTGAGGTAGTGGTAGTGCTGGTGGCCGATGACGTCGAGCAGCCAGATGAAGCGCCCTGCCCAGCCGCCGCCTTCGTCGTCGTACACCACGTACACCGCGTCATCGCGGTGGCCGAGCTCGGCGAACAGTTTTTCCAGGTCGGCCTGGGCCGGCAGCAGCCCGGGGGCCGGTGGCTGGCCGAGCTGGGTACGCTTGCCCTCGACGAAGCGCGCCCCGGGGATGTGCCCGCTGACATAGCGGTTGGCGCTGCTCAGGTCGACCAGGATCAGCTGGGACGAGCCCAGGCGCGGCAGCAGGTCGGCGGCTTCGATCACCAGGGGCAAGCCGGAAAAATCAGTCATCCACGGTCTCCGGGGTGGAAAGAGGGGCGATTGTAGCGCAAGGCTCACGCATTGCGACTGGCAAACAGGGCCAGGGCGCGCTCGATGCATTGCGCGGTTTTGCCGAAGGCTTGCACGCTGACATCGGCCAGCGGCTTGCCGCCTTGGTCGGCCACCGCCAGCATCAGCACCTGGCCGCCCACTGCCAGCGAGCGCAGCAGCAGGTGCTCGCCACGGAAGAACGCCCGCAGCGGCGCCGGCAGCAAGGCTGCGAGCTGAGCGTGGTTGTCCGGCGTCACCCGCAGTTGCCCGGCCTGGGCCATGAGTTTTTGCAGCAGTTTGTTCTGCTGCACCGGCAGGGCCATGGCGCCGGCTTCGGTGGGCAGGCCGGCAATTTGCTGTACCCGCAGGTAGTCGCTGGCCTTGTCCAGGCTCAGCAGCATGACCCGTTGCATGCCACACGCCTGCAGGGCTTCACGGGCCTGGGCCGACAAGTGCACGGCGTTGCTGAACGGGCTGGGCTGGGCAAGCAGCTCCTGGCAGGCCGAGCGCCAGTGGGCGAGGTCTTCGCTGCTGGGCGGCGGCGGGGTGAGCATGTCCGGGTGCGGGCGGCGCTGGTCCCAGGGCCAGATCAGCGCCTCGGCCGGGTGGAACAGGGCATGTCGGGCATGGTGGCGGGCGCTGGCGGCGGCCTGCTGGTGGACCTGCTGCTGCACATCGTCCAGCGAAGTCTGCAGGTACAGCGCGGTCAGCAGTTGCCAGCGCAGCAGGTGCGGGTTGTCCCAGCCTACCTGGGCGGCCAGGGCCAGGCCGTTGGCCAGCAACACGGTATTGGGTGGCTGGTTGAACCAGCGGCGCAGCGCCGGTTCTTCGTCCAGGCGGTGCTGTTGCTCCAGCGGGTCGGGCTCGCGGGCGATGTTCAGCACCTGGGCCAGTTGCTCGCGCTCCTCGGTCAACAGGCGGTAGCCCTGGGTGACCCAGCCCGGCAGGCGCCAGTGCTCGGCCACGGCCTGGCACAGCTGCATGATGCGCACGCCGAACAACTGCTGCTCGACAACGCCAGCGTCCTCGCCCTTGTGGATGACCCGCAGCTCCCAGGCATCCAGCAGCTTGGGGTAGGCCACGGCCATGGCCCACATGGGTGAGAGAAACAGCAGGCTGCCCCAGTGGATCTCCTGCCACAGGCGCGCCAGGCGGCTGGCGAAAAGGCCGTTGGCTTGTTGCGTGGCGTGCTGGCTGATCAGCAGGAACTGGCGCAGCACCGGCGGCAGGTCGTCGCTGGGCAGCGAGGGCAGGCGCGCCAGCAGCTGTGAAATGCGTTCAAGGCCCAGGCGGTTGAGGGCGATTTCCAGGCTTTCGGCAGGCTCGGCCTGGCTGGCGTTGGCCGAATGGTTGGCCTCGCGCATGACGCACAGCACCAGCGCGGGGCTGTCCTGCATCAGCTCGGCGATGTCACGTAGCGAGCGGCGGCTGTCGTTGATGGCCTGCACGACGCGGTCGTGGCTCTCTTTGGGTACGGGTATGCGTACGCCGTCGAGCAGCTTGACCCAGGCGTCAAGACTTGACGGGGGCTGACTTGGCACCTTGGTTTCAATTGGCATATTGACATCAGTCCAAACTGGCTTTTCGCTTTGAGTGGCTATAGTCTGGCGCAGTTCTGCCGATAAGTAGAAGAAGAGTTTTAAGGCTCCCGTCCCCGACCCTGACCACGACAGCAAGTGCTCTGAACCTATGGCTAAAATTATCGGCATCATCGTCGTATTCGCGAGCGTGCTCGGCGGCTACGTACTTTCCCACGGCAAGATCGCGGCACTGATTCAGCCGTTCGAAGTGCTGATCATCGGTGGCGCGGCCTTCGGTGCGTTCCTTCAGGCGAACCCTGGTTACATGACCATGCATGTGGTCAAGAAGTCGCTGAAGATGTTCGGCAGCCGTTTCACCCATACCTTCTACCTGGAAGTGCTGGGCCTGGTGTACGAGATCCTCAACAAGAGCCGTCGCGAAGGCATGATGGCCATCGAGGGTGACATCGAGGACGCCGCAGCCAGCCCGATCTTCGCCAAGTACCCTGCGGTACTGGGTGATGAGCGCATGACCGCGTACATCTGCGACTACCTGCGCATCATGTCCACCGGCAACATGGCTCCCCACGAGCTCGAAGGCCTGTTCGACATGGAGCTGCTGAGCATGAAGGAAGAGCTCGAGCACCCCTCCCACGCGGTCAACGGCATTGCCGACGGCATGCCCGGCTTCGGTATCGTCGCGGCGGTACTGGGTATCGTGGTGACCATGGCCTCGCTGGGCGAGGGCGACCAGGCCTCCATCGGCCTGCACGTGGGCGCGGCGCTGGTCGGTACCTTCTTCGGTATCCTGGCGGCCTACGGCTTCTTCGGCCCGCTGGCCAAGTGCCTGGAGCACGACGCCAAGGAAGAGATCAACCTGTACGAATCGATCAAGGCCTCGCTGGTGGCCTCGGCCTCGGGCATGCCGCCTTCGCTGGCCGTGGAATTCGGGCGCAAGGTGCTGTATCCGAAGCACCGTCCGAGCTTCGCCGAGCTGGAACAAGCGGTTCGCGGTCGCTGAGTCATGGAGAACAATCAGCCGATAATCATCAAGCGCGTCAAGCGCTTCGGTGGCGGGCACCATGGCGGTGCCTGGAAAATCGCCTTTGCCGACTTCGCCACGGCGATGATGGCGTTCTTCCTCGTGTTGTGGCTGCTGTCCACCGCCACGCCTGAGCAGAAGATCGCCATCGCCGGCTACTTCAAGGACCCGATCGGCTTCTCCGAGAGCGGCACGCCCTACATCATCGACCTGGGAGGCTCGCCGCAGCTGGCGCCGGAAAAGACCATCAACCCGGAAACCAAGTCCGAACCGACCCCTGACACCAGCATCCAGCTGGACAAGGACCAGGTCGAGACCATGGCCGAGCAGGTCGAGCGCGAGCGCCTCGAGTTGCTGCTGCAGGAACTGCAGAACAAGGTCGAGGAAAACCCTGAACTGCAGAAGTTCAAGGACCAGATCCTGTTCGAGATCACCCAGGACGGCCTGCGCATCCAGATCATGGACGCCGAGAACCGGCCGATGTTCGACCTGGGCAGCGCGCGCCTGCAGCCTTACTTCGAAGACATCCTGCTGGCCATGGCCGACACCATCAAGGCGGTGCCGAACAAGATCAGCGTCAGCGGCCACACCGATGCCAAGCCTTATTCGGGCACCGGCGAATTCGGTAACTGGGAGCTTTCGGCCAACCGTGCCAACGCCGCGCGCCGTGCGCTGGTTGCCGGTGGCTACCCGGACGGCCAGGTGGCGCGGGTGGTGGGCTATGCCTCGTCGTCGCTGTTCGACCGCAAGAACCCGCTCAACCCGGTCAACCGCCGTATCGACATCATCGTGCTGACCAAGAAGGCCCAGCGTGACATCGAGGGCGAGCAGGGTGCGCCTGACGCCCAGCCCGGGGTCACACCACCCGCTGGCGGTACGCCGGGCGCTGCCGCACCGGCAGTGCCACCAGCGGGCGCTGTGGCGCCACAAGACCCGATGCAACCGCGGGAGCTGCGCCAGAAACTGAACATCTTCGAGGATGGCGTGTTGAAAATGGACGAGCAGAAAAACCAGTGATCGAACAAGGGCCGCGCAAGCGTTAGGCCGGTTGGTTAGCAATTGGGGCTGCTTTGCAGCCCCAATTTCGTTAAACGACTGGCATTGCGCGCAAGCGGCCCTTTCTCTTTGTGCTCAGAACCCCCGGCGTATCTTGGCCTTCAGATCGGCGTGGAAGAAGTCGGCGTTGTCCCGGTCATGGGCGTGGCGCCCCTCACGGGCCGGTGCCATGGCCCGGTCGAAGGTGCTCTCTTCGTGGTAGGCACGCACGAACAGGTCGATGTGTTCGCGCTCGTGCAGCAGCGGCCAGCGCTCCAGGTAGCCCGGTAGCGACGCTGGGCCGCTGCGGTAGAGGCTGATGCGCCGGTTGCTGGCGGCGGCGGCGCCCAGTTGCCAGGCCACCCACCAGTTATCGGCGGCCTGCTGCGACAGCACGCAGACCAGGTGGGTGCTGTCGACCAGGTACTGGCGCAGGCTCACGCAGATGTCGTCGAAGGTTTGACAGGTGGCATCGTCGTAGCGCGCCAGTTGGGTGGGGATGCCTTCGAGCAGCAGGCGCTCGTTGAGGATGAACGCGTCAAGGCGCTGGTCGTGCTGGTAGCTGATAAACACGGGCATCAGGCTCGCCCTCCCGTTGCGTGGGGGAGGTGATGCGGGGCGGGTCTTGTCATTGTGTGTCCTTTCATGCCGCAGGCTGATGGGCCGCCAATGCAGGCGGCCCGTAGCCCGGACAATCCATGAAGGACGGGTCCTTCAACAACACCTGACGCGAAAATCAGAACAGTCCTACAAGCGAATGTAATTCGCCCTACGCGGCTGCCTCAGTAAGTGTCTTCCGGCAGGCTGGCGATGATCGAGCGATAGCTGTTCATTCGCTGCTGCGCTACACGCCCCTCGTCCAGTGCCTTGAGCAGTGCACAGCCCGGCTCGCGGTCGTGCTTGCAGTCACGGAAGCGGCAGTGGCCGATCAGCTCGCGGAACTCGATGAAACCGTCCTCGACGTCAGCGCGGCTGACATGGCCCAGGCCGAATTCGCGGATGCCCGGCGAGTCGATCAGGTCGCCGCCGTTGGGGAAGTGGTACAGGCGCGCGGTGGTGGTGGTGTGGGTGCCCTGGCCGGACCACTCAGACAAGTCGCCCACCCGGGTGCCGGCATCCGGCAACAGGCTGTTGACCAGCGACGACTTGCCCACACCCGACTGGCCGACGAACACGCTGATATGGCCGTCCAGCGTCTGCTGCAGGCGCTGCATGCCGTCGCCCTGGTGCGCGGACACCTCCAGCAGCGGGTAGCCCAGGGCGCGGTACACCTCGAGCATGGCGTGCAGGGTCGGGCCGTTTTCGTCGTTGATCAGGTCGGCCTTGTTCAGCAGCAGCAGCGGGCGGATGCCGGCGTGCTCGGCGGCCACCAGGTAGCGGTCGATGAGGTTGGGGTGCGGCTCGGGCGCCGGGGCGAAAACGATGACGATCAGGTCGACGTTGGCCGCCACCGGCTTGAGCTGGCCATGGTTGTTCGGCCGGCACAGCTCGGTGCTGCGCGGCATCTGTGCGACGATCACGCCGATGCCCTGATTGCCGGCGCGCCACACCACCCGGTCACCGGTCACCAGCGCTGGCAGGTTGGCCCGCAGATGGCAGCGGAATACCTGGCCTGCGGCCTCGCCGTCCTGTGCCTCGACCTCTACTTGCACGCCAAAGTGGGCGATCACCAGGCCCAGTTGTTCCGGCCCCAGGTCGCCGCCTTCCAGCTCCTGCAGCGCGTGCTGCTCGCGTTTGGCGGCGCGGGCGGCGCGTTCACCCTGGATCTTTTCGATGCGCCAGTTCTGGCGGCGGTTGAGCTGGCGTTTGGCCATGGAGGTTCCGTGCAGGAGGGGAATGAAAACGGGCGGCAGTTTAGCACGCTGCGCCCATCGGCCGCCGCGCTAGGCTAATATGACGGGCTATTCGAGGAGCACACCCATGCAGAACCCACAGAACCTGATCTGGATCGATCTGGAAATGACCGGCCTGGATCCGGACAGCGACGTCATCATCGAGATGGCCACCATCGTCACCGACAGCGAGCTGAACACCCTGGCCGAAGGCCCGGTGATCGCCATCCACCACAGCGACGAAGTGCTGGCGCGCATGGACGAGTGGAACACCCGCACCCACGGCGGCTCGGGCCTGACCCAGCGCGTGCGCGAAAGCAAGGTGAGCATGGCCGAGGCCGAGGCGCAGACCATCGCCTTCCTCGAGCAGTGGGTACCTAAGGGCAAGTCGCCGATCTGCGGCAACAGCATCTGCCAGGACCGCCGTTTCCTGTACCGCCACATGCGCGGGCTGGAGAACTACTTCCACTATCGCAACCTCGATGTGTCGACCTTGAAAGAGCTGGCTGCGCGCTGGGCGCCGGATGTGCGTGATAGCTTCAAGAAGGGCAGCACCCACCTGGCGCTGGACGATATTCGCGAGTCGATCGCCGAGCTGCGTCACTACCGTGAGCATTTCATCAAGTTCTGAGCCTGCCGTGCGCCGACGATCGTCGGCGCGCCCTCTTTTGGTGCCCCGCACGACTGGGTAGACTGCGCGCCTTTCCCGCACGGACCTGCACCATGTTGCTGATGCTCTACCTCATCGCCATCACCGCCGAAGCCATGACCGGGGCGCTGTCCGCCGGCCGCCGGGGCATGGACTGGTTCGGCGTGGTGCTGATCGCCTGCGTCACCGCGCTGGGTGGCGGCTCGGTGCGCGACGTGCTGCTGGGGCACTACCCGCTGACGTGGGTGAAACACCCCGAGTACCTGGTGCTGACCAGTCTGGCCGCCTTGCTGACCATCTTCATCGCCCCGCTGATGCGCCACCTGCGCTCGTTGTTCCTGGTGCTCGATGCCCTGGGGCTGGTGGCGTTCACCCTGATTGGCTGCATGACTGCACTGGAGATGGGGCAGGGCATGCTGGTGGCGTCGATCAGCGGGGTGATCACCGGGGTGTTCGGCGGCATCCTGCGGGATATCTTCTGCAACGACATCCCGCTGGTGTTCCGCCGCGAGCTGTATGCCAGCGTTTCGTTTGCCGCGGCGTGGTTCTATCTGGGCTGCGTGTACTTCAAGGTGCCGGCGGAGCAGGCGATGCTGCTGACCTTGTTCGGTGGTTTTCTGGTGCGCTTGCTGGCGATTCGTTTCCACTGGGAAATGCCCAAGTTCCACTACAACGACCAGCAATAATCTGCAGCGAGCCACCCTGTAGGTGGAGCGGGCTTGCCCGCGATCACCCGCTTGGCGGGTGCCAGGCGATGATGCGTTGCCTTGGCGGGCCTCATCGCCGGCAAGCCGGCTCCTACAGAGCGCCGTGCCGCTCCAGTGCCCACTCCACATGCTCGCGCACCAACTCCGACGGGTCGTCCCTGCGGGCCCTCAGCGCCTCCAGCACCGGTATGGTGGTGGGTGCGTTGCCCAGCCCCACCGCCAGGTTGCGCGAAAACCGCTCGTAACCGGCGCGCCGCAGCGGCGAGCCTTCGGTGCGGGCGAGGAAGCGCTTCTCATCCCACAGGAACAGTTCGGCCAGCTCGATGTTGTCCAGCCCGCGCCGGGGCATGAAGTCGTCTTCGTGGGTGGTCTTGGCGAAGCGGTTCCACGGGCATACCAGCTGGCAGTCGTCGCAGCCGAACACGCGGTTGCCGATCAGCGGGCGCAGCTCTACCGGGATGGCATGGCGCAGCTCGATGGTCAGGTACGAGATGCAGCGCCGTGCATCGAGCTGGTAGGGGCCGACGAAGGCCTGGGTCGGGCAGATGTCCAGGCAGGCCTGGCAGCGGCCACAGTGGTCGCTACCCTGGATGCCGTCGATGGGCAGCGGCAAGTCGACGAACAGCTCGGCGAGGAAGAAATAGCTGCCGGCCTTGCGGTTGAGCAGCAGGGTGTTTTTGCCGATCCAGCCAAGGCCCGCCTCTTGCGCCAGGGCTTTTTCCAGCACCGGGGCGCTGTCGACGAAGGCGCGGTAGCCGAACGGGCCGATGGCCTCCTGAATACGGTCGGCGAAGTGCTGCACGCGCTTGCGTACCAGCTTGTGATAGTCGCGGCCCAGGGCATAGCGGGCGATATAGGCCTTTTCCGGCTCGGCCAGGCGCTTGGCCATTTCGGTGTCGCCGGGCAGGTAGTCCATGCGCAGCGAAATCACCCGGATGGTGCCGGGGATCAACTGGTCGGGGTGCGAGCGCTTGCTGCCGTGCTCGCCCATGTATTCCATTTCGCCGTTGTAACCGGCGGCCAGCCAACGCTGCAGGTGCTGTTCGTGTTCGCCAAGGTCGACCCCAGCGATGCCGACGTGGGCAAAACCGAGTTCCTGGCCCCATTGCTTGATGGATTGGGCCAGTGCGGCGATATCTGGAGTGTTGGCGGGCATGGAAGGGGCAAGCATTACAGGACTAGGTGGGTATAATTCTGCCAGACATCGGAGCCTTTGACCCCATGCCTCAGACCAAACACCCTAACAGCAGCCCGCAGATACTCGACCGCCAGGCCCTGGCAGGGTTGGCGGCACGCCCGCTCGACGCGCACAAGGCCGACTTTGGCCATGTGCTGGTGGTCGGCGGCGACCTGGGTACCGGCGGTGCGGTGCTGCTCAGTGCCGAGGCGGCTTTGCGCTGCGGTGCCGGGCTGGTCAGCGTGGCCACGCGCCCTGAGCACGTGGCGGCGGGGTTGGCGCGAGTGCCCGAAACCATGTGGTTGGGGGTGCATTCGGCCAACCAGCTGATGGGTGTGCTGCCGCGCGCCTCGGTGCTGGTGGTCGGGCCGGGTTTGGGCCAGGCCGCATGGGGACGCAGCCTGCTGTCGGCGGTGACCCATGCGCGCCTGCCGCAGGTGTGGGACGCCGATGCACTGAACCTGCTGGCCGGGGCGCCGCTGGCCCTGCCCAGTGGCAGTGTGCTCACCCCGCACCCGGGTGAAGCGGCGCGGTTGCTGGGCATCTCCACCGAGGCGGTGCAGGCCGACCGCCCGGGGGCTGCGCGCAAGCTGGCGCGCCGCTATGCCAGCGTCTGCGTACTCAAGGGCGCCGGCACGCTGGTGGCCGAGCCCGGTGGGCGCCTGGCGCTGTGCGAGCGCGGCCACCCGGCCATGGCCGGTGCCGGCCTGGGCGATGTGCTCACCGGTGTGGTCGCGGCGCTGCTGGCCCAGGGCCTGGAGGCCTGGCCTGCGGCGTGCCTGGCGGTGTGGTTGCATGCCCGTGCCGGCGAGCGCCTGGGGCGGGGCGGAAGAGGGCTGGCGGCCAGTGATCTGGTGCCGGTCATAAGAGAGTTGTTGGAGGAGCATTGCCCGTGTTGAACCTGTTTTTGGCCGACGAACCGGCCACCGTCGCCTTTGGCGCCAAGCTCGCCGAGGTGACCGGCGGCCATGGCGTGATTTTTCTGGAGGGCGACCTGGGCGCCGGCAAAACTACCCTGTCCCGTGGGCTGATCCGCGGCCTGGGCCATGAAGGGGCGGTGAAGAGCCCGACCTTCACGCTGGTCGAACCCTACGAGATCGGCGCCATTCGCGCCTATCACTTCGACCTGTACCGCCTGGCCGACCCGGAAGAACTCGAGTTCATGGGCATCCGCGATTATTTCGAGGATGACGCCCTGTGCCTGTTCGAGTGGCCCCAGAAAGGTGCGGGCGTTTTGCCAAAGCCCGACCTGACCATTACCATAAGCCCGCAAGCGGGCGGGCGTTCGCTGTGCCTTGCGCCACAGAGCGCGCGCGGCGAGGCCTGGTGCAAAAAACTGGGTTAAGAATTCATACAGTAAGTGGGGAAAGGTATGCGCATACGCGCACTGGTCGCTGTGGTTGGGCTGCTGCTGACAGCGGTGACCGTTGACGCTCTGGCCGTCACTCAAGTCAAGAGCGTGCGCCTGTGGCGCGCGCCGGACAACACGCGGCTGGTATTCGACCTGTCCGGGCCGGTGCAGCACAGCGTCTTCACCCTGACCGCACCAGATCGGCTGGTCATCGACATCAACGGCGCAACCCTTGGCGGGCCGTTGAACGTGGCCACTTCGAACACGCCGATCACCAGCGTGCGTTCGGCCCAGCGCACCCCCACCGACCTGCGTGTGGTGGTCGACCTTAAAAAGTCGGTAACCCCCAAAAGCTTCACCCTGGCGCCCAACGCCCAGTACGGCAACCGCCTGGTGGTCGACCTGTACGACCAGGAAGCCGACGCCATCGCCGCCAGCAACCCGACCCCGCCACCGGCACCGCAAGCGCCGGCCACCACCCCGGCAGTGCCGGTCAGCCCGGCGCAACCGGCGATCAAGCTGCCGCCAGCCCCGTCCGGCAAGCGTGACATCGTGGTGGCCATCGACGCCGGCCACGGCGGTGAAGACCCGGGCGCCTCCGGTTCGCGCGGCCAGCACGAGAAAGACATCGTGCTGCAGATCGCCAAGGAGCTGCAGCGCCAGATCAACAGCGAGAAGGGTTACCGCGCCGAGCTGACCCGTACCGGCGACTATTTCATCCCGCTGCGCAAGCGCACCGAGATCGCCCGCAAGAAGGGCGCCGACCTGTTCGTTTCGATCCACGCCGACGCCGCGCCGTCCAAGGCCGCCTTCGGCGCCTCGGTGTTTGCACTGTCTGACCGTGGCGCCACCTCCGAGACCGCGCGCTGGCTGGCCGATACGGAAAACCGCTCCGACCTGATCGGTGGTGCCGGCAACGTCAGCCTCGACGACAAGGACCGCATGCTGGCCGGTGTGCTGCTCGACCTGTCGATGACCGCCACCTTGAGTTCCAGCCTTAACGTGGGGCAAAAGGTGCTGGGCAACATGGGCCGGGTTACGCCGCTGCACAAGCAGCGTGTCGAGCAGGCCGGGTTCATGGTGCTCAAGTCCCCGGATATCCCGTCGATCCTGGTGGAAACCGGGTTCATCTCCAACGCCAACGAGGCCGCCAAACTGGCCACCGCCAGCCACCAGCAGGCCCTGGCGCGCTCCATCCACACCGGCGTGCGGCAGTTCTTCCAGCAAAACCCGCCGCCTGGCACCTACATCGCCTGGCTGCGCGACAGCGGCAAGATCGCCCAGGGCCCGCGTGACCACACCGTGCGCTCGGGCGAAACCCTGGCGATGATCGCCGTACGCTACCAGGTCAGTGTTGCCAGCCTGCGCAGCACCAACAGCCTGAAAACCGACGAGTTGAAGATCGGCCAGCACCTGAATATCCCAGCCACCACCCTGGCGTCCCAGCAATGAGTGGTGGTTCGCGCATCCAGCTGCTCAGCCCGCGGCTGGCCAACCAGATCGCCGCCGGCGAGGTGGTCGAGCGCCCGGCCTCGGTGGCCAAGGAGCTGCTGGAAAACAGCCTGGACTCCGGCGCCCGGCGCATCGAGGTCGAGGTGGAGCAGGGCGGCGTCAAGCTGCTGCGCGTGCGCGACAACGGCAGCGGCATCGCCCCGGACGACCTGCCGCTGGCCCTGGCCCGCCATGCCACCAGCAAGATTCGCGAGCTGGAAGACCTCGAAGGCGTGCTGAGCCTTGGGTTTCGTGGTGAGGCCCTGGCGTCGATCAGTTCGGTGGCGCGGCTCACCCTGACCTCACGCACCCAGGATGCCAGCGAAGCCTGGCAGGTGGAGACCGAAGGCCGCGACATGCTCCCGCGGGTGCAGCCCGCTGCGCACCCGGTCGGCACCTCGGTGGAGGTGCGCGACCTGTTCTTCAATACCCCGGCCCGGCGCAAGTTCCTCAAGGCCGAGAAGACCGAATTCGACCACCTGCAAGAGGTCATCCGGCGCCTGGCGCTGGCGCGTTTCGACGTGGGCTTTCACCTGCGCCACAACGGCAAGACCATCTTCAGCCTGCACGAGGCCGCCGACGATATGGCCCGTGCGCGGCGGGTCGGCACCATTTGCGGGCCAGGCTTTCTCGAGCAGGCGCTGCCCATCGATGTGGAGCGCAACGGCCTGCGCCTGTGGGGTTGGGTCGGCCTGCCGACCTTCTCGCGCAGCCAGGCCGATTTGCAGTACTTCTTCGTCAATGGCCGCGCCGTGCGCGACAAACTGGTGGCCCACGCGGTGCGCCAGGCCTATCGCGACGTGCTGTTCAACGGCCGTCACCCGACCTTCGTGCTGTTTCTGGAGTGCGACCCGACCGGGGTGGACGTCAACGTGCACCCGACCAAGCACGAAGTGCGTTTCCGTGAGGGGCGCACAGTCCACGACTTCCTGTATGGCACGTTGCACCGGGCATTGGCCGATGTGCGCCCGGAAGACCAGTTGGCCGCGCCGGCGGCGACTACCGAGATGCTCCGCCCAACCGGCCAGCTGGCCGGTGAGTTCGGCCCGCAAGGCGAGATGCGCCTGGCCTCGCCCGTGCTCGAGCAACCCCTGGGCGAGCAGCGCCCGGCGTTCAGCAACAACGGCGCCGGTGCCGGTTATCAGTACCAGTACACCCCGCGCCCGGCGCAGCCGGTGAATGCCGGTGAAGCACAAGCGGTGTACCGCGAGTTCTACGCCCCGCTGGACAACGCCCAGGCCGCAGCGGGCGCGCTGCCGGAAAGCCAGGGCGACATCCCGCCGCTGGGCTACGCCCTGGCGCAGCTCAAGGGCATCTATATCCTTGCCGAGAACGCCATTGGCCTGGTGCTGGTGGACATGCACGCCGCCCACGAACGGATCATGTACGAGCGCCTGAAAGTGGCCATGGCCAGCGAAGGCCTGAGCGGCCAGCCGCTGCTGGTACCCGAGTCGCTGGCCCTGAGCCAGCGCGAGGCCGACTGCGCCGAGGAGCACGCCCAGTGGTTCCAGCGCCTGGGCTTCGAGTTGCAGCGCCTGGGCCCCGAAACCCTGGCGATCCGGCAGATCCCGGCGCTGCTCAAGCAGGCCGAGGCCAACCGCCTGGTCATGGACGTGCTGGCCGACTTGATGGAATACGGCACCAGCGACCGTATCCAGGCGCACCTGAACGAGCTGCTGGGCACCATGGCCTGCCACGGTGCGGTGCGCGCCAACCGGCGCCTGGCCATGCCCGAGATGAACGCGCTGTTGCGCGACATGGAAAACACCGAGCGCAGCGGCCAGTGCAACCACGGCCGCCCGACCTGGACCCAGATGGGCCTGGACGACCTCGACAAGCTGTTCCTGCGGGGGCGATGAAATGAGCGGCAAACCCCCGGCGATATTCCTCATGGGCCCGACCGCAGCCGGCAAGACCGACCTTGCCATCGAACTGACCAAGGTCTTGCCCTGCGAGCTGATCAGCGTCGATTCGGCGCTGGTCTACCGCGGCATGGACATCGGCACTGCCAAGCCGTCGCAAGAGATTCTCGCGCAGTACCCGCACCGCCTGGTCGATATTCTCGACCCGGCCGAAAGCTATTCGGCCAAGCAGTTCTGCACCGATGCCCTGGCGGCCATGGCCGAGATCACCGCGCGCGGCAAGGTCCCGCTGCTGGTAGGCGGCACCATGCTGTACTACAAGGCGTTGATCGATGGCCTGGCCGACATGCCGCCGGCCGACGCCGAGGTGCGCGCGGCGCTCGAGGCCGAGGCCAGCGCCCTGGGCCTGGCCGAGCTGCACCGGCAACTGTCCGAGGTGGACCCGGAGTCGGCGGCGCGCATTCATCCGAATGACCCGCAGCGGTTGATTCGCGCGCTCGAGGTGTTCCGCGTCAGCGGCCAGAGCATGACCGCCCACCGCCAGCGTCAATTGGCGCAAAGTAGCGGCGCAGACGCAGGCGCGGGCGGGCATTTGCCCTATACTGTCGCCAGCCTGGCCATCGCGCCTACGGATCGTCACATTTTGCATCAGCGAATTGCGCTACGATTTTCGCAGATGCTGGAACAGGGCTTCGTCGACGAGGTCCGATCGCTGCGAGCCAGAAGTGACTTGCACGTGGGGCTGCCGTCTATACGGGCAGTGGGGTATCGGCAGGTCTGGGACTATCTCGACGGCGCATTAAATGAGAATGAGATGCAAGAACGAGGTATCATTGCCACGCGTCAACTTGCCAAGCGCCAGTTCACCTGGTTGCGCAGTTGGTCCGACGTGCACTGGCTCGACAGCCTGGCCTGCGACAATCTGTCCCGCACCTTGAAATACCTTGGGGCCGTCTCCATATTGAGCTGAGTCCCTGCTTATTGCCGTCTATTCTTGCGAAGGGCGGCATGAATTACCGAATTTATTGTTTTTTTACTATTGATCCTTACAGGAGTGCGGCATATGTCAAAAGGGCATTCGCTACAAGACCCTTACTTGAACACCTTGAGAAAAGAAAAAGTCCCGGTTTCGATCTATCTGGTCAACGGGATCAAGCTGCAGGGCCAGATCGAATCGTTCGACCAGTTCGTCGTACTGCTGAAGAACACCGTCAGCCAGATGGTCTACAAGCACGCGATCTCGACCGTCGTACCTGCCCGCCCAGTTCGTCTGCCAAGCCCGACCGACGGTGAGCACGGCGACAGCGAGCCAGGCAACGCTTGATTAAAGTAGGAGCCTGCATTGTTCTTTGAGCGCCACGGTGGTGGTGAGCGAGCGCTGCTCGTTCACTTGGAAGGTCAGAACCCTGAGGCGCGCGAAGACCCGCAGGAGTTTCAGGAGCTGGCGCTGTCGGCCGGAGCCGATATCGTTTCGCTGGTAACAGTGGCGCGGCATCAGCCCACCGCCAAGTTTCTGATCGGCAGCGGCAAGGTCGAGGAATTACGCGACCTGGTCAAATCCGCCGAAGCCGACCTTGTGATTTTCAATCACACCCTCACGCCCAGCCAGGAACGTAACCTCGAGCGCGTCTTCGAGTGTCGCGTGCTGGACCGTACCGGGCTGATCCTCGATATCTTCGCCCAGCGGGCGCGTACTCACGAAGGCAAGCTGCAGGTCGAACTGGCCCAGCTCGAGCACATGAGCACGCGGCTGGTACGCGGCTGGACCCACCTTGAGCGGCAAAAGGGCGGTATCGGCCTGCGCGGCCCGGGTGAAACCCAGCTGGAAACCGACCGCCGTCTGCTGCGGGTGCGCCTGCGCCAGATCAAGGGGCGCCTGGAGAAGGTGCGCAGCCAGCGCGAGCAGGCCCGCCGCGGGCGCAAGCGCGCGGACATCCCGTCGGTGTCGCTGGTGGGGTACACCAACGCCGGCAAGTCGACCCTGTTCAACGCCCTCACGCAATCGGACGTATACGCCGCTGACCAGCTGTTCGCCACCCTTGACCCCACGTTGCGCCGGCTGGAGCTTGCCGACCTGGGGCCGATCGTGCTGGCCGACACGGTGGGATTCATTCGCCACCTGCCGCACAAGCTGGTCGAGGCATTTCGGGCTACGCTCGAGGAATCGAGCAACTCCGACCTGCTGCTGCACGTGATCGACGCCCATGAGCCTGAGCGCATGGAACAGATCGAGCAGGTGCTGGCGGTGCTGGGCGAGATCGGTGCCGAAGGCTTGCCGATCCTCGAGGTCTATAACAAACTCGACCTGCTCGAAGGCGTCGAGCCGCAGATTCAGCGCGATGCCGACGGCAAGCCGCAGCGGGTCTGGGTTTCGGCCCGTGACGGGCGAGGCCTGGAGCTGGTTGGCCAGGCGGTTGCCGAGTTGCTGGGGGATGATCTGTTTGTCGGTACCCTGTGTCTGGAGCAGCGTTTTGCCCGCTTGCGCGCGCAATTCTTTGCCCTGGGTGCCGTGCAGAGTGAAGAGCATGATGAAGAAGGGCGCAGCCTGTTGAGTGTGCGACTGCCCAGGACCGAGTTGAATCGCCTGGTCAGTCGTGAAGGCATGGAGCCGCAAGTGTTTGTCGAGCAACACACTTTGCAATAAATGCTCGTCGAGGTCGCCGGGCAGCCGTGACAGGCATTCTGTAGCATTGGACGGCGCGCCGTGGGCGCGTCTTTGCTTTATCAGATGGAGAGCGCTATGGCTTGGAATGAGCCGGGTGGCAACTCGAACAATCAGGACCCCTGGGGCGGTCGTCGCGGTGGCGGCGGCAGTGGCGGCGGTGGCGGTGGCGACAAAAAAGGCCCACCGGATCTGGACGAGGCCTTCCGCAAGCTGCAGGACAGCCTGAACGGCATGTTTGGCAGTGGCAAGAAACGTGGCGGCGGCGGTGACCGCAATATCGGCAAGGGCGGCGGCTATGGCCTGCTGGGCATCGGCCTGGCGGTGCTGGCGGCTATCTGGCTGTACAGCGCCGTGTACGTGGTGGACGAGCAGGAGCAGGCCGTGGTGCTGCGCTTCGGCAAGTACTACGAAACCGTAGGTCCCGGCCTGAATATCTATTTCCCGCCGATCGACCGCAAGTACATGGAGAACGTGACCCGCGAGCGGGCCTACACCAAGCAGGGGCAGATGCTCACCGAAGACGAGAATATCGTCGAGGTGCCGCTGACCGTGCAGTACCGCATCAGCAACCTGCAGGACTTCGTGCTTAACGTCGACCAGCCGGAAGTCAGCCTGCAGCATGCCACCGACAGCGCCCTGCGCCACGTGGTGGGCTCTACTTCCATGGACCAGGTGCTGACCGAAGGCCGTGAGCAGATGGCCGTGGATATCCGCGAACGCCTGCAGCGCTTCCTCGACACCTACCGCACCGGTATCACCGTCACCCAGGTGAACGTGCAGAGCGCGGCAGCCCCGCGTGAAGTGCAGGAAGCCTTCGACGACGTGATCCGTGCCCGTGAAGACGAGCAGCGCGCCCGCAACCAGGCCGAGTCCTACGCCAATGGCGTGGTGCCGGAGGCCCGTGGCCAGGCGCAGCGCATCATCGAGGACGCCAACGGCTACCGCGACGAAGTCATCGCCCGCGCCAAGGGTGAGGCCGACCGCTTCACCAAGCTGTACGGCGAGTACCGCAAGGCGCCGGACGTGACCCGTCAGCGCCTGTACCTCGAGACCATGCAGGAGGTTTACAGCAACTCCAGCAAAGTCATGGTGGCCACCAAGGACGGGCAGAACAACCTGCTCTACCTGCCGCTGGACAAGATGGTCGAAAGCAGCCGCAACAACCCTGCAGCCCCGGCCAGCAGCGTATCGCCGTCGGTCAATGACGCCGCCGCGCGTGCCGCCCAGGACCTGCAACAGCAACAACCGCCGCTGCGTTCCAGGGAGAGCCGCTGATGAGCAATAAATCGCTGTTCGCCCTGATCGGCGCCGTGGTGCTGGCGATCGTCGCCTGGAACTGCTTCTACATCGTTTCGCAGACCGAGCGCGCGGTATTGCTGCAGTTCGGTCGCGTGGTCAAGGCCGATGTCCAGCCTGGCCTGCATGTGAAGGTTCCTTATGTGAACCAGGTGCGCAAGTTCGACGCCCGCCTGATGACCCTCGACGCCCCGACCCAGCGCTTCCTCACGCTGGAGAAAAAGGCTGTGATGGTCGACGCCTACGCCAAGTGGCGGGTCAAGGACGCCGAGCGTTTCTACACCGCCACCTCCGGCATGAAGCAGATCGCCGACGAGCGTCTGTCGCGCCGCCTCGAAAGCGGCCTGCGTGACCAGTTCGGTAAACGCACCCTGCACGAAGTGGTATCGGGTGAGCGCGACGCGCTGATGGCCGACATCACCGCCTCGCTCAACCGCATGGCGAGCAAGGAGCTGGGTATCGAGGTTGTCGACGTTCGCGTCAAGGCCATCGACCTGCCGAAGGAAGTTAACCGCAGCGTGTTCGACCGCATGAGCACCGAGCGTGAGCGTGAAGCCCGCGAGCACCGCGCCAAGGGTAACGAGCTGGCCGAAGGTATTCGTGCCGACGCCGACCGTCAGCGCCGTGTACTGCTGGCCGAGGCTTATCGTGAAGCGGAAGAGACCCGCGGTGATGGCGATGCCCAGGCGGCTGCCATCTACGCCAAGGCCTACACCCAGGACGCCGACTTCTATGCGTTCTACCGTAGCCTGCAGGCGTACCGCGAAAGCTTCTCCAGCAAGAGCGATGTACTGGTCCTGGACCCGAAGAACGAGTTCTTCCGTTACCTGGACAAGAGCAAGCCCTGATGCTGCTCTCATGAAGGGCGCACCCCGCCCGGCAGCTTAAATGCCAGGTGGGGTGCATCCTGAATGAAAAGGGGTGTATGATGAGGCAGCCGGGAAATTTCCCGGCTTTTTTGCGTCTGCAAGGTTGATTGGCAATCGGCCAGTTGACGGTTTGGTCAGTTCGCTAGGCAATTCGAGGGTATTGGCTACGGTGGTTGCGCTGGGATCAGTGCTGCCCGCTGTTGTGCGCCGATGCCTGCTTTACTCACGGCTGGCCTCAAGGCAAGCCGCCCAGACCAGAGGGGAAATGGCGTAATGGCAACGGTAGACCGCTGGCTACTGCCAGATGGCATCGAGGAAGTTTTGCCGCCTGAGGCAGCGCGCATCGAGATCGCGCGCCGCCAGGTGTTGGACCTGTTCCAGAGTTGGGGTTACGAACTGGTCGTTACCCCGCATATCGAGTACCTGGAGTCGCTGCTTACCGGCGCCGGCCAGGACCTGGACCAGCGCACCTTCAAGGTGGTCGACCCGCAGTCTGGCCGTTTGATGGGCTTTCGTGCCGACTTCACCCCGCAGGTAGCGCGCATCGACGCCCACACCCTGCGCCGTGAAGGCCCAAGCCGCTTGTGCTATGCCGGCAGCGTGCTGCATGCCCAGCCGCGCGCCCTGTCCACCTCGCGCAGCCCGATCCAGCTGGGCGCCGAGCTGTACGGCGACGCCAGCCCCACCAGCGATGTCGAAGTCATCAGCCTGATGCTGGCCACGCTGCAACTGACGGATGTTGCGGATGTGCACATGGACCTCGGTCATGTCGGCATCTACCGCGGCCTGGCCCGTGCCGCCGGCCTGTCTGGTGCGGTCGAGCAGCAGCTGTTCGACGCCTTGCAGCGCAAGGCCGTCGATGAAGTGCAGGCGCTGACCGCCGACCTGCCGAAGGACCTCGGCAACATGCTGCGCGCCCTGTGCGAACTGTGCGGCGGCCGCGAAGTGCTGGCCGAAGCCCGCGTGCGCTTGGGCCGTGCCCCAGCCAGCGTGCTGGCGGCGCTGGACGACCTGCTGGCGATCGCCGACCGCCTGGCTGCGCGTTACCCGGACCTGCCGCTGTACTTCGACCTGGGCGAGCTGCGCGGCTACCACTATCACACCGGCGTGGTGTTCGCCGTGTTCGTCCCGGGGGTCGGTTCGTCGATCGCCCAGGGCGGGCGCTACGACGACATCGGCGCCGACTTTGGCCGGGCGCGCCCGGCCACTGGTTTTTCCACGGATTTGAAGACCCTGGTCACACTGGGGCGAGCGGAGGTCGTATTGCCTGCCGGCGGCATCTGGATGCCCGACAGCAGCGATGCGGCCCTCTGGCAGCAAGTCTGCCAGTTGCGCAACGAAGGCCAGCGTGTGGTCCAGGCCCTGCCTGGCCAGCCGTTGAGTGCTGCCTTCGAGGCGGATTGTGATCGTCAATTGATTCAGCAAGACGGGCGCTGGCAGGTTCTGCCGCTGGCCCAGTGAGTTTCTGCGTCGGCAACAGGCCGGCAACCAAGTTTGCGTGAATGAGGACCAATGTAATGGGTAAGAATGTCGTCGTCCTGGGCACCCAGTGGGGTGATGAGGGCAAAGGCAAGATCGTCGATCTGCTGACCGAACATGCTGCCGCCGTCGTGCGCTACCAAGGTGGCCACAACGCGGGCCACACCCTGGTGATCAACGGTGAGAAGACCGTTCTGCACCTGATTCCATCCGGCATCCTGCGTGAAGGCGTGCAGTGCCTGATTGGCAACGGCGTGGTCGTTGCCCCGGATGCGCTGATGCGCGAAATCACCAAGCTGGAAGAGAAAGGCGTACCGGTGCGCGAGCGCCTGCGCATCAGCCCGGCTGCGCCGCTGATCCTGTCCTACCACGTGGCCCTCGACCAGGCCCGTGAAAAAGCCCGTGGCGAAGCCAAGATCGGCACCACTGGCCGCGGCATCGGCCCGGCATACGAAGACAAGGTCGCGCGCCGCGGCCTGCGCGTAGGCGACCTGTTCCACCGCGAACGTTTCGCCGCCAAGCTCGGTGAGCTGCTGGACTACCACAACTTCCAGCTGGTCAATTACTACAAAGAACCGGCCATCGACTTCCAGCAGACCCTGGACGAGTGCATGGCCTACGCCGAGCAGCTCAAGCCGATGATGCTCGACGTCACCGCCGAACTGCACAACCTGCGCCGCGCCGGCAAGGACATCATGTTCGAAGGCGCCCAGGGCTCTCTGCTGGACATCGACCACGGCACCTACCCGTACGTCACCAGCTCCAACACCACCGCCGGCGGCATCTCCACCGGTTCCGGCGTTGGCCCGATGTACCTGGACTACATCCTGGGTATCACCAAGGCCTACACCACCCGTGTTGGTTCCGGCCCGTTCCCGACCGAACTGTTCGACGAAACCGGTGCAACCCTGGCCAAGCGTGGCCACGAGTTCGGTTCGACCACCGGCCGTGCCCGCCGTTGCGGCTGGTTCGATGCCGTCATCCTGCGTCGCGCCATCGACGTCAACAGCATCTCGGGCATCTGCCTGACCAAGCTGGACGTGCTGGACGGCCTGGAAACCATCAACATCTGCGTGGGCTACAAGAACGAGAACGGCGCTGTCATCGACGCGCCTTCCGATGCCGACAGCTACATCGGGCTGGAGCCGGTGTATGAAGAGATGCCAGGCTGGAGCGAGTCGACCCTGGGCGTGAAAACCCTGGAAGAGCTGCCACAGGCCGCGCGCAACTACATCAAGCGCATCGAAGAGCTGGTAGGTGCGCCGATCGATATCATTTCGACCGGCCCGGACCGCAACGAAACCATCGTGCTGCGTCACCCGTTCGCCTGATCGGCGTTTCGTGCTGACCTGACGCCGTGGCCCTGAAAGGGGCCACGGCGTTTTTGCATCCGCACCTATTCCCTGTAGGAGCCGGCTTGCCGGCGATAGCGCCCAGCCAGGCAACCCGTTGCTAGCTATTGGCACATATGCCTGCTGTTTAAGGCACAACCCTTGCTGTAAGAAGTTTCTGTAGATGCCATCAAAGTAATGGCGCCAGAAACACGAGGGTTACAACGTGTCAGCCATCCTTTCACTGTTACGAAGCCGCCTGTTGCGGCCTGTGTTTGTTGCGCTTGGTATCGCTCTTCTGGTGCAGGTGCTGGTCGCCGTTGCCCTGACCCGGAGCACGGTCACGGCGCTGGAGGCCGAGCTGGGCCAGCGCCTGGGCAACGACAGCCGGCAACTGGCCGCCGAACTGGAGCAGGCCGGGCAGGATGTGCGCTCCGGGCTCGACAGCCTCTCCGCCAGCACCCGCCAGCGCCTCAGCGCCGGTTTGTCCGCGCGCCTGCATGACGAGCAGCAGCAATTGCGCACCACCTTGGAGCAGACCCTCAAGGACTCGGCCAACGACATGGCCGAGCTGCTGGCCTCTGTGGCGCCCCGGGCGATCTGGGACAACGATGTGCCGATGCTCTCGGACTTCGCCCGCCGCGCCCAGCGCAACCCCAACGTGTTGTTCGTGATCTACGACGACGCCCAGGGCCAGCACCTGACCCGCTACCTCAACCGGCAGAACCCGATCAATGAGGCGCTGCTGGCCAAGGGGCAGGGCGAGCGGGCGCTGGACAAGGTGCTCGATGCCGCCCGCAAGGACCCGTCGGTGTACTTCGTCGAAGCCCCGATCAGCCCCAATGGCGAGGTGATCGGCAAGGTGCTGATGGGCGTGTCCACTGCCAGTGTCGACCAGCAGCTCAAGGCCCTCGACCAGCGCTTTGCGGCGCTGATCGCCAGTGGCGAGCAACTGGTCGGCGATAGCCTGGTGGCCGCCGCCGCCGATAGCGGCAAGGCCTTGCGCACGCGCCTGGAAACCGCGCAGAACAGCGCCACGGCGATGCAGGCCAACACCGCGCAAACCGTGCGGGACGCTGCCGGCGAACTGCGCTGGCGCATCGGCCTGGGCCTGGTACTGGTGGGCCTGGGTGTGCTGCTGGTGGTGGCCGTGGTGCTGGGCCGTCGGGTGCTGAGCAAGCTGCGCCTGCTGATTACCGCGTTGGACGATCTGGCGGCTGGGGAGGGCGACCTGACCAAGCGGGTCAAGCTCGACAGCCGTGACGAGATTGGCGACATGGCCTCGGCGGTGAACCGCTTCGTCGACAAACTACAGCCCATCGTCCGCGAAGCCGGTGAAGTGGCCCAGCGTACCGGCGTGGAGATCGGTTCCATGGCCCAGCGCAACGCCGGTGCCGATGCTGCCGCTGCCCTGCAGCGCGACGAGGTGGCAGCCAGCCTGCGTGACCTGTCGAGCATGGCCGACGAAGCCCAGGCCGAAAGCCACGCCATGCAGGCGGCGTTGCAGCAGGTGGTGGACATCCGCCAGGCGACCGACGAGAACAGCCAGGCCACCACGCAGTTGGCGCGGCTGATCGAAAACCTGGCCGGCGAGGTGGAAACCGGCTCCCAGGTGATCGAGCGGTTGGCCAAGCAGAGCGAGCAGATCGAGGTGGTGCTGACGGTGATTCATGGCATCGCCGAGCAGACCAACCTGCTGGCGCTCAACGCCGCCATCGAAGCGGCACGGGCCGGCGAGACCGGGCGTGGCTTTGCCGTGGTGGCAGACGAGGTGAGGGCGCTGGCGAGCAAGACGCAGAGTTCCACCGGGGATATCCAGTCGCATATCACCGCCTTGCAGCAGGGGGCCAAGGAGGCTGTGGCCACCATCAGCCAGGCCGGGCGCCAGGCTAGCGAAGGCTTGCTGGTGCTGCGTGACAACGAGCGCCGTCAGCAGTCGGTGCAGGCGGCCGTGGAGCAGGTACATTCGGCCATTGGCCTGGCCACCCGCGCGGCCGAGCAGCAGGCCAGTGGTGCCCAGGCCGTGCGGGGGAGGGTAGAGAACATCCACGCCCAAGCCGAGCGTTCGGCGCAAGTGGTGGCGCAGACTACCGCCAGCAGCAAGGTGCTGGATGACCTGGCGGCGCAGTTGCGCGCAAGCCTGGGCCAGTTCAGGGCCTGATACGCAGGCTCAGGTAGTCTCTGTAGGAGCCGGCTTGCCGGCGATAGGGCCGGTACAGGCGAACGATGGCACCGGCTGCCCCGGTGATCGCCGGCAAGCCGGCTCCTACAGGGATCGCGCCAGCTTCATGTAATTTAAGCAAGACAGTTGTTCCCACATCAACCGCATGGGTCTTAGGCCTTGTTCAGATACATCCGCGTGGTCAGCAGATACACCGGCAACCCCGATACCACGATCAACAGCGCCGCGTAAGGCGCTGCCGCCGCGAACTCGACGTTGGCCGTATGCGCCCACACCTCGGTGGCCAGGGTAGTCATGCCGGTCGGGCTGAGCAGCAGGGTGGCGGTCAGCTCCTTCATGGCGTCCAGGAACACCAGGGCGAACGCCGCCGCCATGGCCGGGAAGATGATCGGCAGCGTCACCCGGCAAAACGCCGCAAAGCTGCTCGCGCCCAGGGTGCGTGCGGCCTCTTCAAGGGTTGGCGAAGCCTTGTTCAGCGCTGTGCGCACCGGCGACTGGGCCAGCGGCAGGAACAGCAGCGCGTAGGCCAGAATCAGCAGCGCGGTGGTCTGGTACAGCGCCGGCACATAGTGCAGGGCGAAGAACACCAGGGTCAGGGCGATCACCAGGCCCGGCAGGGCATGCAGCAGGTACGGCAGGCGCTCGGCCCAGATCGCCAGGCGGCCCTTGTAGCGCACCACCAGGAAGCTGATCGGCAGGGCCAGCAGCACGCAGAATCCGGCGCCGCCCAGCGATACCGACAACGAAGTCAGCAATGCCTTGCTGATCGCCGCCACCGGGAAGGCCGCCGACGAGCCGACGCTCAGCCAGTACCCCAGCATGGCCAGCGGGATGCCGCTGCCCAGAATCGCCAGGCCCAGGCAGAACAGCTGCGCCAGCGGCATCCAGCCGCGCAGGCGCACCGGCTGCGCGCGGCGTGCCACGCCCTGGCCAATGCGCACGTGGCGGGCCTTGCCGCGCACTTTCAGCTCCAGCCACAGCATCACCAGGCACAGTGCCAGCAATACCGCCGAGAGCATGGCCGCGTTGGCGTTGCTGAACTCCAGTTCGAACTGCTGGTAGATCGCCGTGGTAAAGGTCTGCAGGCCAAGGATCGACAGCGCGCCGAACTCCACCAGCATATGCAGGGCAATCAGCAGCGCGCCGCCGAGCATCGACGGCCACAGCAGCGGCAGGGTGACCTTGGCGAACACGCCCCAGCGCCCGCACCCCAGTGTGCGCGCCGACTCCTCGAGCGAGGTGTCGAGGTTGCGCAGGGTGGCTGCCACCGGCAGAAATACCAGCGGGTATTTGGACAGCGCCATCACCAGAATCGCCCCGCCCAGGCCTTCGAAGTCCGAGCTCAGCGACACCCAGGTGAAGCTGCTGACGAACGACGGCACCGCGAACGGCAGGCACAGCACCACGCCCCACAGCCGGCGGCCCGGCAGGTTGCTGCGCTCCAGCAACCAGGCCAGGGCCATGCCGACCACCATGCACACCAGCGTCACCCCGACCATCAGCAGCATGGTGTTGCGCATCAGGCCCCAGACGAACGGGCGCCACAGCAGGTGCAGGGCTTCGCGCCAGCCGGCCTCCCAGGCCTTGATGGCGACGTACAGCAGCGGCAGCAAGCTCATCGCCACCAGGAACAGCACGGGCAGCACCACCCAGATGGACGGGCGCTTGCGCTTGGGCACGAAGCGCGGCAGGGCGGGCGTGGACAGGGCGGCGGTCATCAGAGCAGGCCAACCTCACGTTCGAGCTCGATGGCCTCCTCGGCATTGCCAAGGTCAGCCGGCGAGATCTTCGGCGGACGCAGCTCTTCGAACGGCTTCAGGCCACGGTCGGAAACCATGCCCTTGTGCAGCGGGTATTCGGCGGTGGTCTGGGTGATCACGCGCTGGCCTTCTTCGCTGGCCATCCAGTTGAGCAGGGCCTGGGCCTCTTTCGGGTGCTTGCTGGCCTTCACGGCCGCGGCGCCGGAGATGGTCACCAGGTTGCCGGCGTCGCCGTCAGCCAGGTAGTACAGCTTGGAGTCGAGCTTGCCGCGCTCGCGCTCCAGGGCGTACCAGTAGTAGTTGTTCACCAGCACGGCGGCCACTTCGCCTTTTTCCACGGCTTTGAGGGCGACCATGTTGTTGGTGTAGGTCTTGCCGAAGGCCTTCAGGCCCGTCAGCCATTCCTCGGTGGCTTCACGGCCATGCATCTTGAGGATGGCCACGGCCTGCTCCTGGAAGGCGCCGCTGGTGGGCACGTAACCGACACGGCCTTCCCACTCGGGGCCGGCGAAATCCATTACCGTGGTGGGCAGGTCTTTTTCGTCAATTTTCTTCGGGTTGAACACCACCACGCGGGTGCGGGCAGTGACGCCCATCCAGGTGCCGTTGGCGCCCACGTACTCTTTGGGCAGCATGTTCAGGGTGGCGTCGTCGATCTTCGCCAGCAGGCCCAGTTCGCCCAGGTTGTTCAGCGGCGGGGATTCTTCGGTGTAGATGATATCGGCCGGTGAGCGGTCGCCTTCCTCGATGATCTGGCTGGCCAGCTGGTTGCTGCTGCCCTTGCGGATATTGATGTGGATACCGGTCTTGGCCTCGTAGGCCTTGGCAATGGCTTCGCCGATTTCCTTGTGCTGGCCGTTGTACATGGTCAGGTTTTTGACCGGTTCGTCTGCCAGGGCGGCCGGAGCGCCGATCACCAGGCTCAGAACAGCGGCGGCCAGGGTGCGCATCAGCGGTTGCGGGCGGATCGTCATGCGGGTACTTCCTCGCTTACGGCTACATATTTGGAAACAATGGTAAACGAAATCGTTTCTCAAGTGGCCGGGTGACGGGAAATTCATGGAAGGGGGATGGGCTTGGGTTTTCCTGTAACGGCCCTATCGCCGGCAAGCCGGCTTTCATAGAACAAAATACAACTCGGTGATTTGACGCGGACTCTGTGGGAAGCGGCCTTGCCGGGGCGCCGTCCGGTCGAGATGGGCTGCGTAGCGGCCCCAGGGTCTTTGCATCATGCAAGATTGTCGGGGCTGCTGCGCAGCCCATCTCGACCGGACGGCGCCCCGGCAAGGCCGCTTCCCACAGGGTTGCGTAGCCTGCAAACCTGTACTTTACGTGTAGGAGCCGGCTTGCCGGCGATAGGGTCGTTACAGGCTCATATTTTTCTGGCAATCACCGCCGTCACCGGCGCCACCGGATAACGCAGCCCATCCTGCTGCTCCACATCCACGAAACCAACCCCGCGAAGCTTGTGCGCCAACGCCCCGGCCGGCAGCACATGCCGCCCCTGCATGCGCATGTGCAGGTAATAAGGCAGTACCCGCGCTGCGGCCTGCCTGTCGTCGGGCACTTCGGCGTGACAACACACCAGCACCCCGCCCGGCTTCAGTGCCCCGTGCAAGCGCTGCAACAGGCCGTCCAGGTCGCTGGCGAAGTGCAACACCGATGAACACCAGATCAGGTCGTAGCCGCTGCCGAAATCATCCAGGTCCAGGTCGCCGCCCATGCTGCCAAGGCGCCTCTCAAGCCCGGCGCGCAGGATGTTCTCATGGGCCACTGCTGCTGTTTCGGTGAAGTCGAACACTGTGGCGTGCAGGTCGGGCAGCTTGCGTGCCAAGGCAATGGCCACCAGGCCGGGGCCGCCGCCGAGGTCGAGCATGCGCTGCAGGCCGGGCGCCTCGGGTAGGCGCTCGATCAGCGCGCAGGCCACCTCGACCGTCACCGCTTGCTGCTCCTGGGCAATCTGCACCCGCGCCGCCTCGGCCCAGCGCCGGGCCATTTGCGCTGAAGGTGTGCCGGCGGCCGGCAAGCCGTTGCGCAGGGCCTGCTCCAATGGCTGGCCCGCCTGGCGCAACACCTGGTGACGGAACAGCAGGGCGTCGCCGCAATAGTCGTCGCTAGTGCGCACGAGGTAGCGGCGTGCTGTTTCGCCGTTGCGGTAGTGGCTGCCCTGTGCGTCGCGCTCGAGCAGGCCCTGGGCCCAGAGCAGCTCCAGCAGGTAGCCGGTATTGAACGGTTCGAGATCGAGGCTCTTGGCCAGTTGTGCGGGGGCGATGTGCTGCTCGAGGTGTTCGAACAGGTCCATGCTCAGCGCCACGCGCAGGGCGTCGGCGGCCAGGCCTGCGAGTTGCAGGTCCCAGCAGGCTTGCAGCGGGTGAGGGGTGGTCAGTTCCATGCTCATCGTTCGCTCGCTCCATGAGAGAAAGTCATCACGATAGATGAGAGTCATTCCTGATTGCAATGAAGCAGGCGGGCGATGCAAAAATCGCAGGCAAGAAAAAACCCACTAGCAAGCTAGTGGGTTTTTGTATGGTGCCCAGGAGAAGACTCGAACTTCCACGACCGTTAAGTCACTGATACCTGAAACCAGCGCGTCTACCAATTCCGCCACCTGGGCAAAGCTTTGCATCATCTGCTGAAAGTGACATCGTCTGCTTTCACACAGTAGTAACAGATCCTTGGTCATCTGTTACTTGGAAAAACTTGGTGCCCAGGAGAAGACTCGAACTTCCACGACCGTTAAGTCACTGATACCTGAAACCAGCGCGTCTACCAATTCCGCCACCTGGGCACACATTCGAGATTACAAGATGCTTTACAGCGCCGTTCATCTCTACTACAACTTCGGGGTTGTCCGTCGTTGTGGTGCGCACTATACGGACGGCTCAGAGGGCTGTAAAGCCCCCGAACGAAAAAAATTTCAAAAAATTCAACTTGTTGATTCCATGGGCCTATTGCCGCTCGCCGGACCCTTCTGTGGGGCTGTCCAAGGCTGACATTTCCGGTTTCAATACGCCTATGCCAGAATTCATATCTATATACCCCAAGGTGAACCCCTTCTGATGGCCGATTGGCAATCCCTCGATCCCGAGGCCGCTCGCGAAGCGGAAAAATACGATAATCCCATCCCCAGCCGTGAGCTGATCCTGCAGCGCCTCGCCGACCGTGGCGAGCCGGCAGCCCGCGAACAGCTGGCCGAAGAATTCGGTCTTTACGAAGAAGACCAGATCGAAGCCCTGCGCCGCCGCCTGCGCGCCATGGAGCGCGATGGTCAGCTTATCTATACCCGGCGCGGCACCTATGCCCCGGTAGACAAGCTCGACCTGATCTGCGGCCGCGTTTCCGGTCACCGTGACGGCTTCGGCTTCCTGATCCCCGACGACGGCAGTGAAGACCTGTTCTTGAGCCCCGCGCAGATGCGCCTGGTGTTCGACGGCGACCGTGGCCTGGCCCGGGTGTCCGGCGTCGACCGCCGTGGCCGGCGCGAAGGCGTGCTGGTCGAAGTCATCTCCCGCGCCCACGAAAGCGTGGTCGGCCGATACTTCGAAGAAGGCGGCATCGGCTACGTGACCCCGGACAACCCGAAGATCCAGCAGGAAGTGCTGGTGACTGCCGGGCGTAACGGCGGTGCCAAGATCGGCCAGTTCGTCTCGATCAAGATCACCCACTGGCCGACCCCGCGCTTCCAGCCGCAGGGTGATGTGATCGAAGTGATCGGCAACTACATGGCGCCGGGCATGGAGATCGACATCGCCCTGCGCAGCTATGACATTCCGCACGTCTGGCCGAAGGACGTGATCAAGGAAGCGCGCAAGTTCCGTTCCGAAGTCGAAGAGAAGGACAAGGAAAAGCGCATCGACCTGCGCCACCTGCCCTTCGTCACCATCGACGGCGAGGACGCCCGCGACTTCGACGACGCCGTCTACTGCGAACCGCTGGGCAAGCTGCGCCTGTTCTCCGGCGGCTGGCGCCTGTACGTGGCCATCGCCGACGTGTCCAGCTACGTGCGCCTGGGTTCGGCCCTGGACGTCGAGGCCCAGCAGCGCGGCAACTCGGTGTACTTCCCCGAGCGCGTGGTGCCGATGCTCCCCGAGGAGCTGTCCAACGGCCTGTGCTCGCTGAACCCGCACGTCGATCGCCTGGCCATGGTCTGCGAGATGACCATCAACAAAGCCGGCCAGATGGTCGACTATCAGTTCTACGAAGGCCTGATCCACTCCCACGCGCGCCTGACCTACAACAAGGTCAGCAGCATGCTGGAACACGCCCGTACCCGCGAAGGCAAGGCCCTGCGCGAGGAGTACAGCGAGGTGCTGCCGGATCTCAAGCACCTGTACGCCCTGTACAAGGCGCTGGTGGCGGCCCGTCACACCCGTGGCGCGATCGACTTCGAAACCCAGGAAACCCGGATCATCTTCGGTGAAGACCGCAAAATCGCCGAAATTCGTCCGACGGTGCGCAACGACGCCCACAAGCTGATCGAGGAATGCATGCTGGCGGCCAACGTCGCCACGGCCGAGTTCCTGCAAAAGCACAACGTGCCGTCGCTGTACCGCGTGCACGACGGCCCGCCGCCGGAGCGCCTGGAAAAACTGCGCGCCTTCCTGGGCGAGCTGGGCCTGACCCTGCACAAGGGCAAGGACCCGTCGCCGAAGGATTACCAGGCCCTGCTGGCGAGCATTGCCGGGCGGCCGGACTTCCACCTGATCCAGACTGTCATGCTGCGCTCGCTCAGCCAGGCGGTGTACAGCACCGAGAACAATGGCCACTTCGGCCTGAACTACGAGGCGTACACCCACTTCACCTCGCCGATCCGTCGCTACCCCGACCTGCTGGTGCACCGCGCCATTCGCAGCGTGATCCGTTCGAAGATGGACACCCCGCACGTCAAGCGTGCCGGCGCCCTGAGCATCCCCAAGGCGCGCATCTACCCGTACGACGAGAACAGCCTGGAGCAGATGGGCGAGCAGTGCTCGATGACCGAGCGGCGCGCCGACGAGGCCACCCGCGATGTGGTCAACTGGCTCAAGTGCGAATACATGCGTGACCGCGTGGGCGAAACCTTCCCCGGCGTGATCACCGCAGTGACCGGTTTTGGCCTGTTCATCGAGCTGACCGACATCTACGTCGAAGGCCTGGTGCACGTCAGTGCCCTGCCGGGCGACTACTACCACTTCGACCCGGTGCACCACCGCCTGTCGGGTGAGCGCAGTGGGCGCAGCTTCCGCCTGGGCGACACGGTCGAGGTCAAGGTCATGCGCGTCGACCTCGAACAGCGCAAGATCGACTTCGAGATGTCCGAAGCCACGGTCAACGCCCCAGTTGGCCGCAAGCCGCGTGCTGCCGGTGCCAGCGAAGCGGCGCCAGCACCAGCCCAGGCTCCGGTGCAGGAAGCGAAAATTTCGCCCAAGCCGCGCAGCCGCAAGAGCGAAACCGCTGATGCGTACTTCCCCAAGGACGCCGTGCAGCGCAACGCCGAGGTGCGCAAGAGCCGCGAAATGAAAAAGGCGCTGATGGGTGAGGCGCGCTCCAGCCATGCAGGCAGCAAGGCGGACAAGGGCAGCAAGCCGTCCGGCAAGCCGACCAAGCATCGCAAGGGGCCGCCGAAGTCCGGCGCGCCACGTAAAGGCAAGAACAAGTCATGAGTCAGCTGGAAAAAATCTACGGCGTGCACGCGGTTCAGGCACTGCTGCAGCACCATCCCAAGCGGGTCAAGCAGATCTGGCTGTCGGAAGGGCGTAGCGAGCCGCGTATTCAGGCGCTGCTGGAGCTGGCTGCGCAGAACCGCGTACAGGTCGGCCAGGCCGAGCGCCGTGAGCTCGACGCCTGGGTCGAGGGTGTGCACCAAGGCGTAGTTGCCGAGGTCAGCCCAAGCCAGGTGTGGGGCGAGGCGATGCTCGACGAGCTGCTCGAGCGTACTGAAACACCGCCGCTGATTCTGGTGCTCGATGGCGTCACCGACCCGCACAACCTCGGCGCCTGCCTGCGCACCGCCGATGCTGCCGGTGCCACTGCCGTGGTGATCCCCAAGGACAAGTCGGCCACCCTAACTGGCGTGGTGCGCAAAGTCGCCTGCGGCGCTGCCGAAGTGATGCCGCTGGTGGCCGTGACCAACCTGGCCCGCACCCTGGAAAAACTCCAGCAGCGCGGGTTGTGGGTGGTCGGTACCGCCGGTGAAGCCGAACAGGAGATATACCAGCAGGACCTGACCGGCCCGCTGGTGATGATCATGGGCGCCGAAGGCAAGGGCATGCGCCGCCTGACCCGCGAGCACTGTGATTTCCTGGTGAAGCTGCCGATGGGCGGCAGCGTCAGCAGCCTGAACGTTTCGGTGGCCACCGGCGTTTGCCTGTTCGAGGCAGTGCGCCAGCGCCAGGCCAAGCGCTGATTCGCTGATCGTTTGTGGGAGCGGGCTTGCCCCGCGATGGGCGTTACAGCGCATCGCGGGGCAGGCCCGCTCCCACAGTGCGTTTCTCTTGGCGCAATTGTTTCTGACTGTTCAAATATTCGCCAATTACCTTGCTTGTCCCCCCGGCCTTCTCTACAATTGCGCCCCTTGCCGAGCTGGCAGGCGCGCATGCGTCTCCCCTCAGGGCAAGACATACAGTGTCATTCACTCCTTGTCTGACCAGGTTGCTGGCAGACTACTAACCCGTAAGGAGCATTCATGCGTCATTACGAAATCATCTTCCTGGTTCACCCGGACCAGAGCGAGCAAGTCGGCGGCATGGTTGAGCGTTACACCAAGCTGATCGAAGAAGATGGTGGCAAGATCCACCGCCTGGAAGACTGGGGCCGTCGTCAACTGGCCTACGCAATCAACAATGTTCACAAGGCTCACTACGTGATGCTGAACGTTGAGTGCACCGGCAAGGCCCTGGCCGAGCTGGAAGACAACTTCCGCTACAACGATGCCGTGATCCGTAACCTGGTCATCCGTCGTGACGAAGCCGTTACCGGCCCGTCCGAGATGCTCAAGGCCGAAGAAAACCGCAGCGAGCGCCGTGAGCGTCGTGAACGTCCTGACAATGCCGACGGCGCCGATGGCGACGACAGCAATGACAGCGACAACAGCGACAACGCTGACGAGTAATCCACGGACTTTTTGAGGAGCCAATAACATGGCACGTTTCTTCCGTCGTCGTAAATTCTGCCGCTTCACTGCTGAAGACGTGAAAGAGATCGACTTCAAAGATCTCAACACCCTGAAAGCTTACGTATCCGAAACCGGCAAGATCGTTCCAAGCCGCATCACCGGTACCAAAGCTCGTTATCAGCGTCAGCTGGCTACCGCTATCAAGCGCGCCCGCTTCCTGGCCCTGCTGCCCTACACCGACAGCCACGGCCGCTGAGACCGGGTCGTCGACAAGCAGTAAGGGATAGGCATGCGAGCGTTGGCAAGTTTCATCATGCGCGGTCGTGTGCAGGCCACCCTGGTGGTGGTCATCAGCGCGGTACTGCCGCTGCTGTTCTGGTTGAGTGCCGCTGCCAGTAGCCTTGTGCTGCTGCGGCGTGGGTTCAAGGATGCTACGACGGTCATCGCCGGCGGCCTGCTGGCCGGGCTGGCCGTATGGTTGATGGGCGACCCGATCACCTTCATGGTGACCGCCGGTGCCCTCGGCCTCGCTGCGCTGTTGCGCGCCGAGCATCCCTGGAGCCGTGTGCTGGTGTTCAGTGCCGTGTTCGCCGTGGTGTTCAGCCTCGTGCTGGACCAGGCGCTGGCACAGACCTTCGATGTGCTGGCCAAGGCGTTTGCCGAAGCCATGCCGAAGATCGAAGGGCAGCCGATGCTCTCCGGTGAGTTGATCCGCCCCGTGCTGGTCGCCTCCACAGCAGTGACGGTGCAGTTGTTCAGCGTGTTGGCCCTGGTGCTGGCGCGTTATTGGCAGGCAGCGTTGTACAACCCTGGAGGCTTCGGTCGCGAGTTTCGCGCCCTGAAGCTGCCGAAACAGGCCATGGCGGTCTTGGTGGCAGTGATGGTGGTGGCCCCGTTCATCGGGCCGCAGTTCATCATCCTGGCATCGGCCTCGAGCCTGGTTCTGGTGCTGGCCGGCATCGCCTTGATGCACGGGCTGGTGGGGCAGGGTCGACTGGCCGGTTTCTGGCTGGTGGGCATGTACGTGACGTTGCCGCTGATCTTGCAGCTGATTTACCCGTTGCTGATGGTCCTGGCCATTGTCGACAGCCTGATTGATTTTCGCGGTCGCAAGTCCCCCTCACAGGGTGACGACTCCGCGAACGGTGAAGGTTAAAAGTTAAGAGGTTTTACCAAATGGAACTGATCCTGCTGGAAAAAGTCGCTAACCTGGGCAACCTGGGCGACAAAGTAAACGTTAAGGCCGGTTACGGTCGTAACTTCCTGCTGCCGTTCGGCAAGGCCACCGTTGCCAACGCCGCCAACCTGGCCGCGTTCGAAGAGCGCCGCGCCGAGCTGGAAAAAGCTGCTGCAGACAAGAAAGCTTCGGCTGAAAGCCGCGCTGCCCAACTGGCCGAGCTGGAAGTGACCATCACTGCCACCGCTGGCGACGAAGGCAAGCTGTTCGGTTCGATCGGCACCCACGACATCGCTGACGCCCTGACCGCCTCTGGCGTTGAAGTGGCCAAAGCTGAAGTTCGTCTGCCGAACGGCACCATCCGTCAGGTTGGCGAATACGACGTAGCCGTGCACCTGCACAGCGACGTTGAAGCCACCGTACGTGTGGTCGTCGTAGCTGCCTAAGCTGCGCTGACCGGTTGGCTCCCTGGGAGCCAGCCGGTTAACATCGGGCACGGTCCTGTTTTACAGGCCGTGCCCTTTGTCTTTTTCGTCCCCCCAGAATTCTTGCGTGGCCATGAACGAGATCACCAGCTCCGAACAGCTCGACCTGCAAACCGCAGCGCTGAAAGTACCGCCGCATTCCATCGAGGCCGAACAGGCCGTGCTCGGTGGCCTGATGCTGGACAACAACGCCTGGGAGCGGGTGCTGGACCAGGTCTCGGACGGTGACTTCTACCGGCATGACCACCGGCTGATCTTCCGCGCCATCCACAAGCTGGCCGACCTGAACCAGCCGTTCGACGTGGTGACCCTGCACGAGCAGCTGGACAAAGAAGGCATGTCGACCCAGATCGGCGGCCTGGCCTACCTGGCAGAACTGGCCAAGAACACCCCGTCGGTGGCCAACATCAAGGCTTATGCCGCGATCATTCGCGAGCGGGCCACGCTGCGCCAGCTGATCAGCATCAGTACCGACATCGCCGACAACGCCTTCAACCCGCAGGGGCGCAACGCCGAAGAGATCCTCGACGACGCCGAGCGGCAGATCTTCCAGATCGCCGAGGCGCGGCCGAAGACCGGCGGCCCGGTGGGGGTCAACGAGCTGTTGACCATGGCCATCGACCGTATCGACACGCTGTTCAACTCCGACAGCGACATCACCGGTATCTCCACCGGCTACACCGACCTGGACGAGAAGACCAGCGGCCTGCAACCGGCTGACTTGATCATCGTTGCCGGCCGTCCGTCGATGGGCAAGACCACCTTCGCCATGAACCTGGTGGAAAACGCCGTGTTGCGCAGCGACAAGGTGGTGCTGGTGTTCTCCCTAGAGATGCCCGGCGAATCGCTGGTCATGCGTATGCTCTCGTCGCTGGGCCGCATCGACCAGACCAAGGTGCGTTCCGGCCAGCTGGACGACGACGACTGGCCGCGCCTGACGTCTGCGGTGAACCTGCTCAACGACCGCAAGCTGTTCATCGACGATACCGCCGGTATCAGCCCGTCCGAAATGCGCGCCCGTACCCGCCGCCTGGCCCGTGAGCACGGCGAGATCGCCATGATCATGGTCGACTACCTGCAATTGATGCAGATCCCGGGTTCGGCAGGTGACAACCGGACCAACGAGATTTCCGAGATATCCCGCTCGTTGAAAGCCCTGGCCAAGGAATTCAACTGCCCTGTCATCGCCCTGTCCCAGCTCAACCGCTCTCTGGAGCAGCGCCCCAACAAGCGCCCGGTCAACTCCGACTTGCGTGAATCCGGTGCAATCGAGCAGGACGCCGACGTGATCATGTTCGTGTACCGCGACGAGGTGTATCACCCCGAAACCGAGCACAAGGGCGTGGCCGAAATCATCATCGGTAAACAGCGTAACGGCCCGATCGGCTTCATCCGCCTGGCGTTCATCGGCAAGTACACCCGCTTCGAGAACCTCGCGCCGGGGATGTACAACTTCGACGACGACGAATAAAACCAGCGGGGTTGAACCGGCCCCTGTGGGGGCGGATCGTGGGAGCGGGCTTGCCCCGCGATGGCGATGGTGAATTCACTGATGTCATCGCGAGGCAAGCTCGCTCCCACAGTGATATTGGTTCGCACGCTTGATTCCGACCACCACCGTCGGATTTGGTCAAAATTTGTGCTATATTCCGCGCCCGCGATTTCCCTGCACACCAGAACCGGTCACTGACATGCAAGCAGCCAAACCACTCTACGACTATCCCAAGTACTGGGCCGAATGCTTCGGGCCAGCGCCGTTCCTGCCGATGAGCAGGGAGGAGATGGATCAGCTCGGCTGGGATTCCTGCGACATCATCATCGTGACCGGTGACGCCTACGTCGACCACGCCTCGTTCGGCATGGCCATCATCGGCCGCCTGCTCGAGGCCCAGGGCTTTCGCGTGGGCATCATCGCCCAGCCCAACTGGCAGTCCAAAGACGACTTCATGAAGCTCGGCGAGCCGAACCTGTTCTTCGGCGTCGCGGCCGGCAACATGGACTCGATGATCAACCGCTACACCGCCGACAAGAAGATCCGTTCCGACGACGCCTACACCCCGGGCGGCCTGGCCGGCAAGCGCCCGGACCGCGCCAGCCTGGTGTACAGCCAGCGCTGCAAGGAAGCCTACAAGCACGTGCCGATCGTGCTCGGCGGCATCGAGGCCTCGCTGCGCCGCATCGCCCACTACGACTACTGGCAGGACAAGGTCCGCCATTCCATCCTGGTGGACGCCAGCGCCGACATCCTGCTGTACGGCAACGCCGAGCGGGCCATTGTCGAGGTGGCCCAGCGCCTGTCCCAGGGCGAGCGAGTCGAGCAGATCACCGACGTGCGCGGCACCGCGTTCATTCGCCGTGACACGCCCCAGGGCTGGTACGAGATCGACTCCACGCGCATCGACCGCCCGGGCCGGGTCGACAAGATCATCAACCCGTACGTCAACACCCAGGACACCCAGGCCTGCGCCATCGAGCAGGCCAAGGGCGAGCAGGAAGACCCGAACGAAGCCAAGGTGGTGCAGATTCTCGACAGCCCCAGCGTCACCCGCGAAAAGTCGGTGATCCGCCTGCCGTCGTTCGAGAAAGTGCGCAACGACCCGGTGCTGTATGCCCACGCCAACCGCGTGTTGCACCTGGAGACCAACCCGGGCAACGCCCGCGCCCTGGTGCAGAAGCACGGCGAGGTGGATGTGTGGTTCAACCCGCCACCCATCCCCATGACCACCGAAGAGATGGACTACGTGTTCGGCATGCCCTACGCGCGCATCCCGCACCCGGCCTATGGCAAGGAGCGCATCCCGGCCTACGAGATGATCCGCTTCTCGGTGAACATCATGCGTGGCTGCTTTGGTGGCTGCACCTTCTGCTCGATCACCGAGCACGAAGGGCGGATCATCCAGAACCGCTCCCACGAGTCGATCCTGCACGAAATCGAAGAGATGCGTGACAAGGTGCCGGGCTTCACTGGCGTGGTCTCCGACCTGGGTGGCCCGACCGCCAACATGTACCGCATCGCCTGCAAGAGCCACGACATCGAGAAGCACTGCCGCAAGCCGTCGTGCGTTTTCCCGGGCATCTGCGAGAACCTCAACACCGACCACAGCTCGCTGATCGAGCTGTACCGCAAGGCCCGTGCCTTGCCGGGGGTGAAGAAGATCCTGATCGCCTCGGGCCTGCGCTACGACCTGGCGGTGGAATCGCCGGAGTATGTGCGCGAGCTGGTCACCCACCACGTTGGCGGCTACCTGAAGATTGCCCCGGAGCACACCGAGCGTGGCCCGCTGGACAAGATGATGAAGCCGGGCATCGGCACCTACGACCGCTTCAAGCGCATGTTCGAGAAGTTCTCGAAAGAGGCGGGCAAGGAGCAGTACCTGATCCCGTACTTCATCGCCGCCCACCCGGGCACCACCGACGAAGACATGATGAACCTGGCCCTGTGGCTCAAGGGCAATGGCTTCCGTGCCGACCAGGTGCAGGCGTTCTACCCCTCGCCAATGGCCTCGGCCACGGCCATGTACCACTCGGGCAAGAACCCGCTGCGCAAGGTGACGTACAAGAGCGAAGGGGTGGAGATCGTCAAGAGCGAGGAGCAACGCCGCCTGCACAAGGCGTTCCTGCGCTACCACGACCCGAAAGGCTGGCCGATGCTGCGTGAAGCGCTGCAGCGCATGGGCCGCGCCGACCTGATCGGCCCGGGCAAGCACCAGCTGATCCCGCTGCACCAGCCGCAGACCGACAGCTACCAGAGCGCACGACGCAAGAACTCGACCCCGGCCGGCAGCCACAAGGTGGGCAAGGAGCAGAAGATCCTCACCCAGCACACCGGCCTGCCGCCGCGCGCCAGCGATGGCAGCAAGCCGTGGGACAAGCGCGAGAAGGCCAAAGCCGAAGCGTTTGCCCGCAACCAGCAGGCGGCCAAGGAGCGTAAGGAAGCGGCCAAGGGGGGCGGCAAGGGCAAGAAGCCGCGCCAGCCGGTGATTCCGCGCTGATTCTGCAAGCCCTGTAGAACCCTGTGGGAGCGGGCTTGCCCCGCGATAGCGGCGGTGGCCCACCCTTGCAATCGCGGGGCAAGCCCGCTCCCACGGTTGGATTCAATCCGGGGCCTTGTCCACCCACTTCGGCGCCACCGGCGCGACAAAACGGTCCATCCCATCCAGCAGCTCATCCGGCTGCTGCGCCAGCTGCAACATCGCCCGGTGCTGCGGCCGCACAAAGCCCTCTTCGACCACATGGTCGAGGAACCCGCCCAGCTTTTCATAAAAGCCGTTCACATCCAGCAGCCCCAGCGGCTTGGCGTGGTAGCCCAGTTGCCCCCAGGTCCACACCTCGAACAATTCTTCCAGCGTACCCAACCCGCCCGGCAGGGCGATGAAGGCATCGCTGAGCTCGGCCATGCGCGCCTTGCGCGCGTGCATGCCGTTCACCACCTCAAGACGGCTCAGGCCTTTGTGGCCGACTTCGGCGTCCAACAGGCTCTGGGGGATGATGCCGACCACTTCGCCACCGGCGGCCATGGCCGCATCGGCGACGATGCCCATCAGGCCGACCGCACCGCCACCGTATACCAACGTCAGGCCGCGACCGGCGATGGCCTGGCCAAGGGCGATGGCTGCTTCACGGTAGGCGGGGTTGGCACCGGTGCTGGCGCCGCAGAACACACAAACGGAACGTACTGGCATTGCTTGTCTCCCTTCACAGGGCTGACAGGGTAAGGCGCAAGGCCGCGACTTGAAAGCCCGATCACTCCGGGCGGGAGAACTCGCAGGCCGCGCCGGTGGCGCCCTGGGCGTAGGCGGCGAGCAAGCTGTTGATGAAACTTGAGAGGGACATTTCAATTACTCCTAAATGAGAGGTTGTCCCATCGTCTATCAAGAGGGCATGATGTGCTCTTAGATTGGTTGTATACAATCCATTGAACAATTCAACTGGCTGGCCACTTGACAGCCCTTGACCCACATCAGCAAGGGGCAGGGTGGTTTCAGGCAGTCTCGCAATTGATAAAACCCTGCCAAGGAGATTCATGATGTTTGCGAAAGCTGTAGCGGTATCCCTGCTGACCCTCGCCAGCGCCTCGGTGTTCGCCGCTGACTGCAAGGTGACGGTCGATTCGACCGACCAGATGTCGTTCAACACCAAGGAATTCACCATCGACAAGAGCTGCAAGACCGTCGAAGTCGAACTGACTCACGGTGGCAGCCTGCCGAAGAACGTCATGGGCCATAACCTGGTGATCAGCAAGACTGCCGACATGCAGGGCATTGCCACCGAGGGTATGTCCCAAGGGCTGGACAAGGACTACATCAAGGCCGACAACGCGGCGATCATCGGCCACACCAAGATGATCGGCGCCGGCGAGAAGAGCTCCATCACCCTGGACACTTCCAAGCTGGAAGCCGGTGGCGACTACAGCTTCTTCTGCACCTTCCCGGGCCACATCTCGATGATGAAGGGCAAGGTTGTAGTCAAGTAAGCCAAGCCTGACGCTGGGCTCTGTGGGAGCAACTGTCTTGTGCTGCCTGAACCGGCCTAATCGCCGGCAAGCCGGCTCCTACAGGTACCAGTCCCTGTGGGGGCGGGTAAACCCGCTCCCACAGGTCTTTCTACAGCCTGATCAAGGCGCGAACGGCAGTTCGCGCTTGTGCTGGGTCTTGCGGTAGGTGGCGACGATGATGTCGAACGCCTGCTGATCCACCGGCAACCCGTGCAGGAAGGCATCGATCTGCTGGTAGGTCACGCCATGCGACGCTTCGTCCGGCTTGCCTGGCTCCAGGTCTTCAAGGTCGGCAGTCGGTACTTTTTCGACCAGCGACTCCGGCGCGCCGAAGCTGCGTGCGATCGCCCGTACCTGGTTTTTCACCAGCCCGCTCAGCGGCGCCAGGTCGCAGGCACCATCACCGAACTTGGTAAAGAAACCCATCACCGCCTCGGCGGCGTGGTCCGTACCAATCACCAGGCCCGCGCGGGCACCGGCGATGGTGTACTGGGCGACCATGCGGGTACGTGCCTTGACGTTGCCGACCACGAAGTCCACCAGGGTGGGCGAACCGGTCTTCAGCTCCTGTACCTCGGCCGCCAGGGCCTTCACCGCCGGGGCGATGTCGATGGTGTGCACTTCGTCGGCCTTGATCACGTCCAGGCAGGCCTGGGCGTCGTGCTCGTCATGCTGCACCTGGTACGGCAGGCGCACGGCGATGAAGGTGTAGGCTTGGTCGCCGGTCTCGGCGCGCAGCTCGTTGATGGCGCGCTGCGCGAGCAGGGCGGCGGTCAGTGAGTCGACGCCGCCGCTGATGCCCAGCACCAGGGTCTTGAGCCGGGCATTGGCCAGGCAGTCCTTGATGAACGCCACGCGCCGGGCCACGTCGGCCTCGAGCGCTGCGGCATCTGCGAACGGCGGCTGTACCTTCAGCGCCTGGGCAATCTCTTGCTGAACCGCTTGCATGGGTTACTCCTTGCTGGGGACTTTGAATACATGGCGCATGTAGGCGACGAAGTTCTCGTCGCGGCACTGGGTCTTGGCGGCTTCATCGGAAATCTTCGCCACCGGCGAGCCGTTGCAGTCGGTCATTTTAAGCACGATGCTCATCGGCGCCACACCGGGGATGTCGCAGGTCAGGTTGGTGCCGATGCCAAAGCTGACGTTGATGCGACCGCGCAGGGCACGGAAGATTTCCAGCGAGCGGGTCAGGTTCAGGCCATCGGAGAACACCAGGGTCTTGGTCATCGGGTCGATGCCCAGTTTCTGGTAGTGGGCGATGGCCTTTTCGGCCCAGGCCACCGGCTCGCCCGAGTCGTGGCGCAAGCCATCGAAAAGCTTGGCGAAGTACAGGTCGAAATCTTTGAGAAACGCATCCATGGTGATGCAGTCGGTCAGGGCAATGCCCAGCAGGCCGCGATACTCGCGCACCCAGCAGTCCAGCGCGGCGATCTGGCTGTCGATCAGCCGCGGGCCCAGCTGTTGGTGGGCCATGATCCATTCATGGGCCATGGTGCCCAGCGGCTTGATGTCCAGCTTCCAGGCCAGGTCGACGTTGCTGGTGCCGACGAAGCGGCCCGGGAATTCATCGCGCAGTACCCGCACCACTTCTTCCTGCACGCGGCCCGAGAAACGCCGGCGGGTGCCGAAGTCGGCCACCTGCAGTTCGGCCAGCTCGTCAGTGCTGGCGTGGGCGCGCAGCCAGTCGAACTTGCGCAGCAACTGGTCGCGGGCTTCTGCCAGGCGCATGTGCGGGTGCAAATGGCGGTTGCGCACTTCGCTGATGATCGCCAGCAGCGGCACTTCGAACAGGATCACGTGCAGCCACGGGCCTTTGAGGCGCAGGAACAACTGGTCGTTCTCGATGCCAAGGCGCACATAGCGCAGGTTGAAGCGGAACAGGCGCAGAAAGCGCAGAAAGTCTGGCTTGAGGAAGCTGATGCGCTCGAGGAAGGCCAGCTGGCCGTCGTCCAGGGTGAGTTCGCAGAGCCGTTCGAGCTGCTGGCGGATATCGGCGAGGTAGGGGCGCAGGTCCTCGCCGTTGCGGCAGCGAAATTCCCATTCGACGTCGGCGTCCGGGTAGTTGTGCAGCACGCCCTGCATCATCGTCAGCTTGTAGAAGTCGGTGTCGAGCAGGTTGTGCACGATGCGCTCGGCGAATGCGCTCTCGCTCATCAGGGGGAAGCTCCAAGGCGGGCAATGGGCGGTATTGTGCCAGCCTTTTCGGCCTTGATGTGCCTGCACTGCCATACCTGTAGGAGCCGGCTTGCCGGCGATAGGGCCCTGGCAGGTAAATTTCCGTGTACCAGCTAGCCTTGAAACGGTGCCCCCTGTAGCAGTCGCGCACCAGCGGTGTGCACTTCGGTGACGGTGCGCGGTTACAGGGTGGTTGCACGTTAACACTCGCAAGGGTTGCAATGATGGCACTTGATGGTTGCGACTTGCTCAGGCGGGCGGTGGCGCCTGCCCCGTGGCAGACGGTTGCACGCTCAATAAAGAAAAGGCCGCCGGTCGCCTCGCCCAACCCTTCACCGCGTGTTTTCCCGGAAGACAAAACCAATGGCACGGCCCTTGCTCAAAGCACAGGGCTGAGAAGTTGTAGTGCCAACCAAAAAAAACTCTAGGAGCACCACCTCATGTCGCAGACGTTTTACAAGAAAGGTTTCCTGGCACTGGCGGTAGCCACCGCACTGGGTGTTTCTTCGTATGTTCAGGCCGACGTCAAGATCGGTGTCGCGGGGCCCATGACCGGGGCCAACGCAGCGTTTGGCGAGCAGTACATGAAAGGTGCGCAGGCAGCGGCCGACAAGATCAACGCCGCCGGCGGCGTCAACGGCGAGAAGATCGTCCTGGTCAAGGGCGATGACGCCTGCGAACCCAAGCAGGCCGTGTCCGTGGCCAACCGCCTGGTCGACCAGGACAAGGTCATCGGCGTGGTGGGGCACTTCTGCTCCTCCAACACCATCCCCGCCTCCGAGGTGTACGACGAGGCCGGCGTGATCGCCATCACCCCAGGCTCCACCAACCCGCAGGTTACCGAGCGTGGCCTGTCGGCGATGTTCCGCATGTGCGGGCGCGACGACCAGCAGGGCATCGTCGCCGGCAACTACATCGTCGATGTGCTCAAGGGCAAGAAGGTTGCGGTGATCCATGACAAGGACACCTACGGCCAGGGCCTGGCTGATGCCACCAAGGCGCAGCTGGAGAAGCGCGGCGTGAAGCCTGTGCTGTACGAAGGCCTGACCCGTGGCGAGAAAGACTTCAGCGCCCTGGTGACCAAGATCCGCGCCGCTGGTGCCGATGTCGTCTACTTCGGTGGCCTGCACCCGGAAGCCGGCCCACTGGTACGCCAACTGCGCGAGCAGGGCCTGAAGGACGTCAAGTTCATGTCCGATGACGGCATCGTCACCGACGAACTGGTGGCCACTGCCGGTGGCGCCCAGTTCGTCGACGGCGTGTACATGACCTTCGGCGCCGACCCGCGCCTGCTGCCGGAAAGCAAGGCAGTGGTCGAGGAGTTCCGCAAGGCTGGCACCGAGCCGGAAGGCTACACCTTGTATGCCTATGCCTCGATCCAGGCGCTGGCCGCAGGCTTCAACGGCGCCAAGTCGAACAAGGGCGAAGACGCCGCCAAGTGGCTCAAGTCCCACCCGGTCGACACCGTGATGGGCAAGAAGGAATGGGACGGCAAGGGCGACTTGAAAGTCTCCGACTACGTGGTCTACCAGTGGGACAAGGACGGCAAGTACCACCAGCTGGAACAACAAAAATAACAACGGCATCCGGCCCGGGCACAAGCCCGGGCCATTGCCCCCGCGGTACCTGTCCTTATTCGGAGACCTGCACGGTTCTGCGCTGCTGGGGCCGCTTCATCCGTGGCTTTACGTGGTCGGCGCTCGTGCAGTCTCGCTCAGGTGAGATTGCGTTATGGATGGTATTTTCCTGCAGCAACTGGTCAACGGCCTGACCCTCGGGTCGGTCTACGGCCTGATCGCCATCGGCTACACAATGGTCTATGGCATCATCGGCATGATCAACTTCGCGCACGGCGAGGTGTACATGATCTCCGCGTACCTCGCGGCGATCAGCCTGGCATTGCTGGCTTACTTCGGTATCGAATCCTTCCCGCTGCTGATGCTCGGCACGCTGCTGTTCACCGTGGTGGTCACCGGCGTCTATGGTTTCACCATCGAGCGCATCGCCTACAAACCCCTGCGCAACTCCACCCGCCTGGCCCCGCTGATCAGCGCCATCGGTATTTCGCTGATCCTGCAGAACTACGCGCAGCTCAGCCAGGGCGCGCGCCAGCAAGGGGTACCGACCCTGCTCGAAGGCGCCTGGCGCGTCGATATCGGCAGCGGTTTCGTGCAGCTCACCTACACCAAGATCTTCATCCTGGTGGCCGCCTTCGTCGGCATGGGCCTGCTCACCTACGTCATCAAGTACACCAAGCTCGGGCGCATGTGCCGGGCCACCCAGCAAGACCGCAAGATGGCCTCGATCCTGGGCATCAACACCGACCGGGTGATCTCCTACGTGTTCGTCATCGGCGCGGTGATGGCCGCCCTGGCCGGCGTGCTGATCACCATGAACTACGGCACCTTCGACTTCTACGCGGGCTTCATCATCGGCATCAAGGCCTTCACCGCCGCGGTGCTCGGCGGCATCGGCTCGCTGCCAGGGGCCATGCTCGGCGGGATCATCCTGGGCATTTCCGAGTCGCTGTTCTCGGGCATGATCAACTCCGACTACAAGGACGTGTTCAGCTTCTCGTTGCTGGTGATCATCCTCATCTTCCGTCCACAAGGCCTGCTGGGCCGCCCACTCGTGGCTAAGGTGTGAACATGTCCGTTGCCAATACTGCCCAAGCAACACAAAACAAGGGGCTCGACCTCAAGCGCAGCCTGATCGAAACCGTCGTCGGCGGCCTGCTGGCGCTGATCGTGTTCGGCCCGGTGGTCGGCGTGGTGCTCGACGGCTACAGCTTCAATGCCGAGCCCCGCCGCGTGGCCTGGCTGGTGGGTGCGGTGATGGTCGGGCGCTTCGTGCTCAGCCTGTTCCTGCAGAGCGCCGCCGGCCAGCGTATCCAGCAGGGCTTCGACAGCGGCGGCTCCGGCGTGCACGTGCTGGCGCCCGACTACAAGACCCGCCTGCGCTACATCATCCCGGCGCTGATCGTGATCGCCATCGTGTTCCCGATCTTTGCCAACAAGTACCTGCTGACCGTGGTCATCCTCGGCCTGATCTACGTGCTGCTGGGCCTGGGCCTGAATATCGTGGTGGGCCTGGCCGGGCTGCTCGACCTGGGCTATGTGGCGTTCTACGCCATCGGCGCCTACGGCCTGGCGCTGGGTTACCAGTACCTGGGCCTGGGCTTCTGGAGCGTACTGCCGCTGGCGGCCATTGCCGCGGCGTTGGCGGGGTGCATATTGGGCTTCCCGGTGCTGCGCATGCACGGTGACTACCTGGCCATCGTCACCCTGGGCTTCGGCGAGATCATCCGCCTGGTGCTGAACAACTGGCTGTCGTTCACCGGTGGCCCCAACGGCATGCCGGCGCCGTCGCCGACGTTCTTCGGGTTGGAATTCGGCCGCCGGGCAAAGGACGGCGGGGTGCCGATCCACGAGTTCTTCGGCTTCGAATACAACGCCAACCTCAAGTTCGTGTTCATCTACGCCGTGCTGTTCATGGTCGTGCTGGCGGTGCTGTACATCAAGCACCGCCTGACCCGCATGCCGGTCGGCCGGGCCTGGGAAGCGCTGCGCGAAGACGAGATCGCCTGCCGCTCCATGGGCCTGAACCACGTGCTGGTCAAACTCTCGGCCTTCACCCTGGGGGCCTCTACTGCAGGCCTTGCCGGGGTGTTCTTCGCCACCTACCAAGGCTTCGTCAACCCATCCTCGTTCACCTTCTTCGAGTCGGCGCTGATCCTCGCCATCGTGGTGCTGGGCGGTATGGGCTCGACCGTGGGGGTGGTGATCGCAGCCTTCGTGCTGACCGTGGCGCCGGAGCTGTTGCGCAGCTTCTCCGAATACCGCGTGCTGCTGTTCGGGGTGCTGATGGTGCTGATGATGATCTGGCGACCGCGGGGGCTGATCCGCATCAGCCGTACCGGTGTGGTCCCGCGTAAAGGAGTGGCGCCATGAGCGATGAAATCATCCTGTCGGTCGACAACCTGATGATGCAGTTCGGCGGCATCAAGGCGCTCAGCGACGTCAGCCTGAAGGTCAAGCGCAACCAGATCTTCGCCCTGATCGGCCCCAACGGCGCCGGCAAGACCACCGTGTTCAACTGCCTCACCGGCTTCTACAAGGCCAGCGGCGGGCGCATAGAGCTGAACGTGCGCGGCAGCCACACCAACGTCATCCAGCTGCTTGGCGAGCGCTTCCAGGCGGCCGACTTCGTGTCGCCGGCGCGCTTTGCCAACCGCCTGTACTACAAGATGTTCGGCGGCACCCACCTGGTCAACCGCGCGGGCCTAGCGCGCACCTTCCAGAACATTCGCCTGTTCAAGGAAATGTCGGTGGTGGAAAACCTGCTGGTGGCCCAGCACATGTGGGTCAATCGCAACCTGCTGGCCGGGGTGCTCAACACCAAGGGCTACCGCCAGGCCGAAAGCGATGCGCTGGACCACGCGTTCTACTGGCTGGAGGTGGTTGACCTGGTGGACTGCGCCAACCGCCTGGCCGGGGAGTTGTCGTACGGCCAGCAGCGCCGCCTGGAAATCGCCCGGGCCATGTGCACGCGGCCGAAGATCATCTGCCTGGACGAGCCGGCGGCGGGCCTCAACCCGCAAGAGACCGAAGCCCTCAGCCGCATGATCCGCGTGCTGCGTGACGAGCACGACATCACCGTGGTGCTGATCGAGCACGACATGGGCATGGTCATGAGCATCTCCGACCACATCGTCGTGCTCGACCACGGCAACGTGATCGCCGAAGGTGCCCCGCAGGATATCCGCAACAACCCGACGGTGATCGCCGCCTACCTGGGTGCCGACGAAGAGGAATTGGTATGAGTGCACCCATTCTGGAGCTCAAGGACCTGGACGTGTTCTACGGGCCCATCCAGGCGCTGAAAAAGGTCTCGATGCATATCAACGAAGGCGAGACGGTGAGCCTGATCGGCGCCAACGGCGCCGGCAAGTCGACCCTGTTGATGTCGATTTTCGGCCAGCCCCGGGCTGCGTCCGGGCAGATCGTCTACCGCGGCACCGACATCACCCGCAAGTCGTCGCACTACATCGCCTCCAACGGTATTGCCCAGTCGCCGGAAGGGCGCCGGGTGTTCCCCGACATGAGCGTCGAGGAAAACCTGATGATGGGTACCATCCCCATCGGCGACAAGCACGCCGACGAGGACATGCAGCGCATGTACGAGCTGTTCCCGCGGCTCAAGGAGCGGCGCAACCAGCGGGCCATGACCATGTCCGGCGGCGAGCAGCAGATGCTCGCCATCGCCCGGGCGTTGATGAGCCGGCCCAAGTTGCTGTTGCTGGACGAGCCGTCGCTGGGGCTGGCGCCGATCGTGGTCAAGCAGATCTTCTCGACCCTGCGCGAACTGGCCAAGACCGGCATGACCATCTTCCTGGTGGAGCAGAACGCCAACCATGCGTTGAAGCTCTCGGACCGCGCCTATGTGATGGTCAACGGGCAGATTCGCATGACCGGTACCGGGCAGGAGCTGTTGGTCAATGAAGAGGTAAGGAGCGCGTACCTCGGCGGGCATTGAGTCAGTCATCGCGGGGCAAGCCCGCTCCCACGCGGTTCAATGCGTGGGAGCGGGCTTGCCCCGCGATGCGTTTCATGCTGCCTTCGCACATGTGGACAACTTGTCGCATATCTTTCCAGCGACCTCCCACAACCCCCACGCAACCCCTTGTTTGCACAGCTACAAATCTTTCCACTGAATATGTGGAACCGCCTGTGGAAAACATGGTGGCATGTCGCGCTACGCCGTATATATCAAGGCCTACAGCGCGCTGATCAATATTTAACCATCTAGCGCTTGTGCATGATTTTCCTGCACTTTTCGGTCTGCAAACACTTCATCCACAGCTCACGATTTTCTGTGGATAACTCTGTGAGAAACCCTTGGACATACCGCCGCAACCTGCATGGTTGAAAGCGTTGCGCCATCAGCGAAAGATTTCCACAGATTCCCCGGCGGCGATTCGGTTCCCTGAACCCGACGAGTTGCCCCCAATCCATGGGGAAAGCCTTGTGGATAACATGCGCATAGCCTGGCCAGGCCCCTCTGTTACGGGGCTTTTCCGGTGTTGATCGTTTTTTGAGCATACGCTGAAACGGTTGTCGCCAACGCCTGCGCCGGGCATGCTGCAAGGCCTGCCGACCATTACCCACTGCGAGGAGCAACGCATGACGTCCACCGTATTCATCACTGGCGCAACTTCCGGTTTCGGTGAGGCCACTGCCCGCCGCTTTGCCGACGCAGGCTGGAAACTGGTCCTCACCGGCCGTCGCAAGGAGCGCCTGGACGCGCTGTGCGCCGAGCTGTCGGCCAAGACCGAAGTGCACAGCCTGGTGGTCGATGTGCGTGACCGCAAGGCCATGGAAGAGGCCATCGCCAGCCTGCCGCCGGCCTTCGACAAGCTCCAGGCCCTGGTCAACAACGCAGGCCTGGCCCTGGGGGTGGATGCGGCGCAGAACTGCAGCCTGGATGACTGGGAGACCATGGTCGACACCAACATCAAGGGCCTGATGTACACCACCCGCCTGCTGCTGCCACGCCTGATCGCCCACGGCCGTGGTGCGTCGATCCTCAACGTCGGTTCGGTAGCGGGCAACTACCCGTACCCGGGCAGCAACGTGTACGGCGGCACCAAGGCCTTCGTCGGCCAGTTCTCCCTGAGCCTGCGCTGCGACCTGCGCGGCACGGGCGTGCGGGTCAGCAACATCGAGCCGGGTCTGTGCGAGAGCGAGTTCTCGCTGGTGCGCTTCGGTGGCGACCAGGCCAAGTACGATGCCACCTACGCCGGCGCCGAGCCGATTCAGCCGCAGGACATCGCCGACACCATCTTCTGGATCCTCAACCAGCCGGCCCACGTCAACATCAACAGCCTCGAGCTGATGCCGGTGAGTCAGGACTGGGCCGGGTTCTCCATCGACCGGTCGGCCAAGGGCTGATCTCAACGACCAATCGCCGGCAAGCCGGCTCCTACATGGGGTCCCGATCAACCTGTAGGAGCCGGCTTGCCGGCGATGGCGTCAGCTCAGGCCCTGCAAGCCTTCCAGGCAGGTCGCCAGGTGGTAGGGCGTGGTCGAAGGCATGTCATGCCGGCTGACGGCACCCGCGTCATCGCGGCACTCATGCCAACCGCCTTCATGCAGGAAGCGTGACTCCAGCGCCTGTAACTGCTTGGCTAGCTTGCCCTCATTGCCCGAGCGCAAAGCCAATGCCCGCAGGTACTCCGCCTGCGCCCAGATGCGCTGAGTGGCATCGAGCACCGTGCCATCGCTATCGAGCATCGCCAGTACTGCCGAATCCCTCACGCCGTGCTGCTCGGCGTAGCTGAACCCACGTTCGATAGAGCTGTGCAACGCAGTACCGCGCAGCAGCGGTGAGGTTTCCAGCAGGTAAAACCATTCAAACTGGTGCCCCGGCTCGAACCAGTTATCCACAGCCCCGCGTGGTTTCTCCAACATCAGCCCGTGTTGCGGTTCGACGAAGTGCTCCTGGAGCGCTTCACACAGTTGCAACAGCGCCTGCTGCACTTCGTCGTCCTCACGCACGGCAAGCACTTGCAGGAAGGCTTCTGCCAGGTGCATCTGCGGGTTCTGCAGCGGGCCGCTGCCAAGGTCTGCCCAGTCTTCACCCAGGCTGGCTTCGAACAGGCCGTCGTCGCGGGCGAACTGCTCGGTTATTACTTCCAGCGCAGCATTCAGGGTGGCCTCGACCAGGCCTTCGCCGACCTTGCCCCAGTAGTGCGCGCAGGCGAACACGATGAAGGCGTGGGTGTAGAGGTCCTTGCGCCGGTCCAGCGGTTTACCGTCGGCGTCGATGCTGTAGAACCAGCCGCCGTGCTCGGCGTCGTGGAAGTGCTTTTGCAGCGAGCGGAACAGCGCCGCAGCCCGTTCGGCCGCGCCCGGCTGGCCGATGCGGCTGCTGAACAGGTACAGCTGGCGGGCGCAGGCCATGGCCCGGTAGCGCTGCACAGGCAGGGGGCGGTGGTTTGCGTCCAGTGCCTCGTAGGGCAGGGCCAGGTCGGCGTTCCAGCCCGGGCCTTGCCACAGCGGCACGATGCGCTCGGCGAAATGCTGGCGGAAACGGGTCAATGCAGGGCGGGGGTCGGACATGCTGGCGCTCGTGGACGGTCGGTCGGGCAGGGCGCAATGGTAGCAGAAGTGGGGGCAAGCCCGCTCCCACGGTCCCTTCTAACCTGGGTATCAGCCCGGGTTACCCAACCCTTGCCAATGCCGCGCGCCGACGAAGATGAAGCGCAGCTGCTGGGTAATCTTCTCCTGCGCGCTCATGGCCTGGGAGCCACTGACGTCATCACTGTCGATCAACTCGGGCAGGGTGGCGAACACGGTCTTGACCACCAGGTCGGCCATCACCGCCAGGGCCGCAGCGTTCAGGTGCTGCCAGCGCGGCATGCGCGCAAGGTCGGTGGCCAGGTCGTTGCTGATGTCGTGGCGCAGCCGCGCGATGGCCTGGCGCACGGCCTGGGAGCCGCCGTACTGCTCGCGGGCGAGAAACAGGAACTGCGCACGGTGAGCGGTCACCACGTCGAGGAAGATGCGCACCGAGGCGTCGGTGATGCCGCCCAGTTCGAATTCGTTTTGCCGCACCAGGCGGATGGTCTGGCGGAAGGTGGTGTCGACCTCGTCCACCAGGGCCAGGCCCAGGGCGTCCATGTCGGGGAAGTGGCGGTAAAAACCGGTGGGTACGATACCCGCGGCCTTGGCCACCTCACGCAGGCTGATGCTGCCGAAACCACGGCCGCTCTCCATGAGCAGGCAGGCGGCATCCAGCAGGGCCTGGCGGGTTTGCAGCTTCTGTTCGGCACGCGGCAGCATGGGGGCGCAGTCTTGTGGTGGTGAAGCTGGGCATTCTGGATAAAAAAACGAAGCCCGGTCAATGGACCGGGCTTGGAGGGGAGCAGGCGCAGTGGGGCGGGTTGTTGTTCTCGGCCATTGTGATCAGCTCACACGGCTGAGTTCAACCAAACGGTCCGAGCCACCTTCGGCTACGCGGTCATTACGCTCGATCAGGCGGTCCGAGCCACCTTCGGCGACGCGGTCATTACGCTCGATCAGGCGGTCCGAGCCACCTTCGGCGACGCGGTCATTACGCTCGATCAGACGGTCCGAGCCACCTTCGGCTACGCGGTCGTTGCGTTCGATCAGGCGATCAGAGCCACCTTCGGCGACGCGGTCATTACGTTCGATCAGGCGGTCCGAACCACCTTCGGCCAGACGGCCAGCGCGTTCCTGCAGGCGTTCTGCGCCGCCTTCGGCCAGTGTGTTCAGGGGCTGGGCGACAGTGGCTGCGCTGGAGCGCGATTCGGCGGTCAGGTGCTGGTCGGCGGCCGGCAGGGCGAAGGCGTTGGCGGCCAGTACGGAAAGGGTCAGGCTCAGCAGCAGATGGCGTTTCATGATTCGGTGCTCCTCTCGGGGGCTGGAAAGTGGGTACGAGGGCAATGCTACGCCGCGTAACGCCAGAGAGAAGTTCATCCGGGTAATGGTAACAATCGACGTTATTGATACTCTGCCGCGAAGGCTCTGGGTCAATGTTTTCAGGGGTTAGGGTGGCATTTTGCCAAGCCTTCCTGGCAGTAACACGCCGGTGTTCGCAAGGCGCAAACCTGGGCAAGGCATCAGGAAAAACTTGGTTATGATGGCACCCGGATTAAACCCGGCGGGTTTTCATCAGTCCCACCTTTTAAGTGCCACCGTTACGCCGCCCCGTGCCACGCAGTCAGGAGAACCACGCAATGACGCGCCCAGCCAGAATCCTCGTCTGGACCTTCGCCACCCTCGCCACCCTGCTGGCGATCCTGGTGGTGGTGATCGCCACCTTCGACTGGAACCGGGTCAAGCCGTTGCTCAACGAGAAGGTCTCCGAGGCCTTGCATCGGCCGTTCGCGATCAACGGCAACCTGGCCGTGCACTGGCGCACCGAACCCGAAGAAAGCGGCTGGCGTGCCTATGTGCCGTGGCCGCATTTCAGCGCCGAAGACCTGACCCTGGGCAACCCCGACTGGCTCAAGGAGCCGCGCATGGTGGGGCTTGAGCGCGTGGAGTTTCGCCTGGCACCGCTGCCGTTGATCGTACAGCGCATCAGCATCCCGCGCATCGACCTGGTCAAGCCCACCGCCAGCCTGACGCGCCTGGCCGATGGCCGGGCCAACTGGACTTTCGACTTTGGCCCCGAGGATGACAGCGCCGAGCCGTCGAAGTGGGAGCTGGATATCGGTGCCATCGGCTTTGACCAGGGCAATGTCAGCTTCGACGACCAGACCCTCAAGGCCAGCATGAAGGTGCAGATCGACCCGCTGGGCAAGCCCATCCCGTTCAGCGACATCGTCGGCAAGGCCCGCGCGGAAAAAGCCGGCGGCGCCCAGGACTACGCCTTCGCCATCAAGGCCCAGGGCCGCTACAAGGACCAGGCGGTGGCGGCCACCGGCAAGATCGGCGGCCTGCTGGCGCTGCAGGACGCCCGCCAGCCGTTCCCGCTGCAGGCCGATGCGCGTATTGGCGACACCCACGTGGTGCTGGCCGGTACCCTCACCGACCCGCGCAACCTCGGTGCCCTCGACCTGCGCCTGAAGCTGTCGGGCAGCAGCCTGGGTAACCTCTTCCCGCTGACCGGCGTCACCCTGCCGGATACCCCGGCGTACGCCACCGACGGCCACCTCAACGCCAACCTGCATGCCGCAGGCGGCGCGCAGTTCCGTTACGAGGGCTTCAACGGCAAGATCGGCGACAGCGACATCCACGGCGACCTGGCGTTCGTCGCCAGCCAGCCGCGGCCCAAGTTGTCGGGCAAGCTGGTGTCCAACCAGCTGCTGTTCAAGGACCTGGCACCCTTGATAGGCGCCGACTCCAACAGCGAGCAGAAGGCCCGTGGCGGTGCCAGCAAGCAGCCCACCGGCAAGGTGCTGCCGGTGGAGGAGTTCCGTACCGAGCGCTGGCGCGCCATGGACGCCGACGTGACCTTTGCCGGCAAGCGCATCGTGCACAGCGAAAAACTGCCGTTCAACGACCTGTCGGCCCACGTGATTCTCGACGACGGCCTGCTGCGCCTGGAGCCGCTGCGCTTCGGCGTGGCCGGTGGCAACCTCGATTCGAACATCCGCCTGGACGGGCGCAGCACGCCGATGCAGGGCCGTGCACAACTCACCGCCCGGGGCTTCAAGCTCAAGGAGTTGTTCCCCACCTTCGCGCCCATGCAAACCAGCTTCGGCGAGCTCAACGGCGATGCCGACATCAGCGGCCGCGGCAATTCGGTGGCGGCGCTGCTGGGCACCTCCAACGGCGACCTGCGCCTGTTGATCAACGATGGCGCCATCAGCCGCAGCCTGATGGAGATTGCCGGGCTCAACGTGGGCAACTACGTGATCGGCAAGCTGTTCGGCGACGAGGACGTGAAGATCAACTGCGCGGCGGCCAACGTTGGCATCAAGGATGGCCTGGCCACCACCCGCCTGTTCGTCTTCGATACCGAGAACGCGATCATCTACATCGACGGCACGGCCAACTTCGCCAGCGAGCAACTGGACCTGAAGATCACCCCCGAGTCCAAGGGCCTGCGCCTGTTCTCGCTGCGCTCGCCGCTGTACGTGCGCGGGCCGTTCGCCAAGCCCAATGCCGGGGTGCAGGCGGTGCCGCTGGCGCTGCGGGGCGCGGGCATGGTGGCGCTGGGGGTGGTGGCCGGGCCTGCGGCCGGGCTGCTGGCGCTGATCGCGCCGAGCAGTGGGGATGTGCCCAACCAGTGCACGCCACTGTTGCAGCAGATGAAGGCCGGCAAGGCGCCGGCGGCGGTGAAGAAGCACAAATAGCAGGGGGGCCGCTGTGCGGCCCATCGCGGCACAAGGCCGCTCCTACAAGGGGAATGCAATCCTCTGTAGGAGCGGCCTTGTGCCGCGATGGGCTGCAAAGCAGCCCCCCAGCAATTACAGACCCTGAAGCAAATCCGACATATCGTCCGCGTGTTCTTCTTCCTGGGCCAGGATGTCCTCGAAGATGCGCCGCGTGGTCGGGTCCTTGTCACCGATGTACTGGATGATCTCGCGGTAACTGTCGATGGCGATGCGCTCGGCCACCAGGTCTTCCAGCACCATCTCCTTCAGCGTACTGCCAGCCACGTATTGGGCGTGGGAGTTCTTCGTCAGGTTGTCGGGGTTGAAGTCCGGCTCGCCGCCCAACTGCACGATGCGTTCGGCCAGCTTGTCGGCGTGCTCGGCTTCCTGGTTGGCGTGCTCGAGAAACTCGGCAGCGGCGACGCTGGCCTTGATGCCGCTGGCCATGAAGTAGTGGCGCTTGTAACGCAGTACACACACCAGCTCAGTGGCCAGCGACTCGTTCAGCAGGCGCAGGATCTTCTCGCGGTCGGCGTGGTAACCCTCGGTCACCGCGCCTTGCTCGACGTGCTGGCGGGCACGTTCGCGCAGGGTCTTCACATCGGTCAGTTCAACGCTCATGTTCATCTCCGAAAGCATCAGGGTGGTCATCGGTGTCATGCGCCGTGGGCGGCGTCGCGGTCTTCTTCACGTTGCTTGCAGGTCTTGAAGCCCTTGGCATCGACATGGCCGGTGGCGTCGAAGCGCACGTAGTAGGGCTGCTGGTGGCCGTCGCGGTTGAGGATGTAGTCGTTGCAGGTGCCGCCATGGGGCAGGTCGATCACGCTGGACGGGCTACCACCGATGGCGATGACCTTCTGCATGGTCATGCCGTTCTCCACCTGCTTGACCAGCGGCTCGTTGCGGTAGGTGACGTAGTCCACCGGGTTTTCCGGGCGGCTGCCGCAGGCGGCGAGGGTGGCGCTTGCCAGAAGGATGGCCAGGGTCTGCTTGTACATGGTCCCGCTCCTTGCTCAAGGGGTGTTCTGCTTGGAACCGCACGGCGTGCCGGGAGTTCGATTGCGATGGTCACCGGGGGCGCTGTAGTGTTGGCTGATCGTCCATGGACAAGGGGCTGGGGCTATGGCGCAGGAGTTGGCCACGCGGTATCCGTTGGTGCTGGTGCCGGGCATGTTCGGCTTTGTGCGGCTGGTGCTGTACCCCTACTGGTTCGGCATCGTCCCGGCGTTGCGTCGGGGGGGCGCCCGAGTGTTCCCGGTGCAGGTCTCGCCGCTGCATTCCAGCGAGGTGCGCGGCGAACAGTTGCTGGCGATCATCGAGGATATCTGCCGGCGAACGGGGGCCGACAAGGTCAACCTCATTGGCCATAGCCAGGGTGCACTCAGCGCCCGCTATGCTGCCGCCAAACGCCCGGAGCGGGTGGCCTCGGTTACCTCGGTGGCTGGCCCCAACCATGGCTCGGAATTGGCCGACCACCTGGAGCGCACGGCGCCGGGCGACTCACCTCAGGGCCGCATCCTCAAGGCGATCCTGCACGGGCTGGCGGTGTTGATGGGCTGGCTGGAGACCGGCTGGCGCCGGGAGCGCTTGCCGGTGGATGTGCACGCTTCGCACCAGTCGCTCACCACCTGGGGTGTGGATGAGTTCAACCAGGCTTACCCACAAGGGCTGCCCGAGGTGTGGGGCGGGGAGGGGCCGGGCGAAGTGAACGGGGTGCGTTACTACTCGTGGTCCGGCACCCTGCAGCCAGGGCTGACTGACCAGGGGCGCAACCGTTTCGATGGCAGCAACCGCTTCTGCCGGCTGTTCGCCCGTAGCTTCGTGCGCGAGAAGGGCCAGTGCGACGGCATGGTCGGGCGGTTCAGCTCGCACCTTGGGCAGGTGATTGGTGATGACTACCCGCTGGACCATCTGGATATCGTCAACCAGTCCCTCGGCGCCGTGGGCAAGGGCGCCGAGCCGGTGCGGCTGTTCACCGAGCATGCCGCGCGGCTGAAGGCGGCGGGGCTGTGAACAGGCAGGCTGAAACCAAATTTGCAACCAGGCTGCATTCCCCTGTAGGAGCGGCCTTGTGCCGCGATGGGCTGCGTACCGGCCCCAGGTTCTAGGCATCATTCAACATTGCCGGGGCCGCTTTGCGGCCCATCGCGGCACAAGGCCGCTCCTACAGTGATCGCGCATCTGTTTACAACGTGCGGCGCACCGGCGTGGTCCAGCGCTCGGCCAGCAGCACGCCGGCCAGGGTCAGCAGCCCGCCATACAGGTGGTAACTGGCCAGTTGCTCATCCAGCACCGCCGCGGCAATCACCGCCGTTACCACCGGCAGCAGGTTGAAGAACAGCGTGGTGCGGCTCGGCCCCAGGCGGTGCACGGCCTGCATCCACACCAGCGGCGCAACCATCGAGGCCAGCACGCAGGCATACAGCACAAGGCCGATGTTGTGGCCGTTCAGGCCAGTCTTGTCCGACAGCACGAACAGCGGCAGCAATACGATGATCGCCACCAGCACTTGCAGGTACAGCAGTTGCAGCGGCGGCAGGCGCAGTTGCCATTTCTTCAGCAAAAAGCTGTACAGCGCATACGCCAGGGTGGCCAGCAGCATCATCAGGTCGCCGCGGTTCAGGCCCTGGTGTAGCAGCGCCGCTGGCTGCCCGGCGGAAACCACCTCGAGCACCCCAAAGAACGACACCAGTGCCCCCAGCAAGGCGCCGTAGCTCAGGCGCTGGCCCAGCCAGGCGATGGACAGCGCCAGCGACATCAACGGCATCAGCGACAGGATGATGCCCATGTTGGTGGCGCTGGTGATACTGGCGGCGAAGTACGCCAGGCTCTGGTACATGGCCATGCCCAGTACCCCGAGCACGAACACCTTGCCCAGGTGCGGGCCAACGGCGGCGCGGTTGCGCCATACTTGCGGCAGCAGGAACGGGGTGAACAGCAGGCCGGCCAGCAGCCAGCGGTAAAAGCCGATCTCGGCCGGGTGGATAGCGCCGGCGGACATCTTGGTGACCACGGTGTTGCCGGCCCAGATGAGGATGGCGATAAGGGGGAACAGGTAATTCATTTCAACTCTCGAGTAGCGACTTTGCCCTGTAGGAGCTGGCTTGCCAGCGATGGGGCCGGGGCGGGTAGATGCTCTCGCAGGCCCGGCCTCATCGCCGGCAAGCCGGCTCCTACAGATGGCGGTGATTATCGGCGCTATGGGCTGAGGTGTAAAAATTCTTGTCTACACTCAGCTCGATACGCGCGCACCGGGCGCGCAGGCAAGGAGACCACTCCATGAAGATGCTGCACGTACCCCTGCTGGTGCTGGGCCTGATGCTCGCCGGGCAAGGTTTTGCCGCCACCGCGCAACAGGAAAAGATGAAAACCTGCAACGCCGACGCCACCGCCAAGGCGCTCAAGGGCGATGAGCGCAAGGCGTTCATGAGCACCTGCCTGAAGAAGGACGTGCCGCAGACCCAGCAGGACAAGATGAAGACCTGCAACGCCGACGCCACCACCAAGGCGCTCAAGGGTGACGAGCGCAAGGCGTACATGAGCGACTGCCTGAAGAAGAAGTGACCGGCGCCTATGCCTGCGCCTTGAAGGCTGGCAGACTGCGGGTCTTTCCGCTGTCTGCCGTCGAGGCTGTATGACCTTCACCCCCCGCCAGATCTCCCTTGCCAGCCTGGTCATCGTCATGGGCGGGCTGTTGCTGGCCCTGCCGCTGAAACTGCTGCCCAGCCTGCTGGCGGGCCTGTTGGTGTTCGAGCTGGTCAACATGCTCACCCCGCGGCTGCAGCCATTGATTGCCGGGCAGCGTGCACGCTGGTTGGCCGTGGCGCTGCTCGGCACCCTGGTGGTCAGCACCCTGACCCTGCTGATTGCCGGTGCGTTCAGCTTTTTGCTGCACGAGGCCGAGAACCCCGGCGCCTCGCTGGACAAGTTCATGGGCCTGGTGGAGCGCGCCCGCAGCCAGCTGCCGCCGTTCATCGAAGGCTACCTGCCGGCCAGTGCGGCGGAGTTCAAGGTGGCCATCGGCGACTGGATCAAAAGCCACCTGAGCGACCTGCAACTGGTCGGCAAGGGCATGGCGCACATGTTCGTCACCTTGCTGATCGGCATGATCCTGGGGGCCATCATTGCCCTGCAGCGCATCCCCGACCTGTCCCGGCGCAAGCCGCTGGCCGCGGCGCTGTTCGAGCGCCTTAACCTGCTGGTGCAGGCGTTTCGCAACATCGTCTTCGCGCAGATCAAGATCTCGCTGCTCAACACCGCGTTCACCGGCATCTTCCTGGCCGTGGTGCTGCCGCTGTTCGGCGTGCACCTGCCGCTGACCAAGACGCTGATCGTGCTGACCTTCCTGCTGGGGCTGCTGCCGGTGATCGGCAACCTGATGTCCAACACCCTGATCACCATCGTCGGGCTGTCGTTGTCGCTGTGGGTGGCGGCGGCGGCCTTGGGCTACCTGATCGTGATCCACAAGGTCGAGTACTTCCTCAACGCGCGCATCGTTGGCGGGCAGATCAGTGCCAAGTCGTGGGAGCTGCTGCTGGCGATGCTGGTGTGCGAGGCGGCGTTCGGGCTGCCCGGGGTGGTGGCGGGGCCGATCTACTATGCGTACCTGAAGAGTGAGTTGAAGCGCATGGAGTTGGTGTAAGCCTGCTGCGGCCCCATCGCCGGCAAGCCGGCTCCTACAGGCGACGCGGAACCCTGTAGGAGCCGGCTTGCCGGCGATGGGGCCCTCGAATCACACCACGCCGTAGCGTTTACGCGCCTCGATCGCCAGCCCGCTGCCGATGCTGCCGAAGATATTGCCTTCCACATGCCGGGCATTGGGCAGCATCGCCGCCACGCTGTTGCGCAGCGCCGGGATGCCGCTGGAGCCGCCGGTGAAGAACACCGTGTCCACCTGCCCCTCGCTCACCCCGGCCTTGGCCAGTAGCTCGGTCACGCTGGCGCGCACACGTTCCAGCAAGCCGTCGATGGCCTCCTCGAACAGCGCCCGGGTCAGCTCGGCGGCCAGTTCAGGCTCTACCCGGCCCAGGTCGATGCGGCGGCTGTCGCGGTCGGTCAGCTCGATCTTGCTGGCTTCCACTTCCATCGCCAGCCAGTGGCCGGCACGCTGCTCGATCAGGTTGAACAGGCGGTCGATGCCGAGGGTATCCTCGATGTCGTAGCGCATGTTGCCCAGCGCCAGCTGCGACTTTTGCGCGTACAGGGCGTTGATGGTGTGCCAGGTGGCCAGGTTCAGGTGGTAGCTGGTGGGCATCAGCGCGCCGCTCTTCATCCGGCTGCCGTAGCCGAACAGCGGCATCACGCCCTGCAGGCTAAGCTGCTTGTCGAAATCGGTACCGCCAATGTGCACGCCGCCGGTGGCGAGGATGTCATCCTGGCGCTCGTCCACCCGATGGCGCTCCGGCGACAGGCGGATCAGGGTAAAGTCCGAGGTACCGCCGCCGATATCGACAATCAGCACCAGCTCTTCGCGGCTGATGCCCGACTCGTAGTCGAAGGCCGCAGCGATGGGCTCGTACTGGAACGACACATCCTTGAAGCCGATTTTGCGGGCAACCTCTGCCAGCGTATCCTCGGCCTCCTGGTCGGCAGCGGGGTCTTCGTCGACGAAGAACACCGGGCGGCCCAGCACCACCTGGTCAAAGTCGCGCTCGGCAGCGGTTTCGGCGCGCTTTTTCAGCTCGCCGATGAACATGCCCAGCAGGTCCTTGAACGGCAGGGCGCTGCCCAGCACGCTGGTATCGTGCTTGATCAGCTTGGAGCCCAGCAGGCTCTTGAGCGAGCGCATCAGGCGGCCTTCGTAGCCCTCGAGGTATTCGTGCAGGGCCAGGCGGCCGTACACGGGGCGACGCTCCTCGATGTTGAAGAACACCACCGATGGCAGGGTGATCTTGCCGTCTTCCAGGGCGATCAGCGACTCCACGCCCGGGCGGTGCCAGCCGACCGTGGAGTTGGAGGTGCCGAAGTCGATGCCGAGGGCACGAGCCGGGGATACGTCAGACATTTGCAAGGGCTTCCGGAGGTAAAACGGCCGCGCAGTTTATGCCAGTCACCGGCTAAATCAAGACCGGCCGTCTGCCATGGTGCAAGGCCACGGGAACCTTGAAAGGCTATGCTTGACCCCAATCTTCAGTGGCAACACGCACATTCTTACTGGTGATCCACAAATGGACTTCAAAGACTATTACAAGATACTCGGCGTAGAGCCGGGCGCGGACGACAAGGCGATCAAGGCCGCGTACCGCAAGCTCGCCCGCAAGTATCACCCCGACGTCAGCAAGGAGCGCGACGCCGAGGACAAGTTCAAGGAGGCCAACGAGGCCTACGAAGTGCTGGGCGACAAGGACAAGCGCGCCGAGTACGACGAGATCCGCAAGTACGGCGGCCAGCACGGCCGGCCATTCCAGGCCCCGCCTGGCTGGCAGGGCCGTGGCGGCAATGCCGGCGGTGGTTTCGAGGGCGGTGATTTTTCCGACTTCTTCAGCTCGATCTTCGGCGCGCGCGGCTCCAACCCGTTCGGCGGTGCCCGGCAACAACAACGCAGCGCCGGCAGGCGAGGGCAGGACGTGGAACTGGAACTGGCGGTGTTTCTTGAAGAGACCCTGAGCAAGGAGTCCAAGCAGATCAGCTTCCAGGTGCCGCAAACCAACGCCGCCGGGCAGCGCACCGGGTTCACCACGAAAACGCTGAACGTGAAAATCCCAGCCGGGGTGACCGACGGCGAGCGCATCCGCCTCAAGGGCCAGGGCGCCCCGGGCGTGGGCGGCGGCGCCAATGGCGATTTGTTCCTGACCATCCGCATGGCGCCGCACCCGCTGTTCGATGTCGAAGGTCATGATTTGATCATCACCGTGCCATTGGCACCGTGGGAAGCTGCACTGGGCGCCAAGGTGGCCGTGCCGACCCTGACCGGCAAGATCAACCTGACCATCCGCCCCGACAGCCAGAGCGGCCAGCGCCTGCGGGTAAAGGGCATGGGCCTTTTGAACAAGCAAGGCGAGCGCGGCGACCTGTACGCCCAGCTCAAGGTGGTGATGCCGGCCCAGTCCGACGCCAGCACCCGCGAGCTGTGGGGCAAGCTGGCTGAAAAAGCTGCGTTCGACCCGAGGACTCAATGGAGTAAGTGACCATGAGCAGCACCCTGATCGTTCAACTGGATATGCGAACCCTGTGTCGAGAGGCCGATGTCACGGCCGACTGCGTGATCGAGATCGTCGAGCACGGCATTGTTGAACCATCGGGGCGAACGCCCGAGGAGTGGCTGTTCGACGACCTCGCGCCGGTGACCCTCAAACGCGCGGTGAAGCTGCATCAGCAGCTGGAGCTGGAGTGGGAAGGGGTGGCGCTGGCGCTGGAGTTGCTGGAAGAGGTGCAGCAGTTGCGCAGCGAGAACAGCATGCTGAGGCAGCGGTTGGGGCGGTTTACCCAGATGTAAGCCTCGGCGCAGCCCCTCTGTAGGAGCGGCCTTGTGCCGCGAAAGGGCTGCGTAGCGGCCCCAGGTTCTCGGCATCATGCAAAATTGCCGGGGCTGCTGTGCAGCCCTTTCGCGGCACAAGGCCGCTCCTACAGGGGGCGCGCACTACCGCTCGTTCAGCCCCTCAACCCGGCTCCGCCCCCGGGTTCAACACCAACTGCATGAAGGTCAAATCCAACCAGCGGCCGAACTTCACCCCCACCTGGGGCATCTGCCCGGTCACCACGAAGCCCTGGCGCTCATGCAGGCGGATCGACGCGGCATTGCCGCTCTCGATGGCCGCCACCATCACATGCTTGCCGCAACCCCGCGCCCGCTCGATCAGCGCGGCCATCAGCACCGGCCCCAGGCCCTTGCCGCGTTGGTCGCCACGCACATACACCGAATGCTCCACGGTCAGCCGAAAACCTTCGAACGGGCGCCAGTCGCCGAACGAGGCATAACCCAGCACGCCGCTGTCATCCACCGCCACCAGAATCGGGTAGCCCTGCTGCGCGCGGGCCTCGAACCAGGCCTGGCGGTTGGCCAGGTCCACCGGGGTTTCGTTCCAGATCGCCGTGGTGTTGCGCACGGCGTCGTTGTAGATGTCGAGGATGCCCGGCAGGTCGGCGGGCAGGGCGTCGCGGATTGGGTAACTCATGACAGCGTCTCGCAAGGTGGTTGCTGGCAGATTAAATGGTTACCAGGCCGCGCACACCTTCGGCTTGCATGTTTTTGCCCCGGCCGCGCTGGATGATCTCGCCACGGGCCATCACCAGGTACTGGTCGGCCAGCTCTTCGGCAAAATCGTAGAACTGCTCCACCAGCAAAATCGCCATGTCGCCGCGGTCGGCGAGCTTGCGGATCACGGCGCCGATTTCCTTGATCACCGAGGGCTGGATGCCTTCGGTCGGCTCATCGAGAATCAGCAGCCGCGGGCGGCTGGCCAGGGCGCGGCCGATGGCCAGCTGTTGCTGCTGCCCGCCCGACAGGTCGCCGCCGCGGCGTTGTTTCATTTGCTCAAGCACCGGGAACAGCTCGTAGATGAACGCCGGCACCTCACGGGCCTCGCGGGCGGCAAAGCGTGACAGGCCCATCAGCAGGTTTTCTTCGACGCTCAGGCGCGGGAAGATCTCGCGGCCCTGGGGCACATAGGCGATACCGGCCTGCACCCGCTGCTGGGGCTTGAGCGCGGTGATCGGCTTGCCTTCCCATTCCACCCGGCCCTCGCGGGCCGGCAGCAGGCCCATCAGGCAGCGCAGCAGGGTGGTCTTGCCCACGCCGTTGCGGCCCAGAAGGCAGGTGACCTCGCCGATATTGGCCTCGAAGGACAAGCCGCGCAGGATGTGGCTGCCGCCGTAGTACTGGTGCAGGGTGTCGATTTTCAGCATGTGTTGTTCCTGAAAGGTTGGGGTGGCAGTGCCGGCGATAGGGCCCTTGAGCCCACCCGAAGATCATCGACCGAGGTACACCTCGACCACCCGCTCGTCCGCCTGCACCTGGGCCAGCGACCCTTCGGCCAGCACGCTGCCCTGGTGCAGCACCGTCACATGGTCGGCAATGCTGCCGACAAAGCCCATGTCGTGCTCCACCACCATCAGCGAATGGGTGCCCGCCAGCGAGCGGAACAGCTCGGCGGTGAACTCGGTCTCGGCGTCGGTCATGCCGGCCACCGGCTCGTCCAGCAGCAGCAACTGCGGCTCCTGCACCAGCAGCATGCCGATCTCCAGAAACTGCTTCTGGCCATGGGACAGCAAGCCCGCCTGGCGCTGCGCCAGGGGCAGCAGGCGCAGGCTGGTGAGCACCTCTTCGATGCGCTGGCGCTGCTCGCCGCCAAGGCGCGACGCAAGGCTGGCCCACACCGACTTGTCGGCCTTGAGCGCCAGCTCGAGGTTTTCGAACACCGTCAGCGCCTCGAACACCGTGGGCTTCTGGAACTTGCGGCCAATGCCGGCCTGGGCGATCTGGTATTCGCTCATGCGGGTCAGGTCGAGGGTGTCGCCAAAGTACGCGCTGCCGGTGTCGGGGCGGGTCTTGCCGGTGATTACGTCCATCATCGTGGTCTTGCCGGCGCCGTTGGGGCCGATGATGCAGCGCAGCTCACCCACGCCGATGTACAGGTTCAGCGCGTTGAGCGCCTTGAAACCGTCGAAGCTGACGCTGATACCCTCAAGGCTCAGCACCGTGCCGTGGCGGGTGTCGAGCCCGGCCTTGCGTGGCCGGCCCAGGCCGATGGCGTCGCGGCTGCTGCCGAGGTTGTCGAACACCGGCTCCAGCATGAATTCCGGGTGTACCGGGGGCACGCCTCTCATGGCTGGCTCCTTTTCTTCACAAGCCCGACCACGCCCTTGGGCAGGTACAGGGTGACCACGATGAACAGCGCGCCGAGGAAGAACAGCCAGAACTCGGGGAACGCCACGGTGAACCAGCTCTTCATGCCGTTGACCAGCCCGGCACCGAGCAGCGGGCCGATCAAAGTGCCGCGCCCGCCAAGAGCCACCCACACGGCGGCCTCGATGGAGTTGGTCGGTGACATTTCGCCGGGGTTGATGATGCCCACCTGGGGCACGTACAGGGCGCCGGCCAGGCCGCACAGCACGGCGCTGAGCACCCATACCAGCAGCTTGAAGCCGCGTGGGTCGTAGCCGCAGAACATCAAACGGTTCTCGGCATCGCGCACGGCGGTGAGCAGGCGGCCGAACTTGCTTTGGGTAAGCCGCCAGCACAGGTACAGGCTGCCCAGCAACAACAGCACGGTCAGGCTGAACAGCACCGCCCGGGTGCCGGGCGCGGCCACGTCGAAGCCAAGGATGGTGCGAAAGCTGGTGAAGCCGTTGTTGCCGCCAAAGCCGGTCTCGTTGCGAAAGAACAACAGCATGGCGGCAAAGGTCAGGGCCTGGGTCATGATCGAGAAGTACACGCCCTTGATTCGCGAGCGGAAGGCGAACCAGCCAAACACCAGGGCCAGCAGCCCCGGCGCCAGCACCACCAGGCACAGCGCCCAGGCAAAGTGCTGGGTGCCGGCCCAGTACCAGGGCAGTTCGTTCCACGACAAAAAGGTCATGAACCCTGGCAAACCGTCACCGGCGGCCTGGCGCATCAGGTACATGCCCATGGCGTAGCCGCCCAGGGCAAAGAACAGCCCGTGCCCCAGCGACAGCAGCCCGGCATAGCCCCACACCAGGTCCAGGGCCAGGGCAACGATGGCGTAGCAGAGGATCTTGCCCACCAGGGTGAGGGTGTAGGCCGACACCTGCAGCGGGTTGTCGGCGGGCAGCAGCGACAGCAGCGGCAGGGCCAGCAGCACCAGCACGGCGAGGGCGCCTATGGCCAGGGTCAGGCGCGGCCCGGCCTTTTGCGTGGCAGTGACGATCAGTGGCTGGTTCATCAGTCGATTACCCGTCCCTTGAGGGCGAACAGGCCTTGCGGGCGCTTCTGGATGAACAGAATGATCAGCGCAAGGATGAGGATCTTGCCGAGCACCGCACCGATCTGCGGCTCCAGCAGCTTGTTGGCGATGCCTAGGCCGAACGCGGCCCACAGGCTGCCGGCCAGTTGCCCGATGCCGCCGAGCACCACCACCAGGAACGAGTCGATGATGTAGCTCTGGCCCAGGTCCGGGCCGACGTTGCCGACCTGGCTCAGGGCCACGCCGCCCAGCCCGGCAATGCCCGAACCCAGGCCGAAGGCGAGCATGTCGACGCGCCCGGTGTGCACCCCGCAGCAGGCGGCCATGTTGCGATTCTGGGTGACCGCGCGCACGTTCAGCCCCAGCCGCGTGCGGTTGAGCAGCAGCCAGGTCAGCAGCACCACCGCCAAGGCGAAGCCGATGATGACCATGCGGTTGTACGGCAGCACCAGGTTGGGCAGCAGCTGGATGCCGCCGGACAACCAGGCCGGGTTGCTCACCTCGACGTTTTGCGCGCCGAACAGCAGGCGCACCGCCTGGATCAGCATCAGGCTGATGCCCCAGGTGGCCAGCAGGGTCTCCAGTGGCCGGCCGTACAGGTGGCGAATTACCGTGCGTTCCAGTGCCATGCCCACCCCGGCGCTGACGGCGAAGGCCACCGGCAGGGCGATCAGCGGGTAGAACTCGATGGCGCCAGGGGCGTAGCGCTGCACCAGCACCTGGACCATGTAGGTGCTGTAGGCGCCGAGCATGAGCATCTCGCCATGGGCCATGTTGATCACCCCGAGCAGGCCGAAGGTGATCGCCAGGCCCAGCGCCGCCAGCAGCAGGATCGAGCCCAGCGACAGGCCGCTGAAGGCCTGGCCAAGCAGCTCGCCCACCAGCAGCTTGCGCTGCACCTGGGCCAGGCTGGTTTCGGCGGCGGTGCGCACCGCGGCGTCGCTTTCTGCGCCGGGTTGCAGCAGGGCTTCGAGGCGGGTGCGGGCCAGCGGGTCGCCGGTTTCGCCGAGCAGGCGCACGGCGGCCAGGCGCACCGCCGGTTCGCTGGCGCCCAGTTGCAGGTTGGCCAGGGCCAGGCCCAGGGCGGCGTGCACGGCGGCGTCCGGTTCGGCGGCGAAGCGCCGGTCGAGGAAGGCCATTTGCGCCGGTTGCGCGCTCTTTTGCAGTTGCTGGGCGGCGGCCAGGCGTACAGTGGCCTGCTCGCTGAGCATCTGGTGGCTGGCCAGGGCGTTGTCGATCAGCCCGCGCAGGCGGTTGTTCAGGCGCAGCTTGCGCGTGTCGCCCTCGGCGATGCGGCCTTGGCGTAGGTTTTCCAGCAGCGCCAGGCGTGCCGGTTCGGGTTGGGCGGCCCAGCCTTCGAGCAGGCGGGCCTGCTCGGCGGGCTTGGCGCCGAGAAAGAATTCGCCCTCGCTGGCGTGGGTTGCCAGGGGCAACAGCAGCAGGAGGGTTAGCAGGAATCTGAGCATGCGAGTAATCCTGGGAATCGGCGGTGGATTCTTCGCGGGTAAACCCGCTCCCACAGGGACCGCGCCGGTTTCAGACCTTGCACCGAACCTGTAGGAGCCGGCTTGCCGGCGATCGGGCCGCAAAGCGGCCCCAGTGCACTCAGTTACCTTTCACCGCGTAATCCGGCCGCTTGTCATTGCCCGGAATGAACGGGCTCCACGGCTGCGCGCGCAGCGGTTGCTCGGTTTCCCACACCACGCTGAACTGCCCGTCGTCCTGGATTTCGCCGAGCATCACCGGCTTGTGCAGGTGGTGGTTGGTCTTGTCCATGGTCAGGGTGTAGCCGGACGGTGCCTTGAAGCTTTGCCCGGCGAGTGCCTCACGTACTTTGTCGACATCGGTGGACTTGGCCTTCTCGGCAGCCTGTGCCCACATGTGGATGCCCACGTAAGTGGCCTCCATCGGGTCGTTGGTCACCGCCTTGTCGGCGCCCGGCAGGCCCTTGGCCTTGGCGTAGGCCTTCCAGTCGGCGACGAACTTCTGGTTCACCGGGTTATCCACCGACTCGAAGTAGTTCCAGGCCGCCAGGTGGCCCACCAGCGGCTTGGTGTCGATGCCGCGCAGCTCTTCTTCGCCCACCGAGAACGCCACCACTGGCACCTCGGTGGCCTTCAGGCCCTGGTTGGCCAGCTCTTTGTAGAACGGCACGTTGGAGTCGCCGTTGACCGTGGAGATGACCGCAGTCTTGCCGCCGGCGGAGAACTTCTTGATGTTGGCGACGATGGTCTGGTAGTCGGCATGGCCGAACGGGGTGTAGACCTCTTCGATGTCCTTGTCGGCCACGCCCTTGCTGTGCAGGAAGGCGCGCAGGATCTTGTTGGTGGTGCGCGGGTAGACGTAGTCGGTGCCCAGCAGGAAGAAACGCTTGGCGCTGCCGCCGTCTTCGCTCATCAGGTATTCCACCGCCGGGATCGCCTGCTGGTTGGGCGCAGCGCCGGTGTAGAACACGTTCGGCGACATCTCTTCACCCTCGTACTGCACCGGGTAGAACAGCAGGCCGTTGAGCTCCTCGAACACCGGTAGCACCGACTTGCGCGACACCGAGGTCCAGCAGCCGAACACCACCGCGACCTTGTCCTGGGTGAGCAGCTGGCGGCTCTTTTCGGCGAACAGCGGCCAGTTGGAGGCCGGGTCTACCACCACCGCTTCGAGCATTTTGCCGTTGACCCCGCCCTTGGCGTTGATCTCGTCGATGGTCATCATCGCCATGTCCTTGAGCGAGGTCTCGGAAATTGCCATGGTGCCCGACAGCGAATGCAGGATGCCGACCTTGATGGTCTCGGCGGCCTGGATGCTCCAGCTCAGGCCCATCGCCGCGATCGATGCGCTGAGGGTGAAGGCCTTGATCAGACTGCGTCGCTTCATGTGCTCTCTCCGATGAGATGGTTGTTGTTGGCAGGACGGAGATTGCAAGGGCTGTGCCGAGGGGCGCGAAGGTGCGCAATAGAAGGGCTGTGCGAGGTATTAGGGCGTTGCGGCGGGCCAGGTTGGTGCCCGTGTGTTCAGTGCGCACCGGATCGGGGCGCGTGTGATACCTGTAGGAGCCGGCTTGCCGGCGATCACCGGCGCAGCCGGTGCCAGCGTTCACCTGTGCCGGCCTCATCGCCGGCAAGCCGGCTCCTACAGGGGATGTGCCATCAGTTGCTATGCACCGCGCCACGCGCATGGCGCTTGCTGCGCACGAACTGGTAGGTCACCGCCAGCAACAAGAACCAGATCGGCGTCACCACCAGCGCCGAGCGGGTGTCGGCCTCCAGGCTCAGCAGCACCAGAATGCCGGCGAAGAACGCCAGGCACACGTAGCACATGAAGCGCCCGCCGGGCATCTTGTAGCTCGACGCTGCATGCAGCGCCGCGCGATTTTTGCGGTAGCTCAGGTACGACAGCAGGATCAGTGTCCAGACGAACATGAACAGTACCGCCGACACCGTGGTCACCAGGGTGAACGCCTCGACCACATCGGGCACCAGGTAGATCAGCACCGCGCCCAGCAGCAGGCAGGTGCAGGAGAAGTACAGGCCGTTGGCCGGCACCGAGCGGCGCGAGAGTTTTTCGAATGCTTTGGGTGCATCGCCTTCCTGGGCCAGGCCGAACAGCATGCGGCTGGTGGAGAACACGCCGCTGTTGGCTGACGAGGCCGCCGAGGTGAGCACCACGAAGTTGATGATGCTCGCCGCCGCCGGCAGGCCGGCCAGCACGAACAGCTCGACGAACGGGCTCTTGCCCGGCACCACGTCGCGCCATGGGGTGACTGCCATGATGGCGATCAGCGCCAGCACGTAGAACACGATGATGCGGATCGGGATCGAGTTGATCGCCCGTGGCAGGGTGCGCTCGGGGTTCTTCGCTTCAGCGGCGGTGGTGCCCACCAGCTCGATGCCGACGAAGGCGAACACGGCAATCTGGAAGCCCGCGAAGAAGCCCATCAGGCCGTGGGGGAACATGCCGCCGTCGTTCCACAGGTTGGCCAGCGACGCGGTGTCGCCGTTGGGCGACTGGAAGCCGGTGATGACCATGTACAGGCCGGTGGCGACCAGGCCGAGGATGGCGACGATCTTGATCAGGGCGAACCAGAACTCCATTTCGCCGAACAGCTTCACCGTCACCAGGTTCAGCGACAGCAGCACCGCCACGCAGGTCAGCGCCGGTATCCACTGCGGCAGCTCCGGGAACCAGAACTGGGTGTAGGCGGCGATCGCCACCACGTCGGCGATACCGGTGACCACCCAGCAGAACCAGTAGGTCCAGCCGGTGAAGTAGCCGGCCCAGGGGCCGAGCAGGTCGGCGGAGAAGTCGATGAACGACTTGTAGTTGAGGTTCGACAGCAGCAGTTCGCCCATGGCGCGCATGACGAAGAACAGCATGAAGCCGATGATCATGTAGACGAAGATGATCGACGGGCCGGCCAGGCTGATGGTCTTGCCCGAGCCCATGAACAGGCCGGTGCCGATGGCACCGCCGATGGCGATGAGCTGGATGTGGCGGTTGGTCAGGTTGCGTTGCAGGTGCTGCTCGTCAGCCTGCGTTGGAGTGGGTTGGGTCATTGGCTGCATTCCGTTGAGTGTCAGTCTTCTTGTACGAGGTAGCCGGGTAGGCTAACACGCCCGTTCCAGATGGGGGCGTGACAGATCGACACTGGTTTTGCAGTGCAGCTGTGCCTGTTCGTGCCCTATCGCCGGCAAGCCGGCTCCTACAGGTGATCGCATACCCCTGTAGGAGCCGGCTTGCCGGCGATAGGGCACGAACAGGCAACCACGTCTTCAGGCGCTGGCCATCACCCGGCGCCGCACCACCAGGCTATCCACCACCCACATCACCACCATCGACACCCCTACCAGCGGGAACGCCACCCCCAGTACCAGCATCACCCCCACGGCGGTCTTCCAGCGCGGCAGGTCGTGGCGCAGCGGCGGCACCCCCAGCCGGCCCTCGGGGCGGCGCTTCCACCACATCACCAGCCCGCTCGCCGAACCCAGCAGGATCATCAGGCACACCAGCAGGATGATGATCTGGTTCACCGGCCCGAACATCTTGCCTTCATGCAGCATCACCCCAAGCTCGGTGGCGCGGGCCACCGGGCTGTAGTCCTGCCAGCGCACATCGGCCAGCACCTTGCCGGTGTACTGGTCGACATGCAGGGTGGCGTCGTTGCGCGGGTCGTCGGCGAACACGGCGATGGTGAACACACCCTCGGCGCTGGTCGGGATAGTGATGCTGTAGCCGGGTTCGACCTTGCGCAGGGTGGCCACGTCCTCGACCTGCTGCAGGGTTACCTGCGGCGCGGCGGGTGTCTGGTCCATCATGTGGTGGCCGGCGTGTTCTGCGTGGGCGCCAGACACCGGCATCGGCGTGTTCTCCACCGCCCAGGGCACGGTCTGGCGGTGCGCGCTGTTGAGTTCACGCGCTTCTTTGTCGGACTTCGGCACATCGTTCCACATGGCCGCCGGGAAGCGGTTCCACAGGTCGGCATACTGCTTGCCCCACATGCCGGTCCAGGTCATGCCGCTGATCAGCATCAGCAGCAACAGGGCCGAACCCCAAAAGCCGGTGACCGCGTGCAGGTCGCGCCACAGCAGGCGCCCGCGTGCACTGAAGCGTGGCCACAGCACCCCGGCGCTGCTGCGCCCGCGCGGCCACCACAGGTACAAGCCCGAGACCACCAGCACGATGCCCCAGCCGGCGGCCAGTTCCACCAGGCGGTCGCCAACGGTGCCTACCATCAGCTCGCCGTGCAGGGCGCGGGCGATGGCCTGCAGGTTCTGCTTGCCGTCCTGCTGGCCCAGCCATCTGCCGCTGTAGGGGTCGATGAATACGTTCAGTTCGCGCCCGCCTTCGTGCACCACGAACTGCGCGCTGCGTTCGGCGTTCAGCGGTGGCAGGTACTGGCCGATGTGGCCTTTTGGGTACACCTGTTGCACCGTGGCCAGCAGGCTGTCGGCGCTCTGCCGATGTTCGCCGGCCTCGACCACCATCAGGTCGCGATACAGCAGCGGGTCGAGCTGCGGCTTGAACAGGTAGATGATCCCGGTGATCGCCAGCAGGATCATGAACGGCGCGACGAACAGCCCGGCATAGAAATGCCAGCGCCAGGCCAGGTTGTAGAACGATACCTTTGGTTTGCTCATGGAGCCTCCCGTGTTGCCAGTTGGGCGCGGTCAGGCCCGCGCCCGTTTGTTGTTGTCAGAAGCTGAAGTCGACCTTGGTCCACAAGGTGCGGCCGGGTTCGTTCACAGGTTGCGGGTCGGCCGCCGGGTAGCCGAAGCCTGCGTTGCCGGCCAGGTTCAGGTGCTCGGCGTAGGCCTTGTCGAACAGGTTGTCGACGCCGGCGCTGAGCTTGAGGTTGCGGCTGACCTTGTAGGCGCCATTGAGCGAGAACACGCCGAAGCCGCCGCTCTTCTGGTAGTCCTTGCCCACCACATTGCCCTGGTTCTCGGCGATGCGGTTCTGCGCCGCCACCACCCGCCACAGGCTGCCGACGCTCCAGGCGTCGCGGCTGTAGGTCAGGCCCAGGCGGCTTTCCAGTGGCGGCATCTGCGGCAGCGCCTTGCCATCGCTGCTGTTCTTGCCCCAGGCGTAGGCCAGGGTGGCGTCGGCCTTCCAGTTTTCGGTCAGCTTGTAGGCCGCGCCCAGTTCGCCGCCCATGATGCGCGCGTCGATGTTCTGCGCCTGGGTGCTGCTCATGCCCATCATGCCGGTGCGGTAGTCGAACAGGATGTAGTCGCGTACCTGGCCGACATAACCCGAGGCCCAGGCTTCCAGGCGCTCGCCCTGGTACTGGATGCCGAAGTCCAGCTGGGTGGTCTTCTCTGGCTTGATGCTGTCGAAGGCGTTGGTGCTGCCCGCCGGGCCCTGGTCGGGGGAGAACAGCTCCCAGTAGTCGGGGAAGCGCTGGGCGTGGCCGAGGCCGATGTAGGTGGTGGCCGGCACGGCCGCCAGGTCATGCTCGTAGCGCAAGAAGCCGCTGGGCAGGGTGTCGGCGCGGGTGTTGCCGTTTGTCGCGCTGTCGCTGCGGTAGTCCTTGGCCGAGGCGCGGTCCAGGCGGGCGCCGCTGATCAGGCGGTTATCGCCTGTGAGGAACCAGGTCAGCTCGCCGAAGGCGCCGTAGTTGTGAAAATCGGCGTCCTTGTCCCAGGGCTTGTCCTTGTAGGTGTCGATACCCATGGCGCTGCGCGCCCGGTGCTCGTTGGTCTGCGCGTCGATGCCGCTGACCAGTTGCACATCCGCCCAGCGCCAGGTGGCCTTGATGCGGGCGCCCAGGGTGCGGCGGTCGACGGCGGCGGCCATGGGGCCGGCCATCATGCCGGTGCCCGATGGGGTGCGCAGGCTGTAGTTGTCCATCACGTGGTCGGCGTAGTTGTAGTAAACCTGCGCCTCGAGCTTGTCGAGCACCTCGCCGAGGTTGGACTTTTCAAGGCGCAGGCCCAGGCTTTCGCGCTTGAACTGCGCGCCGTCCATGCCGCGCCCGGCGTAGCGGGCCTCGCCATCGCCCTTGCCGGCGGTGAGCTCCAGCAGGGTGTCGGCATCCGGGGTCCAGCCCAGGGCGACGTCGCCGTTCCACTTGTTCCAGCGTGACGGCACGGTATCGCCGTTGCCATCTTCGTAGTCATCGGAGTGCGACTGGTTGCCGACGAAGCGGGCGTAACCCAGGCTGTTGCCGACGGCGGCGTCCAGCACCTTGTCGAAGCGGCCGTTGGAGCCGGCCATCAGGCTGGCGTTGACCCGGCTGCCCAGCTCACCGAACTTCTCCGGCTCGCGTTCGAAGAGGATGGTGCCGGCCGAGCCGCCGGGGCCCCAGATCACGCTTTGCGGGCCCTTGATCACGGTGAGGCGGTCGTAGGTTTCTGGCGAGATATAGGACGTGGGGGCGTCCATGCGGTTGGGGCAGGCGCCGAGCATCACGCCGCCGTTGGTGAGGATGTTCAGGCGCGAGCCGAACATGCCGCGCAGCACCGGGTCACCGTTGGTGCCACCGGCGCGAATGGCCGAGAACCCGGGGATGGTCTTGAGGTAGTCGGCGCCGTCGCTGGCGGGCACCGGCTGGCGCGGGTCCTTGGGGTTGGTGACCACGGTCAGCGGCGAGCTGGGCGCCACGGCGGTGATCACAGTGGGGCTCAGCTCGGGCGCATCGACGTCATGGCCTTCGTGGCCGGTTTCGGCGGCCAGGGCCAGGGGCGCGAGCAGCGAGCCGCAGAGCACGGCGAGGGTGCCGCGCAGCGAAAGCGCGGATACAGGTGTACAGCTGGACATAGTGGTTCCAGTCGATCAGTCAGGCACAGGCGCGAAGCCTTTGTGGCTTCGGGCGTTTGGGGTGTGGCTTCAGGCGCTGATCGAGCGGGGTGGTGCGCGGCTGCGCGCGCCGGGGAATACAGCCTGCCGGGCATGGCCCTGGCGCGTGGCATTGGTGAGGTAAGCGGGCGGGAGCAGGCTGCCTGCGCTGAGCGGGCTGAGGGTTTGCGGCAGGGCGGGGCAGTTGAACAGCAGGCTGCAGTAGCCGCATTTTTCCCACATCACATGCAGCTGGCCATCGTTGCCGTGGCCCTGGTGATGGCCGTGCTCGCTGCCATGGGCGTGGCTGGCGGGTATCGGCATGCTCATGTCCATGGACATGTTCATGCCGGCGTGGTGCTCCATCGGCATCGACTGAGAAATCAGTGGGCCGATGAAGATCATCCACATGGCGAACAGGCTCAGCCAGCCGCCACCGACGCGCCTGCGGTCAGGGCGGGTGCTGCGGGCGGAGCTGTTGCGCGGCAGGCTCATGGCGAGCGCCAGTCAGGGTCAGTGCGTGTGTTCGTGACCTGGCTGGTCGGCTGGCGGTTGCTTCTGCACGGCGACGTCGACGGTGATGTCACCGGCTTTCTCGAAGTGCAGGGTCAGCGGGAAGCGCTTGCCATCAGCCAGCAGGCTGCGGTCCTTGGGCTGCAGGATCATCACGTGGTAGGCGCTGGGGGCGAACACCACGTCCTTGCCGGCAGGTACCGCCACGCTGGGCACCTGTTGCATCTTCATGGTGCCGCCGGCGGTCATGGCGTGTTCGTGCAGCTGTGCGTCGCTGCTGATCGGGGTGGCCACCGAGAGCAGACGGTCGTCGCTTTTGCCGTTGTTGTGCACCACAAAGTAGGCCGCCACGTTGGGCGCGTTGGGCGGCAGTTCCAGCGACCAGGGGTGGGCGATGTGCAGCTCGCCGACGCTGTATTCATGGGCAGTTGCGTAGGCGCCGGGCAGCAGCAGGGCGGCCAGTACTAGGGCTTGCTTGAGCATGGTGGTTCTCCGGTCTGTCGAGGTTCAGGCAGCAGAAAGCTTGGCGAACTCAGGCCAGCGGAGAGGCACGGGGGTTGAGCGCAGGCCATAACTGGCGCGGCGTGGGCTGGTAGTCGGCAAGGGCTGGCGCTTCGCCTGCGGGCAGCCGCGGCGGGTTGTGCAGTTGCGGCGGGTCGCCAGGCAGGGCCAGCAGGGGCGCCGCGCCCGAGCAGCACCAGCAGTTCATCATGCTGGCGCTGTCGTCGCTTTGCGGGCCGAGGTCGATCTTGGCCAGGGCCTGGACATCGACCTTGGCCTTGTTCGCCATGCTCGAACAGAAAGCGCCCCACAGCAGCTGCTCGGCCGGGCCCTTGGGCGCGGCAGAGGAGAGCGGCATGGCCAGCAGGTTGAACAGCACTGCAAGGCAGGCTATCCAGGCGATGTGCCGACGTGGGGGCATGGAGAGATCCGGTCAGGAATCGTGGTGGCTATTGTACGGCGGAGTATAGGTAAAAATGCCGGGGTGCGGTGAAGTGCCGCACCTGGGGCAATACGTCATTCCAGTGGTGACGTGGGAGCGGGCTTGCCCCGCGATAACGCCAGTCCTGGAAATGATGCTATCTGGGCGACCCTCAGCGCGGGGCAAGCCCGCTCCCACAATACCCGCTTCCGTAGCGCTGGCGATCAGGCCTTGCCGCGGCCCATCAGCCCGCGCACGGTCTCTTGCAGGTCGGCCGGCAACACCACCACCTTGGCGTTGTCGCTGCCGGCCAGGTTTTCCATGGCGCCGATGTAGCGCTCGCCCAGCAGGTACATGGCCGGCACGGTTTCGCTGCCCACCGCGTCCTTGACCAGAGTGATGGCCCGCGCCGAGGCTTCGGCCAGGTTGACCTGGGCTTCGGCATCCAGCTTGGCCGCCTGCAGGCGCGCTTCGGCCTCCAGAATGGCCGCCTGCTTGTTGCCCTCGGCGCGGGTCACGTCGGCTTTACGCTCACGCTCGGCGGCAGCCTGGCGCTCCATGGCGGTCTGCATGCTTGGCGAGGGCTTGATGTCCTGGATTTCCACCGAGCGCACGGTCACGCCCCAGTCTTCGGTCTGCTCGGACATCGCTTCGCGCAGGCGTGCCTTGATCTGCTCGCGGCTGGACAGCGCTTCGTCCAGGTCCATGGCGCCGACGATGGCGCGCAGCGAGGTCATGGTCAGGCTGGTCACGGCGAACGAGAAGTTCTGCACGCCGTACGAGGCCTTCTGCGGGTCGACCACTTTGGCGAAGCACAGGGCGTTGGCGACGATTACTGCGTTGTCCTTGGTGATGATTTCCTGCTGCTGCACGTCGAGGATGATGTCCTTGGTCGGCAGGCGGTAGGCGACCACGTCCATGTACGGGATGACGATGTTAAGGCCGGGCTTGAGGGTGCTGTGGTAGCGGCCCAGGCGCTCGACGATCCATTCTTCGCCCTGGGGCACGATGCGCACCCCCTTGAACACGGTGATCAGTACGAATGCGGCGAGGGTGCCGACGACGATGAGGCTGGTCATGTTTGCAAACTTCCTTTTAGTGCGGATTCAGGCCCGGGTGACCCGGGCGGTATTGCCTTCGATGGCGGCCAGGCGCACGCGCTCGCCGGCGGGGATGTCGCTGTCGGCGACGCAGGTCCATTCCTCGTTGCCCAGGATCGGCTTCTGGAAGCGCACCCGGCCTTTCTGGAATGGCGACACGCTGACGGTCAGCAGGCCGACCTCGCCGATCACGCTGTCGGCGGTCCAGCGCACGTCAGGCTTCTTGCTGCGGAACACCTTGAACCACAGCAGTGTGGTGAGGGACGAGAACACCACCCACAGCAGGCCCTGCATGTCGAGTTGCAGGCTGGGGGCAAGCAGGGCGATGAACGACACCAGCACGGCGCCGATGCCGAACCAGAGAATGAAGAACGTGGGCAGGACCAGTTCCAGCAGGATCAGGGCCACGCCGAAGACGAGCCAGATCCACCATTGCATTTCCATATGGGTGGGGCCTTCCAGTAGAGGGGAGGTGAGTTTACGGCAAGAGCGGTGGGTGGGGCCATGGGTTGCGCTTGCAGGTGTTAGCGTCAGGGCTGCCGGGTGCTCGCCGAAGGTTCTGCAGCGCCTACGAGACCGAGCGCCGCCCGCGCGGCGCATCGCGGGACAAGCCCGCTCCCACTTTTGTTTCGGGCCAATTATGCCTGTGCAAGTACCGGCGCCTGCCTTGGTGCATGTCTTGAGCCCGGCGAGGCGGCATTGGCGCATACGCTGAAATCGCGTTGTACAAACAAGGCGGACCAGGTGATGGCACAGGAAATACTGGCCCGAAACAAATGTAGGAGCGGGCTTGCCCCGCGATGCGCCGCGCGGGCGGCGCTCGATCTTATAGGCGCTGCAAATCTCTCGGCGAACACCTGCCAGTCATCAACGCGCCTCCAGCGCCTCCAGCAACGCTTCGGGATCTTCAAAAAACCGATCCACATCCGGCAACCGGGGCCGCCTGAGCACCAACACCGGCACCCCCCGCTCCCGCGCCACTTCAAGCTTCGGCTCGGTGGCCGCGCTGCCGCTGTTCTTGCTCACCAGCACATCGACCTGGCGCCGCTCGAACAGCGCACGCTCGTCGTCGATGTTGAACGGCCCGCGGGCACCGATCACCTCGCAGCGCTCATTGCCCGGGCAGGCTTCAAGGGCTCGCAGGGTCCAGAACTGGTGTGGCGGGATTTCGTCCAGGTGCTGCAGCGGCTCGCGGCCCAGGGTGAACAGCGGTCGCTGGAACGCTGCCAGGGCCGCGATCAACTCGTCCCAGCCCGCAACCTCGCGCCAGTCATCGCCGGGCTGCGCCTGCCACGCCGGGCGGCGCAGGGCCCAGCAGGTCACCCCGGCACTGCGCGCGGCCTGGGCGGCGTTGGCGCTGATCTGCGCGGCGTAGGGGTGGGTGGCGTCGATCAGCAGGTCGATAGCTTGCTCACGCAGGTAAGCCGCCAGGCCCTCGGCGCCGCCGTAGCCACCAACCCGCACCTGGCAGCTGAGGTCGCCGGGCACCCGCCCAATGCCGGCCAGGCTGTACACGTGTTGCGGGCCTAGCCGGCGGGCGATGGCCAGGGCCTCACTGACACCGCCCAGCAGCAGGATACGCCCGCTCATGGCACACCTGCCTGGCCGACGATGCCACCCTGGCGGTCGATGGCGAACACTTCCACTTGCACCTGGGCTGGCACCACGCTTCGGGCGAAGGCCAGGGCATGGCGGCACACTTCATCGCCGAGGGCGATGCCGGCGGCGTGGGCCAGGGCCAGGGCCTGCTGGCTGGTGTTGGCGCCGATGATCGCCTGTTGCAGCGTGGCATCGGCACCGATGCCAGCCGCCCAGGCGGCCAGTTGCGGCAGGTCGATACTGGAATGGCGGCTGTGCAGGTCCATGTGCCCGGCGGCGAGTTTGCTGATCTTGCCGAAGCCACCGCACAGGGTCAGGCGCGCCACCGGCACCTTGCGCAGGTGCTTGAGCACCGCGCCGAC